>CAINTJ010000112.1 GCA_903853385.1 uncultured Gammaproteobacteria bacterium
CATTACCGGTCCGCACCCTGTGCGGGGTTTTACCATGTTGGAGATAATCGTGGTACTCGCCATAGCCGCCATTCTTGCGATGGGGACCATTCCCAGCCTCAAGGACGCCATTGAGCGCACCGGGGATGAAACGGGCGTCAATGCCACTAATAAAGGTGATGTCTCGATCGTATCGGGTTCAACCACCGGGGTAACTGCGAGCACAGGCTTCACTTCGGCTCCGGCCACCAGGAACCGGATGTCGTGGGAGCAGCTGGAGATACTGTTCTGAGCCAGCAGCTTGCAAGCTAATCCAGAAACAAACACGATAGCCAGCGTGGCCAATAGCGAGGGCAGGAACCAGAAATGAGAAAATTGCGGGGCTTTACCTTGATCGAGCTGATTGTCGTGATGGCCATCATCGGAATATTGGTGGCAGTGGCGATACCGGCATACCGAAAATCAACCCAGAAATCCAATCGTTCCGATGCCAAGATCTCGCTGACCCGACTGGCCACACTGGAAGAACGCTATTATTTCCGGGAAAACAATTACACCGGCAATTTTGCTGACATTATCACTGGCGCGACCGCCAACCAGCCGATCACCAGCGACGCCGGCTATTATTCAATAGCACTTACACTGACCGGTGGTGGCACCGGCTGGAGCATGACGGCTACGGCACTGGGCACCCAGCTGCTTGATACTGATTGCTACAAATACACGCTCACCAGTGTTGGCGCCAAAACTGCCGTCACCAGCACCAACGCAGCGACTACCCAGTGCTGGTAATCGCCTGGCTGCGTTTAGCCAAGTTACTGGCAGCTTAGCGGCTTGCCGTCGGCCCCTTCCCGGATCCCGTCACCATTGGTGTCACGTGCGAGCCGGGTTCTGCCAGACTGAATGAAGATGATTTGCTGGGCCAGCTCCGGATTATGATCGGATGGACACCAGGTGAAGCTGCCGTTCTGTTTGTTGGTGAATCCCAACGCACTGAATTGCACATACTGACGGTTGGGAAATGAGCGCAGGCGCAAACTGCCCAGCCCGGGTTTGAAACTGCGCTGGCGCAGCAGTTGGTCAGCGCCATTGAAAGCGCCGTCTTCGTTAAGGTCGGTAAACAGCAGCACGCCCTGCTCCCATTGCCCGCCACAACCAAGCCCGTCGCCGCTGCGACAAAGTGTCACAGTCCTGGCCTGGGTCACCGCCTCATTGCGGGCATAAGCCATCAACCTTACCATCTCGTTGACCAGTACTTCACTTTCATTTTTTATGATGATACTGCCGAGGCCGGGCACGGCCAAACCAAACAGCAATGCACAAACCGCCAAGACGATGATCATTTCGATCAGCGTGAGACCACGGGCATGCGGATACACAGCTCACCTCCATGTGAAACCGGTAAAGGAAAATCAGCCTCAGTTAAGTACTGAATCCGGTTTTTGTAAAGGCAGAATTTTCTTAAATGCTTTCAACACGATTCTGCGCACAGCTTCTGGCCGGCACAGGGTTGGTAGAATTGCTTGTGTTGGTTCCGGCTTTAAAGAATTTCTCGCTGGACTGGCGAGCCTTGGGCAGACAAGTGCTTCGGAAACCGTCTGAGGCCATGGATGGCCGAAGCAAGCCTAGGGGGGATGTATTCACGGCGTGTTTCCGAAGCACTTGTCTGCCCAAGGCTTTGCTCCGAATCACACGACTAAAAATGCTGAAAGCCCTGCTGCGCAAACTGCAGTAGTTCGCCACTGCCAGTGCTGACTTCAACACCGCTGCCCGGCACCACCACACCAATGCGGGTGACCGCAACGCGGGCACTGAGTCCGGCCGCCAGCACGGCTGCGCGTTCAGCAGGCGCCGCCGTGAACACCAGCTCGTAGTCATCACCCGCAGTCAAAGCCAGCTCCAGCGCTTTTGAAGAATCACACAGCGCACGCACGACCGGGGCTACCGGAATGGCAGCTGCCTCCAGTTGCAACCCAACCCTACTGCGCCCGGCGATATGAGCCAGATCAGCCAGCACGCCATCGGAGACATCCTGGGCCGCAGAGGCAATGCCACGCAGCGCCGAGCCCAGCGCCAGTCGTGCTTGTGGCTGGTAGTAGGCAGCCAGCAATTCAGCGCGCTGCCCGGCATTGGCGGCCGGCAAGGTATTTTGCAAAACTGACAACGCCAGTCCGGCGCGGCCCAAAATGCCAGACACATAAACATCATCACCCACCTTGGCGCCGCTGCGAGTCAAGGCAGTGCCGGCCGGTACCAGGCCATGCACCTGGATGGCGATTTGCAAAGGGCCACGCGTGGTGTCACCACCAAGCAAGGGACAACGATAACGCAATGCGCTTTCGCGCAGGCCATGACTGAAGGATTGCAACCAGCGCTCGTCTACACGCGGCAAGGTAAGGCCGAGCGTGAAACCCAGCGGCCTGGCACCCATCGCAGCAAGATCGCTGAGGTTGACTGCAAGTGCACGCTCGGCAATCAGCGTTGCATCAGCCCCGGCAGGAAAATGCACAGTCTCGACCAGCACATCCATGGAGACGGCCAACTGCTGGTCAGGCGCAATACTCAACAACGCGCAGTCATCGCCAATGCCCAGCACCACACTCGTATGTTGCGCCGGATCGGCGGCAAGTCCACTTTGGTTGAAGTAGCGGGAAATGAGGTCAAATTCAGAAAGAGCCATCGTGCTTCCCGGATGGAGCAGGTTCAGGCGCGCTGTTCCAGTGCCCGCAGTTTGCGCGCGGCCTTGTCGAGCACGCCATTGATGAATTTGTGGCTTTCGCTGGCCCCGTATTTTTTCGCGAGATCGACATATTCGTTGATGACTACACGGAACGGCACTTCGATGCGCTGACCCAATTCATAGATGCCGAGGCGCAATATGCCGTATTCAATCGGATCCAGCTGTTTCACGGTCCGATCGAGGTAGAGTTCGTAGGTTTTGTCTACGGCCTCGGCATTGCCGGCAATATAGGTAATGGCGTCATGAAAAAAATCCCAGTCGGTTTTGCGACCATTGTCGGCGCGAAACTCCGCCTCAACCTGCTCGACTGGCGCACCGCCTATCTGCATTTGGTACAAAGCCTGCACCAGCAGGTCGCGTGCGCGTTTGCGCTGGGCTACCGAAACACCTGCATTATGATTGGCCATTCGACTCAACTGTCCAGTTTGCGCAACAAGCTGACGAGTTCAATCGCCGTCATCGCTGCATCAGCGCCCTTGTTGCCGGCCTTGGTGCCGGCGCGTTCAATGGCCTGCTCGATGCTGTCGACTGTCAACACACCAAACACCACTGGTAGATTCTGCTGCATGCCCACCTGGCCGAGACCCTTGACGCATTCGCCGGCCACATATTCAAAATGCGGTGTGCTGCCGCGAATCACGGCGCCCAGCGCAATGATTGCATCGTATTTTTTCGAGTCTGCCAGCCGTTTTGCCACCATCGGCAGTTCAAACGCGCCTGGCACTTTCACCACCGTGATGTTTTTCTCCGGCACTCCGTGCCGCAGCAGCGCATCGATCGCGCCTGCCTGCAGACTGTCGACCACAAAACTGTTGAACCGCGACACCACCAATGCATAGGTAGCATTGGTTGGGCCGAAATCGCCTTCATAGCTGCGGATATTGCTCATGGACTTATTGGTCTCGACTGCGTTATTTGCTGGGAACGTATTCAACCACTTCCAGGCCGAAACCGGAGATGGCGTATTTGGTGGGGAAACTCATCACCCGCATCTTGCCGACCCCGACATCGCGCAGGATCTGCGAGCCGGTACCCACCGTCAGATAACTGCCCTGTGGCGATGAAGGTGGGGTGCGCCCCTCGGTCAGTTGCTGGAAGCGATCCAGCTGTTCGGTCACTTCCCCGCTACCGCGCTCATTGGCCAATAGTACCACGACCCCTTTGCCTTCCTGGCTGATACGCTCCATCGAGCGATGCAAGGACCAGCTCGACCGCAGCGGATTGGCCACTCCCAGCAGATCACGCAAGGTATCCGTTACCAGCACGCGGGCCAGCACCGGCTCATCAGGCGTGATGCTGCCTTTAACCAGAGCCATATGGGTGAGATTGCCGTCTTTGTAGAGATCGCGATAGCAGTAGACATCCCAGTCACCATGCTCGGTGGGCAGACGGTATTGATGGGTGCGCTCCACGGTTTTTTCGGTGGCAATGCGGTAATGGATCAGGTCCTGGATCGTGCCGATCTTCAAGCCGTGTTCGGCAGCGAAACGTTCCAGATCAGGACGCCGCGCCATGGTGCCATCGACATTCATGACTTCGCAAATAGCAGCAGCGGGGGAGTGTCCGGCCAGCCGGGCCAGATCACAACCGGCTTCGGTATGGCCGGCACGCCGCAACACGCCGCCTTCCTTGGCCATCACCGGGAAGATGTGGCCGGGCATGATCACATCAGCGGGTCTGGCATCGGCAGCCACTGCCGCCTGAATCGTGCGCGCACGATCGGCCGCAGAAATGCCGGTCGTCACGCCACTGGCAGCTTCGATCGAGATGGTGAAATTGCAGCCGAACGGTTGCGCGCTACTCTGTACCATCAATGGCAGGTTGAGCTGGCGGCAGCGTTCTTGCGTCAGCGTCAGGCAAATGAGTCCACGTGCATGGGTGGCCATGAAGTTGATGTCAGCCGCCGTAATCTTGTCGGCAGCAATCAACAGATCGCCTTCGTTTTCGCGATCTTCATCGTCCATCAGGATGACAATTTTGCCCTGACGGAAGTCTTCAATGATTTCGCTTATGCTGTTAAGTGCCATATATATTTCTTTCAGGAAGGTAGGAAACCGGCGCGCGCCAATTGTTCCAGCGTCAGTCCTTGCGTTGTGTCGGCGGCGCCTTGCAGCAACCGCTCCAGATAACGGGCAATCACATCCACTTCCACATTTACCGCTCGCCCCGGCTTGAACAACTGCAACGTGGTCTTGTCAGCGGTATGCGGAATGATGTTGACGCCAAATTCGTTGCCGCTCACTTCATTGACCGTGAGGCTTACTCCGTCCAGACACACCGAGCCCTTGTGCGCGATGTAGCGCGCCAGCGCGGGCTTTACCCGCACCACCAGTCTTTCGCTGCGGGCATCGGTGCTGCGGCTCACCACTTCAGCAACACCATCAACATGGCCGCTGACTATGTGCCCGCCCAGCCGGCTGTGCGCTTGCAGCGCCAGCTCGAGATTCACCAGATCGCCTTCATGCCAGTGTTGCAGCGTGGTGCAGGCCAGCGTTTCGCGTGACACATCGGCACTGAACTGCTGTGGCGCCAGCGCCAGTGCAGTCAGGCACACGCCACTGACGGCAATGGAGTCGCCCGGCTGCACACCGGCCAGGTCCAGCGTTTCGCTGCGAATGGTCAAACGCCAGTCACCGCCAATGTTCTGGATGCGGGAAACAGTGCCTGTGGCTGCGATGATGCCTGTGAACATGGGAGACTTTCAGTGTGGATTCAGAACGCGGGAGCGGATTCTACAATCTTCGCCCACCATTGCCACGTCGATAAATTGCAAAGTGATCTTGTCAGCCAGTTTTCCCAGGCCTGGCAACACTGCCAGCGGCCGGGCCTGATCCCCCAGCAACGCCGGGGCGAGGTAGGTGATGAGCTCATCAACCAGGCCCGCTTGCAGCAAGGCCCCGGTCAGGGTGGCGCCGGCTTCCACCAGCACTTCATTGCAGGACCATTCGGCAGCCAAGGTACGTAACAACTGCTGCAAATCGGGTTTGCCATTGAGCAGCGGCACGGCCAGCACGGTGCAGTCAGCTTGCAAGCCACTGTTACAGATTTCCTGCTGCTGCAGCCAGCGCGCTGCTTGCGGACCGCAGGCCAGCAGCGCTTGGCCCGGCAAATTCAGGGCTCTGGCCTTGCCGGGACTGCGGCCATTGGTGTCAACAATCACCCGCAACGGCTGCAGACCCCGGTAATGCTCCAATCGCACTGTCAACGCCGGATCGTCATGCAGCACCGTGCCAACACCGGTCAGCACGGCGCAGCTGCGGGCCCGCAACCATTGCACTTCAGTCCGTGCCGCCGGGCCAGTGATCCACTGGCTTTCACCGCTGTGCATCGCCGTGCGGGCATCAAGGCTCATGCCCACCTTGCAGCGCACCCACGGCAAGCCTTTCGACATGCGTTTGATAAAGCCGGGATTGAGCAAGGCAGCTTCGGCTTCCAACAGCGGCCCGTCCACCACAATGCCGGCAGCACGCAGCCGCGCCAGCCCTTTGCCCGCCACCAGCGGATTGGGATCCTGCATCGCATAGACCAGCCGCTCAATGCCGCTGTCTATCAGCGCTTCAGTACAGGGCCCGGTGCGGCCGTGATGCACACAGGGCTCCAGCGACACATAGACCGTGCTGCCGGCCGCATCAACGCCGGCCTGTGCCAGTGCCCGCACTTCGGCATGCGCCTGTCCAGCTACCTGATGCCAGCCTTCGGCGAGCAACAGGCCGTCCTTGACGACCACACAGCCCACTACCGGATTAGGGCGGCAGCTGTAGCGGCCCTGTTCGGCCAGCGCAAAACAGCGCCTTATGTGAATTTCATCTTGCGTCATAGGATGGGTTCTTGCCTGCGCCAGGCAGCAAGCCGGGTTCAGCCTGATTTGGAATTCTGTTCGATGCTGTCGATGGCTTCGCGGAATTCGTTGAGATCCTTGAAGCTGCGATAAACGGAGGCGAAGCGCACATAGGCCACTTCATCCAGCTTGCGCAGCTCTTCCATCACCAGCTCACCGACCAAATGGCTCGCTACTTCCCGCTCGCCACTGGCACGCAGCTTGTGGCAGATATGGCTGATGGCTTCGTCGACCTTCTCGAGACTGACCGGACGTTTTTCCAGCGCTTTCAGCATGCCGGAGCGCAGCTTGTCTTCATTGAACGGCTCGCGTGCACCCTTCTGCTTGATCAGTCGCGGCATCAACAACTCGGCCGTTTCAAAGGTGGTAAACCGCTCTGCACAGGTAATGCATTCACGCCGGCGCCGCACCTGGTTGCCATCGGCAACCAGACGCGAATCGATCACTTTGGTGTCGTTGGCGTTACAGAACGGACAAAACATGCCTTACCTCAGCCGTAAACAGGAAAACGTGCGCACAGTGCCAACACTTTGGTTTTGACAGTGGCGATCAAGGCGTCGTTCTTGCTGTCTTCGAGGATGTCGCACATCCAGTGGGCCAGCTCACTGACTTCCGCGATGCCAAAGCCGCGCCGGGTGACGGCCGGTGAACCGATACGAATGCCACTGGTAATGAAAGGCGGACGCGGATCATTGGGTACTGCATTCTTGTTGACGGTGATGTAGGCCTTGCCGAGCGCTTCGTCCGCTTCCTTGCCGGTGACTTCACGCCCCACCAGGCTGAGCAGGAACAGATGATCATCAGTGCCGCCCGATACAATCGAGAAGCCGCGTGACAAGAACACTTGTACCATCGCACGCGCGTTATCCAGCACCAGTTGCTGATAGGCGTTGAACTCGGGGCTCATGGCTTCCTTGAAGCAGACGGCTTTCGCGGCAATCACATGCATCAACGGGCCACCCTGGTTTTCCGGGAACACGCCGAAATTCAGTTTTTTGCACAACTCCTCATCATCGCCCATCGCCAGAATCAGGCCGCCACGCGGGCCGCACAGGGTTTTGTGGGTGGTAGAAGTGACAACATGCGCATGCGGAAACGGATTCGGGTAAAGGCCAGCGGCCACCAGGCCGGCGACATGCGCCATATCCACCACTACTTTGGCACCCACGCCATCCGCGATCCTGCGCACCCGCGCCCAGTCGATGATGCGGGAATAAGCGGAGAAGCCGGCCACGATGACTTGCGGCTTGTGCTGCTGCGCCAGCTGCTCCATTTGCACGTAATCAATCACGCCAGTGGCGGGGTCCAGACCGTATTGCACAGCGTGATAAACACGACCGGAGAAGCTGACACTGGCACCGTGGGTAAGATGGCCGCCATGGGCGAGGCTCATGCCGAGCAAGGTATCGCCGGGCTTCATCAATGCAGCATAGACCGCAGTGTTGGCTTGCGAGCCCGAGTGCGGCTGCACATTGGCATAACCACATTTGAACAAGAGCTTGGCGCGCTCAATCGCCAGCGTTTCCACCTGGTCAACAAATTCACAGCCACCGTAGTAGCGCTTGCCGGGATAACCTTCGGCATACTTGTTGGTGAGCACGCTGCCCTGGGCTTCCATCACGCGCGCACTGGTGTAGTTTTCCGACGCGATCAGTTCGATGTGTTCTTCCTGACGACGGGCTTCGCCTTTGATGGCGGCGTCCAGCTCGTTGTCGAAGCCGGCGATGGTCATGGTCTTGTTAAGCATTGTTTCCTCGTACTTGTCCCGGTATTTTTGCAGCCATTCAGTACAGCGCAAGCATCCTTTCATGGACTTGATCTGCGTGCTGCGAGTAAAATTGAGGGCTTCATTCTACCCTAACACCCCGGTTTTTATGGCCCAATTTGTTTATACGATGCACCGCCTTGGCAAGGTTGTTCCCCCCAAGCGCGAAATTCTCAAGGACATCTCCCTCTCCTTCTTCCCGGGCGCCAAAATTGGCGTGCTGGGCCTTAACGGCTCCGGCAAATCGACGCTGCTGCGCATCATGGCCGGCATTGACCCCGACTTCATCGGTGAAGCGCGGCCACAGCCGGATCTGAACATCGGTTACCTGCCGCAGGAGCCGCAGCTGGATGAAAGCCGCACTGTGAAAGAAAACGTCGAAGACGGTGTGCGTGAGATCAAGAATCTGCTCGATGAGTTCAACGCCATCAGCGACAAGTTCGCCGAGCCGATGAGCGACGACGAAATGAACACGCTGCTGGAAAGGCAGGGAGTTTTGCAGGGCCAAATCGATGGCTGCAACGGCTGGGAAATCGATCGCACGCTGGAAATCGCCGCCGATGCACTGCGTCTGCCACCCTGGGATGCCATCGTAAAAAACCTGTCCGGTGGTGAAAAGCGCCGCGTGGCCTTGTGCCGCCTGCTGATTTCCAACCCGGACATGCTGCTGCTCGACGAACCGACCAACCATCTGGACGCCGGTTCCGTGGCCTGGCTCGAACGCTTCCTGAAAGATTTCACCGGCACGGTAGTGGCCATCACCCATGATCGCTATTTCCTCGACAACGCCGCAGGCTGGATCCTCGAGCTCGACCGCGGCCACGGCATTCCTTATGAAGGCAACTACAGCGACTGGCTGGAGGCCAAGGAAAAACGCCTGGAAACCGAGCAGCGCCAGCAGTCATCCATCAACAAAACCATCAAGGCCGAGCTGGAATGGGTAAGACAGAATCCAAAAGGGCGCCAGGCCAAGAGCAAGGCACGTCTGGCCCGTTTTGAGGAGTTGCAATCCAAGGAATTCCAGACCCGCAATGAAACCATGGATCTGTACATCCCGCCCGGCCCGCGCCTCGGCGAGAAAGTGATCGAAGTGGAGCACCTGACCAAGGGCTTCGGCGACCGCGCCCTCATCAACGACCTCAGCTTCAGCGTGCCGCGCGGCAGTATTGTCGGCATCATCGGCGGTAACGGCGCCGGCAAAACCACGTTCCTGCGCATGCTGGTGGGCCAGGAAACGCCCGACAGCGGCAGCATCACGCTCGGCGAAACCGTCGATCTGGCCTATGTCGACCAGAGTCGCGACTCGCTCAACGGCGCCAACACCGTGTGGCAGGAAGTCAGCGACGGCCTCGACAACATGGTGATCGGCAGCTACGAAGTGTCGTCGCGCGCCTATGTCGGCCGCTTCAACTTCAAGGGCACCGACCAGCAGAAACTGGTGCGCGATTTGTCCGGGGGTGAACGCAACCGCCTGCATCTGGCCAAGCTGCTCAAGCGCGGCGCCAACGTGCTGCTGCTGGACGAACCCACCAACGATCTCGACGTGGAAACGCTGCGGGCGCTGGAAGAAGGCTTACTGGCATTTCCGGGCACCATCATCGTGGTGTCACATGATCGCTGGTTCCTCGACCGCATCTGCACCCACATCCTCGCGTTCGAAGGCGACAGTGAAGTGATGTTCCATCCCGGTAACTACACCGACTACGAAGAAGATCGTCGCAAACGCAAAGGCGATGTCGAACCAACGCGTGTGAAGTACAAGCGTCTGGCTTAAGCAAAGGAAGTCAGAGTCACACTCGGCTTGAGCAAACCCTAGCGCTTGCGGCCGAGTGCCAGCCAGCCCAGCACGGCGGTGAGCACCATCAGGCTGCCGAAAATGATGCGAAAGCCGTGTTCGCTGCCATAGAACGGGATGCCGCCGACATTCATGCCGAACAAGCCGGAAATCAGGTTGATCGGCAAGGCCAGCACCGTCACGATCGTCAACACATACAAGGTGCGGTTGGTCGATTCGTTGTTGAGCGCCGCCAGTTCTTCCTGGATCAACTTCAGGCGCTCCACCAGCGAAATTGAGTCGCCGAGCGAGGCGGCAAATTCTTCGGCGGCCTGCCGCAGTTCCTGCAAGTCATCCTCACTGATCCAGTGCAGCGGCCGGTTCAATAAGCGGAAAAACGCCGCTGGTTCCGGTGCCAGCAAGCGTTGCAGACGCACCAGCGACCGCCGCAAGGCACCGAGTTCGGCCCGCGTCGTGGAACTGCGATTGGCCAGCAGGCGATCTTCGATCTGGTCAACCCGGGTCGTGGAACGCCGCAGGATTTCCGACAACACATTGGCCTGTTCACGCAGCAAATGCGCCAGCAGTTCCACGGGCGAATTGAATACATGGCCGGCGCGCACCGCTTCCCGCAGCTTGTCCATCGAGCGCAGTGGCCGCAGCCGCGCACTCAGCAGCAATTGCGGCCCGATGCACACACTGGAGCTGCCCACGGCCGCAGTTTCAAAACTGGTTTCAAACAGCACGTCGTGCACCACCGCCACCAGCATGTCGTCATCGAGCTCGAGGCGGGTGGAGCTTTCTTCGGTGCGCAATGAATCGAAAAACGCAGTCGGCAATTTGAGGCTTTGCTTCAACCAGCTTTCGGAAGCAGAGTTGGCCAGCGACAGATGCAGCCAGAAAAAATCATGTTGCCCGCCGGGCACCGGGGCCTGCATCGCCGCCACATAAGTGTCGGTGGTGATGGCTTCCGCCGGGCGTCCCGGCGAGAAACGATAGCCCCAGATCAGACCGTGCTGGTCTGAGCCGTAATTTGTGTCAATCGGACCCACCACCATAAATACCTTGCCCGGCCAGCTGCTACAAATCGAATTGCGCGCGCAGTGCCTTGAGTTTTTTGCGATTGTCTTCAGTGCTCAGCGGCGCCGGCACTGATTCGGGTAATGCAGGAATTACCGGCAGTTCCAGCATTTCGCCGTGCAGCACACGCCGGCAACACTGTGCATAGTTGTATTCAAACAGTGGCAAGACCGCGCTTTGCACTTCATTGGCCAGTGCAAACCAGCCGGTGGCCTGCGCTGCAAAATACACGGCTGGATGCGACCACTGGTGCAGATGTTTGGGCTCCGGTGCCAGACACGCTTCCCGGTAAGCCGCTTCGGCCGTTGGCAAGCCAAACAGCGCCTGGCCATTTTCACAAGTGGCCACCATGGTCGCCAGCGAAGGCAGAAACTGGTTGTTTTGTACCACCAGGCGGGTGGCACGGCGGATTACTTCCGGTGAAAACTCGGCCAGCGCTGACAGCCAGTATTTCTTGGCGAGCGCTTCGCTGCCAGCGGCGGCAAAGGCTTTGTGGTACTGGTTATGGTAGGCCAGCAGCAATTCGGCAAACAACTGGTTGATGGCATCGACCTGGTCACGATTGCCGACAGTGCCGCGGGCATTGGCAGGCCCGGCAACGGGTGTCTGCACCTTGGCGATAGTCTGGCTGGCAAGCTTGTCGATGGATTTCATGCTGATTGTCCGGATTGCGGTGCCTGTGTGACCTGATTGCGACCATTGCGCTTGCTTGCATACAGACCGGCATCCGCCAGCGGCAGCAATTGCGTCAAGTCCCGGGTGTGATCGGGCCAGGTCGCAAACCCCACGCTCACTGAAGTTGTCAGCGTTTGCCCGTGTGACTCAAACGCAGTGTTCGCCACAGTATTGCGTATGCGCTCACTCACTTCGACTGCTTTTGGCAAACTCATCTGCGGCAATACTGCCACAAACTCATCGCCGCCATAACGGCATACAATATCACTGGCCCGCACGGATGACTTGAGAATTGCAGCGATGTGCGCAATCAGTTGATCTCCCGCCGCATGGCCGTGGGTGTCATTGGTCTGTTTGAGATTGTCGGCATCAAACATCATTACCGTCAACGGGTGCTGCTTCTGTGCTGCCATTTGCGTCGCGATATGCAGTTCGGCATTGAGCGAGCGCTTGTTGAGCAGGCCGGTCATCTCATCGGTGCTGGCCAGTGATTTGAACAGGGTCTTGCCAGCCTGGATGTCGCTCGCCAGCAACGCTGTCACCCAGGCTACCAGGGCAAACGGTGCAAAGAAAATCATGATGCGGCTGAATTCCATCAGCGTGAAACTGCCGCTTTGCTGCATCACCACGTAGAAATAGGCAGCACCCATCAGTGCAATTTCCAGCATGGTCGTCACTTTGCCCAGCGACATGGCACTGATGATGATGACCAGCAGATAAAGATTGAACAAAGGGCTTTGCACGCCACCGGTATTCCAGATCACCCAGGTGATGAACGCAATCATCACCCAGGTCGAGATCGCCAGTTGCCAGCGATGATCCGCACTGAAGCTGGTGAAATAATTGAACCCGATCACAAACACTGCGAAGCCGACCATCGACGCCACCAGCGCCGCCGGCTCTGCCACCTGGGTGCCGGGCGCGAGGTAATAAAGCACCACCAGCACCAGCAGCAACCACTCCACTTCCGCCAAACTGCTGACAAAACTGCGCAGCTCCAGCTGGTCGTGCGTGGAAGGCGGGGTTTTCTTGGCAAATAGATTAAGCACACGAACTTTCTTGAATGGCAGGCGGTGCTACTTTATCTTCGATTTGGTTTCCTGTCTTTCCCGAATTGTTTACCGCCAAGAGGTCACACCGCGTGAACCGCTCCTCGTACCAACCTTCCACCCTCAACGACTGCCATTCGATTGCCGATCTGCGCACGCTGGCGCAGCGCAGACTGCCCCGCGCCATGTTTGACTACATGGACGGCGCGGCTGAAGACGAAGTCAGCATGGGGCGCAACAGCAGCGATTTCAGCCGTCACGCGCTGATACCACGCACGCTGACCGATGTCAGTACCATCAACCTGCGCAAGCGCATCCAGGGCGTCGATTCCGCCTTGCCGCTGCTGTTCTCGCCCACCGGTGGCCAGCGCCTGTTTCATCATGAAGGCGAGAAGGCGGCGGCAGCGGTGGCTGCAGCCAGGGAGCTGATCTTTGCGCTGTCGTCGATGTCGACCCACAACATCGAAAGCGTGGCAGCCCACAGCAACGCCACCAAGTGGTTCCAGATCTATGTGTGGAAAGATCGCGGCGTGGTGAAAGAATTCATCGCCCGCTGCAAAGCCAGCGGTTATCACGCCTTGATCCTGACGGTGGATGTGCAGACGTCCGGCCAGCGTGAGCGCGACTTGCAAAATGGCTTCACGCTACCGCCCCGCTTCACCGCCTCATCCTTGTTTGACATGGCGCTGCATCCGGTCTGGTGGTGGAACATGCTAACCAAGCCGCCGGTGACGCTGGCCAATGTGGTGAATAAGGCCGGCCTGGGCGTCAACAATGCCACCGCGCTCGGCCACTATGCAGCCAGCCAGCTGGATCCCTCCGTGAGCTTCGATGACCTGGCCTGGATGATCCAGGAATGGGGTGGCCCGTTTCTGGTGAAAGGGGTGGTGGCGGCGCAGGATGCCCAGCGCGCTGTCGAACTGGGCGCCAGCGGCATCATGCTGTCGAACCACGGCGGGCGCCAGCTCGATCATGCGATATCACCGATCAGTGCCTTGCCGGCGCTGGTGGAGGCGGTGGCCGGCCGCGCGGAATTGATCGTGGATGGCGGCATCCGCCGCGGCAGCGACATCATCAAGGCGCTGGCGCTTGGGGCCACTGCCTGCAGCATCGGCCGGCCTTATCTCTACGGCCTCGCCGCCGGCGGCCAGCCCGGCGTGGAACGCGCGATTACGCTGCTGGCCAGCGAACTCAAGCGCTCGATGATGCTGCTGGGCTGTGACGATGTGAACAAACTCGGGCCGCACTATCTGCAAGCCCGGTGAACAGGGACCACCGCCCAGCTGCATGCCGGGCGTGACTACCGGCGCTCAGTTTGCCTTGGCGCGTGCCGCCATCGCCTCGGCGGCGGCCTTGCTGTCGGCCAGCACGGCCTTGGTGACTTCACGCTCGCTCATGCGCTGGTACCACTCGCTCAGGCCCGGCACTTCCTGCAAGGGATCCCACTGGTAGACCATGCCGGCAATGCGGTTGCTGAGCGTGAACGAGTAAAACACCAGAATATCGGCCAGCGTGAACTCACTGCCAGCCAGCCAGGGCTGCAACTTCACCAGCCGTCCCAGCGCGGCCAGCCCTTTGCGGGCCGCCGGTTGCGAGGCGTCCTTCACATGGGCCGCCACTTCACGACCAAAGATCACGCCCACCAGATCATGGATCGGCGTTTCCACGTACAGCTCCTGCACCTTCATGATTTGCCGCACTTTGGCACGCGCAAACGGGTCTTGCGGCAGCAGCGGCACCTGCGGATAAGCCTCTTCCAGGTAATCGAGGATGGCATCGGTTT
Source organism: uncultured Gammaproteobacteria bacterium (assembly GCA_903853385.1). Lineage (GTDB taxonomy): Bacteria > Pseudomonadota > Gammaproteobacteria > Pseudomonadales > Pseudohongiellaceae > CAILUG01. The sequence continues at coordinate 14,684 of CAINTJ010000112.1, forward strand.
CGCTGAGGCAGCCCTGCGCGGTTTCCAGCATCGGCACCTTGCCCATCGGACTCTTGGCCAGGAACTCCGGCTCCTGGCTGGGCCGCACCGTCACCAATTCGTACGGAATGCCTTTTTCCTGCAGGGCATGCTTGACCATGTTGAAATAGTTGCTGAGCGGCATGCCGTATAGTTTCAGACTCATGGGGACTCCAGGGCTTGAGGACATAAAAGGCGCTTATTGTACCGGCATCTGCGCACCGGGTGGCTCGCACCGCCGGCACAAATACCTATATTCAGCAATTTGCAAATGCCGGCGGTTGGCTATAATCCCGGGCCACCAGTCACTCCCGCCAGGGTTAGCCCATGTCCCACATTGCGATTCGCCGTTTCTGCCTTTCTCTCGCTGTTATTGCTGCCCCCCTGTCGGGGTTGTGGACTGGCAGCAGCAATGCTGCCGAGGCCATCAAGCCTGCCCCGGCGTTCACCATCGAACAGCTCAAGGCGCTGCCGCAAGACGGCTGGCTCACCAATGGCGGCAACCTCAGCAACCAGCGCTTTTCGCCGCTCAACCAGATCAACCGCGACAATGTCAGCAAACTGAAAGGCGTGTGGCGCGCCGGCCTCAAAGGCTCGGCGCTGGAACTGCGCCATAACAACCAGGGCCAGCCGCTGATCTATGAAGGCGTGCTCTACATCAGCACCGGCCAGGATGACGTGTTCGCCATCAGCATCGACACCGGTGAAACCCTGTGGAGCTATCAATCCGGCCTCAAGGAAACTGATGCGCTGGTGTGCTGTGGCTGGGTCAGCCGCGGCGTCGGCATGGGTGACGGCAAAATTTACATCGGCCAGCTCGACTCCAAACTGGTCGCGCTCGACCAGAAGACCGGCAAGGTTGCGTGGACAGTGCAGGCGGCCGATCCCAAAGTCGGCTACAGCTTCACGGCTGCCCCACTCTATTACGACGGCATGGTCATCATCGGCAACGCCGGCGGCGACATGGGCACACGTGGCCGCATGCGTGCCTTCAATGCCAAGACCGGCGCTGACATCTGGACCTTCTACACCATTCCCGGCCCCGGCGAGTTCGGCCACGACACCTGGCCGCAGGACAAAAACGTGTGGGAATGGGGCGGCGCGCCGATCTGGCACACTCCGGCAGTAGATCCTGACGCTGGCCTGTTGTATTTCTCTACCGGCAACGCCGGCCCGGTGGTGGGTGGCGGCGTGCGGCCCGGCAACAACCTGTTCACCGCCTCCATCGTGGCGCTCGACATCAAAACCGGTAAATACAAATGGCATTTCCAGGAAGTGCATCACGACATCTGGGACTACGACGCCCCCAACCCGATCATCCTGTTTGAAGCCAACTACAACGGCGTCAAACGCAAAGGGCTGGCGCAGGCCGGCAAGACCGGCTGGATCTATCTGCTCGACCGCCTCACTGGCGAACCCTTGATCGGCATCGATGAAAAACCAGTGATGCAGGAACCGCGGCAGGCCACTGCTGCCACCCAGCCCGTGCCCAGAGGCGATGCGCTGGTGCCGCTCGACATTCCCTATGCCCCGGAAAATTACGAGCTGATCAACAAAGGCGCCATTTTCACGCCGTTCTTCGACAAACCGGTGCCGTTCACGCCGCTGGCCGCAGTCAACTGGCCGCCCAGTGCCTATGACCCGGCCACCAACCTGATGTTTGTGTGCGCCACCGACACAGCCAATGCGGCCGTGGCCAATGCCACTCAGTATGAAAAGCCCAATTTCAAACAGCAGTTCCTGGGCGGCGCCTATGTCGGCGCCGGCCTGTTGCGGCGCGGCCTCATTTCGGCAGTAGACCTGAAGACCAACAAGATCGCCTGGCAGCGCCAGTTCAATGACGGCTGTCGCAGCGGCCAGCTCGCCACCGCCGGCGGCCTGCTGTTCATGGGACGCAACGACGGCCGCCTGGAAGCCATGGACATGCGCAATGGCAACAAGCTGTGGGAATTCCGCACCGATGCGCCGATCAACTCGGCGGTGAGCAGCTTCCAGTACAAGGGCAAACAATATATCGCCACCTATGCCGGCGGCGGTTTGTTTGGCGCGCAGAAAGGCGATGGCGTGTGGCTGTTCTCGCTGGACGGCACGCTCAACTCAGTGCCCACTGTCAGCACCACCGCTGCCAACCCGAACCCCACCATGGCGGGCAATGCCACCGCAGCACTCAAGAACGTGGCCACCCCACCCGCCGGGCGCAAAGCTAACAAAGCGGCCGGTAAAACCACATACATGGCGGTGTGTGTCTATTGCCACGGCGAAACCGGCACCGGCGGCCACGGCGGCGGCGCTGAACTCACCTCCGCGCTGACAGTCGACACCATCATGGCCATGCTCAGCACCGGCAAAGGCCAGATGCCGAGTTTCAACGGCGCGCTCAGTGTCGAGCAGATGCACGACATTGCCACGTTCGCGAAAGAAGACCTGATCATCAAGAAGTAAACGGCCAGCCCTTAGCGCTGCAGCACAAGCACCGGCTTGTGAGTGCCGTGTTTAAGGGCGCTTACCGCCACCACAAACAGCGTGATGGCCACCACACAGGCCAGCATTTGCTCGGGGGCGGGCGGCACGATCAGCCAGAAGCCCTTGCCCTTGATCAGCGCTGAAAAACTGGACACACAGAACGGCATGGCAAACAGCCGGAAAGTCTGCCAGTGATCCAATTTGGTCTGTGTGCCCGAGCTGACGCTCAGAATGAGTGCACAACCGATCACCAGACTGATGCCAATGGAGTTGATCCAGATCTGCGGTGATGGGTCAAATTCAAAGCCCAAATTCACCAAATACCACACTAAATAGCACCAAAGTACGATTTTGCTGCGAGATAGCTGCGTGAAATAGTTAAGCATGTGAGCACTCCTGTTGGCGTGTACCTGCTGTATCTCCAGCAGAAAGCGTGCCAGCTCGGGTGTTTCAGACAAATCGTTCCTTGAATACTGCGCCCGGAGGGATCGCTCTGTCAGCGAATTAATAAGCGTCAGAATCAGATTTCATGGCCAGCGCCTTGCGCGCCGTTAGCGGAATATCGAGTATGACAAAGCAGGTGGAGGGATATAGGTAGTCCTCGCCAGATTCATCGACTACACGCAAATAGCCCTCCTGCTCCGCCTTGCTGTCGGGGAGAATCGGATAAACCTTGCTCTTTTCGAGATCCTCGCACCCGCTATCGTTGATACAGAGAACAAAGCGAGTGTCTTTATCGATGGTGATCATAGTGTCTAGTCCAGAAAGCGCTTGATCTTCATTTTGCGCTTGCCTACTCCATGCGCCTCGTATCAATAGCTCCCGTATGCCCCCTGAAATGGCAAAAGCCTCGACCATGCTGAACGAGCCCAGCACTTCGAATTGCATCCTTGCGTTCCTTTCCCTGACAGCCGTAACAATTCGCTGTCGCGACTCAGTTTAGTAGGAACCCGCTGTTTTCCTAATTTAGTTGCCGGCACTTACTATGTTTTACGCCTTCACCACATTGGCCGCTAGTTCCTGATAAACCCCGCGGGTATCCACGATCAGCCGGGCGTGGGCTTTGATCATGGCGTAGTCAAACACATCGTGATTGGTGGCGATCAGCACCACGTCGTAGGTAGCGAGCGTGGCCGGCGTCACTTCGACACTGGCCAGTTCGAAATGATGTTCACGCATTTTGGGAAAGACCGGCACCCACGGATCGGCATAGGCAATCACCGCGCCCCTGGCTTGCAGCAGTTCCATCAGCTTCACCGACGGCGACTCGCGCATGTCGTCGATGTTCTTCTTGTAGGAGATGCCCAGCACCAGCACCTTGCTGCCCTTGATCGAGCGCTCGCGTTCATTGAGCGCGTCCATCACCTTGCCCACCACCCACTGTGGCATCGCCGTGTTCACTTCGCCGGCCAGCTCGATAAAACGGGTATGCACGCCATATTCGCGCGCCTTCCAGGTCAGGTAGAACGGATCAATCGGAATGCAATGGCCGCCCAGACCCGGGCCCGGGTAATACGGCACAAAACCGAACGGCTTGGTGGCGGCCGCGCGGATCACTTCATGAATGTCGATGCCCATGCGGTCGGCCACAATCTTCATCTCGTTGACGAGGCCGATGTTGATGGCGCGGTGAATGTTCTCCAGCAGCTTGGTCATCTCGGCGGTCTGGGTGGAGCTGACCGGCACCACTTTATCGATGACCGCGCTGTACAGCTTCACGCCCTCCGCCAGACAAGCCGGCGTGACACCACCCACCACTTTGGGAATGGTCTGCGTGCGGAAACTGACGTTGCCCGGGTCTTCGCGCTCGGGTGAATAAACCAGGAACACATCCTTGCCCACCACCAGGCCGCGCGCTTCGATGCGCGGCTTCAGCTCTTCTTCGGTGGTGCCGGGGTAGGTGGTGCTTTCCAGCGACACCAGCTGGCCTTTGCGCAAGTACGGCAGCAGTGAATCCATGGTGCCGGTCACATAGCTCAGATCAGGCTCACGGTATTTGTTGAGCGGCGTTGGTACGCAGATGATCAGCGCATCCGCCTCGCCGGCGCGGGCAAAATCGGCGGTGGCGGTGATGCCGCGTTGACGGCCCAGGCTGACGGCGGCGTCGCCAATATGTTTGATATAGCTCTGGCCGGCATTGAGGGCAGCCACCTTGCTGTGGTCTATATCAAAGCCCAGCACCTTCACGCCGGCTTCGGCAAAACGCAATGCCAGCGGCAGCCCGACATAACCGAGCCCGACGATGCCGACAGTGCCTGTGTAGTTATTGGTCATGGTGTCCATTGGTAAGGGTTGATCAGACTCAAATGATAACCGAGCGGGGAAGCATGCCAATCAGGAAAGTGGCAGAACTGCGAACCGTGTACTAGTCTTTGGTACCCACCCACCAGACAGCTTTGCTGATTTGCTGGCAATGCACATCGATACGTACTAACATTGTATTAACATATCCATGAATGGCGTGACAGCCCATGCGTATCAACCTTGTAAAAATCGGCAATTCCCAAGGGATCATCATTCCGGCCGCCTTGCTCGCCAGCTGTGAGCTCAACGATGGCATCAACCTGCAGGTAAAGGGCAAGCGGCTGATCCTTGAAGCACTGAAACAACCCCGCGCCGGCTGGTTTGACAATAGTCAGCCAGAAGCCGAAGAGGCGGTGCTGGACAGCATCAGTGCCGAAGAAGGCAGCGAGGACTGGACATGGTGAGTGGCGCCGCCAAGCCACAAATCCTGCGTGGTGAGGTCTATTGGGTAAACCTTGATCCGACCATAGGCAGCGAAATAAAGAAGACCCGGCCCGCCCTCGTCGTGTCGCCTGATGACATGAATGCCGCCCTGCCCCGTGTCATCATTGCCCCGCTGACCAGCAGTGGGCAAACACTGGGCTGTCGGCCCGAAATCAAATTCAAACGCAAAACCGCCCGCATCCTGCTCGACCAAGTGCGATCAATCGACAAGGGGCGGCTGGGCAGCAAGATGGGCAATATTGAGCTGGAGTTGTGGCATCCTATTTTGCTGGAGATGCTGGCCTAGGCATCACTGCCAAACAAATCCCGACTATAGATTTTATCGGCCACATCCTTCAGCTCATCAGTAATCCGATTGGCCACAATCACATCAGCCTGCTGCTTGAACAAAGCCAGGTCGTTGACCACCGGCGAGCGGAAAAAGTCGGGATCGGTCAGCACCGGCTCATAGACGATCACCTCCACCCCGCTGGCCTTGAGGCGCTTCATGATGCCCTGCACGCTCGATGAACGGTAATTGTCAGAGCCCGCCTTCATCACCAGCCGGTAAATGCCCACCACCCGGGGGTTGCGCTGCAAAATGCTGGCGGCGATGAAGTCCTTGCGGGTGGCATTGGCGGCCACAATGGCGCCGATCAGGTTCTGCGGCACAGCACTGAAACCAGCCAGCAATTGCCGCGTGTCCTTGGGCAGGCAGTAGCCGCCATAGCCAAACGACGGATTGTTGTAGTGGCTGCCGATGCGCGGGTCCAGACACACGCCTTTAATGATCTGGCGGCTATCCAGCCCGAGCGTGGCGGCATAGGAGTCCAGCTCGTTGAAATAAGCCACCCGCATGGCCAAATAGCTGTTGGCAAACAACTTGATGGCCTCGGCCTCGGTGGAATCGGTAAAAAGCGTGTCGATGTTCTGCTTGACGGCCCCCTGTTTGAGCAGATTGGCAAAAACCTCGGCCCGCGCCGAGCGCTCGCCCACCACAATGCGCGACGGGTACAGGTTGTCGTGCAAGGCCTTGCCCTCACGCAAAAACTCGGGAGAAAACATCAGGTTGCTGCAGCCGTATTGCTCACGCGCCCGTGCGGTAAAGCCCACCGGCACCGTCGATTTGATCACGATCACCGCCTGCGGGTTGATGGCGAGCACATCCTCTATCACGGCTTCGACCGAAGCGGTGTTGTAGTGATTGGTGCTGGAGTCGTAATCGGTGGAGGTGGCGATGATGACAAAGTCGGCACCGGCATAGGCCGCGTGCTTGTCGGTGGTGGCACGCAGGCGCAGCGGCTTATTGTGCAGGTAGTCGGAAATATCGGCATCCATGACCGGAGACAGCTTCTGGTTCAGTAACGCCACCTTCGCGGGCAGAATGTCGAGTGCCACCACATCGTTATGCTGCGCCAGCAGAACTGCGTTGGAAAGGCCTACATAGCCGGTGCCGGCGACTGCGATTTTCATTGAAAGAGCAAAGCCCTGGGTAAGAGAACATTGGCATTATAACCATGGCATCCGCAGGCAACTGTGAACTGGTATAAATACTGGTTTCTTAATCTATACCCCTTTGTTAGATTGCGATGAAATATACTGTTAAATTGAAATCCGCAGTAAGTTAAATGGAAATTCAATCATGACTTTTCTCGTAGTGCTCGGCATGCACCGCAGCGGCACTTCAGCGCTGACCGGGCTATTGCATAAAATAGGATTTTGTTCTGGCCTACATCAAGAGCAGCACAATGAATTCAATGAAAAAGGCTACTTTGAATCACTGCCTGTCAGAAGGGAAAACGACAACATATTCAGAACAATCGCTCGTAGATGGCATGATGAACGGCTACTTCCTGAAGAATGGGCAATCAAAACCGAAGTTCATAGCAAAATCCCTCAGTTAGAAAACATTCTGAAAGCAGAATTTGATCTGACTTGGGACTCAGTAGTAAAAGATCCGCGCATGTGCCGGTTGTTGCCGCTATGGCAGCAAGC
>CAINTJ010000113.1 GCA_903853385.1 uncultured Gammaproteobacteria bacterium
CCACTGGCGGGATATTCGTGCTGATCTGTTAGAGTTGCTGCCAACGCTGCCAACGCTGCCAACGCTGCCAACGCTGCCGGCGCTGTTATTACAATGAGTTCCTTCATGTCTGCCATAATCAAAATCGAAAATCTCAGCAAGGTTTACGCCTCGGGTTTCCAGGCTCTCAACAATATCAATCTGGAAATTCGTGAAGGCGAGATCATTGCGCTGCTGGGGCCCAATGGCGCTGGCAAAACCACTTTGATCAGTGTTGTCTGTGGCATTGTCAATCCAAGTGGCGGGCGAGTGCTGATTGATGGCTACGACATCATCAAGGACTATCGTGCCGCCCGCAAACTGATCGGGCTGGTGCCGCAGGAACTGGCTACTGATGCCTTTGAAACGCCGACTGCCACGCTGTCGTTTTCCCGCGGCGTATTCGGCAAGCGACCTGACTCGGCTTTTATCCAGTCGGTTCTCAAATCACTGTCACTTGATGACAAAAAGGACAGCCGCATCATGACGCTGTCCGGCGGAATGAAACGGCGGGTAATGATTGGCAAGGCGCTGGCACATGAACCGCGCATCCTGTTTCTTGATGAGCCCACTGCCGGGGTCGATGTGGAGTTGCGCAAAGATATGTGGAATGTGGTGCGCGAACTGAAGAAATCAGGGGTTACCATCATACTTACCACCCACTATATTGAAGAGGCCGAGGAGATGGCGGACCGGGTGGCGGTAATCAACAAGGGTGAAATAATTCTGGTAGAAGACAAGGATGTATTGATGCGCAAACTGGGTGAAAAACGACTGTATCTGCATTTGCTGCAGCCACTGTCTGCCATTCCGGCCGGACTGGCCAACTACAACATAAGTTTGCAGGCCGAGGGCAAGACCCTGGTCTATACCTATGACACTCGCACCGACAGTTCTGACATCACGCTGTTGCTGGATGCGGTGGATGCTGCCGGCATCCGCTTCAATGATCTCGATACCCGCCAGAATTCGCTCGAAGAAATTTTCGTCAATCTGGTGAAGAAGTAACGGAGTTTCTTATGAATTTTTATGCGATTCGCGCCATCTACCAGTTTGAAATGGGCCGGACTTTCCGCACGCTGATCCAGAGCATCCTGTCACCGGTGTTGTCGACTTCGTTGTATTTCATCGTATTCGGTAGTGCGATAGGTTCGCGTATGACCGACATCCAGGGTGTGCCCTATGCCGCCTTTCTGGTGCCGGGGCTGATCATGTTGTCGATACTCACCGAGAGTATTTCCAACGCCTCGTTCGCTATCTATTTTCCCCGATTTATCGGCACCATCTACGAGGTGCTGTCGGCACCGGTGTCGCCGCTGGAAATTGTGGTTGGTTATGTCAGCGCTGCTGCCAGCAAATCCATCATGATCGGCTCGATCATTTTGCTGACGGCTTCGTTGTTTGTGGATCTGACCATTCTGCATCCGTTCACGATGGCACTGTTCCTGGTGCTGACTTCAGTGGCGTTCAGCCTGTTCGGTTTCATCATCGGTATCTGGGCCGACAGCTGGGAAAAACTGCAGATCATCCCGCTGTTGATCATCACGCCCCTCACATTTCTCGGCGGCAGTTTCTACTCGATCAACATGCTGCCGCCACTGTGGCAGAAGCTGACCTTGTTCAACCCGGTTGTGTATCTGGTCAGCGGTTTTCGCTGGAGTTTCTATGAGATCGCCGACGTCAATGTCGTCACCAGCCTCGGCATGACCGCACTGTTCCTGCTGATGTTCATTGTGATCATTTACTGGATATTCAAAACCGGTTATCGCCTGAAAAAATAGGCCTAAAACCGCATTAACATGACCAAAAACATGGCTCAGCTCCGGCGTTCCGGCGATGGCCGGGCGGGCATTATTCCAGCAGCATGTCTACCATGTCGGGGATGTCGATGGTGAGGTGGTGACCGCCTTTGAAGCCGTGCACCTTGATGTTGGTATCAACCAGATCCGGACACACTGTGGCCTTGTCGCCACTGCCAAAAATACAAATGATGTTCATATCTTTCAGATCGCGCAAAGCCGGCAACAGCGCCATGCCATCTTCGGTGCTGTGTACCCAGTTGCCCAGATGGAATTCAAATTGTGCGTAATGTTCCGGACTTATCAACTCTACTTTTGCCAGCGCATTTCTGCCCGCCGGTTCCAGCAGCGGCAAGATGAAAGGCAGCACGTTGGCACCTTGGGAAAATCCGAGCAAGTACAGTTTCTTGTTCGACCAGTGCGACATGTAGTAGGCAATAATCTTGTTGAGATCGGCGGCCACCGATTGGGGTGTGCGGGGCTGCCAGAAATAGCGCAGTGAATCCCAGCCAACCACGTCAATATCCTTGGCTTGCAATGCTTCAGCCAGCGCCTTGTCAAAGCCGGCCCAGCCGCCATCGCCGGAGATTACGATTGCCAGGCTGTCGCCGCCGGGATTGGCTGACGGCAATTCGGTTAGTGGCAGGTCTGCAATCGCATCATCCAGTTTCTGCTCTGGCGGCAAGCGTTGATACAGCTGTTGAAATGCTGCGGCCAGTTCATCTGAATCCACTTTGTTGCCATCAAGGTTAATGGCTATGGCCGGCGCCGCTTCAATAGCAGGAGAACCTGGATTGGGAGTGCAGGGGGCGGGGTCTGCAGCCACGGGTTTGCCCTTGGTCTGGGTCAGATCAAAGCGGCCCAGATAGGACTTGCCAGAAAGTTTTGGTAGCACCAGCGCGGTCAGTGGCTGGCTGCCGGGAGTGGTCATGACGATGGGTGGAATGAAGCCTTGATAGTGCAGGTAGGCTTCCAGGTAGCGCGCCAGGTTATCGAAATCGCCACTGATGCTGTAACACTTGGCTACATCAACGGAAAAGTCCTTTTTGATCTGTGAAGTGCTGACAGTAATGACATCGGTATGCCGATCCAGCATCTTGGCTACCAGTTTGTCGGTCAGAGCGGTTTCGCTTTGATCGTCATAAACCAGCATTACCAGTGGATCGTCATTACCTTCATTGTGGTAAACCTTGATTTCCTTGAAGCGTCCGTGCGTTGTCAGCACGGCAGTCGGGGCCGGGGTGCAGCCACAGAGCATGAACAGCAGAAGGGCTACCGCTGACAACAGCATTCTCATTTGCTGATTACTCCCTTGAAGCCGCCACTGACCAGCATTGCAATGTCCTTGAGAGCGACAATAGGCAGATAGCCCGGTGTAGTAACCAGATAACGGGCTTCCCATTCGGGACTGAATTTCTGTTTGAAAGCACGCAAACCCTGAAAGTTGTAGAAATGTTCGCCATGGGTATAGATGAATTTGGCGAGGCGGTGCCAGCGGTTGGCCAGGCGATGCTGTGGCATGCCTGACATTGGCGCCATGCCGAGCGAGAAGCGCTGATAGCCCTGATCGCGAAACGTCAACAATAACTGCAGGAACAGAAACTCCATGCAGGATTTGGGAGCCGAATCCACATAGCGCATCAGATCAAGACTGACTTCGTGTTTGTTGTGGGTGGTTTGCAGGGTGGCAAAGGCGACGATTTTGCCATGTTCCTTAACAAGCGCTATTGGTTGGGCGGCAATATAGTTGTAATCAAAATGGCCGAGTGAAAAGGTTTTTTCACGGGTGTTCTGGGCTGCCAGCCAGTCATTGGATACGGCTTCCAGTTGTGCAAATACTTCAGACAATTGTTCGCGGCCGATGATGCTCAATTGCAGACCGTCACGTTCGCCGCGTTTGCATGCCTGCCGTAGTTTGTAGCGGTGCGGGCCTTCCAGATCAAACCTCGGCAGATCAACAATGGCGCACTCGCCAACCTTCCAGGTTTTCATGCCGGCATCTAGGTAGTAGGGCAGGTTTTCCGGACGCACTTCGTAAAAAGCCACACGGCCACCGTGGCGCTCGGCGCGATCTATGAAATCCCAGATCAGATCTGCTTTTTCATTTTCCGGACCCACCGGATCGTAGAGCGAAATCCACGATCTGCCGATCTTGCGATACATCACGAAGGCTTTTTCAGTGGCCGAAAAGTGCAATGACTTGTCACCCATCGCTACCAGCAATACATCCGGATTGTCCTGGTCGAGAGCGATGTCCAGTGCTTTACCGGTGGCTTGTGCGTCACCCGGAGGATCTTCCACGTCTGGTTCACGCAGCAATTGCCAGATGCCCACCGCGAAAGTAATCAGGATTACCGTCATCATTGAGCGTAATGAACGCGGTGCATGGCCGTTGAATTCGAATTGCCACCACAGTTGCTGTGAATATTCGACATCACGATAGGCAAAGAACAGCAGCCACATGCTGCAGGTCAGCACGGCGATCAGATATAGCCACCATCCCTGGGTAAGTGTGCCGTTGACCAGCATCGAATGGCGGGTAAACAAATGCCGCGACATGTACAGATACAGACACAGCAGCAACGACACTGATAATTCCAGCACGGCCACGCCCTTGGGCAAGGCCAGCAGCGCACCAATCATCGCGCTGACGAAGGCGATCAGCCAGGCGCCATTCTGGCGATGCAGCAAGCCACGGGTTACCAACAGCAAGGCCAGGCCGGCGATACTGCCGAAGAAATGTGAAGCTTCCACCAGAAACAGTGGTACGTCTGCATGCAAGGCTTCTTCGGCTTCCTGGGTGGTTGGTGTGGCACTTGAGAACAGCAGCAGGGTGCCCACCAATGTTGAAACCATCGCCAGCAGATTGGGTGCTACACCGATGAACGCCTTGTGCAGGGGTTTGAGCAGGTTGTTGAGCACCTCGTACCACACCACCAGACCGGTGGCGACCAATAGCGGCAGTACGTAATAGATCAGCCGGTACAGTACCAGTGCGCTGGCAATGGTGGTGGGATCCATATAATCATCGAGCGCTGACAGTATGATTGCTTCAAATACCCCAACGCCACCTGGGATCTGGCTAAGCAAACCCAGTGCAATGGCTACGGTATAAATGGCCGCAAACGGACCATAACCAATACTGCCAGCCGGCAACAACAACCAGAGCACCAGTGCGGACAGCGCCATGTCGAGTGCACCCGCTGCCAGGAAGCCAAGACCCTGGCTAATCGAAGGCAGCTTGATCAGCAAACGCCTTTCAATCTTGCGTGACAACCATGGGGTGAACATCAGGACCAGAGTGACATCCACCACCATAAACACGATTGACGCGGCATGCACAAAGCCGGCTGGCAGTTGTGCGATTTCTGCCAGTGAATCACTGTTGAGAATCAGGGCGAACGATCCGAACGCAATGATGGTGATGAGATAGGCAATGCCGTTGAGTGAAATCA
>CAINTJ010000114.1 GCA_903853385.1 uncultured Gammaproteobacteria bacterium
GGTGATCCGCCTTTGATAATCATGTCAGCATTGCTGCTGGTATTCGGGCTGGTGATGATGACTTCAGCTTCGATTGAAATTGCCAGCAGGTCCTATGGCGATATTTTTTACTTTTTTAAACGACAGCTGACGTTCCTGGTAGTCGGACTGATATTGGCTGGGGCCATCATCATGAATCCGATGCGGCTGTGGTATCGCAGCAGCGTGCTGCTGTTGTTTGTTGCCTATCTGGTGCTGGTGATGGTTCTGATCCCTGGTATAGGCCACAAGGTGAATGGTTCTACCCGCTGGATTGCCCTGCCAGGCTTTTCCCTGCAGGCTTCGGAAGTGGCGAAGCTGTTCGTGGTGGTGTTTACCGCCTGGTTTCTCAGTCGGCATCGCGAGCTGGTACGTTCTTCGTTGCGGGGATTCATCTATCCAGCTTTGTTGCTGGCGCCGGTAGTTGGGCTGTTGCTGATTGAGCCGGATTTCGGTGCCACCGTAGTACTGTGCCTTGCTGTGATGGGCATGCTGTTTCTGGGTGGCATCAACACTTTCTACATGACAGTCGCCGGCGGCATTCTGGGGGGCGGAGCCTGGTTGGCAATTATCACTTCAAGCTATCGTCAGGCCCGCCTCACCACCTTTCTGCAAAGCTTACAGAACCCTTTCAATGAAGACGTGGTATTTGGTTCCGGTTACCAGTTGGCACAGGCATTGATCGGCTTTGGTCGTGGCGAGTGGTTCGGGGTTGGCCTTGGCAACAGCATCCAGAAAATGTATTTCCTGCCGGAAGCTCATACCGATTTTGTACTGGCCATCATCGCCGAAGAGCTGGGAATGTTCGGAGTACTGATCTTGCTGATCCTGTTCTTTGCGTTCATTGCCCGCGCACTTATCATCTCGCGTCGCAATGAAGAAAGCGGCCGTTTGTTTGCAGCTTATCTTGGCTATGGCATCAGCCTGTTGTTCCTTGGGCAGCTAATCATCAATGCCGCAGTCAACATGGGCTTGATGCCTACCAAGGGCTTGACGCTGCCCTTTCTCAGTTATGGTGGTTCCAGCCTCATCATGAGCATTGTGATGGTGGCTATCCTGCTGCGCATCGATATCGAACATCACCTGTACACCACGCAGCCGCGCACCATGGCGCCGCAGCATATGGGAGAGGCGCGATGACCGTGGCCGCCTCCCTCGTGCAACCGAAAATTCTGATCATGGCAGGCGGTACCGGTGGCCATGTGTTTCCTGCCTTGACCATTGCCAATGAATTGATTGCCAAAGGTTCGCAAGTGGAATGGCTTGGCACGCGTGCCGGTATCGAAGTGCGTGTGCTGGCCAATAGCCAGATTCCGCTGCATTTCATCAGTGTGGCTGGTGTGCGTGGCAAGAGCGTGCTGCGCAAATTGCTCGCACCCTTCTCGGTGCTGTTGGCGATAGCGCAGTCGATGCTGTTGATCCGTCGCCTTAACCCTGCCTGCGTGCTGGGCATGGGCGGCTATGTTACAGGTCCTGGCGGTGTGGCCGCACGGCTGCTCGGCAAGCCCTTGGTGATCCATGAACAGAATGCCGTAGCTGGTCTGGCCAATGCATGGCTGTTTCCTATGGCCAAACTGGTGCTTGAAGGTTTCCCCGGGGCTTTTGCCCGCAAATTCGGCGCTGCCCGCATAAGTGGCAACCACGTCTGTGCCAATAAAATCAGGTATGTCGGCAACCCGGTGCGTGCCGACATTTTGCAGGTAATGCCGCCTGCACAACGCATGGCCGGTCGCCACGGCAACCCGCGCTTGCTCGTGCTGGGCGGCAGCCTTGGCGCTGCAGTGTTCAACGAATTGGTGCCAGCGGCACTGGCGGGCATCGATGCAGCAGGGCGGCCACAAGTACGCCATCAGTGTGGACGCAACAAGTTGCAAGCTACTTTGCAAGGCTATCAATCGGCCGGCTTGCCAATTGGTGAGCACATCAAAGTGAGTGAATTTATCGACAACATGGCGGAAGCCTATGAGTGGGCGGATGTGGTGTTGAGTCGCGCCGGTGCCAGCACCCTGGCCGAGCTGAGCGCGATTGGCATGGCTGCAATTCTGGTGCCCTATCCGTTTGCCGCCGACAATCATCAAGCCGTCAACGCCGAACAAATGGCCGCAGCGGGTGCAGCCAGCGTGCTGAGTCAAAAAGAATTAACCGCAGAATCGCTGCGCAATTTGCTGGTGAGTATTGCCGGCAATCGTTCACAGCTGCTGCAACAAGCCACCGCATCGCGCAATGCCGGCAAACGTGATGCGGGCAGTACGGTGGCTCGTTTATGTCTGGAGGCGTGCAATGGCTGAAGCCGGCATTAATCTTTCCCGTACCGGCAACATTCCGGAGATGCGCCGCATCCGCAAGATCCATTTCATCGGCATCGGCGGCGCTGGCATGAGCGGTATCGCCGAAGTGTTGCTGAATCAGGGCTATGCCATTTCAGGTTCCGATCTGGGTGAAGGCGCCACCACGCGTCGTTTGCGGGCTCTGGGTGCCACGGTACATATAGGTCATCAAGAAGAAAATCTTGGTGCGGCTGATGTAGTGGTGGTATCGACCGCTGTAGACAGCAGCAATGCTGAAATAAAATCCGCCATGGCGCGGCGCATTCCGATCATTCGTCGCGCAGAAATGCTGGCGGAATTGATGCGCTATCGCCATTCGATCGTGATCGCCGGAACCCATGGCAAGACCACGACTACCAGTTTGATCGCCTCGCTGCTGGCACAAGGCGGCATGGATCCTACTTATGTGATCGGTGGACTGCTGACCAGCGCCGGTACCAATGCCAAGCTCGGGGCCAGCCGATACATAGTGGCAGAAGCCGACGAGAGCGATGCTTCATTTCTGCATCTGTTGCCGATGGTGGCGGTGGTGACCAATATTGATGATGACCATATGGCCACCTATGACGGGGATTTCGAAAAACTCAAACAGGCTTTCGTAGCCTTTCTGCACAACCTGCCGTTCTACGGGTTGGCCGTGCTGTGTGTTGACGATCCGGTGATTCGCGAAATTATGCCGCTGGTTGCCCGCCCGGTGCTTACCTACGGCTTTTCCGAACAGGCTGATTTCAGGATCAGTGATGTTGTGCAGAAGGAACGCGTGACCAGCTTTTCAGTGCGGCGTCCAGGTCATGCCGACAAGTTGCCAATCACCATCAACATGCCGGGCATTCACAATGTGCTTAACGCCACTGCTGCAATTGCCGTGGCTACCGATGAAAAAATCGCTGACAAGCACATCCAGGCCGGTATCACTGCTTTCCAGGGAGTTGGTCGCCGCTTCGATGTACAGCCGCCGTTGCATTGCAAACGCGGCACGGTGATGCTGGTTGATGACTATGGCCATCATCCCACTGAAGTTGCGGCCAACATCCGCGCGATCCGTGATGGCTGGCCTGACAAGCGTCTGGTGATGATCTATCAGCCGCATCGTTACAGTCGTACCCACGATCTCTATGATGATTTCGTCGACGTGCTCAATGAAGTCGATCTGCTGTTGATGCTGGAAGTGTATTCCGCTGGTGAAAAGCCCATCAAAGGCGCCGACAGCAAGAACCTGTGCCGCAGCATCCGTCAGCGTGGCCGGCTTGATCCGGTGCTGGTGAAGAAACCGGAGGAGCTTAAACAGATTCTCAACGAAGTTCTGCGCGATGGCGACATCCTGGTAACGCAGGGAGCCGGCAATATCGGCATGATTTGCAAACAGCTGGCAGCGGAGGGTCTTGGCGATGGCTAAGCTCTGGTCGCCCCAACGCTATGGTCGCGTCGCCGTTGTAATGGGCGGGACTTCTGCCGAGCGTGAGATTTCGCTGATCAGCGGCAAAGCTGTACTGGAATCGTTGTTGCGCAGCAATGTAGATGCCTATGGCATTGATGCTGACAGCACCTTGTTGCAGCAACTGATGCAGGCGTGTCCGGACCGGGCTTTCCTGATGTTGCATGGCCGCGATGGCGAAGATGGCAAGTTGCAAGGTGCTCTGGAATGGTTGGGCCTGCCTTATACCGGCAGTGGCGTGCTGGCTTCTGCATTGGCGATGGACAAGATACGCAGCAAGCTGCTTTGGTTGCAGTTGGGTCTTGCAACCGCAGAGTTTGCTGAACTGCATGCGCATACTGATTTTGACGCCGTGCTGGCACAGCTGGGACCTTGTTTTGTGAAACCGGTGTTTGAAGGCTCCAGTATCGGCATCGGCATGGCTGAAACCGTTGAGCAGTTGCAGGCTGCCTGGCGCAAGGCCAGTGAATTCGATGCGCATGTTATGGCCGAACGCTGGATTCGTGGACGTGAATACACGGTCAGTGTGCTGGCAGAGGACGTGCTGCCAGTGATCGAATTGGAGAGCGCCAACAAGTTCTACGATTTCGAAGCCAAATACGTTTCCAACGCAACCCGCTATCACTGCCCGGCACCACTGACTGCCGAAAAGACTGCGGAAATCCAGCAGTTGGCGCTGGCAGCCTATCGTGCGCTGGGCTGCTCTGGTTGGGGTCGTGTGGATGTAATGCAGGATGCTGCCGGCGCGTTCTGGTTGCTCGAAGTCAATACTGCCCCCGGCATGACCAGCCACTCATTGGTGCCGATGTCCGCACTTGCAGCAGGGCTGGATTTTGACGCGCTGGTCCTGCAGATACTGCATTCCTCTTGCAGAAAGGAGGCGATGCATGGATAGGGCAATGATTCCAGGGGCACGTCCGCTGCGCCGTCAGGCTCCGCCCAGAGCGATTGAGCGGCTGGAAATTGTGGATGGTGCTCGTTTAACGCTCGGGCGTGTACTGGCGATCTTATTCAGTGTGGTTGTGCTGGTTGTGGTCGGCTTTGGTGTGAATTTGGCTGTGGAAAAAGTCAAATCGCAGAAGATCGAAAAAGTTCAAATCGAAGGAACGCTCACATTTGTTACCGAACAGCAGATCAAAAATGCCATTGGCGCGGAAGTAAGCACAAGTCTTATCTCGGTGAATCTTGATCGTATTAAACAAAAACTGGAAGACTTGCCATGGATAAGGGCTGCCGAAATACGCCGCCAATGGCCGGATGCGCTCAGCATCACAGTGGAAGAAGAAATCGCGATTGCACGTTGGGGCAGCAAGCAGTTGCTTAACCAGCAAGGCCAGGTTTTCCAGCCGGAAAACATAGAAGAACTGCAGCAATTGCCGCTTTTGTCAGGGCCAGACCACAGCGAAGCAAAAGTGATGCGCCAATACCAGGAATTCAACCAGCTGCTTTATCCGCTGGGAGTGCGTATTCGCGATCTTACTCTCAACAACAGCGGCTCGTATGAACTCACGCTGACCAATGGTGTGTGGGTGAAGCTGGGTCGACAGGATGTATTGGAGCGCTTGCGCCGGCTGGTGGTTTTTCTGCAGTCGGAGTACGGCAAGGAAATGCAGCAAATTGTGGCAATTGATTTGCGTTATCGCAATGGTTTGGCCGTGGCGAGGCGCAGTGTGATTAACGGCAAGACCGAGGCCAAAAAATCGGGGGCGGTGACAGCGCGATGAAAAAACCAATGATGACTGTGCAGGTACTTGAACATGGCTAACCAGAACAGCAACAACATGATCGTCGGACTCGATATTGGCACATCCAAAGTGGTGGCTATCGTAGGCGAAGTGAATGCTGACGGCAGCCTGAGCATCATCGGCATCGGCCGCCATCGCTCACGCGGCTTGAAGAAAGGCACCGTCGTCAACATCGAATCGACTGTGCAATCGATCCAGCGCGCCATTGAAGAAGCCGAGTTGATGGCCGGTTGCCGCATTCACTCGGTCTATGCCGGCATCGCTGGCAGCCATATCCGCAGCATGAATTCGCATGGCATCGTGGCAATTCGTGATCGTGAAGTGTATCCGGCTGATATAGAGCGTGTGATTGATGCGGCCCAGGCAGTGGCGATTCCGGCCGACCAGAAAATCCTGCACATCCTGCCGCAGGAATACATCATCGACTCCCAGGAAGGTGTTAAAGAACCGCTGGGCATGAGTGGTGTGCGGTTGGAAGCCAAAGTCCATCTGGTGACCTGCGCGAGTAATGCCTACCAGAACATCGAGAAATGCATTCGTCGCTGCGGTCTGGAAGTGGAAGAAATAATTCTTGAACAGCTCGCCTCCAGCTATTCGGTGCTTACTGACGACGAGAAAGAGCTTGGCGTTTGCATGATCGATATTGGTGGTGGCACCACTGATATTGCGATCTTCACCGAGGGTGCGATTCGTCACACTGGCGTGATTCCGATTGCCGGTGACCAGGTCACCAACGACATCGCCATGGCGTTGCGTACTCCCACCGAATTTGCCGAAGACCTCAAAATCAAATATGCCTGCGCTCTTGCACAGCTGGCAAGTCCGGACGACATGATCAATGTCCCCGGCGTGGGTGAACGGCCATCCCGCGAATTGTCGCGGCAGGCGCTCGCCGATGTAGTGGAGCCGCGCTATGACGAGCTGTTCCATCTCATCCAGGCTGAAATTCGTCACAGCGGCTATGCCGATGTGCTGGCAGCCGGACTCGTGCTCACCGGTGGCACCAGCAAGATGGAAGGTGTGGTTGAGCTGGCTGAAGAAATATTCCATTTGCCGGTGCGCATTGGCATGCCAACGGAAGTCGGTGGTCTCACCGATATCGTGCGCAATCCCACCTATTCCACCGGTGTGGGCTTGCTGCTGTACGGCATGAAACACATGCAGCAACAAAAAGGCCGCTTGCCTGATCGCGAGCCGGCCATCCGCATCTTCGAAAAGGTGAAGAAGTTCTTCATCAGGGAGGAGTAAGACTGAACAGGCAAATTAAGCAACATCTGATGGCAGCAGTTCCGAAGAGCAAGACAGAAAAAGCAAGAAGCAGTAACGCAGCAGCAATGGCAGTAACGTGTTTTCAACTACAAGCGGGGGCTTAAAAATGAGTATTTTTGATATTGTTGATGAAACTTCACAACAAGCAGTAATCAAGGTGATCGGAGTAGGCGGCGGCGGTTGTAATGCCGTCAAACACATGATCAACAAATGCATTGATGGAGTGGATTTTATCTGCGCCAACACTGATGCGCAGGCGCTGGACAAGCTCGACTGCAGAACCATTCTCAAGCTGGGCCCGCATGTTACGCGCGGGCTGGGCGCCGGTGGCCGTCCGGAGATCGGACGCCAGGCGGCAATGGAAGATCGTGAACGTATCCGCGAAGTGATCGATGGTGCCGACATGGTCTTCATCACGGCCGGCATGGGCGGTGGCACTGGCACCGGTGCAGCGCCTGTGTTTGCCGATATTGCCCGCGAAATGGGGATACTGTGCGTGGCTGTAGTCACCAAACCCTTCAGCTTTGAAGGCCGCAAGCGCATGGCACAGGCAGATCAAGGCATACGCGAACTGTCAGAACATGTGGATTCGCTGATCACGATACCGAATGAAAAACTCATGTCGGTGCTGGGCAGTGGCTCTTCCCTGCTGGATGCCTTCGGCAAGGCCAATGATGTGTTGCTGGGCGCTGTCAAAGGCATTTCCGACCTGATCACCCGAGAAGGCTTGATCAACGTCGATTTTGCCGACGTGCGCACTGTCATGTCCGAAATGGGCATGGCGATGATGGGCAGTGGCCGTGCCACTGGCGAGAACCGTGCACAGGAAGCTGCGGAAGCGGCGATCAAGAGTCCGTTGCTGGAAGACGTGAATCTGCAAGGTGCGCGTGGCATTCTCGTCAATATCACTGCCAATGAAAGTCTGACGCTGGGTGAATACTCGCAGGTCGGCAACATCATTTCCGAATTTGCCTCGGAACAGGCCACTGTAATTGTCGGTACTGTCATCGACGCTTCCATGGGCGAAGAAATCAGTGTCACCGTTGTGGCAACCGGTCTGGCTTCGGCCCTGGAGCAAATGCAGCCGGTGCCGGCCCGTGTGGTGGTGGACAATCCGCCTCGCTCAGCCAAGCGTCCGGACTATACCGGGCTGGACCGACCCACGGCTTTGCGCCGCCAGTCTGCCAATAGACCGGAACCTTCCCAGCCGCAGACTGTCTACGCAAAGGCAGCAGGTGCTGAAGCCGACATGGATTTTCTCGACATTCCTGCCTTTATCCGTAAACAAGCAGATTAGTTGATGAAACAGCCCGCCACAGTCGGACTGACGACCACCGCCCCCGGTCGTCAGTTCAGGCGGGCTTAATCTTTCCAGTTGGGGCTTGGCTTGGGGTTTGCTAATATTCCGAGATTAGGCAAAGGTAAAACGAGAATCATGATCCGCCAACGAACACTCAAGAACAGCATCAAAGCCACCGGCATCGGCTTGCACACCGGTGAAAAGGTGTTCCTGACGTTGCGTCCGGCGCCAGTCGATACCGGCATCGTATTTACCCGCACCGATCTCAATCCTGTCGTGAGCATTCCGGCTTTGGCCGAGAATGTGGGTGAAACCACGCTTTCTTCCACTCTGGTGAAAGGCGATGTGCGGATTTCCACGGTAGAACACCTGATGTCGGCAATGTCAGGCCTCGGCATTGATAATGCCTATGTAGATGTGAGTGCCGCCGAAGTGCCCATTATGGATGGCAGTGCCGGCCCGTTCGTGTTCCTGATCCAGTCTGCCGGCATTGAAGAGCAGGACGCCCCCAAAAAATATATTCGCATCACCAAGGAAATCAGCGTCAACCAGGGTGACAAAGTGGTGAAACTGAAGCCGTTCAACGGTTTCAAAGTGGCTTATACCTTGTTATATGACCATCCAGTGCATCGCAAATACACCAAACACGCCTGCATCGATTTCTCGAGCACTTCTTTCGTAAAAGAAGTCAGTCGAGCCCGCACCTTTGGCTTTATGCACGAATTTGAAGAGCTGCGAAATCGTAATCTGGCCCTCGGTGCCAGCATGGATAATGCGGTAGCCATCGGCGATTACCGCGTGCTGAACGAAGATGGCTTGCGCTATGAAGACGAATTCGTCAAGCACAAGATCCTTGATTCCATTGGTGATCTTTACCTGCTCGGCAAAACCCTGATCGGCGAGTTCAGTGGCTACAAATCCGGCCATGCGCTCAATAACCTGTTGTTGCGTAAGCTTATTTCCAGCAAGGACTGCTGGGAAATCGTAACTTTCGAAGCTGAAACCGAAGCTCCCATTTCCTACCTGCGACCAGTCTTTGCAGGCTAAAGAGTTTTTCTGCTATCTTCGGCCCATTGTGTCCGCTGGCTAGCCTTGCCGGCGGTTTTGGGAATCCGATTTACTCCATAAAAAATGAAAATCATCTTTGTTGATGCCAGCCATGGCGCATCCCGTTCCATCACTGTTAAAGGTTGGACGCGATTAGCCCTCAGTCTTTGCCTCCTTGGCCTGCCCATGCTTATTGGCTATGGGGCTTACCTGGTGGCGGAAGCGCGTGGGACCAAAGTCTCTCGTGATGAGACAGCCGAGTCCTGGATCGAATCCCTGCGTGAACAACAGGCGGATCTCGCCAAGGTCAAAACCGATGCCTACAGTCGCCTGGAAGCACTGACCATTCGACTGGCCAATTTGCAAGCCCGTCTGGTGCGGCTTGATGCCCTCGGTGAAAAGTTGTCTGGTGTGGCCGGCTTGCCTGCCAAGGATTTCAATTTCAAAAACGACCCTTCGCTGGGCGGCCCGGAAGCGCAGGACGAGACCAAGCTAACCGATCCGGATCTGCAAAACGAAATCGAAGCACTGGAAAAACGCATAGCCCAACGCCAGCGTCAGCTTGAGTTGCTGAACTCCGTGATGACCGAACGACACAGTCTCGCCGAGTTCGATGTGTCAGGCCGCCCGATTATTGGTGGCTATATCAGCTCCGAATACGGACGCCGTCTTGACCCTTTCACCGGCAATCTGGCAGTGCATCAGGGGGTGGACTTCAATACCGGCCGGCTCGGGGAAGATGTATTTGCACTGGCTGCTGGTGTCGTCAATTTTTCCGGTACCAAAGACGGCTTTGGCCAGTTGGTGCAAATCGATCATGGCAACGGCTATGAAACACTGTATGCCCATGACCAGAAACTGCTGGTGAAAGAAGGTGATGTCGTCAAGAAAGGCCAGGTCATTGCACTGTCCGGCACATCCGGGCGCTCCACTGGCCCGCATGTACACTTTGAAGTGCACAAGAACGGCCGTGTTGTAGATCCTGCCGCGTACATCCACAGCACCATCCGCTGAACTCCCCGCCCTCGTGGCGCCTCCCGGCTTGAGGCTGTTACAGCCCGGCCCCTGTTGTCCTGTTGTGGTATTCCACTTTATCAATCAGTAAATGCGGTAAATCCTATGTTCCTACTCAAATGGCTGTTTGGCAGTAAAAACGATCGCGAGTTGAAGAAGCTCGCCAGGGCCGTCACCCAGATTGCCGCCTTCGAGCCAGAGTTGCAGAAGCTGGATGATGCTCAACTGCAAGCCAAGACCGCTGAATTCAAGCAACGCCTGGCCAAGGGCGAAACCTTGGATGACCTGTTGCCCGAAGCTTTCGCAGTGGTACGTGAAGCCGGAGTGCGTGTCATGCAGATGCGTCACTTCGATGTGCAAATGATCGGCGGCATGGTGCTGCATTCGGGCAAGATTGCCGAGATGCGTACCGGTGAAGGCAAGACGCTGGTAGCAACCTTGCCAGCCTATTTGAATGCTCTGTCTGGCAAGGGCGTGCATCTGGTGACGGTCAACGACTACCTGGCCCGGCGTGATGCCAACTGGATGCGACCGGTTTATGAATTTCTCGGGATGACGGTTGGCGTAGTTGTCCCGAACCAGGACCAGGAAGAAAAACGCGAGGCCTACCTGGCTGATATCACTTATGGCACCAACAATGAATACGGTTTTGACTATCTGCGCGACAACATGGCGTTCCGTCTGCAGGATCGCAACCAGCGCGGGCTGAATTTTGCCATCATCGATGAAGTGGATTCGATCCTGATCGATGAAGCCAGAACCCCACTGATCATTTCCGGAGCTGTTACCGATTCTTCCAAGCGCTACAAGGACATCAACTCGCTGGTGCCCTTGCTGAAGAAAGGCGACAAGCCGGCCGAAAAGTCCCAGCTCGAACGGCAAATTGAAGTCTATGAGGCACCCGATTGCGATTTCTATGTCGATGAAAAGCAGCGACAAGTCGAATTGACCGATCCCGGCCATGAAAAAGTGGAAAAGCTGATGGTGAGCAGGGGGCTGTTGCAGGAAAACGAATCCCTGTACTCCGCCACCAATCTCACCTTGCTGCACCAATTGAATTCAGCATTGCGCGCCCATTATTTGTTTCACAAGGACATTGAATACATCGTGCAGGAGGACCAGATTGTCCTGATCGACGAACACACCGGTCGCACCATGCAGGGTCGTCGGCTGTCGGAAGGTTTGCACCAGGCCATTGAAGCCAAGGAAAACGTGGCGATCCAGAATGAAAGCCAGACGCTGGCCTCTACCACCTTCCAGAATTATTTCCGCCAGTACTCCAAGCTGTCAGGCATGACCGGCACCGCCGATACTGAAGCTTTTGAATTCCACCAGATTTACGGCCTGGACGTGGTAGTCATCCCCACCAACAAGCCGATGGTACGTGTAGATGACAATGACGTGGTCTATCTGAGTACCCAGGAAAAGTTCGATGCCATCGTGCAGGACATTGTTGCCATCCGCGACAAGGGTGCGCCGGTGCTGGTGGGTACTGCCAGCATTGAAACGTCGGAAATTCTTTCGGAATTTCTCAACAAGCAAAAAATAAAACACAACGTGCTCAATGCCAAATTCCATGCGCAGGAAGCTGAAATCATTGCTGAAGCCGGCCGGCCAGGCACGGTAACGATCGCCACCAACATGGCAGGCCGCGGTACTGATATTGTGCTCGGTGGTCGCTGGCAGGCGGAAGTGGCAGCGCTGCCCGAAGTGCAGCGCACCGAGCAGCGTATTGCCGAGATCAAGGCGAACTGGAAACAACGGCAAGATGAAGTATTGGCCGCAGGCGGCTTGCACATCATCGGCACCGAACGTCATGAATCACGCCGCATCGATAACCAGTTGCGCGGTCGCGCCGGCCGTCAGGGTGATCCCGGCTATTCGCGTTTCTATCTGTCGCTGGATGACAATCTGATGCGGCTGTTTGCCTCTGAAAAAGTCGCCAACATGATGCGCAGTCTCGGCATGGAAAAAGGTGAAGCGATCGAACATCGCATCGTCACCAATTCGATCGAGAAAGCGCAGCGCAAGGTTGAAAACCGCAACTTCGATATTCGCAAGCAATTGCTGGAATATGATGATGTGGCCAATGAACAGCGCAAGATCATCTATAACCGTCGCAACGAGCTGATGGAAATTGATGACATTTCTGATGTGATCAAGGATATGCGCAAAACCGTGGTTTACGATTGCGTCGACACCTTCATGCCGCCTGGCAGCATTGATGATCAATGGGATGTGCCGGGTCTTGAACTCGCACTGGCCTCTGACTTCGGCGTGAAATTGCCGGTACATCAGTGGCTGGCCGCTGACAAACAGATGACGGAAGAAGCCTTGCGCCAACGCATCCTGGTAGCCGCCGAAGCGGATTACGAAGAAAAATGCGAAGAAATCGGCACCAATATGCGCATCTTCGAAAAACAGATCATGCTGCAGATTCTCGATACCTACTGGAAAGAGCATCTGGCCCAGATGGACAGCCTGCGCCAGGGCATTGGTTTGCGGGGCTACGGTGGCAAGAATCCCAAGCAGGAATACAAGCGCGAATCGTTTGAGCTGTTTGAGGAGTTGCTGAAAAATATCCAGGTCGAAGTGATCAAGTTCCTGAGCCTGGTGCGCATCCGCAAGGAACAGGATGTCGATGCAATAGACAAGCAGCGTCAGGCCGAAGAGTCCAAGGTGATCAGCAAGTCCATTCATCAGGACCCGGAGGCAGAGGCGGCCTTGGCTGAAGCATCAGCCGCCGCGCCAGCTTTGCCGCCACGCACACCGATGACGCGAACTGCGCCGAAGGTGGGGCGCAATGAGCCGTGTCCTTGTGGCTCCGGGCAGAAATACAAATCTTGTCATGGCAGGTTGGACACCTGACAGCAACTCCATGTGGAGCGGCAGAGTGGTATGGGTAAGCGAGACAGGAAACCAAGATGGCAGTAGGTAGCGGTGAATTGGGAACTCTTCACACAGTTGGCGGTGTACGGATGGCGGCAGTGTCGGCCGGCATCAAGAAAGCCGGACGGCTGGATGTGGTGGTATTCGAACTGGCGCCAGGCAGCGTTACCGCTGGTGTGTTCACCACCAATGCCTTCTGTGCTGCCCCCGTCACCTTGTGCCAGCAGCATCTGGCCACGACTGCACCACGCTATTTGTTGATCAATACCGGCAATGCCAATGCCGGTACCGGCGCGCCCGGCCTGCAGGCAGCAAAAAGCTGCTGTGAAGCTTTGGCAACCGCTGCCAAAGTGGCTGCCAACACGGTGTTGCCGTTTTCCACTGGCGTGATTGGCGAATTGCTGCCAGCCGCAAAAATCACTGCAGTAGTAGACGCTGCACTTACAGAACTGGTGACCAACGACTGGCACAAGGTTGCGCGCGGCATCATGACCACTGACACGCGGCCGAAAGCGAGCTCGCGTCAACTGCAGCTGGCGGGCAAAACCGTCACCATCACCGGCATCGCCAAAGGTGCCGGCATGATCAAACCCAACATGGCGACGATGCTGGGTTACGTGTTTACTGATATCGGCATGACTGAAGTCGATGCACAGTCTGCGGTGAAGCAGGCCGCTGATCTTTCCTTCAATCGCATTACCGTTGACGGCGACACCTCCACCAATGACAGCTGCATACTGGTGGCGAGTAACCAAAGCGGCGTGCATTTCGACTCACTTTCAGCTGCTGACCAGCAACGATTTACTGCGGAATTGCAGACTGTTTTCATCGAACTGGCCACGGCCATCATTCGTGACGGCGAGGGCGCCACCAAGTTTGTTACCATCAGGATTGAAGGTGGCGCCACTACGCAGGAATGCCTGCAGGTGGGTTATGCGATTGGTGAATCACCACTGGTGAAAACCGCGTTGTTTGCGTCTGATCCGAACTGGGGCCGCATCCTGGCGGCGGTGGGGCGGGCCGGCCTCGCCAATCTGCAAATTGACAACATTGAAATCTGGCTCGACCACGTCAACATCGTTCGCAGCGGTGCACGTGCTGCCACTTATACCGAAGCGGCAGGTCAGTCAGTCCTCTCCAAAGAAGAGTTCAGCATCATCGTCAAACTCGCACGCGGCAGTTGCGATGAGACACTGTGGACTTGTGACTTTTCACATGACTACGTCACCATCAATGCCGAGTATCGCACTTGAGCCGAATCCACGTTGCTGCCGGCGTCATTCTCAATGACAGCGGCGAAGTGTTGCTGGCTTTGCGTCCGCTGCACAAGCATCAAGGCGGTTTGTGGGAATTTCCGGGTGGCAAGGTTGAAGCAGGAGAATCAGTGCAGGCTGCGCTGGCACGTGAACTTCATGAAGAACTCAATCTCACTGTGGAACAAAGCGAGCCACTGCTGATCACCGAGCATGATTATGGTGACAAGCAGGTGCTGCTGGACGTGTGGGTGGTACGTGATTTCAGCGGTGAACCACACGGCCGGGAAGGTCAGACCCTGCGCTGGGTTCCAATCAGTGAACTGGCGACTTATAAATTCCCGCAGGCCAATGAAGTTATCGTGGCCAGGTTGCTGAGCTCTGCATTTAATTGAAAGGTAAACTGCGTCATGCGAGGAATTCCATTCATACGGCGCTTGTTCAGCCAGAGCGCTGACGCAACAACGCCCGCGGCCAAGCCCGGGCGCTCGGCTGCTGCTGCATCTGCT
Source organism: uncultured Gammaproteobacteria bacterium (assembly GCA_903853385.1). GTDB lineage: Bacteria > Pseudomonadota > Gammaproteobacteria > Pseudomonadales > Pseudohongiellaceae > CAILUG01. The sequence continues at coordinate 14,807 of CAINTJ010000114.1, forward strand.
GCGCTCCCGCAGCCCGGTGAACTGACCTGGGCCTGCAACATTTGCGGCGCCCTCAATCACACGTTGATCACCAGTATGGAGCGCGAAAGCGGCACCTGCCGACAGTGCAGCTCAGTGATGCGGTTCCGCGCAATGATGGCCATTCTCACTGAGCGCTTCTGCGGCAAGGTGCAAGTGCTCACCGAGCTCGCACGCAATCCCCACATCACCGGCCTTGGCATGAGTGATTCCGATACCTACGCAGCTTTGTTGGCGCAGAAATTCAGCTATACCAATACCTACTACCACTGCGAGCCGCTGCTCGACATCGTGAAGCCGGCGCCGCAGTGGCTGGGCGTCAATGATTTTGTGATCAGCTCGGATGTGTTCGAGCATGTGCCGCCGCCGATCCAGTCTGCGTTCGACAATATGTATGCGCTGCTCAAGCCCGGCGGTATTGCGATTTTCTCGGTGCCATTCAGTCTGGAAGCCGACACCTTTGAGCACTATCCCGACCTGCACGACTTCACAATTCGTCAGGACGAAAACGGCGAGTGGGTCTTGGACAATGTCAGCAAAGCGGGAGTGAAAAAATCTTTCCGCAATCTCGTGTTTCACGGTGGACCTGGCTCCACGCTGGAACTGCGGTTGTTCTCGCAGGCCGCTTTGCAGCGACACTTCGCCGCTGCCGGCTTTACTGATCTGCGCGTGCACAACGAACCGCATGTTGAGCACGGCATCTTCTGGCTGGCTCCGTGGAGCCTGATGTTGTCAGCAGTCAAACCGGCCTGACAACATCAGCGCCACGCAGCGTTACTTCATCAACTCTGCGCGCTTCGACAGAATGAATTGCTTGATGGAGTCCGCTTCTGCCTCGTTCAGATACTGGCCGAGATTCGGCATGCCGAGGCCGGTGTAGGCACCTTCGCGCACGATGTTCTGGAAGATATTGTAGGTGGCAGGATCGGTATAACGCAGATCCGCCAAATCACTTGGGCCGAACAGCTGGATGTGGCAGAAAAAAACAATGAGCCTGGCAAGTTCACAGCGATGATTTCATCGCGATCCCGCACAACTCCAACATGTCGGACGGCAAGATGTTTGACATGATCGACAGTGATGGTCGTCCGCTGTCGGCCGTCTATACCCGCACCCGTATGCGCTGGGAGCCGGTGATGGAAATTACCCAGATCAAAGGCGCCTCGGAAGCGCATCCGCTGTTGTCGCCGGACGATCCGTTTGCCGGGTTTGAAGTGCGCAACAAATTGCTTACCGGTGCCGATGCCAAGGTCAGCGCCGGCTCCTACGCCCGCAACGCATTGATGCAAGGCTTGCAACTTGAGCAGAGCACTGGTGCCAATCACTACAAATTCGAGATGGTGGGCAGCTCCGATTCCCACTTCGGTCTCGCCGCTATTCGCGAGGATGATTGCTACGGCAAGCTGGCCAGCGACAGTCTGCCAGCTTCGCGGGTAGAGATGCAGGGCAATTTTGCTGCCTCCGATGTGCTGGCAGAGGACGGCACGGTCGGTTACCAGAAAGGGGTGCCGATGGGTGGCGATCCGAGCGCGGCTCCGGCCGGCAAGTCACCTACGTTCCTGGTGCAGGTGAGCAAGGATCCACAAGGTGCCAATCTTGATCGCGTGGAAATCATCAATGGCTGGCTGGATGCCAGCGGCAAGACCCATGGAAAAGTTTACGACGTCGCCTGGGCCGGACAGCGTACCCCCAACGCCAAGGGCTTTGTGCCGGCATTGCCCAGTACGGTGAATGTGGAGCGTGCCAGCTACGAAAATAGCGTCGGCACTTCCCAGCTGAATGTGATGTGGCGAGATCCTGCGTTCGATCCGAAACAACGCGCGTTTTACTATGTGCGGGCATTGGAAATTGAAATCCCGCGGCATCAGGTTTATGACGCGGTGGCACTCAAGCTGGATCCGAAAGTGTCCGGCAAGCCGTTGACGATTCAGGAACGCGCTTGGTCATCACCGATCTGGTACACGCCATAAGTCCCAGCCTATCCCGATGCAGCCGCCATCCGAGTAGAGATCGATGCCATAGGTGCAATTGTCGGCCAGGATGACGGCTATCCCAGTGCTCAACAATAAAGCCGTTTTCCAGTCGGAAAAAACCCCCCGGTCACCTTTGCAACGCTTGACGTGGCAGTGCAGGATCACATGATCGCCATCTGGCTGTGCTAGATATAGTGCGGGGCTATTGGTCTACACGGTCAACCTGGATGTAACTGCCCAGGCGTTCTGAATAAAGACGGTAGGAGTCGCCCCAGCCGGAAGGGCGAATGCTTACTTTCTCACCCGTTTTCAACAGGTAGGCCTTGTCGATGGCTTGGCGCCAAACCTGACCACTGCTGAGCGTGACTCTCATTGAGTTGGCTCTGACCAGTTTGATGCTGGCGATGGTGTCGGTGAGCTCCTTGACGCCGGCGCCGTCGGTGGCCACGCTGGCGGCGGAGGCACGGCCAAAGTTGTCGATTTCATCGCCGGCTTTTGCCGGTTTGGTGGCGGCCGCCGGCTTGGCAAGCTCGGGCTTGCCTGCCTCATCTTTGCCAAACGGCCATAGACGGCTATAGAACGGTTTCTTGGCAGCCTCGGCAGGCACTGTAGTCACCCGGGCGGATGCAGTCGGGTTGCTGGCTGCAGCAGGGGTGGCGGATGTAGCGGATGTAGTTTCCAGCGGCGAGGGTAAATGGGCGGGAATCGAGGATTGGGTTGCGCCTTTGGGAATAATTGCCTTTGCGGTTTCGGCCTGGTCATAGCAGGCAAATCTGGCTGCGCGGTCCGTGATGTTCTGGCAGTCACTGAGGGCTTTTTGCTGGGCCAGGACCGGCAGAGCCAAACTGCCCAGAAGTAATAAAAACAACCGGTTGAGTTTAAACGAAATGAATCTGGATTTTGCCGGGGTCATAATCATTACCAAAGGGTGGTCTGTGAGAGACATTCTGGCATGGCCCCAAGCTGCAGGCAACGAGGGTGGGCCCTTCCGGGGTCGCTAATCTTAATAATTGCTGATGTTACACGCACCTTTATGACGGTGCTGATCGTGGCAATAAACGGCTTGTTACCAAAGTGAACTCTATACACTGACAGCACGGGGGGCGCATGTCACACATGGGGGCATGCATAATCTTCGGCTTTCAATAGACCTGCTCACGGTTTTGGTTTTACTATTGAAGGCACTATAAAAACCATAACAGGGGCTAGTCATGTTGTTTTCAAAAAAACCGCATTCCACCATGATCATGACAGCATTGGGTTTGCTGATCGCTACCGTTGCTTTGGGGCAAGCTGCAGCGCCGGCTCCTGCAACCTTGGTAAAGCCTGAGCCGATAAAACAGGAAGGCCGCTTCATGCCAGCCTTTGGCAGTGATGGTCTGGCCAGGATCAGTTATACAGTCAAGGAAGATGGCACAACCGACGATGTTGAAGTTACCGGCTACTTGAGCAATCAGTTTCTCACGAAGTCGCTGCGCCAGAGTGTGGAAAAATGGACCTTCAAGCCGGGGACTGTGGATGGCAAAGCCGTCAGTTATTTCAATCAGGAATATTTGTTTGTAAGCAGAATGGATCCCAATGCTCCGCCTCCACCCGCCCAGGTGGCCACGGGTTCCCGCCAAGCTATCAAAGAAAGCAAGAAGCCAGCCAAACCCGATAAAAATGCAGCACCGCCAGCCCCGGTCGATCCCAGTCAAGTGCCGCTGGCATTGTCGACGAAAGCCAAGGAAGCCATTGATGCTGCCTATGATCAGATGAAAAACAAAGAAAATGACAAAGCGCTAAAAACACTGGATGAAGTAACTAAAAAAGACTTGCATACGGTGTATGACTTCAGTCTGATCAACCAGCTGCGTGGTAGTGCATTGGTTGCCAATAACCAGCCGTTCGAAGCATTGCAAGCGCTGGAGCTGGCCACGATGAATATGGTGAATTCCAAGGGAGAAAAAGTATTCTTCCTGGAAGACAAGCTGCTTGAGCAAGCCTTGCGCCAGAAGTATTTGCTGGCGATTACTTTGCGCCATAACGCGCTAGCCCTGGAGACTTATCAGTTGTTGCAAGAAAAATCTCATCCGGCAACTGATGACAAGATCCACGAGCAGGTCAAGGCGGTCAAAGCCCTGCTGGATTCGCCGGATCCGCTTACCCTGCTGGCAAAAATTACCAGCGACAACGGCGAGTGGGGCTATGTGCCCGCAAGAAGGATTTTTACCGTGGCTGATGTCAAAGGCAAACTTGAGAAAATTACTGCCCATTGTGAACGTCTTACCCGGGAATTGAAGTACGTGGAAAATGTGGATTGGACGCTGCCGGCTTCCTGGGGCGCTTGTTCGCTGGTGTTCGCAGGCGATACCGGTACGCAGTTTTCTGTCTATGAGTTCAGCAAGTAAGGGGCGCCACAGGCAAATCGGCAAGTCCGGCGGCTAGACCGGCAAGGCAAGCAACCCGCCCCCGGCAGCCCACGTGGCCTGCTGCAGGCTTGCCTGGCGGTTTACTATGTCCAGTTGCAGGGTTACGCTGACCTTCCTTTCGACCGCCGAGAATTGCCCCATGAACATAATCATCAGGAAGTGCCGATTAATACTCTCGCAACTTGCATGCGTGGTGACTGTGGTTGCTGCCATGCCTGCCCAGGCCCAGCTGCTGGCCGGCGAACAAACGGCCACCATCACTGCGTTGCCAGGCGTGATTGCCGCTGATGTGCACTGGGAGCTGGTGTGGGCCGGCTTTGAAACTGCCGATGGCATTGTGGCTACTGCTGATGGCGGCGTGTTGTTCGCGCAGGAGCAGACTGACACGATCCGCAAGCTGGACGCCAACAACAACGAGTTTGTTTACATGAAGAATGTCAGCGGTCCCGGCGCGCTCTCGATCGATGCCCAGGGCCGTGTTTATTCGGTGCTGCGTACGTGTACCGATTCTTCCAAATGGCATTATCAGAGTTGCAACGAACTTACCAAGGTTGTGCAGCTGGCGCCGGAATCGAAGGTGCTACTGAGCAGCTTTCCTGATGGCCGCTCGCTGGGTCGTCTCAATGATCTGATTGCCGATGGCAAGGGCGGTGTGTACTTCACCGTTGGAGGTGCTTATTACGTGAATGCTGAAGGCAAGATGAGTGTGGTGGCCGAAGACAAGAACCTTAGTACCAATGGCATCATGCTGAGTCGCGATGGCAAAACTCTTTATGTCACCAACAACAAAGTGGTAGTTGCCTTTGATGTGGCAAAGGATGGCACCACCAGCAACCGTCGCGATTTCGTGACGCTCAATGGTGATGATGGCGCTGATGGCATGGCCATCGACAGCGAAGGCCGGCTTTATATCACCGGCAGCAAGGGCATCCATGTCGCTTCCGAGAAAGGCGCCTATCTTGGTTTGATTCCCACCAAGCGTCGTCCGATTACGCTGGCCTTCGCTGGCGCCGACAAATCCATTCTTTATGCGCCGTCCATGGGCGCAGTCGGGCCGGACGGTAAAGCCTGGGCTACACCAACGGGTACTCGCAACGTTGCGATGACTGTTTATCGCATAAAATTGCAAAGCCATGGCTTCGCAGGCAGACCTAAATAGCGCAGGATTTTTGGCGCCCTACTGACGCATGAGCAATCCAGCGGACAAACCAAGGCCCTTTTCACGCAGCATTTCAGCCAGCGGAATCGAACTCACGCCCAAGCAGCAGTCGGACCAGGACTTGCTGGATCAATCCGGCATGGGCGGGCTCTTTTTCACCATCGGTGCAGCAGCACTAACCATTGTGGAGCCCCTTATCTGGCAAAAGCCCCTGGTGGCCGTTGTGTTCCTGTCGTTGATGGGAGTGTTGATGCTGATCAGGCTTTATTTGTACTTCACCTTGCCGGCAATGACCGGGTTTGTCCTCCCCAAGCTCTATTACACCAGTGTGCTGGGCAATGCTGCAGTATGGGGTGTTTATGCGGCCTGGATTGTCAGTCTGCCGCATGAGTTGAGTACCGGCGGTGTTATCGTCTTCGCTTTGTCAGCCGGGGCTGCCAGCGGTGGCTCCGTGTCCACGGCGATGGATTTGCGCCTCACGCGCGCCTTGCTGATGTGTTACCACTTGCCGCTGATTATTTTTTTGCTGTGGAATTTTCCCAACCCGCAATTGCTCACACTCGGCTTGCTGTTGATTCTCTACTGGGTGTACCTCTACCTGCTGTCCAACAAGCAGCATCAAGCCTACTGGAATGTGGTGAACACCACCGAGAAATTGCGGAAACAGACACAGGAGCTGGCAGAGGCGCGCAATGAGGCACTCAAAGCCAACCAGATACGCGCTGCTTTTCTCGCCCACATCAGTCATGAAATACGCGCTCCCATCAATGGCATCATCGGAATGGCAGGCGATCTGGTGGTGAGCCCGCTGGATGATGGACAGCGGGATCAGGTCAATGTGATTCTGCAGTCAGGCAAGCTGGCATTGGGCCTGATCAATGATGTGATGGATTTTTCCGACATCAATCACGACGCGGTGCTGATTGGCCAAGTAGATGTGGATTTGCTGGATGTGGGCAATGACACGATAAATGTGCTGGAGCCAGCGGTAAGGCCCCGCGGCAATCGCATTGAACTGATCGATAAATTACAAGGCAAAACCTGGGTCAAGGTAGATCGGCTGCGCTTGCAGCAGCTGCTGATCAACTTGCTCGCCAATGCCAACAAATTCACCCTCAATGGCCGCATCCAGTTGCATATGTATTACATGCCGGGTTCACGTCCCGAGCAGGACCTCATCCGCTTTGAAGTGCATGATGAGGGGCCGCTCATAACCGCCGCCCAGCAAAAACAACTGCTGGAGGCTTACCAACAGACGGGCAGGTCGGACCCAAGTTCGCGTGGTGCTGGCCTGGGGCTTGCCATCTGCAGCCGCTTGATCAAATTGCTGGGCGGCAGGCTGGGTATCAAGAGTGACCTGCAGCATGGCTCCTGTTTCTGGTTTGAAATTCCGCTGGTGCCCGGCGTGCCTGTTGCCAAAGTCAGCCCGGCATTGTACAAAACTGATAATCACCGTCCGGCGCTGGTGCTGGTGGTGGAAGACAACCTGATGAGCCAGAAGGTCGTTATGGCTTATCTTAACAAGTTGCAATATCCCTTTGTGAATGCAGAAAGCGGGCAGCAGGCTTTTGATGCGTGCATCCAGCGCCGGCCAACCCACATTCTGATGGATTGTGGGTTGCCGGATATCAGCGGCATGGAAGTTACCCGTCGTATTCGCAAGATGGAGCAGGAACAAACCCTGCCACCATGCATCATTATTGCAGTCACTGCTTATGGCGCCGGCAATATCGTTGATGAATGTTTTGCAGCTGGCATGAATGACCATCTGCCCAAACCCGTTACTTTGCGTACCTTGCAAGGCATGCTGGATAAATGGGGCTGAGCTCCCGCTGTCGTTGCAATGTCATCATTGTGCGTCGTCGGCATCAGGATCGAATTCATCGGGTGGTGACTGCGCCGGAATGCTGTGACGCTCGCTGGCCCATTCTCCAAAGTCAATCAGTTGGCATTTTTTGCTGCAAAAGGGCCGATAGGGTTCAGTCTCCCGCCACACCACAGTTTTGCGACAGGTAGGGCAGATCACGATCCGCTGTACTGTGGCTGTACTGTCAGAGGCCGGGGGTGGTGTATTGTCTTGCATGGGCCAGTTTCTCGTAGCGTTCAAAATACTCGGCAACCTGTCGGTCAAGGTTGGCAAGATCGCCGTTGTTGTGGATTAGATCAGTTGCCCGTGCCACTCGCTCAGTGCGAGGCAGCTGGATCTGCATGATGCGGTGCACTTCGTCTTCGCTGCAATGATCACGCTCACGCGTGCGCTCGATTTGCAGAGTTTCATCGGTATCCACTACCAGAATACGATCGGCAAAATCATAGGATTTGCTTTCCAGCAATAACGGCGCTGCCAGAATCAGCCAGCTGCTGGCTGATTCATTGATTTTTTCCAGAATGGCGGAGCGAATCAGTGGATGCAATATCGCTTCGGCCTGATGGCGCGCATGAGGATCGGAAAAGATCAGCTGACGCAAGCGCTGCCGTTGCAGTGAGCCATCAGCCGTCAACAGATCCTGACCCAGCAAGGCAATCAGTTGCTGCAGGGCAATAGAGCCTGGTGCCACCAGCGTGCGGCCGATCTGGTCGGCATCAATGATCTCAACCCCGCGTTTGGCAAACATCTGGCACACAGTGGTTTTGCCGCTGCCGATGCCGCCAGTGAGGCCGATAATCATGGGCCGCAGCTGTGACATGGTCAGCTCAGCAGTGAATAGAGTTTGCCGGTCAGCATATGCCCCCACAGCAAAGCCAGGAACCCTGCAAACGCAAGATAGGGGCCGAACGGAATCGGCACATCGCGTTTGTGTCCCTTGAACATGATGAGACTGATGCCGACGATTGCACCTACCAGTGACGATAGCAGGATGACGAGTGGCAGTGACTGCCAGCCCAGCCAGGCGCCGAGCGCTGCCAGCAGTTTGAAGTCGCCATAGCCCATGCCTTCCTTGCCGGTCAGCAGTTTGAAGGCCCAATACACCACCCACAGCACCAGATAGCCGCCAATGGCACCCAGCACTGCGTCAGGCAAGGGCACAACTGCGCCCTTGATGTTGACCAGTAGGCCCAGCCACAGCAGTGGCAAGGTCAGATCATCAGGCAACAGTTGATGATCGACATCAATCATGGTCAGCACAATCAGGATCCAGGTGAAGACCAGCAGGGCAAGCGTAAGCCAGGATAAGCCATAGTAGGCCACAACCAGACAGCTCAGTGCGGCAGTGACGCACTCCATGATGGGATAGCGCAGCGAGATTGGGGCCTGGCAATGTTTGCATTTGCCGCGCTGCCACAAATAGCTGAATACCGGGATATTCTCGAGTGCACTGATACGGTGTTTGCAGTGGGGACAATGTGAATCAGGTTTGGCGAGATTGAAAACATCAAAACCGCTGCCGGCAGTCGCTGGTGGCGGCATGTCCAGGAATTCATGGCACTGCATGCGCCAGTCGCGCTCCATCATCTTCGGCAGGCGGTAGATGACCACATTGAGAAAGCTGCCAACCAGCAACCCGATCATAACCGCATAGGTCAGCAGCACTATGCCATGGGTAGCAAAGAATTCAACGAAAGCGTTCATGAGGGTTCCTTAGACTACAGAGCCGATCTGGAAGATCGGCAAATACATCGCGATCATGAGGCCGCCCACCAGTACCCCAAGGACGGCCATGATCAAGGGTTCCATCATGGCGGTCAGACCATCGACGGCGTTGTCGACTTCGGCTTCGTAGAAATTGGCACATTTGTCGAGCATGGCATCCAGTGCGCCGGATTCTTCGCCGATCGATACCATTTGCAGGATCATGATCGGAAAAATCTGGGCCGCGCGCAATGAGTAGGTCAACTGCTGGCCGGTTGTCACATCGTCACGTACTTTCATCAAGGCGTTGCGATATACCACATTGCCGGTGGCGCCGGCACATGAGGCGAGCGCATCAGGCAGTGGTACGCCAGCTGCAAAGGTGGTGGAAAGCGTGCGGGTAAAACGTGCCAGTGCGGATTTTTCAATGATCTCACCCATCACTGGCATTTTCAGTGAAAAGCGCTCGACGCCTTCGGAAAATTTCTTGGAGCGTACCCGGGCTTCCTTGAATGCCGCGACTGCCGCAACGACAATGCCCAGTACCACATACCACCAGGCGATCATGAAATCGGAAATATGCAGTACAAACAATGTGAACGCCGGCAACTGTGCACCGAAACTGGAGAACGTAGCGGCGAACTGCGGTACCACTTTAATCAGCAGAATGGCAGTCACGATCCCGGCGATACTGACGATGGTGATCGGGTAGTTCATCGCCTTCTTGATCTTGGCTTTCAATGCTTCCGACTTTTCCTTGTAAGTGGCCAGACGCTCCAGCATGGTTTCCAGCGCACCGGATTGTTCGCCGGCTTCGACCAGATTGCAAAACAGCTCATCAAACTGGCGCGGATGTTTGCGGACGGAATCGGCAAAATTCAAGCCTGAACTCACGTCGTCGCGAATTTTCAGTACAACTTCGCGCATGCTGGGGTTTTCCAGGCCTTCACCAACGATTTCAAAAGACTGCACCAGCGGAATGCCGGCCTTCATCATCGTTGCCAGCTGACGAGTGAAGATGGCGATGTCCATCGGTTTGATTTTTTTCTTGCTGGCGCCAGCCAGAAAGCTGGCGGATTTCTTGGCCACCTTGTCGACACGAATGCCCTGCTTGCGCAACTGCACTTTTACCGATGCAATGTTGGCACCGGCCAGTTCGCCTTTTATTGCATTGCCCTTGGAGTCTTTGCCGGACCATTTGAAGACGTCAATCTTTTTCCCGGTTGGGGCTGCCATAATTGTGTCCAGTATGTCGTGCTCAGGAAGTGATGCGGTTGGCTTCAGCGAGACTGGTAAACCCTTGAGCAACTTTCATCAAGGCTGAAGTCCGCAGATTATTGTAGCCCTCGGCGCGGGCGATATCCGCGATCTGTATCGAAGTTCCATTATCCATGATGGCGCGGGCTATCCGGTCAGTGATCGGCATTACCTGATAAACACCAACCCGGCCCTTGTAGCCATCGTTGCAGCGTTCACAACCTACGGCACCAAAGACCTGCAGGTTGGGAAGTTGTGCTTCGGTAAACCCTTCCTGCAACAGGATGCGAGGCGGCAACCGCAGCGGTTTTTTGCAATGGCCGCACAATTTGCGTGCCAGACGCTGGGCAATGATGAGCGTGATGGAAGTGGCAAGGTTGTAGGACGGAATGCCCATGTTCATAAGGCGGGTCAGGGTTTCCGGTGCGCTGTTGGTGTGCAGTGTCGATAACACCAAGTGACCGGTTTGTGAGGCCTTGATGGCAATCTCGGCGGTTTCCAGGTCACGAATCTCGCCCACCATCACCACGTCCGGATCCTGACGCAAAAAGGCACGCAAAGCCGTGGCAAAATCGAGCCCTACTTTTGCGTTCACCGCCACCTGGTTGACCCCTTCCAGGTTGATCTCGACCGGATCTTCGGCGGTGGAAATGTTCCTTTCATGGGTGTTGAGAATATTGAGGCCCGTGTAGAGCGATACGGTTTTGCCACTGCCGGTGGGGCCGGTTACCAGAATGAGGCCTTGATGCTGGTGCAGTGCATTCAGGTATAGCTGTTTCTGTGAAGGTTCATAACCCAGCACATCAATGCCGAGCTGCGCACTGCTGGCATCGAGGATGCGCAATACGATTTTTTCTCCCCATAGCGTGGGCAGAGTGTTGACGCGGAAATCCACCGATTTTGTGCGTGACAGTTTCAGTTTGATACGACCGTCCTGCGGCATGCGCTTCTCGGAGATGTCCATGTTGGACATGATCTTCACGCGGGAGCAGATGCGCATGGCAATATTGAGGGGAGGGCGCGTGACTTCTTTCAGGATGCCATCCACCCGGAAGCGCACCCGGTAGATTTTCTCGTAGGGCTCGATATGTATATCTGATGCGCCCATTTTCATCGCATCGACCAGCAGTTTGTTGACGAAGCGGACGATGGGAGTTTCATCTTCGGCATTGGCAACATCTTCTTCATCAAGGCCGGCTTTGTCGTCTACCAGCTCAATGTCGAGATCTTCCAGACCCATGCTCGACAGGTCGTCGAATTTGCCGGCTTCTTCTTCCGGGCTTTTGACCAGGCTTTCGATCAACTGGTGCAGTTTGTCATCTTCAACCACGATGAGATCGATCGAGCTGCCGGTGTTGAATTTGATTTCATCAATACCGGTCTGGTTGGAAGGATCTGACACGGCCAGGAACATTTTGTGCCCTTTCTTGAGAATGGGCAGCATGTTGTGCTTTTGCAGCAGTTTGCTATCGACCTGACCAAGCGGAAACGCTGTCGGGTCCATTGCTGAAATGTCTAGCAGTGGCAGGCCGAATTCCTGGCTGGCAGTTTTGGCGATGACTTTGCTGTCGATCAGACGATTCTTGACCAGATGGCGCACCAGCGGCGTGCCGTTCTTGTCCGCCGTTGTGAAGGCAGCAAGCGCTACCTCCCGCTCCAGCAGGTTCTCGGCAACCAATAGCCGGGCCAGGCCGGTGATCGTTGTGTCAGTGCTCATTGCTTGATTGAACTGTTGCATTGTTCTTCGAGCATTCCAAAGTGGGTCTGCCAGCAGTTTGGGTGCGCGGCACTAGTTCTTGCCAGGCTTTCTAGTAGTTTAATTGAACTTTGTGATTTTTCTAGGAAATCCCTTGTGCAAAAGTGCAATCTTTGTACAAAGTCCACACAATTGGCGCCCGGCTGACTCAGGCGCGTTTCGCAAATGGAGGCTATCGCCTCCCGATCCGCCCGCAAGGAGAGGAATGTGGTTTCAGATGTTCAATTGTCAATTGTAATGCCCGCCAAGAATGAGGCCATCAATTTGCAGAAATTACTGCCTGTACTCCAGGCGACTTTGCCGGGAGCGGAAATCATTGTCGTCAATGACGGCTCCACCGATGACACGGTGAGCCTGTGCAGCAAGCTGGGCGTGAAGGTGGTCAGCCACCAATACAGCAAGGGCAATGGTGCCAGCATCAAGACCGGTGCCCGTAATGCCACGCGGGATACCGTGGTGTTCATGGATGGCGACGGCCAGCACAAACCGGCCGACATCCTGCGCCTGCTGGAGCTTTACCAACAAGGCTATGACATGGTGGTCGGAGCCCGCAGCGCTGCGACCCAGGCCAGCATGGGGCGTCTGGTGGCCAATACGATCTATAACCGGCTGTCCAGCTGGATGGCCAACCATACCATCCGTGATCTCACTTCCGGGTTTCGTATTGTCAATCGCCAGAAATTTCTCAAATTCCTGTATCTGTTGCCCAACGGCTTTTCCTATCCGACCACTATCACGATGTCATTTTTCCGGGCGGGTTACTCGGTAGCCTATGTCGATATTGAGGCCGGCAAACGCGAAGGTAAAAGTCATATCAGCCTGGTGAAGGATGGTGTGAGGTTCTTCCTGATCATATTCAAGATCGGAACTCTCTACTCCCCTCTCAAGATATTCTTGCCGATTGCCGGCAGCTTTTTCGGCCTGGGGATCGCCTATTATTTCTATACTTTTATCAACTACCACACTTTTACCAACATGAGTGCAGTGCTGTTTCTCAGTGCTATCATTGTATTTCTGATCGGACTTGTTTCTGAACAGGTCACCACGCTGATTTACAAGGACTCGGAATAACGCCGGAAAAACCGGCTTTTTTGTCAAATCAGCAATGGAGCATAAAGTTAATCAAAGGTTTCAAGACAGCCGGCCTGAAGCTTGTAGTAGTCACCATGGTGCCGGCGTCAATTGAACAGCATCGAGAAATCAATCGCGGTGAGATGTTTGGTGAGCGCACCCACCGAGATGTAGTCGACACCGGTTTCCGCCACTGCCACCAGGGTGTCGTGGCTAAAGCCGCCGGAGGCCTCCAGTTTGGCTCGGCCACGATTATGTCGCACGGCTTCCTGCAGCAATTCAATGCTGAAATTGTCGAGCATGACGATGTCGGCCTTGGCGTCCAGGGCTTCTTCGAGTTCTGCCAGCGTTTCCACTTCCACTTCCACCTTGCATCCGGGATTGAGCGTTTGGGCAGTACGGACCGCATTGGCAATACTGCCACATGCTGCGATGTGGTTTTCCTTGATCAGATACGCATCGAACAGGCCCATACGATGATTGTGGCAACCGCCACAGCGTACGGCATATTTCTGCGCCAGCCGCAGGCCTGGAATGGTTTTGCGAGTATCAAGGATCTGCACGCCGGTATGGCTGACCAGCTCGGCATAGTGGCGGGCAACTGTTGCCACACCTGACAGGCTTTGCAAGAAATTCAGTGCGCTGCGCTCGGCAGTGAGCAGGGATCTGGCTTTGCCGCTCACGCTGAAAATTACGGCATTCGCAGCCACTATGCCTCCTTCCGGCACGGCCCACCTGGGTTGGCACAGTGGATCTATCTGCCGGAACACTTCATCCACCCAGGGCCTTCCGCAAATCAGCGCGGTTTGCCGGCTGATCACGCTGGCGCTGGCGGTGGCGTCTGCCGGCACCAATTGGGCGGTCAGGTCGCCGCTGCCGATATCTTCCTGCAAAGCATTGGCCACGGTGGCAGCGAGGCCCCGGAAATAATCTGGTGAATTCATTTATGGCATTCCAGCACGAAAACATTGGCGACAAGCCTAATTGAATCAGCATGGGCGGGGAACCGGATTGCGTGGTGATTTTGCAATGCTGCTAATGGCTGGCAGTGAGTTTTCCCTGATCATGGTCCAACCTGTTAAGCTGCAAACAAATAACCTGACCCTGACGCAATATGGCTGGCTTCAAGATCGTTGACCACTGGCTGCACGGTGCACAGCGCGTGCTGTCGCCCAACTGCAGTGAGCGGCCGCCCGGCGCCCAGATCAGTCTGTTGGTGATCCACAATATCAGCTTGCCCCCGGGTCGGTTTGGCGGACCATGGATCAGCGATTTGTTCTGCAACCGGCTCAGCCCCGATTTTCACCCGTATTTTGCCGGTATTTGCGATCTTCGTGTCTCCGCGCATCTGCTGATCCGGCGTGATGGGGTGGTGTTGCAATATGTGCCGTTTGACCGCAAAGCCTGGCACGCCGGGGACTCGGTGTTTGAAGGCCGGGAGGCATGCAACGAGTTTTCCATCGGCATAGAGCTGGAAGGCACCGATGACCAGCCGTTCACTGATTTTCAATATGAGCATTTGGTGTTGCTCACTCGCTTGCTGATGGCGCAATACCCGGCAATCACTACTGAGCGAATAACAGGACATTCAGACATAGCCCCCGGCCGCAAGACTGACCCTGGCCCTTGTTTTGAATGGAAACGTTATCGCCAGGGGCTGGAAAATTCGAGTGAGAGCCAGCTTTCCTGAGGGTGGGTAAAGCGGCAGGCTATCGGTGAGGGTAGATTTACCCCCTGACTCGAATTTTTGAAAGGGCTCACTACAAACAGCTCACCCTTAAATTGCCGAATGTTTTAAGGATTGTTAAAGGAATTGCCAAAGCATCGTGTAGTTAAACTACATTATTGCCTTTGATGTTTGAAAAAATGGTCTATCAGCGAGTAGAATTCGGCCCCACTGTAATTTCACTACAGCATCAAAAATCCTTGTAGAGCATACAGATATGGCCACAAACCTACGTGACACCGATCCACAAGAAACCCAGGAATGGCTGGACTCGATCTCCGCCATCATTCAGAAGCAGGGCATGGATAGAGCCCAGTTCCTGCTGAAAAGCCTGATCAACAAAGCTACTGAGTCCGGCCAGCAACTGCCGATTGATTCACTGACTACCCCTTATCGCAACACGATCCCGCTGGCAGAAGAGCCGAAAATGCCGGGGGATCTTTATATGGAACGCTCAGTGCGCGGTGTAATTCGCTGGAATGCGCTGGCAATGGTGATGCGGGCCAACAAGCTCGGCTATGACCTTGGTGGTCATATTTCCACCTTCTCGTCTTCGGCAACCCTCTACGACGTTGGTTTCAACCACTTTTTCCGCGGCGCCAAAGATGACTTCCTCGGCGACATCGTCCTGTTTCAGGGCCATGCCTCACCCGGTATCTATTCCCGTTCTTTTGTTGAAGGCCGGCTGAGCGCTGAACAGCTCGACAACTTCCGTCAGGAAGTCGATGGCAAGGGGCTTTCCTCCTATCCGCATCCGCGCCTGATGCCTGACTACTGGCAGTTTCCGACAGTCTCCATGGGGCTTGGGCCCTTGCAAGCGATCTACACTGCCCATGTATTGAAGTATCTGGACAACCGCGAGCTGGTGAAACAGGGCGATCGCCAGATCTGGGCTTTCCTCGGTGATGGCGAATGTGACGAGCCTGAATCACTGGGTGCCATCAGCCTGGCGGCCCGTGAAGGCCTGGGCAATCTCAATTTTGTTATCAACTGCAACCTGCAGCGTCTGGATGGTCCTGTGCGTGGCAACGGCAAAATCATCCAGGAACTGGAAGGTATTTTCCGCGGCGCCGGCTGGAATGTGATCAAGGTGGTGTGGGGCCGTAACTGGGATGCGTTGCTGCAGAAAGACAAGGAAGGTCTGCTGCAGCTGCGCATGGACGAAGTTCTGGATGGTGAATTCCAGAATTTCACCAGCCGCGGCGGTGCTTACTTCCGCGAGAAATTCTTCAACAGCCCTGAGCTGCTGAAGATGGTGGAAGAATTGTCTGATGATGATCTCATCAATCTTAATCGTGGTGGTCATGATCCGTTCAAGGTCTATGCTGCCTACAAACAGGCGGTCGATACCAACAATCGTCCGACCGTTATTCTCGCCAAGACCATCAAGGGTTATGCCCTGGCTTCAGCCGAAGGCCAGAACACCACGCACTCCGCCAAGAAACTGGCCATCGAAGAGCTGAAAATATTTCGTGATCGTTTCGGCATCCCCATCGCTGACGACAAGCTGGAAGACGTGCCGTATTACCGGCCGAGCGAAGACAGCCCGATCATGGTGTACATGCGCAAACAGCGCGAGAAACTTGGCGGTGTTTTGCCGAGCCGTCGCACGCATTCACAGAAACTGGTTGTGCCTGCGCTGGAGGCGTTTGCTGCCCAGACCAAAGGTACCGGCGAGCGCGAAATATCTACCACGATGGCGTTTGTGCGCTTGTTGTCGAATCTGGTGAAGGACAAGGAAATCGGCCAGCGTATTGTGCCGATCGTGCCGGATGAAGCGCGTACTTTCGGCATGGAAGGCATGTTCCGCCAGATCGGCATCTATTCTGCCAAGGGCCAGCTGTACGATCCCAACGATTCCGGGCAGGTGATGTATTACCGCGAAGACAAGCAGGGTCAACTGCTGGAGGAAGGCATCAACGAAGCCGGTTCGATGAGTTCATGGCTCGCTGCGGCAACTTCCTACAGCGTCAACAACTACCCGTTGATTCCGTTCTATATCTATTACTCGATGTTCGGATTCCAGCGTGTCGGCGACTTGTGCTGGGCGGCAGGTGACTTGCAAGCGCGTGGTTTCCTGATTGGTGCGACGGCCGGTCGTACCACACTCAATGGTGAAGGCTTGCAGCATCAGGATGGCCATAGCCATCTGGCGGCATTGACGATTCCGAATTGTGTCAGCTACGACCCGACTTATTCGTATGAACTCGCGGTCATCATCCAGGACGGTATCCGTCGCATGTACCAGGAAGACCAGAGCGTGTGGTATTACATCACTGCGATGAACGAGAACTATACACATCCTGATATGCCCGAAGGTGTGCAGGAAGGCATCATCAAGGGCCTGTACTTGCTGGAAGACAGCAAGAGCAAGGAATACAGCGTAGCGAAATCCGATCTGAGTGTGCGCTTGATGGGCAGTGGCACCATTCTGCGTGAAGTGCGGGCGGCAGCGGCTATTTTGCGCAACGATTACAAAGTATCAGTCGATGTTTACAGCGCCACCAGCATGAACGAGCTGGCACGGGATGGCCAGGCCGCAGATCGCTGGAACATGCTGCATCCGGATGCCAAAAAGCCCAAAGTACCCTATGTCACCGCAATGCTGGGAGACAGCAAGGCGCCGGTGATTGTATCCACTGATTACATGAAGATTTATGGCGAGCAGCTGCGCGCCTATGTGCCGGCACCGTACAAAGTGCTGGGCACTGATGGTTTCGGTCGCAGTGACAGTCGTGAGAAACTACGGCACTTCTTCGAGGTTAATCACAAGTTTGTAGTGGTGGCAGCATTGAATGAGCTGGCCAAAGCCGGCCAGATCAAAGTCGCTGTCGTCAATGAAGCGATCAAGAAACTGGGTCTCGACCCCGAGAAAACCAATCCGTTGTTTGCTTGATTGCAGCCACAAGTTGCAATCTGACAAGCACGGAATAATCAACAAAAGCGATTGGCAGGAGAAACGCGTGACTGCAGAGAAAATCAATGTTCCCGATCTGGGCACCGATGATTCAGTGGAAGTGATCGAAATACTGGTCAAGCCCGGTGATACCCTCAAGCTGAATGATTCCATGGTCGTGCTGGAAAGCGACAAGGCGGCCATGGAAATCCCGGCTACCCAAACCGGTGTGGTGAAGGAAGTGCTGGTAAAGGTGGGGGCACAAGTCAAGACCGGCACGCCACTGCTGATTCTGGAAACGGGCAGCGCGGCCTCTATACCAGCTGCCGCCTCCGCCCCGGCTCCGGCGGCCAAGGCCGCTGCGTCTTCAGTTGCGGCTCCGGCTCCTGTCGTCGCAGCAGAAGTGCCAGTGGCGCCTGCTGCGAGCAGCAAGAGTGTAGAAACCATTGCAGTTCCAGATCTGGGCGGCGCCACCGATGTGGAAGTTATCGATATCCTGGTGAAAGTCGGTGACATCGTCAAGAAAGAGCAAGGCCTGGTCACGCTGGAAACTGACAAAGCCGCTATGGAAGTCCCTTCACCCAAAGCCGGCAAAGTGGTCGCTATCAAGATCAAGCTGGGTGACAAAGTGGCGCAAGGTGCTGTCATTCTTGATCTGGAAGTAGCCGCCTCTGCGCCGGCTGGCGCTACCGCGGCCAAGGCGTCGTCTGCACCTGCACCACAAGTTGTCGCTCCTGCCAACACTTTCGCGCTGGTCGATGGTGGTCCGCCAACGCCGACCACCGGCGCACCCTCAGGTTCGGTGACCTTGTCACCAGTTTCGGTAGCGATTGCTGCTGCCCCCAATCCGAGTGCTGATATTTACGCCGGCCCGGCCGTACGTATGCTGGCGCGTCAGCTTGGGGTTGATCTGTCGCAGGTGACAGGCACTGGGGGCAAAGGACGCATCGTGAAGGAAGATGTACAGGCGTTCGTCAAATCACGATTGCAGAACCCGGTGGCTGCTTCGCCAGCTGCAAGTGGTTCCGGCGCTGGCTTGCCGCTAGTGCCTGATATCGACTTCAGCAAGTTTGGCGCCATTGAAGAAGTGGAGTTGACCAAGCTGCATCGTGTCACCGCCCTCAACATGAGCAGGAACTGGCTCAATGTGCCTCACGTTACCCAGTTTGACGAAGCGGACATTACGGAGCTCGAAACTTTTCGCAACGAACAGAAAGCACTGGCTGACAAGAAGGGCGTCAAGCTCACACCGTTGCCTTTCATCATCAAGGCTTGTGCGAAAGCGCTGGCTGAACATCCGCAGTTCAACGTGTCGCTGCACTCTTCGGGCGCCAAACTGATCCGGAAGAAATATGTCCATATCGGCGTAGCGGTGGCAACACCAGCCGGCTTGATGGTGCCAGTCATCAAGAACGCTGATCAAAAATCGATCTGGCAGATAGGGAAAGAAGTCGCTGAACTGAGCGCAAAAGCCAAAGACCGCAAACTCGCGCGAGAAGACATGGAAGGTGCCTGCTTCACGATATCCAGCCTCGGCAATATCGGCGGCAGTGGCTTTACTCCGATCGTGAATGCACCCGAAGTTGCGATCCTGGGCGTCTCAAAAGCATCGATCAAGCCGGTGTGGAAAAACAACCAGTTCGTGCCGCGTACGATGCTGCCTTTCTCGCTGTCCTATGATCATCGGGCAGTGAACGGAGTTGATGGCGGGATGTTCTGCACCTACCTGGCAGCGTTGCTCAGCGATATCCGTTTGATGATGCTGTAAACGGTGACAGGCTGCGCTGATACATCACAAACTATTCAGGTAATTGCTTATGCCGTCCTTTGATGTCGTCTCCGAAGTTGACATGCACGAACTCAACAATGCGATTGATCAGGCCGGTCGCGAGGTAGGCACCCGTTATGACTTCAAGGGAGTTGCGGCCAGCTTTGAGCTGAATGAGAAGGAAAAAACGATAACGCTGACCGCCGAAGCTGCACCGCAGATCAATCAGATGCTTGATCTGTTAAGGATGAGGATGGGCAAGCGCAATATTGATATCAGCACACTCAAGCTGAACGCAGTTGAGATGCTGGGTCGCAAGGCCATCATGAAATGTGATGTACAACAGGGTCTGGAAAGCGAGACTGCCAAGAAGGTCGTAAAACACATCAAGGAGCTGGGCATCAAAGTGCAGGCGGCCATCCAGGGTGACAAGTTGCGCATTACCGGCACCAAGCGTGATGATCTGCAGAAAGTAATAGCCGACCTGCGCCAGCAGGATTTCGGGTTGCCGCTGCAATTCAACAATTTTCGCGACTGATTATTCTGTCATGGGCGCTGTTTCAGGGTCGCCTGCGCTCTCGCCAACCTGAAATTCGTGGAAGATCCCGTTCACACGATGCTCAATCTGCAGGCGATATCTCTGCCTCGGTCAGGTAGCTGTCACAGCCCTTACTTGGCTTTTGATTTGGGGGCTGCGGCTTCGCGGTCCTTGCTCACTTTGAGGCCGCTGCCCTTGGCCACCCCGTCTACCTGATACCCGGTCTGGAAGGCGCGGGCACGGGTAATGTCGGCCGGAGTGGCGGTGCGAGGATCCATGTTGACATAGGAGCAGGTGAAGCCCCTGAGTGTGCACTCGGAGGTCAGGTGCTCAATCCCTTTTTCCTTCATCAGCTTTTCCATCAGTGTCACGGCAGCCTCGTTGAAAACGATGGCGTTGTTCGGGCGGAAGGTCCCTACACCAATTGCGTAATCAATGGGCATCAGCGGCTCGATGCTGGCACCAAACACTCCGTCGTTTTTCTTGCCCAGATCAAATGCACCAAGATCGGCACCCTTGTCGATCAGATACTGGATGATGGCAACACTGCCCAGATTGGCGGCTGCCATCAACGGCGTTATGCCATAGTCATCGTGCCAGTTCACATCGAGGCCACGCTCAACCAGCATGCGGATCACTTCCAGCCTGTCAGCGGCCGGACGTTCCTTGTGAAAGCCGTAAATGAAGCCGGTACCTGCTGCTGCACTCAACGCAGTTTCATCATCAGAGGAGCGAAGGAAGGGATCAGCACCGAAGTCGAGCAGCAGCCGTACCAGCTGCGGATCGCCGGAAAAGGCAGCACGCATCAGCGCCGTGGCATAGACCAGTCGCGGTTCCCCTTCACGCATCAACGCTGTGGGAGTGGCATTGATGACAAAGTTGGGATCGGCACCGGCCATGAGCAGCTGACGTACCAGCGGCAGCGGGTCGTCGGTGACTGTCCAGGGGAAATTGGGAGCAGTTTCCGGATTGCGGCGATCCACGGCCCAGAACAGCGGAGTGAACTTTTGTGCATCGGCCTGGTTGACCTTGGCTCCGCTCTCGATGAGGAAGCTTGCCAACGCATAGTTGCCGTTGAAAATCGTCAGCGACAGGCTGTCCTTGCCGTCGCCGGCGCGGGCATTGAGATCGGCGCCGGCGGCTACCAGCAGCTTGCTGATGGCCAGATGGCCCTCGCGCGCAGCAAACAACAAGGGGGAAAGTTCACCACTTGCATGCATGACTGGCACTCTAAGTTGCAACGGACGTTCACGTGGTGGCGAGCCTTCGAACTGCAGGCTGCGTTCGGTATTGCGCGGAATAAAAGAGGTGCGGGCATTCACGTCAGCACCGGCCTTCAGCAACAAGCTGACAATTTCCTGCTGTCCCTCAGACACTGCCCACATCAGCGCGGTGGCGCCTCCCCAGGTTTCGCGCGCATCCACCGTCGCGCCGTGGGTGAGCAGTACTTTTACCGCCGCCACGATGCCGGTGCGGGAGGCCAGCATCAAGGCCGTGTCGCCAGTGGTAGTAAGCGGAGCATTTACCTGGGCACCACTGTCGAGCAGCAGTGCCAGCATGTCAGCGCTGCCATTGAGGGCGGCAGCCAGCATGGGCGTGGCGCCAACACGGTTGGCGGCCGCTACGTTGGCGCCGGCAGCGAGCAAACGCTTTGCCATGGCGATATTGTCCCATTGGGCAGCCCAGTGCAGCGCGGTTGCACCATCCACTTGCGGTTCGTTGACGTCCGCATGTGCCGCAAGCAAGCGCCCCACGGCGGCAAGATCACTGTTCATGGCGGCGTCAGCCACGGTGGCGGCTGTTGCAAGCGGCGGCCACAGCAGCAAACTGGCCAGTAATGGCAGGATAACCAGTCTAGTTGTTTGCATCGGGACCTCGCACACGGCCCAGCCATTCGACCAGCTGTTCCAGCTCCACGTCATTAAGTCTGGCACCATTGCCTTGCATGTCGAGCATCAATTCGCGCCAGCGCGCCGTGGTATTGCGTTGCCTGAACACGCGTAGTTCGTGGCATTCGGTGCAGACAGTGTCAACAAACACACGGGCATCGGTGTCGGTTAAAAAACTGGTGATCTTGGGAGGCACATATTCACGCGGGAACGCGATGGAGTCCGGACCAAAATTTTCGGTGAGATAGGCCAGCATCACGTTTGTTTCGGTGGACGACATCTTCACCGGCTTTCCGGCGAAAGCGCCGGACGGTTTGGTCGTATGCATGCTCGTGAGCAGATTCTGCCAGCCACTGCGATCGAGGGCATGATAAGCATATTCATCGATGCCGTGACAGGAAGCGCAATGGCGGAAGATGACACTGCGCACCGGTTCGTCAGGCAGCTTCACGTGCGGCCGGATGCCCGCCACAGCAGCGGGGCAGGCCGCAGACACAAGTAGTAGTGTTGCCAGCAGCGCCTGGACTATTGCTCTTCCACCCATGATCATGGTCTCAGGCAATCGGCAGCAAGCGGCTGCTCTGGCCGATGCTGTCACGTTCAATGCCATAGAGATGCAGCAGGCTCAACAGCATGTTCGCCGTGCGTTCGGTGTTGTCCGGAAACACGAGATGACGGTTGCCCTTGAAGGTGCCATCAATGCCGCCAGCTAGAATCACCGGCACTTTTTCATGGGCATGGCGATGCGAGTTGCCCATGTTGCTGCCCATGTACACCAGAGAGTTGTCGAGCACGTTGCCGTCGCCGTCGGGTATCTTGCGCAGCTTGTCGAGGAAATAGGCAAGGATGCTGACATGGTAGCGGTTCATCATTGCGTATTCGGCGATGTTGGCCGGCTTGTCGCCATGATGTGATGTGCCGTGCCAGGCACCGGTGGTGCCTGATTCAGGAAAGTTGGCAGAGGTAATGTCCACACCCAGCATCATGGTGGCGGAGCGGGTGATGTCACCTTCAAAGGCGAGTGCGATCAGGTCGAACATCAGTTTGAAATGGACGTCCTTGCTGCGCGGAATGCCGAAGGGAATTTCTTCTGCCGGTTCGGCTACTGCGTTGTCAAGGGCGATGCGGATGCGGCGTTCCAGTTCGCGGACATTGTCGAGATAGTTGTCCAGTCGCGTCCTGTCGCCGGCGCCAAGATTTTTCTTGAGAGCCGGAATTTCACCAACCACTGCGTCCAGCAGGCTGGCTTTGCGCTTGCGGCCAGCCAGGCGTTCTTCGGGCGTTGCGCCGCTACCAAACAAACGCTCAAAGGCCACGTGCGGGTTGATTTCGGTTGGCAATGGTTGCGTGGGTGACCGCCACGAGATCGAGTTGGTGTAGGCACAACTGTACCCCCAGTTGCAGTTGCCGTAGTTGCCCGAGTCTTCAACACCCAGCTGAATAGACGACAGGATGTTGTCCTTGCCATAGCGGTCGGCAATCAGCTGGTCGATGGTTACACCGAGAAAGGGACTGACGGCATTGCGCCGGGGTCGTGCGCCCGACAGGAACACGGCGCCGCGCGCATGGTTGCCACCGGGTTCTTCCACTGTGGAAAACGCTTCCGGCACATCCAGCCCGGTGATCAGCGTGATGCGGTCACGAAAGGGTTCCAGCGGTTTCGTAATGTAGGAAAACTCGAAATCGGAGCCGGCTTGCTGCGGGCTCCAGTAGCCGGGTGCGGCGCCGTGGGGATGCCATATGCCGACGAAGCGGCGTGCAGCGGTGGCGGCCTGTGCTCCGGGCGTCAAGGCAGGAATCATTGCATCCAGCAGCGGCAGTGCTATGGTGGCACCTGCGCCGCGTAGAAAAGTGCGGCGAGCCAGATGTTTGCGTGTGATGAATTTCATTGAGCCTCCTGTTCGGATCCTTGGGTGCGCAGCAGGAAGGGGTCACTGTTGACGATGCCAAGCACCAGTGCGGAAAAACGGTAGTCGTCTTTGCCAGCGTTGTTGACGATGCGACGAATCACCGGCATGTCGTAGTACTCGACGCCACGACCCAGCGCGTAGGTCATCAATTTCTCGGTGGCAAAACGCACGAACTGCGGGGAATAGTGCAACAGTGCCGCCCGCAGGCCGGCCGGGTCGTTGACTTCAGTACCATCCCAAAGCGTAACCGACGTGTTAATCGGCGATGCCACACCACCCCACTTGCGCGGATGGCCTTCCTGCGTACGCCACTTGCCGTCAGCATCGAAATTTTCCAGTGAGAATCCGATGCCATCCATCAGGCGGTGGCAGGTGGCGCAAGTGGGGTTGGCCCGGTGCAGCTCCATCTGGTTCCGCAGTGATTTGACGGCATCGCCACCGTTGGTATCTTCCAGTGCCGGCACATTGGCCGGTGGTGAAGGTGGCGGTGTACCCAGAATATTCTCCAGCACCCAAACTCCGCGTTTGACCGGGGAGGTGCGGAAATTCTGCGTAAAAGTAATGGAGAGAAAACTGCCCTGGCCCAAAAGTCCACGCCGGTAGTCGAGTTCGGGGCCGAGACTGACGCGGCGGAAATACGAGCCGTAAATGTGGGGAATCCCGTAATGCTTGGCAAGGCGCTCGTTGATGAAAGTGTAGTCGGCATCCAGCAGCTCGGTCACCGGGCGGTCTTCGCGCATGATATTTTCAAACAGCAATTCGGTTTCACGGCGAAAGCCCTGACGCAGTTCATCGTCCCAGTTGGGGTAATAGATGCCGTCAGGGAAGGTGGCCGGCAGGTTGCGCAAGTAAAACCATTGCGAGGCAAAGTTGTTGACCAGTGATTGCGAGCGCGGGTCGGCCAGCATGCGTTTGACCTGTGTAGCCAAAACCGCAGGCTTGCTCAGTTTGCCGGCTTCAGCGAGGTCTAACAGTTCCTTGTCAGGAATGCTGCTCCACAGGAAGAACGACAGGCGCGAGGCCAGTTCAATATCGCTTATGCGGTAGTTGCTGCCGGCGGGCAGCGCTGGAGGTTCCTGCTCGGTGCGGACCAGGAACTGCGGGCTGGCAAGCACGCGGGCAAGTCCCTGTTCGATGCCCTCGACAAAGGTGCCGTTGGTACGGGCTTGCCGGTAATAGCCAAGCAGGATTTGCATGTCCTGGTCAGTGAGAGGGTGTCGCCAGGCTGCCTTGGCAAGTTTGCCGAGAATTTCAGTGGCGCAGGCAGTCTCTTCTTCAACCTTGGTCGGGTGACAAATAAACACCTTGCGCATGCTGGGAGAGTCTTGCGGGCGTTTGCCATTGAAAGGGCCCTGTATTTTCAGCATGCCTATCACCGGCTCGTTTTGCATGCCTGGCAGTATTTCGTTTTCGAGCGATTTGCGGTCGAACTGTTTGAGGGTGCCGAAACTGGGGCGGTAATGGGTCGCCTCAAACGTCATGCCCACCTTGTGGGAGCCTGATTTTACCGGCAAGGTAATCTTGAGATCACCTTCGCCGCCTTCCACACGTCCGCGGCCGAGATTGGAGTACGCGAATACATGCTCCCTTTTGCCATCAATGCTCAGTTCCAGTTGCTGGCCCGGAATGAATGTCCCTACACGCAGATTCTGCACGATGAATGAATAATCACCATCGGCCGGGAACGTATGCTCCACCAGCATGCCGCCGCGCGTCCCCATCGGCAGTCCTTCGAGATGCTGATTTTGCGAGGTGTCACCGGGCGGCAGATAGGTGACTTCGGTTGGCGAACTCAAGTAGCCCAGCGCCATGCTCGACACTTTCATGGCGGCAGTAGTGAATGCTTCCAGCAGTGTCGATGAAATTGTCAGCGAACCTGCCATGTTGTCGAATCCGTGCGCCAGTGTGTCTGGTGGCAGCAGGATGGTGGGGTCGATGTTGAGGTCGAGCAGGTCGCGGATCGCGTTGGCATATTCACTGCGATTAAGCCGGTGCAGTGTTACCGCCCCCGGACTTGACTTGGCGTGGCGATCTATCTCGTCTTCAAGCCAGCGCGTGGTTTGCTCGTAGGAGTCCCGAACAGGACGGTCTTCACCGGGTGGCGGCATCATGCCGGCGCGCAGTTTGCGTACTACTTTTTCCCAGTTCTCGGTGTGAAGAGTTATATCCTCTTTGAGAGTGGAAGCAAGATCAAGGCCACCGGCGTAGTCATCCTGGTTGTGGCATCCCGCACAATACTGGTCAACAAAACCACGGAATTTACCGGCCGAAACCGTATTTTGTGCATGCGCAGGCAGCGCACAACACAGCAACAACGCTGTGGCACATGTACGCAGACTGGTCATTGACTGACTCTTCTTCATGCACTCCCCTGCCGTCAATAAATATAGACGGTCTATACATAGTAACGCAGAGATGAAACTTTTGAGAGGGGGGGGGTCATACCATGCTTGTTCCACAATCAGAGGTAGGTGTCACAGTTAAAAGTTTTTGCGATGAAGCAGGAACGGCGAGCTTCGCCTGGTTCGCCACTGCAGTTTATTCATAAAAAAAAGGGGAACATTGCTGTTCCCCCTTTTTCCAACATTCCAAAAAAGTGGTTTGCTTAAAGACCGCCGGTTTTGCGCGGTGCTGTTTCTTTCAGGAACAGTGCAATGAAGAAGCCGACAATCAAACTGGCGATCGGGAACCAGAACACGTTTTCGAGGCCGTAGGCACCGGCAATGCGACCTGCGATAGCGGGGGCTATACCGCCGCCAAATACTTCGCCGGCACCAATCACCAGACCCGCCACTGACGCCACCATGCCAAGCGGCGCAGCTTCAGCTGCCACTGGACCTGCCAATACTGACAGCGCAGAGAAGTTGAACAGGGCAGCGAAGAACAGCAGCACAAACAGCGTCATGAAGCTGGCAGCGCCTGCACTGGCAAACAGGTAAATGAAGATGGCTGCCAGTACATAGGACACCAGCGTCGCCCGCTTGCGGCCGACAAAATCCGATATGGTCGGCATCGCGAACTGGCCGATGCAACCACCAAAGCCAATGGCTGCAGTCAGCAGGCCCATATCCTGAACCGACATCTTCAGATAGCCAGTGAGATAGTTCGGCATCATGGCGCCCAGTACGAACACGCCGCCCATTGCACACATCAGGGTCAGCATGGCGAGCGGCACGTTGCGGTGCGAGAACAGCGAAGCGAACGAGGGGCGCGGCGCAGAGCTGACGCTGGTTACAGAGGCAGGCTCACGTACGAGGAACCACATCACCACCGCCATGATCAAGCCCGGAATACCGACCAGCAGGTACACGTTGCGCCAGCTGGTGACCAGCAGCAACTGGGTTGCAATGATGGGGCCGACAGCATTGCCCATCAGCGAAATCATGCACTGGAAGATGCCGTTGTTCATGCCGCGACGATTGGGGTGAGAGGCTTCAACTGCCACCGCCACGCCGGTAGAGGCCACCGGACCTTCTGCCACGCCCATGACGGCGCGGATCAGCAGCAAGCCTACCAGGCCGCTCACCATGCCGCTGAACGCGGACATCAGCGAGAAAATGATGACAGCCGGCACCAGTACCATGCGACGACCGATACGGTCAGACAGGAACCCCATCGCAAAGGCCGAGATGCCCCAGAAAACTGCGAGGATACCGACCAGGTCACCCAGGTCTTCAATGGTGAGGCCCAGATCGCCCATCATGCTCGGGAACAGCACGGGCAGAATGAATCGATCAAGCCCCACGAGGCCGAAAGTCAGACTGAGGATCAGAATGATCTTCCACTCGTAGCCGGTGTCCCAGGCTCCGCTCGTTGGATTTTGTGGTGTAGTTGGTGTCGCCATTGCATTCCCCCTTGGTGGTGGTTGTTGTTGTAATCGCGCTGAACACTAGCAGATTGAAGTGGACTCGCCAATGACTGTTAGCACTGCCACTGATACTGCTGGAGTGGCACCTTCAGGCCTTTGAATTGCACTCCTTCTGCCTCCAGCAACCCTTGCTGCCGCTTCCATGCTGCCGCACCGGATGCAAAAGCCAATTCACCGGTACTGCGCAGCACCCGGAACCAGAGCAGGGTGCTGCCCTGGGGTAGCTGCTTGAGGGTGGTGCCGACATAGCGCGCATGGCCAGGGGAGGCGGCTAACGGCATCGTAACGGGTGAAAACCAGGCTTGAGAGGCTGGAAACGGGGTCGCCGCAGCAAAATCAGGGGGTGTTGACCCTTAAAACAGGTGCGACCAGTGATATTTCCAAACTTTTTTGCATTCTGCCATTGAAATCCCCGGTGGCATCCCTATCTTCTGCGCACCAACTACAGGCCGGGCCGAAACAAGGCTCTACCGGGTGGTATACAAGTTCAGGCTTTTGAGGTCTGGGCAAGCGTTAAACCGGCTTTGGAAGCCTTCCAGAGCCCAGCTTATTCAAGGTAAACGTCGGAGAAACAACCAATGAAAATTCGTCCATTACATGACCGCGTGGTGGTTAAGCGCAACGAAGAAGAAACCAAGACCGCTGGTGGCATCCTGCTGTCAGCTGGATCAGCTGAGAAGCCTTCCCAGGGTGAAGTGGTTGCTGTAGGTCCGGGCAAGGCACTGGACAATGGCACCGTTCGCAAGATTGACCTGAAAGTTGGTGACAAGGTGTTGTTCGGCAAATATGCCAGCAACACTGTAAAAATTGGCGACGAAGAGCTGCTTATCCTCAGCGAAAACGAAATCTTCGGTGTGCTCGAAGGCAAATAAGCCGTCTCGACCTCCTCCCCACAGATTAACTAAATAGGTAAATGACAATGTCTAAAGACGTATTGTTTGGTGATGTAGCCCGTCAAAAAATGGTGAGAGGTGTAAACCTTCTTGCTGACGCAGTTAAAGTGACTCTTGGCCCCAAAGGCCGCAACGTAGTGCTGGATAAAAGCTACGGCGCCCCTACCGTAACCAAAGACGGTGTTTCTGTTGCCAAAGAAATCACCCTCAAAGACAAGTTCGAAAACATGGGCGCGCAGATGGTGAAGGAAGTTGCTTCCAAAACTTCTGATGTGGCCGGCGACGGTACGACTACCGCCACCGTATTGGCCCAGTCCATCCTCAACGAAGGGCTGAAAGCAGTAGCGGCCGGCATGAACCCGATGGATCTGAAACGCGGCATCGACAAAGGTGTGGCGGCAGTGGTCGAAGAACTGAGCAAAATGAGCCAGCCCTGCGCCGATAGCAAAGCCATCGCACAGGTAGGCTCCATCTCTGCCAACAGCGACACCAGCGTGGGTGAGATCATTGCCCGTGCCATGGACAAAGTCGGCAAAGAAGGCGTGATCACTGTTGAAGACGGCAGTGGCCTGGAAAACGAACTCACCGTAGTAGAAGGTATGCAATTTGATCGTGGCTACCTGTCTGCCTACTTCATCAACAACCAGGAAACCATGGCAGCCGAGCTGGAAAATCCATTGATCCTGCTGGTTGAGAAAAAAATCTCCAACATCCGCGAAATGCTGCCGATCCTGGAAGGCGTTGCCAAATCCGGCCGTCCGCTGTTCATCATCGCAGAAGATGTTGAAGGCGAAGCCCTGGCAACACTGGTAGTAAACAATATGCGCGGCATCGTGAAAGTTGCTGCAGCCAAAGCCCCTGGCTTCGGTGATCGTCGCAAAGCCATGCTGCAGGACATCGCAGCCCTGACCGGCGGCACCGTGATCGCAGAAGAAGTGGGCCTCAATCTTGAAGGCGCTACTCTGGCCGATCTTGGCCATGCCAAGCGCGTCATCCTGACCAAAGACAACACCACCATCATCGATGGCGCCGGCGATGCCAAAGTCATCGAAGGCCGTGTTGCCCAGATCCGTCAGCAGATCGAAGAAACCACCTCCGATTACGACCGCGAAAAACTGCAGGAACGCGTTGCCAAACTGGCCGGCGGTGTTGCGGTCATCAAAGTGGGCGCTGGTACTGAAATGGAAATGAAAGAGAAGAAAGCCCGCGTGGAAGACGCGTTGCACGCAACCCGTGCTGCCGTTGAAGAAGGCGTGGTACCTGGTGGTGGCGTAGCACTGGTGCGCGCTTCCCAGAAAATCGTCGGCCTCAAAGGCGACAACGAAGACCAGAACGTGGGTCTGACCATCCTTATCCGCGCCTTGAGCTCGCCGCTGCGCCAGATCGCCACCAACTCCGGTGACGACGCTGCCGTAGTACTCGACAAAGTGCGCAGCTTCAAAGGCAACAAAGGCTACAACGCTGCAACCAGCGAATACGGCGACATGCTGGAAATGGGCATCCTGGATCCTACCAAGGTCACCCGTTCCGCACTGCAGGCTGCCGGTTCGGTAGCTGGCTTGATGCTGACCACCGAATGCATGATCGCTGAACATCCGGAAGAAAAACCGGCTGGCGGCGGTGGCGGTATGGGTGGCATGGGCGGCATGGATGGCATGATGTAACACCACTTTCCGGAATCCTTGGCCACAAGCCGAGGGGACAAGGAAACAAAACCCCCGCCAGTGCGGGGGTTTTTTTTGAGGCAGCTGCCAATCCGGCAGTGTCAGTTTTGCGGCCACCTGCGATAGTGTTGTGCGCCCGGCAACCGGACAGAGTGCGGCAACACCTCCGGCAGCCAGTACCAGCACCGACCCTTCACGTATCGCGGCTTTTGGTGCTGCGTTAAGCAAGGCGTTCTTGCAGACTGAC
>CAINTJ010000115.1 GCA_903853385.1 uncultured Gammaproteobacteria bacterium
CCCCGGAACTGCACTGAAAAAAGATATCTTGATTGACGGCAAGTGCATAGGTGAAACTGCCCCCAATATGTTTTTTCACGAAGTAGTAAGGGGTGGTGAAGAACATAAAATTTCAACTGAGTCAGAGTTTTCACCAAATATCATTTTTCTAAAAACGGAAAGCGGAAAAAACTACTTTGTGCAACAGAATATTAAAATTGGAGTTTTTGTGGGTGGAGCAAGTTTAGAGGTAGTAAGTGAGGAAAAGGGTAAAAAAGATATAGAAAAATTGGAATTAGCGAAAAAAGGTAAGTGTGGAAAATAACATAACAAGTCGCTCAAGCACCGCCACCTTCGGTGGCTGTATGCACTTTAAGTTGAAGTTTGCAGATTTTATGCGCAAATTATCGAAGCAAACTGCAACTTAAAGTGTACCGCTTAGCTCGGCGTTGGAGCGCAAGATGAATCCAGTGAATCCCCCTACGTCCAATGCTGATCTGTCAAATGGGTGGGAGTTGATTGCAGACAGCTTTATAGAGAAAAGAAATCCAGGTATTGGGTTAGCTATTGTAAAAGCCTGGGCTGAATCACTTAAGCCGGGCGCAACAATTTTAGATATAGGATGCGGGTTTGGTGTTGCATACTCTCAATTTCTGATAAATGCTGGATTCAAAGTTTGCGGAATCGACGCCTCTCCAACCTTGATAAAGGAATTTCAACGAAGATTTCCGCAAACTGAAGCAGCATGCGAAGCTGCAGAAACATCAAGCTATTTTGGCAGAAGGTTTGATGGAGTTATAGCTATAGGGTTAATGTTTTTATTGCCAGAAGAGGCGCAATTGCAAGTATTGCAGAAAGTTGCGCGCGCATTAAATCCCCATGGTAAATTTTTATTTACATCGCCTCTTCAAGTTTGCATATGGAAAGATATTTTGACTGGTCGCGAGTCGAAGTCCTTGGGCAAAGCGGTTTACGTTCGAGCAATGTTAAAAGAAAAACTTTCGTTAGTAGGTGATTATTGTGATGAGGGTGGAAATCAATATTTTGATTTTGTCCACTCGGCTTCATAAGTGGCACGGCAACGGGGCGCATGTACACTTGCGTAAAGGTCATTGATATGCCATTTTGCATTGACGCAATACAATGACTGCGGCCGCATAACAAAACGCCCAACAGCGGGCAAAGTATGCTGCCAAGCCTTTTGCAAAAGACGAAAAACCCACGCTAACATAGTTTCTTTGGCGCCTTGCCGGGGGCGTTAGCCCTGCTCAGGAGATCCAATGAGTTCCGATGCAATATCTGTAGACGTCGATCGCAGTGAAACACACATTGCTGACTTGAAAAGCCCGGTCTTTTTCCCGGTCTCGCTCACTAAGCTGGTAGTGCTTTCAATCTGCACTTATGGCTGTTACGAGATCTATTGGTTTTATCAGAACTGGTACTTGGTTAAGGGCCGTGAAAAATCCGGCATCATGCCGGTAGCGCGTTCACTTTTTTCATATTTTTACTGTTATCCGCTGTTCAGCAGAGTTACTGAATATGCCGCCAAGACCACCAGCCATATGCCGCCGCCGCCCGCTGGAATTCTTGCCGCCGGCTGGATTGTGACAACGCTGCTCTGGAAGCTTCCCTCCCCGTACTGGCTTGTGTCTTTTGCTGCGGTGCTATTCATGCTTCCAATCCAAATTTGCATTAATTCCATCAACGAAAAATTGGCACCTGAGCATGACCGCAATGTGCGATTTAGCGCCTGGAACATTGCCGCAGTAGTTGTCGGGGGATTAGTGCTTATTCTGGCGCTTATTGGAACCTTTCTTCCAGAGGAGCAGGTCTAACAAACAGTTCGAGTCGCCGTGTTGCGACTGGGACAGCAGTTCAGCTGCTGCCCCAAGTAGGTGTCCGGTTTTATTGAACTACTACAATATGGCCTGCAAGTTCATATGAATAAAATTAATCCCAACAAATTGCTCAACAGTAAATGGACCGCGGTGACGCCGAGTAACAAAGAAAAACACTTCCTGGTTTCAGAAATCGAGTTTGATGAAGAAGGCGTGGTGCTTGCCTGCTGCCTAGAAGCGGTTATGTCAAAACGCGTAATGCCGATCAATTGGCAAGATCTAAAAGATGACAGCAGATGGGTGCATGGTTGGCAATAACAGCAATACGGTTAACCGGGAGCAAGCGCTCAATGTACGTTAACACCTATGTCCTCAGCGTTCCTGAACACAAGAAGGACGCGTATGTCCGCCTGGCCACAATCTTTGCCGATGTTGCCAAGGATTTCGGGGCGCTGGAGATTTTCGAAAATTGGGAGCTTGAAGTGCCGGACGGGGAACACACCGATTATCGCAAGGCGGTCAAAGCCGAGCCGGGCGAGAAGATCGTGTTGTCCTGGGTCATTTGGCCAGACCGGGACACTGGCGCCCGGGCACATAAGGGCATGTTTGCCGATCAGCGCCTGGCAGCATTCGGCGAGCTGCCGTTTGATAGCAAGCGCATGATAGTTGGCGGTTTTGAGCCCATCCTCGCCTACCGGCAGGCCAAGGATTAACCAGGAACCAGCTGTCTGCCGGAATTGATTAATGAATTGCCAGTGAGCGTGCACAAAAAAGCCCGCAAAAATGCGGGCTTTTTTGTGACTCCTTAGAGCTTAGTACTTGTAGCTGTCCGGCTTGAACGGACCAGTATTGGGGACGCCGATGTAGTCAGCTTGTGCCTTGTTGAGCCTGGTAACCACGCCACCAAAACCGGCCACCATGCAGGCGGCCACTTCTTCATCCAGTTTCTTCGGCAGTACTTCCACTGTCAGCAGCGACTTTTTCTTGGCAGCCGGCTGGTCAGCGTATTTGCGTTCCCACAAATACATTTGCGCCAGCACCTGGTTGGCGAACGAGCCGTCCATGATGCGGGACGGATGGCCAGTGGCATTGCCGAGGTTGATCAGGCGACCTTCTGACAACAGGATCAGATAGTCTTCGCTGCCGTCCTTGTTTTTGCCGCGGATGATGCGATGCACTTGCGGCTTCACTTCATCCCATTTCCAGTTTTTGCGCATGAAGGCGGTGTCGATTTCGTTGTCGAAGTGACCGATGTTGCACACTACCGAGCCGGACTTCATGGCTTTCAGCATGTGCTTGTCGCAAACGTCGACGTTGCCGGTGGCGGTAACGATCAGGTCAGTGTTGTCCAGCAGGGCCTTGTTGATATCGCCGGGTTTGCCGGTGTTGACGCCGTCTTTGTACGGGGAAACCACTTCGAAGCCGTCCATGCAGGCCTGCATCGCGCAGATCGGATCGATCTCGGTGATCTTCACGATCATGCCTTCCTGGCGCAAGCTCATCGCGGAACCCTTGCCGACGTCGCCGTAGCCCAGCACCAGTGCTTTCTTGCCGGCCAGCAGCATGTCAGTGCCGCGTTTGATGCCGTCGTTCAAGCTGTGACGGCAACCGTATTTGTTGTCGTTCTTGCTCTTGGTGACCGCGTCGTTGACGTTGATGGCAGGCACTTTCAGTTCGCCTTTCTTCAGCATCTCATACAGGCGATGCACGCCAGTGGTGGTTTCTTCGGTGATGCCGTGGATTTTTTTCAGCATCTGCGGGTATTTCTTGTGCACCACGGAGGTAAGGTCGCCGCCGTCGTCGAGGATCATGTTGGCATCCCACGGCTTGCCGTTTTTCAGGATGGTCTGTTCCAGGCACCATTCATATTCTTCTTCACTTTCACCTTTCCAGGCGAAGGTCGGAATGCCAACAGCGGCCATGGCGGCAGCAGCATGATCCTGGGTGGAGAAGATGTTGCAGGACGACCAGCGCAGTTCGGCACCCAGCTCGCGCAGGGTTTCCATCAGCACGGCAGTCTGGATGGTCATATGAATACAACCCATGATGCGGGCATTTTTCAGCGGTTTGCTTTTGCCGTATTTTTTGCGCAGTGTCATCAGAGCAGGCATTTCGGCTTCAGCCAGCTGGATTTCCTTGCGGCCAAATCCGGCCAGGCCGATGTCGGCGACTTTGTAATCGGTGTTGCTCATGGAAGGTACCTGAGAGTTGGAAAGGGAAGTGGAGTCAGAGTCACATTGCGCTGAGCAAATGTGACTCTGACCCCGATTTGGTTACTTCTTGCCTTTGAGGCCGGCGTCGGAGCGCAGTGCTTCGGCACGATCGGTTTTCTCCCAGGAGAATTCCTTGCGGCCAAAATGGCCGTAGGAAGCAGTAGGGAGGTACACAGGGCGCAGCAAATCCAGCATCTTGATGAGGCCGGCGGGTTTCAGTTCGAAATTGCCGCGTACCAGTTTGGTGATCTGCGAGTCCGGAATCTTGCCGGTGCCAAAGGTATCAACCAGGATGGAAGTGGGTTCAGCCACGCCGATGGCGTAGGAGAGTTGCACTTCGCACTTGGTGGCGATGCCGGAGGCCACGATGTTTTTGGCAATGTAGCGCGCCAGATAGGCCGCGGAACGGTCAACTTTGGAAGGATCCTTGCCGGAGAAGGCGCCGCCACCGTGACGGGCATAGCCGCCGTAGGTGTCAACGATGATCTTGCGGCCGGTCAGACCACAGTCACCGTAAGGGCCGCCCACTACAAAGCGGCCGGTCGGGTTGATATGGAACTTGGTCTTTTTGTCGATCCATTTGGCAGGAATCACCTTTTTGATGATTTCTTCCATGATGCCTTCGCGCAGATCCTTGTTTTTGACTTCTGCCGTGTGCTGGGTAGAGAGCACGATCGCGTCGATCGAGTGTGGCCGGCCATCGACGTAGCGGAAAGTCAGCTGGCTTTTTGCATCAGGCAGCAGCCAGGGCAGCACTTTCTTTTTGCGCATCTTGGCCTGTTGCTCTACCAGGCGGTGTGCATACTGGATCGGCGCAGGCATCAGCGTGTCGGTTTCATCGCAGGCGAAGCCGAACATCAGACCCTGGTCGCCGGCGCCTTGTTCCTTCTCTTTGGAAGAGTCGACACCCTGGCCGATGTCGCGTGATTGTTCGCCAATGGCATTCAATACAGCGCAGGTATTGCCGTCGAAGTATTTGCGTGAATCGTCATAGCCGATGTCACACACGACTTTACGGATGATTTTTTCGTAGTTGATATTAGCGGCAGTGGTGACCTCCCCTGCCACCACGACCATGCCGGTTTTCACCAGCGTTTCCACCGCGACGCGCGATTTCGGATCCTGGGCCAGCAATGCATCCAATATGGCATCTGAAATCTGGTCACACATTTTGTCGGGGTGACCTTCGGAAACGGACTCTGAAGTAAACAGTGTTGCTTCTGACATTGGTAATACCTTCTTTTTGGCTATTGTTAAGGTTTGGACTACCGGCTTGTTCAGTAGCGGGCCCTAGTTGTTTTGCGAATGGTCACCAGCGGGCTTTGGCTACAAGCGAGCGAATGTAGCACCCTCTTTATAGGCAAGGCAAACCAGCAGAGAGCGACGGAAAAGCCGCGGGAATCCCCCAAAAAAACACGGGGCAAGTGGCAATTGCCACAGGGCTGGGCGACAATAGCCGGCTTTGAAGCGATAGCAGTGGTAGCGAGGAGAATCAGCATGCCGGGTCCAATTACAAGAGCAACCGGAAGCGGGCGACTGGTAGAGCGCCAGGCCAGCAGGCGCGACTGTGCCAATGCCATCCGGGCGCTGAGCATGGACGCCGTGCAGAAAGCCAATTCCGGCCATCCGGGGGCACCGATGGGCATGGCCGATATCGCCGAAGTGCTCTGGAGTGACTACCTCAGCCACAGCCCGACCAGCCCACACTGGCCAAACCGTGACCGCTTCATCATGTCCAATGGCCATGGCTCGATGCTGGTCTATTCCTTGTTGCATCTCACCGGTTACGACCTCAGCATCGAAGACCTGAAGAACTTCCGTCAAATGCACTCGAAAACCCCGGGTCATCCCGAATTCGGCTACACCCCCGGCGTGGAAACCACCACCGGCCCGCTCGGCCAGGGTTTGGCCAATGCCGTGGGCATGGCAATAGCCGAACGCACACTGGCGGCCCAGTTCAATCGCCCCGACTACGACATCATCGACCATTACACCTATGTGTTTGCCGGTGACGGCTGTCTGATGGAAGGCATCTCGCATGAAGTGTGCTCGCTGGCCGGCACCCTCAAGCTGGGCAAGCTGATCATGTTCTATGACGACAATGGCATCTCCATTGATGGCGAAGTGCATGAATGGTTTTCCGACAACACCGCCCAGCGGTTTGCAGCTTATGGCTGGCAAGTGCTGCAAGTGGATGGCCATGATGCGGCCTCAATCAAGGCTGCCATTGAAGCGGCGCGCGCCAATACCGCCCAGCCCAGCATTTTGCTCTGCAAAACCATCATTGGCTTTGGCTCCCCCAACAAGCAGGGCAAGGAAAGCTGCCACGGCTCGCCACTGGGCGCTGACGAAATCCAGGCCACTCGTACCGCGCTGAACTGGCCGTATCCGCCATTTGAAGTGCCGGAAGCGATCTACCACACCTGGAATGCGCGTGAAAAAGGCTTTATTGCCGAGTCCGCCTGGAAAGAGCGTTTCACCGAATATGAAGAAGAACATCCCGATCTGGCGATGGAGCTGATCCGCCGCATCAAGCGCGAGTTCCATCATGATTTTGAACAGCATATGGATGACTACATCAACGAGTGCCAGCACAAGGCGGAAAGCATCGCCAGTCGCAAGGCTTCGCAGAACTGCCTGGGCGCGTTCGGTCCATGGCTGCCGGAATTGCTCGGCGGTTCAGCCGACCTCACCGGCTCCAATTTGACCAACTGGAAAGGCAGCGTGCCGATCTCGCAAGATGCGGCCGGCAACTACATCTATTACGGCGTGCGTGAATTCGGCATGGCGGCAATCAACAATGGCATAGCGCTGCATGGCGGCTTCATTGCCTATGCTGGCACCTTCCTGGTGTTCATGGACTACATGCGCAATGCGGTACGCATGGCCGCGTTGATGAAACAACAGAGCATCTATGTGTTTACCCACGATTCGATCGGGCAGGGTGAAGATGGCCCCACCCACCAGCCGGTGGAGCAGGTAGCCACCTTGCGCGGCACCCCAAACATGACGGTGTGGCGTCCGGCCGACGCCACGGAAACTGCCGTGGCGTGGAAAGCGGCTTTGCTGAATCGCAACGGTCCGACTGCGTTGATTCTGTCCCGGCAAAACCTGCCGGCCCTGGCACGCAGCCCGGAACAGGTTGCGCTGATCGCGCGTGGGGGCTATGTCTTGTGTGATTGCCAGGGCACCCCGGCCGTGATCGTAATCGCGACCGGTTCGGAAGTGGCTATTGCCTTGCAAGCAGTGCAAACACTGCAGGCAGCCGGCAAGGCCGTACGACTGGTGTCGATGCCATCCACCAGCGCCTTTGACCAGCAGCCGGCTGAGTGGAAGCAACAAGTGTTGCCGGCGTCTGTCAGCAAGCGGCTGGCGGTAGAAGCCGGTCATACCGACACTTGGTACAAATATGTAGGGCTCGACGGCAAAGTGATCGGGATGCAGACCTTTGGGGAATCTGCACCCGGCCCGGCAGTGCTGAAACATTTCGGTTTCACTGCCGAGCACATCGCGGCAGTTGTCGAGACACTGCTCTGAGCTACCGGATCGCCATCAATGGTCTGGGCCGCATCGGTCGCAGTGTGCTGCGGGCCTATTTCGAGCGGTCTGACCTGGATGGCATCGAGCTGGTAGCCCTCAACGAGCTGGCCGATATCCAGACGCTGGCGCACCTGACCCGCTACGACAGCACGCACGGCAAATTTG
Organism: uncultured Gammaproteobacteria bacterium; assembly: GCA_903853385.1. Taxonomy (GTDB): domain Bacteria; phylum Pseudomonadota; class Gammaproteobacteria; order Pseudomonadales; family Pseudohongiellaceae; genus CAILUG01. The sequence continues at coordinate 7,736 of CAINTJ010000115.1, forward strand.
CCGGCACGGTTGAAGTCCAGGGCACGTCATTACTGGTAAATGACCGGAGGCTTGCCGTATCCAATATTGCCGATTTGCACTTGCTGCCCTGGCAGCAGCATGGTGTGGATCTGGTAATGGAGTGCACCGGCACTTTCACCGACCGCACCCGTGCCGGCATTCATCTGCAGCGTGGCAGCCAGCGCGTGCTGTTCTCGCAGCCGGCCGCAGCTGATGTGGACGCCACTATTGTCTATGGCGTCAATCACCACACCCTGCAAGACTCGCATCGGATCATTTCCAATGCGTCTTGCACCACCAACTGCATCGTGCCGGTAATAGCGGCCTTGCATGAGAGCGTTGGCATTGAACATGGCGTGATTACCACGATTCATTCGGCCATGAATGACCAGCCGGTGCTGGATGCCTATCATCACACCGATTTGCGCAAGACCCGCAGTGCGATGCACTCAATCATTCCGGTGGATACCGGGCTGGCACGTGGCATTGATCGTCTGCTGCCAATGCTGGCTGGTCGCTTCCAGGCGCAGGCAATGCGGGTGCCGACCATGAATGTATCAGCCATTGATCTGAGTGTGGTGGTACAAAAGCCGGTGGATCGGGATGTGATCAATCAACTGTTGCAGCAGGCGGCGCAGCAATATCCGGCAGGCGTGCTGGGTTGCACGGACGAACCGCTGGCTTCCTGCGATTTCAATCATGATCCGCGTTCAGGCATTGTCGACCTCAGCCAAACCCGCGTCAGTGGCAAGAGCCTGGTTAAAGTGCTGGTGTGGTTCGACAACGAATGGGCCTTTGCCAACCGCATGCTGGATGTGGCCGGTTTGCTGAGCCGCTTATAGCCCTGTCTGCTTGGGGTTTCTGGCCGAACAGGATTAACCGGAACTTTACCTGTCTTTGCTGCGTGCTTAATTTGCGAGCCTTATTATTGGCAGCGTGAAAATGTCAAAGAGGCGCCTTGCCTTGACAAGCATGCTGCAGCAAATACAGTCGTTTGATACGCGCACTTTCCTAGCTTTATCCAGGCATCCTCGCCGTCACTTGCTTTCCAGATTTTCCCTGCTGTTATCGGCTACCGCCGATGGCTGGTTCTACTTGCTGTTGATCCCGCTGGCCATGCTGGCCAAGCCGGAAACAGCGCGGCATATACTGAAGCTGGTCCTGATCGCGTTTGTGATTGAGCGCACTTGCTACTTCGTGCTCAAGAACACCTTACGCCGGCAGCGACCCCAACAGGCACTGGCAGGGTTCACAGCCTGCATTATTCCTGCTGACAAGTTCAGTTTGCCTTCCGGGCATACGTCGGCAGCATTTCTGGTTGTGACCTTGCTGTGCCTGACCATTTCGCCATTGTTCATGCCGCTGTATTTGTGGGCAGCAGGCGTGGGTTTCTCACGCGTGATGCTGGGCGTGCACTATCCCTCCGATATTGTTTCCGGTGCTTTGCTGGGATCCTCGATTGCAATAAATGTGGTGTGAACTTGATGAAAATCCTTTACGGCGTGCAAGGGACCGGCAATGGGCATATCAGTCGTGCCAGTGCGATGCTGGCAGCCTTCAAAAATCATCCCGAGCTGGATGTGACCTGGTTGCTTAGTGGTCGCGACAAGAGCCGCGGTTGTGGTGACATCAGCACATTTGAATGGCGTGCGGGTTTTACCTTCGCCACCGAGAACGGCCGCGTCAACATGTTGAAAACGGCACGCTGCAACAATCTGCTGCATTTCTGGCGCGACATTTCCACGCTGGAGCTGGATGGCTACGACATGCTGATTACTGATTTCGAACCGGTGTTGGCCCATGCCGCGCGCAAACGCGGGCTGCCGGTGGTCGGGCTTGGTCATCAATATGCATTCCGTTATCCGATACCACTGCGCGGCTCCAATCCGCTTGTCAAAGGCTTGATGGACCATTTTGCACCGGCGCAGCGTAGTGTTGGTTTGCATTGGCATCATTTCAACCAACCCATCCTGCCGCCGATCATTGATCTGAAGATGCCGGAGCTGATGCCAGTGACCGAGCCGGACAAGATCATTGTTTATCTGCCGTTTGAAAATCTGGATGCGATACAGCAAATGTGCAGCCACTGGCTTGATTACGAATTCTATATCTATCATCCGCAAGCGCAGCAGCGCGATGCAGGCAATCTGCACCTGCGCAGTATCAGCCGCGAAGGATTCAAACTGGATTTGCTAAGCTGCAGCAAGGTGATTACCAACAGTGGATTTGAATTGATCAGCGAGTGTCTGCAGCTGGGCAAAGCCATTCTGGTCAAACCCTTGCACGGCCAGATGGAACAATTGTCGAATGCAGCGGCGTTGTCCGAACTCAACTACGCAACCGTGGTTGATGAGCTGAAGCCGCAAGCGATCCGGGCCTGGCTCAAGGATGACAGCCGCCCGGTTCAACTCACCTATCCCGATGTGGCGTGTGCGTTGGCCCGCTGGATCGCCGGCGGTTGCAAGCAGAGTGAAGCCGAACTGGCCAGCGAGCTGTGGCAGTGAATGCCGGCGCCCCGGTGCCTGCCGTTAATTGCTGCGGGCCGGGATAACTGCCTGCCGTGGTTGCAGATAACGCTGGCGCTTGGCAGCTTTCAGCATCTGCAAGTCGCTCAGGCACAGGCCGTCGATACAGTCGGTGAAGTCAGGGTCGATGGAAAAGGCCAGCGTCTGGAAACCACCTTCCTCAAACAGGGCTGCATATTGGCGGAACAGCACGGGTATTTTCAGCCCGGCCTGTTCAAAGGCGTTTTGCATCAGTTCAAAACCTTCAGCCTGCAGGATGCCCTTATATTTGGCATGCAAGCGCTGACTGTTGATGCTGCCAGTCACAAACGGGTTGAGCGTGGTAACCAGCGACTGCCGGGCCGGATAATACTTGCTGTAATAGAACACCAGCTCTTCGGCAAGATCGCGCGGATAGTCAGCACTCATCGACACCGGTCCGAACAGGTAGCGGATATCCGGTCGTGTCGCCAGATACATGCCAAGTCCTTGCCATAAATAATCCAGGCTGGCCTTGCCCCAGTACTTGGGCTGTACAAAGCTGCGGCCGAGTTCGAGTCCATTTTGAATGTATTGGATGAAATCCGGGTGATAGCGGTAGAGCGTGTTGGTATACAGGCCGGTTTCACCAAAACGTGCCAGCAGTGCAGCTCCTTCACCCAGCCGGTAGGCGCCGGCAATTTCCAGCGCCTCCCGATCCCACACCACCAGATGGCGGTAGTGGCGATCAAACGCATCGAGATCACGGCGCTTGCCGCTGCCTTCTCCGACCCGGCGGAATGCCAGCTCGCGCAAACGGCCGATCTCGCGGATCACCGCCGAATCAGCTGACCAGTCGCACAGGATGATGGCGTTGTTGTCGCGGGTGAGGCCGAGCAACTGGCCTTGTTTCAACTGTTGTTGCAGCAGCTGGCGGCTTTCCGGATGGGAAATGGCCCGCTCGGTTTCGAAGGCGCCGTGCTGTGGCTTTTCCAGCTTGTAAAGATGCTTGCGTAAACGCCGGACCAGTGTGCGGTCCTGCACCTCATCAGAATAAAGTTTACGGGCTGGGATCATTTGCCCGATACGGAAACCAATTACCTTGGACCTGTGCTTGAACAGTTCATCGGACAGCAGCATGGTGCTGATGGGTTTGTACAGCATGGATGCGCAGTAAAACAGCAGCGAGTTGCGGGCCTTTACCAGGATCGGCAACAGCGGTGCTTTGGCCTTGCGGGCGAAATGCAGAAAGCCCGGGCGCCAGAACGGATCACTCACCCCGAACGGGCTTGCGCGCGAGACTTCACCGGCCGGAAACACGATGACGGCACGCTCTTTTTCCAGTTCGGCCAGCACATTGCGATAACTGCGCAAGGCGCTGCCACCCCCCATGTTGTCGACCGGAATCAGATAAGCGTCGAGCGCCTTGAAATTGCTGAGCAAATCATTGGCGATGATTTTGACATCGCTGCGTACTTCACCCACCAGTCGCAACAACGCCAGTCCGTCGAGCGAGCCGATCGGATGATTGGCGAAGATTACCACTCTGCCACTGTCAGGGATGTTGGCGCGTTCAACCGTGCTGACGCTGTAGCTGAAATTCAGATGTTCAAACACGCTGTCGATCCATTGCATACCCTTTATATCGGCATGGTCGAGCAGGAAGGCATTGATTTCATCTTCATGCAGGATGTGTCGCAGGAAGTTGAACGCAGATTTGCGCAGCAGTTCAGGAGTGCCAGCCAGTTGTGGAAATTTGGCAGAGACGGCAGCTTCAACATTGATCATCGGATTTTAGCCTGGGCGGGAAGTTTGAGCTGTACCACGTTATCGATAGCGGGCACCGGCTCGGACCAGCGGAGGATCTGGATGTCACCGTCGGCGTCTTCAGCCAGCGCGGTGCAACTTTCCACCCAGTCGCCGCAGTTGTAGTAACGAATACCATCGACAAGTTTGTTCTCGGCATGATGGATATGGCCGCACACAACGCCGTCGAAACCGCGACGCGCGGTTTCCCGCGCCACCGCGTGCTCAAAATCAAAAATAAAGCTCACTGCCGACTTCACCTTGTGTTTGATCGCCCCGGACAGGCTCCAGTATGGCAGTCGCAACCAGCGCCGTACCTGGTTGAACCAGTGGTTGGACAGCAGCAGAAAGTCGTAGGCAGCATCGCCAAGCAAGGCTACCCAGCGGTGGTGGCGCGTGACCCCATCAAAGGCATCGCCGTGGATGATCCACAGTTTTTCACCGCGCGCCGTGACATGTGTGGCTTCAGTCAATACCTTGATATTGCCAATCTCGATCTGGTGTTCACTCAGGTATTCACGCAGGAATTCATCATGATTGCCGGGAATGTAGCAAACCTCGGTCTGCTCGTTTTCCGCTTTGCGGAGGATTTGTCGTAACACCTGGTTGTGTTCGCCTGGCCAGTACCACTTGTTAGTGGTCATATGCCAGCCATCAATGATGTCACCGACCAGAAACAGCTTGCGACAGGTATTGGATTTGAGAAAGGCATGCAGTTGGGTGGCTTTGCATCCGCGAGTGCCCAAATGCACATCCGAGATCCAGAGAGTATTCCAGCATTGCTTCTCCATCAGGAATTCTTCCTATTGCCGATGATCTTGTCACTGTACTTAACTGGCGTTAAACGGTGATTAAAGACTGTTTCCTTTTAGGTAAAGCCTTCAAAAACCGGCTAACGTTCGTTCCTGATCGGCAGGACCCATCAGGAAATGGGCTTTTCCAGGGAGCTGTGTGATTTAAGGGAGTACGCGTAGATAAAGGCCAGATCGCACAGGTGTTTTCCAATCTTGCCAGTAATGCCGGGCAGGCAATGGCCAGTGATGACCAACTACAAGTCCTGTGGTTTCCGGGGTTTCATGTCAAAGCCGTTCCGGCTTGGGCGCTGCATGAGGAAATCAAGCGCGTGCTGGCGGAACCGGCCGGTGACTGAAAGACATGCAGCCGGTGCCTTGGCTGCAATAACCCGCGGTTATTTGGTGGGGCCAATGTTCTCGGCCAGCGGAAAGTTGCCGGCATAAGGCGGCCAGTTCGGTACTGCCCGGGTTGGCGGTACGTAGTACATGCCGGTGTAGAGTCCGCGCAGCTTGCCGTGGTCGATGTAGAACACATCGCAAAAATGATTACGCCGTTTGGCGTGGCCGTTTTCGCGGATGAACAGAGCCGAAGCCACTACTACCTGCTGCTCGACATCCACCACATGCCAGCGACGGGCAGTGACATTTTGCACATTGAACGTGGAGCTGCCGGAGCGGCAATCGCTCATGCCGTTGAGCCCGCCGTCATTTTTACGATCAGGCGGCAGTGCAGTGCCAACGGTTTTCTTGCCGTTTTCTTCACGGAAGCAGCCCGGATGGGCTGCCACGATGGCGGGGTTGCGATCGACTATATAGTCCCAGTAGGAATTGGTGATATAGACCAGCTCTTCACGCGTGCTGCGCTCGGCAGCGGGCACGGTGCGCACGGGCGGCGGATTGCCGGTGGTCAGGTAGTCCGCATCCCACAGGGTTTTGCCGGCAATGCCGTCCACGCCGGCATCGCCTTTACGGCCCACGAACCACTCGGCCTCGGTGATCTTGCGATTTTCGATATGCAGGCGCACGGCGGTAATTGCCAGCTCGCTGCCTTCCTTGATGGTGCCGTAGAAAACCGCATTGCGGGTGACTTCATCAAAATACTGGCGCTGCATGGCACCCAGGCCGGTGGCAGTTTTCCACATGCCTTCCCCCAGTGGCTGCACCACGTCGTTTTCGGTGTGGCGATAGATCGTTGCCAGCGCAGCTTTGGCGGGATCGTGGGCGACGACTGCCGCCAGATAGCTGTCGACCGTGGCTTTCATGCAGGCGCGGTTGCAATCGCTCTGGGCCTGGCTGGGGCAAGCCAGCCCCAGTCCGGATACCAGCATGGCAACACGGGCGAACAGTCTGACAAGGGGTAAGTGCATGAGCTCCTCCGCAAGGTGGGTACTGGAAACAGTAATTGGCCAGCGCAGGCTGATTCTCTGTGGTCGGCGACTGGAAAGGAAGCGGAAACCGTGGTCTGTCCCCGCCGGCTTTGGTTATCATGGCCATAGCGCAAACAATTCGTTCATGAGGTTTACATGACAATCCTGGCAATGGCTGACCTTGATCTGGCCGGCAAACGAGTGCTGATCAGGGAAGACCTGAACGTGCCCGTCAAAAACGGCAAGATCGTCAATGATGCCCGCATCCGTGCGGCGTTGCCGACTATCCGGCTGGCCTTGCACAAAGGGGCCAGTGTGATGGTGATGTCGCACCTGGGACGTCCGCAAGAAGGCGTGCCGATTGCACAGCAACCTGACTCCATGATGGCGCCGGTGGCTGCACATCTGGGGCAGTTGCTGCAGATGGAAATCAAGGTGATGCCGCAGGATTTCAGTGCGGCAGCGGCGAGTGCACTCAAGCCGGGCCAGTGCGTGCTGCTGGAGAATGTGCGCACCAATGTCGGAGAAACCGACAATGCCGAGGCCATCTCCCGCTATTACGCCAGCCTGTGTGACGTGTTTGTGATGGATGCGTTCGGCACTGCCCATCGCGCGCAGGCCAGCACGCACGGCGTTGCCAGATTTGCAGCCATTGCCTGCGCCGGGCCACTGCTGGTAGCTGAGCTCGATGCCTTGGAGCGCGCACTCAGCAAACCGGTACGGCCGCTGCTGGCCGTGGTGGGTGGTGCCAAGGTATCCAGCAAATTACAGGTGCTGGAATCGCTGGCAAACAAAGTGGATGCACTGGTGGTGGGTGGCGGGATCGCCAACACTTTCCTGGCGGCTGCCGGCAAGCCGGTCGGCAAATCACTTTATGAAGCCGACATGATCGAGCAGGCGCAACGCATCATGGCGCAAACCCATATTCCGCTGCCGATCGATGTCGTAGTGGCCACTGAGTTCAAGGAAGATGCCACGCCCACCGTGAAACTGGTGGATGACGTAGGCGCCAATGACATGATTCTCGATATCGGCCCGCAGTCGGCGGCCGCACTGGTCGCCACTATCAACCAGGCCAATACCATTTTGTGGAACGGCCCGGTGGGTGTGTTTGAATTTGCCAACTTTGCCAAAGGCACGCAAGCGGTGGCCAGAGCCATTGCTGCCAACCAGGGTTTTTCGATTGCCGGTGGTGGCGAGACCATTACTGCCATCGAGAAATACGGCATCGAAAAGGATATTTCCTACATCTCCACCGGTGGCGGCGCCTTTCTGGAATTTGTCCAGGGTGACATACTGCCGGCAGTAGCGATCCTGCTGGAACGCGGCAAGAATTAACCCGGTGTCAGAGTCATGTTTCGCCCAAATGAAGTCTGAATCTGACCCTCGCCGAATGCACAACATGACTCCGACCCCAATTTAAATTCATACAGGTAACATTCATGGCTCTTATCAGTCTGCGACAACTGCTCGACCACGCTGCCGAACACAACTACGGTGTGCCGGCTTTCAACGTCAATAATCTCGAACAAGTGCGCTCCATCATGATGGCCGCAGACGAAGTAAACAGCCCGGTGATCCTGCAGGCATCGGCCGGTGCCCGCAAATACGCCGGTTCCAACTTTCTCAAGCATCTGATCGAGGCGGCCATTGAAGAGTTTCCGCACATCCCGATTGTGATGCACCAGGATCACGGCGTGTCACCTTCGGTGTGCCAGCGTTCGATCCAGCTGGGTTTTTCGTCAGTGATGATGGATGGCTCGCTCGGTGAAGACGGCAAAACCCCGAAAGATTACGACTACAACGTGCGTGTCACCAAACTCACCGTGGAAATGGCGCATGCCTGCGGCGTGTCGGTGGAAGGCGAAATCGGCTGTCTGGGCTCGCTGGAAACCGGCATGGCGGGTGAAGAAGACGGCCACGGTGCCGAAGGCAAGCTGGATCACAGCATGCTGCTGACGGATCCGGAAGAGGCAGCACGGTTTGTGGCCGACACCGGCGTGGATGCGCTGGCGATTGCGGTGGGCACCAGCCATGGCGCCTATAAATTCACACGTCCACCCACCGGCGACATCCTGGCAATTGGCCGCATCCGCGAAATCCACAAACGTCTGCCCAACACCCATCTGGTCATGCACGGTTCGTCATCAGTGCCGCAGGAATGGTTGAAGATCATCAATGACAACGGCGGCAAAATGGGTGAAACCTACGGCGTGCCGGTCGAGCAGATCCAGGAAGGCATCAAGAACGGTGTGCGCAAAGTGAATATCGACACTGACTTGCGTCTGGCCTCGACTGGCGCCGTGCGTAAATTCCTGGCCGAAAATCCGGCTGAATTCGATCCGCGCAAATGGTTGATACCGACGATGAATGCAATGAAAGGCATCGTCACGGATCGTTTGACCCAGTTCGGTGCCGCTGGCCAGATTGCGACGATCGGCAAGATCTATAACCTGGAACAGATGGCTGCCAATTACAGCAAGGGTAAATATAAACCGCAGGTGAAATAAGGCAGTGGCCGCGGGCGGCGCGTTTGCCTGGCCAGTGCCAGACAAACGCAGCTTGCGCTAGTGCCGGGCCTTCAGTGTTTGTACACCGCTGTCGGTGCCCAGCAACAGCAGGTCGGCTGGCCGCAGTGCAAACAAACCGTTTGTCACCACGCCGGTGATCTGGTTAAGGGCAGTCTCCAGTTGGCGGGGATCGACAATGCTCAGGTTGTGCACATCAAGAATGATGTTGCCATTGTCAGTAAGGCAGCCTTCGCGGTAAGCCGGATCGCCGCCCAGTTTTACAATTTCGCGCCCCACGTAACTGCGCGCCATCAGAATCACTTCCACCGGTAGCGGAAACTTGCCGAGTACCGGCACCAGTTTGCTGGCATCGGCGATGCAGATAAATTCCCTGGCGACCGCCGCGACGATTTTTTCGCGGGTGAGTGCCGCACCGCCGCCTTTGATCAGTTGCAGATATTCATTGGCTTCATCGGCGCCGTCGACATAGAAGGTCACTTCGCTCACCGAATTGAGATCCATAACCGCAATGCCATGCGCGCGCAAACGTTTGGCGCTGGCTTCGGAGCTGGCAACAGTGGCGCCGATGTCGTACTTGATCGTAGCCAGTTCATCGATGAAATAGTTGGCGGTGGAGCCGGTGCCGACGCCGATGACGCTGTCGCTGCGCAGTTTTGATTTCACATATTCAAAAGCCGCTTTGGCAACGGCACGTTTCTGGTTGTCCTGGCTCATGGCAATGATCCTGTTGTCAGTTCTGGGGCGCTTTATACCACGCCTGGTCAGTCACGATGGCTTGCAGCTTGACGTCCCAGGGGGCAATGGCGAGCGCTTCGACCCGCTGGCATGCGTGTGCCAGACCCAGCAGCAGCGGGCGCTTGCGGGCACTGTTGCGCAAGAAGGCAAAAGTATGATCGTAGAAACCCTTGCCCATGCCCAGCCGGTTGCAGTTGGCATCGAAGGCAACCAGAGGAAACAGCACCATGCTGAGCGCACGTGGCGGACACGCCTGCGCACGTACCGGCTCGGGGATGTTGAAACGATTGCGGGAAGGCAGAGCTTGCCGAGGCTGGTAGATGCGGCGGAAACTGAGCCGGTCGTGGCCAAACCTGCTCATAACCGGCAGATAACATTGTTTGCGGCGCCGCAGTGCTTCGGTCAGCAACAGGTGGGGAGAAATTTCTCCGTCGCGGGCAATGGTGAAAGTAATGCGGCGCGAGAAGCGGAACGCGTTGCTGGTAACGACTTGCCGATAGAGTGCAAGAGCGGCAGTACGTTGTTGCTGCGCAGTGAGGTTGCGGCGTTGTTGCCGCAGCTGCTGGCGCAGCAGTTTTTTGAGGGCTTGAATACCGGCAACTGCATCGTTGCTGGTCATGAAATTGAATCCCCGGGGTACCGCTGTCGAAACAGTCCTGAACCGACAGGTTCAGGTGGTGGCCAGTCCGGCGCATCAGGCTTTCCATTGGCGGGACTCATAATGGTCTCGCTGAATGGCTGTGCACACCGCGCCTTTTGGGCTAAGCCTCCGGGTTTAAGATATCGGCTCAAGAACATTTTCAACTGGCAAATATCCCAGGGAGTGCTTGCATTGTACTCTTGCTGGTTGCGGGATGTGGAAAATATTTTTCTGCAAATGAAATAAATACTGTTCAAGTATTGGTGACAGCGTACGAGGAGTCTGTCAGGGAAATTCTGCAGATAAATGCCGGCAATCAGATTTCGATCTGGAGTGCGGACTTGAGCGCAGTGTCGATTTTTTTCTCGAGTTGCTTTATGTCGCGCAGTGAAGCTGTCTCGCTGTTGTTGGCTTCGTGTGACAATTTCAGCATGTCGTGTGTGATGTTGAGTGCGGCCAATACCGCTATTTTCTCGTAGCCAAGCGAAGCGCTGCGACTGCGCATCTGCTCCATCTGCTGGTCAAGATAGCGCGCAGATTTGCGCAGTGATTCTTCTTCTTCAGGCGGACAGGCAATCTGGTAATCGCGGCCGAGAATGGAAATGGAGATCGAGGGTGCGGCCATCAGAGCTGTCCTTCTTCGAGGGATTTCAGACGGCGCAGCACTTTTTCCATCCGCACACGTGCTACTTGCTGGTTGCCGAGCAAGGTTTCTTTTTCGTGGCGCAGCTGGCTTTCGCGATCGCGTAGCAACTGGTTTTCCTTCTTCATGTCACCACAAAGGCGGATTAATTCATCCACCTTGTCTTCCAATGATTTAAAGTTGCTGCTGCTCATGCGATACACGGGGTTGTGCCAAAGTCGGCGCAACTATAAAACGCTGTAATAACAGGGTCAACGAAAGTATTTTTGCAGTGAAGTATCAGGATTTTGTGACGCTGTGCATGCAAGTGAGCAAACCCCGGTGACAGTGGTATCATCGTCGCGGATTTTTTTAAAGAGAGCGTCATGACCCCAGATTACTCAATGATGCAGCAATTGCTGAGCACCACCTTGCCAGAGGCTACCCCGGCGGCATTGCACGGTTTGGTGGCCGGCCTGCTCAGCAGTGGCGCGCCCGATATAGACGAAGAAGACATCGCAACCCTGATGCAAACCCAATTGCCACCGGTGGTTGGTCAATTGGTCGCTATGCTGATCACCAGCACCCGCGACCAGTTGCAGGAATCCGATTTTTCGTTCCAGTTGCTGTTGCCGCAAGATGACGCGGCACTGGTGGAGCGTATTCAGGCCCTGGGTCACTGGTGTGAAAGCTACACGGCCGGTTTTGCCGCCGGCTTCATGCAGGCAGAAACCGCTCTCGGCAGCGAGGGCCGCGAAGCGCTCACGGATATTGCCCAGCTCGCTTCGTTGTCAGATGAAATCGACGACGATCTCGATGATGAAGAAAACGATTACATGGAACTGGTGGAATATGTACGCATGGCCGCGATTGCCCTGTTCCAGCAGTTGGCTGCGGCCGACGCCGATGCCAATGCGGGTGACGAAGCTGCCGCCTTCATGGCGCCCGACGATGAAGATCACCTGCTGCACTGATTAACTGTCTTGTCCGGACCTTCCCATGCCCATAGCTCTGAAAGAATACCAGCAACGCCGTCAGGATCTGATGAATCACATGGAGCCCAACAGTATTGCGATACTGGCCAGTGCCAATCCCATCCTGCGCAATGGCGACAGTGAATACCGCTATCGCCAAAGCAGTGATCTGCATTATTTGTGCGGGTTCAATGAGCCACACAGTGTATTGGTGCTGATTCCCGGGCGTGAACAAGGCCAGTGCCTGCTGTTTTGCCAGGAGAAAGACCCGCTCAAGGAGCTGTGGAACGGTCGCCTGCTCGGGCCTGAGGAAGCCATCGTGCAGTTGGGAGTGGATGATGCATTTCCGGTTGCCGATATCGACGACATTCTGCCGGGACTGATCGAGGGGCGCGAGCGCGTCTATTACGCGATGGGCAAGGATGAAAATTTCGATCATCGCGTAATGGAGTGGGTAAAAGTCGTTCGTAAAAAAGTGCGCAGTGGCGTGCATTCGCCGGGTGAATTCCTGGTGCTGGATCATCTGCTGCATGAGATGCGGCTTATCAAATCCAAAGCCGAGATAGAGCTGATGCGTGAATCAGGCCAGATCGCCGTGCGTGCCCACAAGCGTGCCATGCGGCTGTGTCAGGCCGGGTTGAATGAATACCAGATCGAAGCGGAATTCATGCATGAGTTTTTCCGGTCAGGCTGCCGGGCGCCCGCCTATACCTCCATTGTGGCCGGCGGCCATAATGCCTGTATCCTGCATTACAACGAAAACAACCAGGTGCTGCGCGACGGGGATCTGCTGCTGATCGATGCCGGCTGTGAATTTGAACATTATGCTTCCGACATCACTCGCACGTTTCCGGTCAACGGCAAGTTTTCGCCCGAGCAGAAAGCCATTTATGAGCTGGTGCTGAAAGCGCAGTTGGATGCCATTGAGCAGGTGAAGCCGGGCAACCACTGGGATGATCCGCACAACACCACGGTCAAAGTGCTTACCGAGGGCCTGCTGGCCCTGGGCCTGTTGAGCGGCGAAGTTGGCGAGCTGATTGAAAGTGGTGCGTACAAGGATTTCTACATGCACCGTGCCGGCCATTGGCTGGGCATGGATGTGCATGATGTAGGTGATTACAAAATCGAAGGCAAGTGGCGGCAGCTTGAACCCGGCATGGTACTGACGGTGGAGCCCGGGCTGTATATCGCGCCCACCAACATGAAAGTGGAAGCGCGCTGGCGTGGCATTGGAGTCAGGATCGAGGATGATGTGGCGGTGACCCGCAATGGCTATGAGGTATTGACCACCGGCTTGGCCAAGACGGTGGCGGAGATTGAAAGTTTGATGGCTGCCAAAAACCTGTCGTGATCAACCAGACCCCACAACACGATCATTACGATGTCGTCATCATCGGCGCAGGCATGGTGGGAGCGACGCTGGCTTGTGCCCTGACGCATCAGCTGACTGATCCCGGCAAGATCCTGCTGGTGGAAGCGAGCCTGATTCACACCGGCAAAGCAGCGCAGCCGGGTTTGGATGCGCGCAGGCCCGTGTTGTCGGCCAGCAGTGTCGATTACTTGCGCACGCTTGTGCTGTGGCAGGCGATGCAAGCGGCGGCGACTCCGATTCATCACATCCAGGTGTCGGACCAGGGACATTTTGGTGGCGTGCACATGCAGGGCAGTGATGCCCGGGTGGAAGCGCTTGGGCATGTGGTGGAAAATCCGGTGATCGGCCAGGCCTTGAATCAGGCGTTGCTGGACAGTGCTGCCATTGAGCTATGTTGTCCGGTGCAGGTAACTGCGGTCAAGCCGCAGCCGGGGAGTATGCTGCTGTCACTGCAGGCAGATGACAAGGTTTACAGTATTAGTGCAGCTCTGGTGGTGTTGGCTGAGGGTGGCCGTTCGGGCTTGATGCAGCAACTGGGCATTCATATCAACTCGCACAGTTATGGCCAGAGTGCGGTGATCGCCAATTTGGCCATGTTGCAGCCGCATCAGCACATTGCTTATGAACGCTTCACTGGCAAAGGGCCACTGGCACTGTTGCCACTGACAACCCATGCCGGCGCGCAGCGGATGGCACTGGTGTGGACGCATCCGCAAGACGAAATTGCCAGTGTTATGGCGTTGTCGGATGCTGATTTCATCGCACGCCTGCAAGCTGATTGCGGCCAGGCGGCCGGCCAGATCCTGCAAGTGGGCAAACGCGCGGTGTTCCCGCTCACGCTGCAAGTGGCAGAAGAACAATTCCGGCCGCGTCTGGCGCTGCTCGGCAATGTGGCGCATACGCTGCATCCGGTGGCAGGGCAGGGCTTCAATCTGGCGCTGCGCGATGCAATGGCACTGGCTGCCAATGTGCGGCAGTCACTGCAAGCCCGGCAGGATCCCGGCAGTGTGCTTCGGTTGCAGGCCTGGTGGGAAGTGGTGCAAAAGGACCAGTTGCGCACGATTACCTTCAGCGATGTGATGACCCGCTTGTTTTCCACCAACAACACGGCGATGGCTGTGCTGCGCAAGCTTGGCATGATCGGAATCGAACTGTTGCCGCCGGTAAAACAACATCTCGCCCGCCAGGCCATGGGCTATCAGTCCCCGGCGGTGCGTTTGTGATGAGTGGCCGGTGTTGATGACTCTTGTGCCAGACAACCTGCTCGCGGCGATGCAGCAGCTGGAGCAGCAGTTGTTGCACACGGATTTCAGCCAGGCCCGGCAGCAGCTCGACAGCTTGCTGGCGACAGATTTCCAGGAAGTATCGGCCGCCGGCCAGGTCACTACCCGCCAGCAAGTGATCAACTGGCTGTTGCAGAAGGATCCGACCCATCGTTGGCAGTTCAGCCAGTGGCAGCTTAGTGAGCTGGCACCGGCAGTGCGGCTGTTGCGATATCACGCGGTGCAAAGCGTGCCCCCCTCGCACAGCAAAGGCGCGCTGCATGTATCACTGTGGTGTTTCAGCAGCGAGCAGCAAGCCTGGCAGTTGCGCTTCCACCAGTCTTCCAAGGCAAGTTAGTGGACTCCCGCCCATCCCGGCAGCAAGCAGACGAGTATCGGCTCCATGGATAATCTGACCCATAGTTTGCTAGGCGCGCTGGTGGGGGAAGCCGCAGCCCGCTTCCTTCCGGCCGGCAAGTCGGTGCTACCGCAGGCAACGCGCCGTAATCTGTTCGTGGCGTTGATGGTGGTGGGCAGCAATCTGCCTGATCTGGATTTGCTCTATACCAGCTACGCGGGCGGTAAGCTGGACTATCTGCTGCATCACCGTGGTTATACGCATACTGTGTTGGGTGCTGTGGCGGGAGCGGCGCTGATGTTGTTCGTCACGCTGGTGTGGTTGTACCGGCGCCGCTTGCCGACTTCAGCCAGGGACCGACTGGCACTGGCGGCGCTGGCGCTACTGGCCCCGCTCTTGCACATCGCCATGGATGCCGCCAACAGCTACGGGGTGCACCCGTTCTGGCCCTTCAACAATGACTGGCTGTACGGGGATTCGATTTTCATCATTGAGCCACTGTTCTGGGCCACGGCAGCCCCGCTGGTGTTTCTGCTGCGCAGCCGTTTCGCGCGCATGCTGGTGGTGTTGATATTGAGCCTGGGCATTGTGCTCAGTAGCGGCACCGGCCTGGTGCCGCTGCCGATGACCGCTGGCCTGGTGTTACTGACGCTCGCGCTGCTGTGGGTGGGTTGGCGCCACAGTGGCCGGCGTGCAGTCCTGGCCGGGCTCACAGCTGCAGCAGGCGTGTTCTGCATGTTCGTGCTGGCCAGTCACCTGGCCTACCGGCAGGTGACAGCCATGGTTACCGCGCAATTTCCCAATGCCGTCTTGCTGGATCGGGTGCTGACCCCGATGCCGGTTAATCCGCTGTGCTGGGAAACCATTCTGGTGCAGCTGGATCAGGACCAATACAGCTTGCGGCGCGCGATCTTTGCACTGGCACCTGCCTGGTTTCCGGCCGCGCGCTGCCCGGCCCTCAACATGAAGCGTGCGACCACGGCAGTGCTGGCTGCGGTTGATGCCACTGACAGCGATGCACTGCGCTGGTATGGGGAAACCACCATGTCACGTGCCGAGCTGCAGTCGGTTGCCAGGGACAACTGCGAGGCAGCCGCGTTCACCCGCTTTGCCCGGGCGCTGTTTATCAGCCGGCGCGAGCAGCACTGGCTGATCGGCGATCTGCGCTTCGATCGTGAGCCGGGATTGGGACTGGCCGAGTTTGAGCTCACCGCCAATCCGGCCAGCTGTCCGCACAACCTGCCGCGGTGGACGCCGCCCCGCAGCGATGTGCTGGGCACGCACTGATCCGCCCTGCCGGCACGCCAGTGCTGCCTGTCTTCACCAGTGATGCAAGTGGATGGGACTGGCTGGCGTAAAGATGCGTATCAGTTAATGGCGGTCGTGAATACTGCGCAGCGTAAGTCGATCGATGTCAATCATGTCCACGGTGGTGGCGGGCAAAGCAATTGCCGATACCGGCGAGGCCATTGCTTCCTTGTTGCTCAGCAACAACCTGATTACTGACAAGCAATTGCTGAAACACTTTATGGTGCAGTTACCAGCGTGATGCGGCCGGTTGATGGCGGTATGAAGGGCTGGTGGCTGCCGATATGGGCTTCCAGCGCGTCCACATCATTGCCGGCTTTGGTGACGTCTCTGGCGGCGGCAAATACTGTGAAGCCATCACCGCCGGCCACCATGAAATCATTGGTGGCAACCCGATAGTTGCGCTCAGGCTGCAGAGCCTCCCCGTTGATGCGGACCGAACCCGGGACCAGTTCGGCGCCGTCGGGGCCGGACAGGCGCCACTGGAAGCTGAAGCCCTCACTCACATGCAGGATGCGGCGCTGCCCGCCGGCAAACTGCTGGCGCAGCACGGCTTCAATATCGGCGCCAGTCATGGTCAGCACGGTCAGCTCATTGCCAAAGGGTTGAACTTTGAACAGATCGGCAAAGCGTACTGGTCCGGCAGTAGTCAATTCACTACGGACACCACCAGGGATCATGAAGGCTGCATCAACAAGCTGCCCGCTATTGCGTGCGGCAGCGGTCCGCATGGCATCGGCAATGACATTGCCCATCACGTTTTCACCGGCCGCAGTCAAGGCCGTGGTCAAGGGCGCGGTGATCACGCCGACCAGGCGTTGCAGCAGCGGCTGGAGCAGCACCTGGTAGCGGGCGATCAGCCGGATCATGGCCGGGTCTTCAGCGACGCTAGCTGTGGCCACTACCAGTGTCTCGGCGCTGGCAGCCACAACATCCCCGCTTTTGCGATCAAGCGTGAGTGAGATGTCGCTGAGCTGGGTGCCATAATGGTTGGCAGAAGTCAGCAACATGCCATCCACCTTGCAGTTGTAGGCGCGATGCGTGTGGCCGCTGATCACTACATCCACGGCTTTGTCCAGCTTGGGCAGAATTCTGGTGATGGCGCCGCTCAGGCTGGTGCAATCATCGGGACCATTGCGGGTGAAACCGCCCTGGTGCAGCAATACCACCAGGGCTTCGATGCCTTCGGCACGCAGCGCGGCCACTTCGCTGTTGATGGTGGTGGCTTCGTCGAGAAAATGCAGCCCGCTGCGCGCAAAAGGCGTCAGCATGGTCGGGGTTTCGTGCAGCACCACGCCGATGAAGCCAATGCGGATGCCGTCAAACTCGCGAATGGCATGGGCCGGGAAAATCGGCCGGCCAGTACTGTCGTCGATAATATTGGCGGCCAGATACTGAAAGCTGGCGCCCTTGAACGGTGCTGGCCCCTGGCAACCGGTTTGCGGATGACAGCCCCCGTTTTGCATGCGCTGCAATTCCTGCATACCCTTGTCGAGTTCATGATTGCCAACCGCTGACAGCGATAGCCCAAGTCTGGAAAGAGCTTCAATGGTGGGCTCGTCGTGGAAGCGGGACGACAACAACGGACTGGCGCCAATGAGATCGCCAGCGCCGACTATCAGCGAATTGCGATGACCGGCTGCGCGTTGTTTGACCAGCGTGGCGAGCCGCGCGATGCCACCGCTGGCGATCGGATGCTGATCGTCTGCCGACAACGGCAGTTCAAAGACGGGCGCTTCCAGTGAGCCGTGAAAATCATTGAGGGCCAGTAACTGGACTGCCACGGTAGCACTGGCCTTGTGCTCATTGACTGCGACGCTGCTGCAAGCACTCAGCAACAGTGTCAATACGAATGTAAGGCCAGGCAGTTTCAGCAGGTACATTAGCAACTCAAGGAAAACACAACTGTCACAGACCGATGGACTTGAATTCTTTGTAGGCGTGATCCAACCACATCTTCACGCGCTGGCGCTCAAGCAAACCCAGGCCGTTGGCATTGTCAGGATCCTTGTGCGTCGCTGCCCAGAAACTGTAGCTCTTGCTGTCGATCTTGGTCATGGCCGGTGCGTGCAATTTCTTCAAGGTGATGAATTTTGCACCGGCTGCCAGTGCCTGCTGCTTGATGCCGGAATTTTCCAGGATCGAAAAGTTGTCATCGCGCAGCTGATTGAGCACCACGATGTAGTGCAGGCGGGTGCCGTATTTATCGAGCAGTTTGCCCAGCAGATCCACGCTGTCCTTGCCGGAGTCCATGACATTCCAGTAGCAGAGGGTGATGCCCAGCTCGGCGGCCAGCTCCAGCACACCGGATTCATCTATCCAGCGTGCAAGCGGCTGGAAGGTTTGCGCAGCCAGATCCACCAGAATGTGATGGTCCGGTTGGCTGGCTGCGGTTTCCACGATGGCATCAAGGCTTTGGTAGCTGTCGATGACGGTGGCAGAGGCATAGCCCGCGTAATAGCGCAGCAAGGCGCCGTGCGAGCGATCAGTGTCAAAACCGGTAAAGGGCTTGTCATGGTCGATCAAATATTGTGCCAGCAGGCGCGCCACCACCGATTTGCCAACACCGCCTTTCTCGCCGCCAATCAAATGGATAGTTGCCATAATGCCTCTTCAATAAATATGTGAAGGAAATGGTTTGAGAATTATGCCACCGGCAAATACTCCAGTCCGCTTTGGGTGAGACCGACCAGGTTGATGTGTGCCGCGTTGTAGCCGGTGTCGGCAGCCATCGCCGCCAGTTTGCCGATGCTGTAAGCGCCGGAGTCCAGCAAGTTGGTATAGAAGGCTTCGGTGGCAGGCGGCGGTGCAGAGCCAATGACATCGGTATACAGCATGTCCACTATCTGTTTGCTGGTGGCATTGTTGCCCAGTACCAGATTGATGGCCACTGTGAGCAACTGCTCATAACTGACCTGGTGGTCGAGCAGGTTGAGGGCTTGGCCAATGTGGCCCTTGTCAGCCAGCCCGGCCGGCCCCAGCACTGCGCCGATGACTTTGGCGGCCATGCCGGCAGCGCCGCTCAGATCAAAGGCCACACTCTTGTCGGTGAAGTGCAGACGTTCAATGTTCACAAGCGTATCGGTACCATCAGTGCCAGTCAGGTCATTGACTTGCAGCGTGCCGCCAGTGAGTGTGAGTTGATAGTTGCTGCGCGCACCGCTGTAGCTGGCCACATCAATACCATCGCCACCGTCCAGCGAGTCGTTGCCGCCGCTGCCGGTGAGGATGTCGTTGCCAGCGCCGCCCTGTATGCCATCCTTGCCGGCAGTGCCAACCAGCACATCGGCGCCATTGGTGCCGATGATTGAGTTGATGGCTTCGGTGACGGTAAGGGTGGTCACTGCCGCAGTCGAATTGACAATGCCGTCGTTGACGACATAAGTGAAGCTGTCAGTGCCCAGGTAGTTTTGCACCGGGGTATATACAAAGCTGCCGTCGTTGTTGAGGCTGAGCGCGCCGTGGGCAGGATTTTGCACAAGGGCATAGCTGAGTGTCTGCGGATCGGGATCAGTCGCGGCGGGCAACTGGCTGGTGAGCACCGCGTTTTCATTCACGTTGAATTGAGCACTTGCCGCGACCGGCGTGTGGTTGGCTGGTGTTGAGAAACTGTAGCTGCTGGTGCCGGCATAGGCATTGCCCGCAGCATCCTTGATGGCAGCCGGATCAATTTTCACGGTATAGATCTGGGCCAGCAGTAGATCGTTGGTGGGGTTGATGACAAGCTGGTTGTTGCTAAGCGTGAGGTTGGCACTGGTGGCGGCAGCAAAGGTCTCGACGGTCTTGCCGGTATTGTCTACCAGGACGATATTGCCGCTGCCCCTGACAATGGTTTCACTGAAGGTAATGGTGATATTGGAAGCGAGCGGCACATTGGAGGCACTGACCAGCGGACTGAACTGGGTGACAGTGGGAGCTGTGGTGTCGCCGAAGGCCGTGCTTAGATTCAAGACATCCGAGCCATTGCTGAAAACCAGATATTCCACATTCTTCAGTTTCAGATGATAGGTGGAGCTGGCGCCGCTGACGGAGTCGACCAGAATGTTGCCGCTGGCACTGTCCAGTTTGATTATGAAGCGGCTGCGCGGCAGCCGGTCAAAGTACAAGGCATCAACACCCGCCAGGCCGTCAATCAAGGTGCCGGAAGGATCGCCGAATTCAGGCACGGTCCAGTTATCGTTGCCGGTGGTTGCGCGATAGGTTGCCATAGAGTATCTCCGTCAATGCTGAAAATTCAGGCCCAGGCCGCAGCAGGGTTTCCGGCTGTATGGGCCTGGTTCTGATAACTGCGACCTTGCTGATCCACTGCCAGATAAGGCAGTCCCGAGAGTTGCAAAAATTCCAGTGCCTTGTGCTCCAACAGCATGGCAATGGTGCTGTAGCTGCCGGCCACCAGCGCCAGCGGCGCCAGTACGGATACTGATTGCCAGTAACTTGCCGGCAAGCCGGTGTGTGGATTGAGAATATGGCAATAACGTTTGCCATCCACTTCGATGTAGCGCTCATAGTCACCGCTGGTTGCGAGCGCGCCGCTGGTCAACGCAATGGTGGCCATTACCTCATCCGGTTGGCGCGGGTGCTTGATGCCAATCATCCAGGGCGAGTCATCGGCCTTGGGCCCCAGCATGCGGAAGTCACCTGCCAGATTGACATAGCCGTGCTGGCAGCCGGCCTCAAGCAAGACCGTGGCGGCACGATCAGCGGCGTATTCCTTGCCGAAGCCGCCGAAATCCACTTCCATGCCGGGCTTGGTTAAAAGCACGTGGCTGTCTTTGTTGGTAACCAGGTGCCAATCAATCAACTCCAGCAAAGGCTGCAGTTTTTGGGCAGCAGGAACCACCGCTTCATTGAAATTCCAGGCGCGTCGCAATACGCCGCAGGTGATGTCGAACAAGCCCTGGCTCAGGTTGTACAAGGCATTGGCATGCGCAAACAGTTGCAGAGTTTCCTGGTCGCACTCGACCGGCTCGCCACCGGCTTGGTGATTGAGGCGGGACAGCAAGCTGTCGGCGCGATAGCGTGAATATTTGTGCTCGATGCGCTGGATTTCCTGTTGCGCAGCCAGCATCAGCGGCTGCGCTTGCGCGGCCGACAGGCCGTCCAGCACCAATTCACAAGCGCCGCCCAGGGCTTTGAAAGTGAATTTGTGAATGCTGGCGGTCATGGCATTCGCTCAAAAACTGTGGCTGACACCAAACAACAGGCTGCGCGCCGAAAAGTCTGCCAGACCGGGGCTGCCGCCGCCCAAGGCCCACGATCCTTTCTGTTGGTACTGCTCGAATTTGGCATCCACGCTCCAGTTCCGGGCGAAGGTTTTTTCCACCTTGATGCCATAGGTGAGCGCGCCAAAGGCAGACAGGCGTTGATCCATTGAAGCCGGCAAGCCATCCAGATAGCGGTTATAGACCACTGAAATGGGCGCACCCGCGGTATCGGCATCGGCATAAGGATCGTTGGCAACCGGATCGAAATAAAAGCTGGACCGGGTTTGCGAGTAGTAGCGCAGCACCGGCGTCAGTTGCCAGTTGTGGCCAAGGTTATAGACGTATTCAAATTCAAAGGTGTGGGCCTTGATGTCGAAGCTGTCCTGGTAATAACGATAGGACGCATGCAGGGTACTGTCGTTGGCGCTGAAAAAATGGTTCCAGCGCAACAGCAGGCTGTCGGCACGGCGCTCATAGGGCCTCAGATCGTAGAGTTTGTACTGGTCGGAAAAATAGCCGCGGCCCTGCGAATGGCGCAGGGTAATCTGGGCCAGATCTGTTTGCGTCATGACCTGGGTAAGGCCGGCCACCAGATCCAGTGTGCGTTTGTCCTTGATGCTTCTCAGGAAAATGCTGTTGGGCAAAATTTCATCGGCACTGTAGCTGCCGCCGAATACCAGGGTAGTGTTCTGGTTGTCAGTGGACCACGAATTCTGCAGCGAATAATTGCGACTGAGATAGTCGTGTTCCTTGCTGTAGGAATAGCCGGCGGTAATGGTGTCACGGTGGAAGTAGCGGGAGACTGATGCGGAATAGGCATTGCGGGTATCGATAATTTCGGTGAGTCCGGACGTATGGTATTTGGGCGAAGCGCCGGAGATGGCGTCATGCACCACATTGCCGGTCAAGCTCCATTCTTCGGAAAGCGGCACTACAAATTCAACGGCCTTGGCATCTACCGCTATGCGGTCGGCATCGGGCTGATAATCCTGATAAGACAGCGTTTTGAGGCTGATCTTGGTGGCGGTTGGCGCTGCTTCCGCCATTACCTGGGAAGAGACCAGCGCGCTGGCACTGGCGAGCAGGGCCAGGGTGCTCAGGTGATAGTGAGCAGGTGCAGGTCGCATGGTTTTTGCGTTGGTGTCGGGCTTCTTCATTGGTTGTCCAGGCAAGGGAGTGCGGGGCGGTGGCTCGGCATTGTGAGGTAATCAGTTGCAGCCGCAGCCACCACCGCCCACACCGGCCCCGCCGGAGGCTGCTTCCTTGCTGGTATAGGTATGTTCGGAAAATTGCCGGGCGAGGGCATCCTCATCAAAGACCATCTGGGGTTTGGCCAGATTGCCTTTTTCCCACGGTTGTACTGGTTGCACAAGCGCGCAGCCGGTCATTGTGCTGACAACAATACCCAGGGCCAGCAAGACGAAATATTCGCGGAGTTTGGTCATAATGAAAGCAGGTTCCAGTCTGGATCAAGGGTGGATGCTACCCGTCAATTCTTAAGCACGGCTTAATATGCAGGAAACAAGGCGCCAAGTATGTGAGGCACTCCCGGTTCTTTGATAAAAGTCATGGA
This sequence comes from uncultured Gammaproteobacteria bacterium, assembly GCA_903853385.1. Taxonomy (GTDB): domain Bacteria; phylum Pseudomonadota; class Gammaproteobacteria; order Pseudomonadales; family Pseudohongiellaceae; genus CAILUG01. The sequence goes on from CAINTJ010000115.1 coordinate 30,765, forward strand.
TTTTCCTCGAGGCCGGCTTTTGTCACGGCCACTAGCGAAAATAATGACTGACCGCAAACGGAAATTCTGCGGCTGAAAACCGGGTGACATTGGCGAAATGCTGCAGCAAACCGGCAGAGGCCGGCAAATGGGTGGCGATCAGGGTGGGCAGTGACAAGGCCAGGTCGGCACTGTGGGGCTGGGGCCAGGGCATGGCCTCCAGCAATCCGCTCAGCGGGACTACTTCCAGATTTCTGGCCAGAATGTACTCGTCCGGCCGTACTGCCATGATCAGATGTTGCGCTTGCAGGAATTCCAGTACTTGCGGCATGGCGGTACTGGTGAAGGGCCATTGCTCCTTCGTCAATTGCTGCAGATTCAAGCTCGTACCTTGTTCCTGTACCTGCCAGAACCGGTGCAGCAACGCGAGGGCAAGCAAGGTGGGATGCACATTCATTTCATGCTGATGGGGCGAAAACAGTGGCAGGCAGCGCACAAGATTGGCCCCGGCCAGAATGATTACCCAGCACAGGTAGAGCCACACCAGGAAAATCGGGATCGCCGCAAAGGTGCCATAGACGAATTCATAACTCGCTGTGGCAATGGACAGTGTGAACAACCACTTGGCAGCCGCGAATGACAAGGTCACGCCAACTGCGCCCGCCAAACCGTGGCGAAGCTCCACTTTGCAATTGGGCACCGCCACATACAGCAAGGTAAACGCCAGTGTGGTGAGTAGCAGCGGGAATAGTTGCAGCAGCACCGGGTCTGTCCCCAGCTGATCCGATATCTGGGTAAAGCGCTCGAACAAGGCCAGCGAGGTGATGTAAGAGCTGACCGCAAAGCCGGCGCCCAGCAACAAAGGGCCCAGACTGAGCACGCACCAGTACAGCAGGAACGAGGTAAAGCCTTGGCGGGGCTCTTTCACTGCCCAGATGAAATTGAAGCTGTCTTCAATGCTGCGCAGCATCAGCACGGCTGTGACCAACAGCATGCCCGCCCCCACCCAGGTCAGATTCCTGGCCTGACCGGCAAATTTGAGCAGATATATCTGTAATTCATTGCTGGTGCTGGGTAACAGCCGGTTGAACAGCAAGGCCTGTATTTGCCCGGCATAGCCCTGGAACGACGGAAACGCCGCCAGAATCGCCATCAGCAGCGTAAACAGCGGCACCACGGCAAACAGGCTGGTATAGGTCAGTGATTTTGCCACTTCCAGGCCTTGATGATGCATGAAGCTGTGATAAACAAAGTGGACAAACCTGGGCAGTGTGCGCGGATGCAGCCAGTGCTTCATGTATTTCTCCCTCAGCATCTTGCCGGCAAAGTTGCCTCAGTGCACCACGCCATCAGGCGGCATGGCAGCACCCGGTGGCGCAAACAGCAGGCTGACTTCATGGCGATTGAACACAAAGCGCTGCTGGCAGAACTCGCAGTCAACTTCCACCTTGCCCTCGACTTGCAGGATGTCTTCCACTTCGGCGAGCCCGAGTGTGATGAGCGTGTTTTCCACTTTCTCGCGCGAGCAGGTGCACGAGAAACGCAGTGGCTTGGGCAGGTGGACGCTGACTTGTTCTTCGTGAAACAGGCGTGTCAGCAGCTGCGTGGGCGGCAGATTCAATAATTCGGATGCTTCCAGTGTGGCGGCGAGGATGTTGATGCGGTTCCAGTCTTCCTCGCGGTCCTGCAGTTCAGTCATGGTGTGGTCAGCGCCCTCGGCCACCAGTTGTTCACGGGTAGTGCGCGAATCCGGCAACAGCTGCAGGAAGAAGCCGGCGACACAGTCGGGCGTGACAAGCAGCTGGAAGGTGGAGGGCAATTGTTCCGACTGCAGAAAATAGACATTGAGGGCATCGGCCAGGGTCAGGCCTTCGAGGGCGACGATGCTCTGGTAGCGCTCACCGACGTCCTTGATCACGCTGATCAGGATATGGCCATTGCCAAACACTTCCGCCAAGGTGCCATCCGGTACCAGCCCTTCCCAGCGGGCGAGGCCGCGCACCTCGCCATTGTGGGTGACTTGCACTACCACTTTGGTGAGCGGCCCGTCGCCTTGCACCTGCAAAATCATGTTGCCGTCGTATTTGATGGTGGCGGACAGCAGCACCAGTGCCGCCAGCGCGGCGCCGAGCTGTTTTTGCACATTGGGCGGGTAATCGAAGCGATTGAGCACCTCGATCCAGCTGTTATTGAGGTAAACCAGCTCGCCACGGATGTCGAGCTGGTCGAAATTAAAGCGCAGAAGTTGGTCTTGGGCAGTCATTGCGCCATTTCACCGCACACACCGGGTCTATACAATAGCGGGTCATCATTGCGAGGTATTCCTCTTGTTCGCTTCTCTTGGCCTTAACGAGCGTTTGCTCAAGGCGTTGGACAAACTTTCCCTGATCACGCCGACTCCGGTGCAGGAAGCCATGATTCCCGTGGCGATGCTGGGTCGGGATGTGCAGGTCAGCGCCGAGACGGGCAGCGGCAAAACAGCCGGCTATCTGTTGCCGATCCTGCACCAGATGCAGGAAACGCCGGCGCCCAAGTCAGCCACCCGCGCGCTGATCCTGTTGCCGACGCGTGAGCTGGCGCATCAGGTCAACAAAAGCTGTACCGAGCTGGCCTCATTCACGATGATCAAGAGCTGCCTGATCCAGGGCGGTACTTCCTACAACGAACAAAAAGCCGAGATCCGCAAGAATCCCGAATTCATCATCGGCACGCCCGGCCGCATTCTGGAACATGTGCAGCAAAAATCGATCGACTTGAATGATCTGGAATTCCTGGTGCTGGATGAAGCCGACCGCATGCTCGACATGGGCTTTCGCGATGCGGTGATGGAAATCCTGCGTGCCTGTCGCAAGGAGCGGCAGACCATGCTGCTGTCAGCCACGCTGGCACACAAGGGCATCGGGCGCATTGCCAATGAAGTGCTGAAGGATCCCGAGATCATCGAGATCGGCACGCACCGGTCTGATCATCAGAGCATCGAGCAGCAGCGCATCCTGGCGGATGATCCCGCCCACAAGAACCAGCTGTGCAACTGGCTGTTGTCCAACACCGTGTTCGACAAGGCACTGATCTTTACCAATACCCGGGAAAATGCGCAGCAAGTGTGTGATTTTCTGCAGAAACAGCGCGATCGCCAGAATTCAGCCGCCGCTGAGAATTCCTCCTGGGGCAAGGCGGCCCGCAACAGCATGAAAATCGGCTGTTTGCATGGCGAACTTGACCAGCTGGAACGCAAGCGCATCATGAGCCTGTATCGCAGCAACAGCATTCGCGTATTGGTGGCCACCGATCTGGCGGCCCGCGGGCTGGATGTGAAAGGCGTCGATCTCGTCATCAACTACGGCATCGCCCGTTCCGGTGATGACCATGTGCATCGCATCGGCCGCACCGGCCGTGCCGGCGAAAAAGGCCTGGCGATTGCGCTGGTCTCACCCAATGACTGGAATACCTTCTGCAGTATCGAGCGCTATCTCAGCATCACCATGACGCCGCGCGAGATCAAAGGCCTGGAATCGAACTTCAAAGGTCAGGTGAAAAAAATCGGTGGCAAAGCCAAGGGCAAGAAGCCGGACGACGACAAGGACAAGACCAAGAAAAAACCCAAACCCAAGGCTGAGCTGCGCCACAGCTTCAAGAAAAACGTCGGCAAGCGGCGCGCGCCGAGTGTGAAAGAGCCGGTGGAACCAGGTGCCGCAGTGGCAGTGGTCAACGCCGCAAAAGTTGCCAAAGCCGTAAAAGGTGCCAAAGTTGAAAAACCCGCCAAGGCAAAACCGGTGGTCAAACTGATCGACAAATCCGGCTTTGCGCCGGTGAAGCGCAATCGCAAAGCCAAGGCGGAATAAAGTTGGGGGCCTGCATCAGGTCCGGGACACTGGCCGCCTAAATGCCGGACGCCGCCTGTGTGCACAATGCAATGAAATGATCAGCAAAGTGGCGCTGCAAATGGCCCTCGCGCACGGCGATTTTGGTGAGATTGGCCGGAAACAAGTGCGAGCAATCGAGCCGGCGCAGGTTGAGGTCGCGCTCTGCATTGAAGGCCATCTCGGCAACGATGCCAACGCCCATGCCAAGTTCTACATAGGATTTGATGACGTCGGCATCCAGTGCTGACAACACAATGTCCGGCGTCAGCCCGGCCGTCTTAAAGGCTTGTTCGATGGAAGCGCGGCCGGTGAAGCCGGCGTGATAGGTGATGAGCGGGTAGCTGGCAATGGCTGCGAGCGTGAGCGGCTTGCCGCTCTTGTGCAATTTTGCCGCTTGCTTCTCCAGGCCATGACCGGCCGGAACGATTACCGCGTGATGCCAGCTGTGAAAAGGATAGGTCAGCAAGCCGTCTATCGTGCCCAGGGTTTCGGTGGCAAAGCCGATGTCGGCTTCACCACTGAGCAGCATCTGCGCAATTTCCTGCGGGCTGCCCTGGTGCAGATGCAATTTCACCTTGGGAAATTGCAGGCGGAATTGCGCCACGATGGTGGGCAGCACGTAACGGGCCTGGGTATGGGTGGTGGCCAGCGTGAGATGGCCCTGATCCTGCTGGCTGTATTGCTCGGCCAGATTCTTGATGTTCTGCGCATCCAGCAGCATGCGCTCGACGATCTTGGCCAGTTCACGGCCAGGGGCAGTCAGGCCGAGCAGTCGCTTGCCCTTGCGTTCAAACAATTCCACGCCAAGCTCGTCTTCCAGATCCTTGATGTGTTTGGACACGCCCGACTGCGAAGTAAACAGGCGATTGGCGGCTTCGGTCAGGTTGAAGTTGCATCGCACGGTTTCACGGATTATGCGCAGCTGCTGGAAATTCATGGGCTATCCTCTAATCGCTGTGGAGTTCTGCGTAGCTGAAAATGTGATTATGACGCCCGGATTTTTATTCAAACAGGCGCCAGGTCAATTCCACGTAGAAAAAATCGGAATCATCGACACTGTGGCCGGTGCTGGCGAGCTGACGCTTGCGGGTGAACTCGCCCAGCCGGAATGAAGAATAGCCCACGTTGGCCTGCACATGGGGTGCCAAGGTAAAGCGGACGCGCACATCCCAGCTCTCGCCCAGATCGCTGCCACTGAGTCCGCTGCGATCGCGGTTGCCGGCGTTGCCCGCCAGCAAATTGGTGAAGCGATCAGTATTGCTGGCCAGCCGGTACCAGTTGTAACCGGCATCAATGCGAATCCCTTTCACCGGCTGGAATTCCAGTTTCAGCTTGGGCGCCCGCAAATTTTCGAACACGAAATAGTCATCGGCCGACCAGGCGCGGCCAAAGCCGAAGAAGCGCTCAAAGCGTTCGCTGCTGTTGTCATTGGGGTTGCGGTCGCCGCTGGCAGAGCCATAGAACACACTGAGTCGCGGTTTCCACGCGTGCGACAGCCAGCTATAGCCGACCTCCAAAGTCCGGGCTTCGGCCTGCACGCGCTTGCCGCCATCATTGCCATTTTGCTGCATCATGCTCGCATCGTAAGTGATCGCACCGTTTAGCCAGCGGCCATAGACGCGCAGTCCGGGCGCCAGCATGTTGCGGGCAACAAAACCGGTGGCGGCGGTGGCGTCCTGGTGCAGCTGGAAATAATGCGGTTCCAACGTAACCAGCGAAGACCAAGCGCGCAGATGCGCAACTACGCCATTGAAGCGGATATCCTGGTTGGCCTTGTCAGTGTGGTCAACAATGCGTGTCACCGGGTTAAGGCTCCAGGCTTCCAGCGCCCAGTCGTTGTTGTCGTCGCCGAGATTCACCCGTACACCGTCAAAATTATTGGTGGTGTTGCGCCATTCGTTGCGAGCCACCAGTCGGCGATCGAGCGTTTCAAAGGCCATGCGGCCGGCGCGGATTCTTAGTGCACGGTTATTGCCGCGCGCATCCCGGGTCAATACGTCGTTGAAATACAGCTCGGCATTGGCCTGGATGAGTTCCAGCTGGTTGACATCGCGATTGTCGGGGGTGAAGTGACTGTTGTATTCACGTGAATCCGTAAGTTCGAATGTAAAGCGCAGCGGATCAATGATGTTGCGAATGCCGGCATAGAGGCGGGTGCGTTGCAGTAGCGGCTGATCGGTGTCGTTGGGAACAAGCCGGCGCACATCGTCATCACGGTATTCGTAGCGCAGGCGGTATTCAGCGCCCGCATCCAGCCAGGTGAGCGAGTTGGCATAGGTGCTGCCGATATTGCGCACATAAGCCGGGGGATCGCTTTCCCGCTGCGTGCCGTAAGAGCCAGCTTCCACGTAATAGGAACTGCTGGCCGCAGGCTGCGCCATGGCGGATGTGGCCGCGGCAAGTGCCATCAGGGCAAGCGCAAGCAAACGCGGATGAAACCCGATGCGTGCAATGGGGTTGCTAGTCAAAAGTGGCAACATGGATTTCAGCCTGCATGGGTGCGTTCAAACAATTTCAGGCGCGAGGGCAGCAAGCGCACAAGCTGGCCCGGTTGCAGTGCCAGCTTCTGCACTTCCATATGAACAGA
>CAINTJ010000116.1 GCA_903853385.1 uncultured Gammaproteobacteria bacterium
ACCCTGCCCCCGCCCCAGGCGGCGGGTAGTCGTTTGTATTGGGGAGGACTGGAGGGCGGCTTGTGTGCGTTGGTGCTGGCGCGGGCCGCCGCTCAAGCCAGAGGTATTTGCCTGGTAATCACCGAAAACTCGCAGCAAGCGACGCGTTTGCATGAAGAACTGCAGTTTTTCCTGGCGGGGGATGCCGCCCATGCCGATATCAAGTTGCTGGAATTTCCGGACTGGGAAACCCTGCCCTACGACAATTTCTCGCCACATCAGGACATCATCTCCAAACGCCTGGAAACCCTGCACCTGTTGCCAAACACCAGGCGCGGCGTGCTTATTCTGTCGATCACGACCCTGCTGCACCGCTTGCCGCCCGCTGCCTATATCAAGGCCAATACCCTGTTGCTGCAAACCGGTCAGAAGTTTGCACTGCATGACATGCGCAAAGCGCTGGAAGGAGCCGGCTATCGTTGTGTTGACAGCGTGTTCGAGCATGGCGAGTTTGCCGTGCGCGGCTCCATCATGGACCTGTACCCGATGGGCAGTGCCACTCCTTATCGTATTGAGCTGTTTGATGATGAAATCGAAAGTCTGAGGATTTTTTCACCGGAAACCCAGATCTCCAGCGACAAGGTCGACAATATCCGCCTGTTGCCTGGCCGCGAATATCCGCTGCATCCACAAGCCATTGCCAATTTCCGCCAGGCTTTCCGTGAAGCATTTGCGGTGGACGTGCGCAAATGTCCTTTGTACGAAGACATCACCAAGGGCATAGCCAGTGCCGGCATCGAATACTACTTGCCGCTGTTTTACCCGGAGCTGGTATCGCTGTTTGCTTACCTGCCAGCCACGGTCGACTGCTACCTGTTTGGTGAAGTACACGAAGGCGCTGAACTGTTCTGGCGCGAGATTCGCAGCCGTTTTGAAGAGCGACGCGTTGATAGCGAACGACCGCTGTTGCCACCGGAGCGTATATTCCTCGGGGTTGATGAAATCTTTTCAGCATTGAAGCAACTGCCAGTGACGCAATTGTCACCGACCCCCAAAGCAGCCGCAGGTGCCAGCAATCTGGCCACTTTGCAGCTGCCTGATCTGACCGTTGATCATCACATCGAACAACCCTTGGGCAAGCTGGAGCAATTTCTGACAGGCCGCGGCGATGCTGCCGTATTGTTTTGTTGTGATTCAGCCGGGCGGCGCGAAAGTTTGCTGGAATTGTTGCGTCGCATCAAACAGGAGCCACAGGTACTGGCAGGCTGGCAGGAGTTCAGCACGGTAGCTCCCCGGCTGGCGATCACCGTGGCACCGCTGGAAAGCGGATTCTGGCTGCAGGATCCGTCCTGGATTGTCATAACCGAAAACCAGTTGTTCGCCCATCATGTCAGCCAGCGCCGGCGCCGCGGCCGCGTGCAGGACAACACTGAATTTGTCATCAAGAGCCTGACCGAACTTAACCCTGGCTCGCCGGTGGTGCACAGTGATCACGGGGTGGGTCGCTATCTGGGGCTGCAATCATTTGAAGTTGAAGGCCAGCTCACGGAATTCCTGGTGATGGAATATGCTGATGCCGCCAAACTCTATGTGCCGGTGTCCAGCCTCAACCTGATCAGTCGTTACAGCGGTGGCGATCCTGAGCATGCCCCCTTGCACAAACTGGGCAGCGACCAATGGCAAAAAGCCAAGCGCAAAGCCGCAGAGAAAATCATCGATGTGGCCGCTGAATTGCTGGATCTGCATGCACGAAGGGCCGCGTTGAGCGGTCACCAGTTCGAGGTCCCGGCCGCTGATTACCAGCTGTTCGTCAATGCCTTCCCGTTTGAAGAAACCGAAGACCAGCGCGAGACCATCGAGGCGGTGATCCATGACATGCAACAGCCGCGCCCCATGGACCGGCTGGTGTGTGGCGATGTGGGTTTCGGCAAGACCGAAGTGGCCCTGCGCGCAGCATTCATTGCCGTCAGCAACCACAAGCAGGTGGCCGTGCTGGTACCCACGACGCTGTTGGCGCAACAACATTTTGAAACCTTCCGCGACCGCTTCGCGGATTGGCCGGTCAATATTGCGCTGTTGTCACGTTTTGTCAGCGGCAAACAGCAGGATGCCACGTTGGTGGGGCTGGAAAACGGCACCGTTGACATCGTGGTGGGCACGCATAAATTGTTGCAGGAGGATATCAAGTACCAGAATCTAGGGCTGCTGGTAATCGACGAAGAGCATCGCTTTGGTGTGCGCCAGAAAGACCGTCTGCTGAATCTGCGTGCCAGTATCGACATTCTCACCCTGACAGCTACTCCGATCCCGCGCACACTTAATATGGCCATGGCGGAAATGCGCGACTTGTCGATCATCGCGACTCCCCCTGCCCGCCGTTTGTCGGTACTGACCTTTGTTCGTCAATCCTCTCCAGCACTGATCAAGGAAGCCATACATCGCGAACTGCTGCGTGGCGGCCAGGTGTTTTATCTCTACAACGAAGTAAAAACCATTGAAAAGGCTGCGGACGACATTCGCAAGATGGTACCGGAAGCCCGCGTATGTGTCGGTCATGGCCAGTTGCGCGAGAGCGATCTTGAGCGCGTGATGTCCGACTTCTACCACAAGCGCTACAACGTGCTGGTGTGCTCCACCATCATTGAAACTGGCATCGATGTTCCCAGCGCCAACACCATCATCATTGAACGTGCCGACCAGCTCGGCGTGGCACAGTTGCATCAATTGCGTGGCCGGGTCGGCCGTTCACATCATCAGGCCTATGCCTATATGTTGACGCCACATCCAAAAGAGATGACTGGTGATGCACAGAAACGTCTGGATGCCATCAGTGCCGCCGACACACTGGGGGCCGGCTTTACCCTGGCCAGTCACGATCTGGAAATCCGTGGCGCCGGCGAGTTGCTGGGGGATGAGCAGAGCGGTCACATGCAAACCATCGGCTTCAGTCTTTACAGTGAAATGCTGGCCGATACCGTAAAAATGCTGAAACAAGGCAAAAAGCCCGATCTCGACAAGCCGCTGCGCAACAACACTGAAGTCAATCTGCGTATCCCGGCCCTATTGCCTGACACTTATCTGCCGGATGTGCATGGCCGCCTTATGTTGTACAAACGTGTGGCAGGCGCCGGCTCGGAAGCCGAATTGACGGAACTTAAGATCGAATTGATCGATCGTTTCGGTCTCTTGCCGGAAGCTGCGCAGAATCTGCTGACTGTAGCCCGCCTGCGCTTGCAGGCAGAGAAACTGGGCATCCAGAAAATTGAAATGTCCGCAACCGGCGGCAAAATAAAATTCGCCGGCACCACCAGCATCGATCCGCTGACGCTGGTGCGGCTGGTGCAATTCGAAAGCAAGGTCTACAGTTTTGGCGGCCCGGATGAGTTGCGCTTCCGTCTGGAAAGCAGCGATGCCAAACAGCGCATTGCCATAGTGGAAGCTTTGCTGGCAAAGTTGGCCAACCCCGCACCGCCCGCCAGCCCCCCCATCATACCGGCGTCATTGAAACTGCCGGTGGCGGGCAACAGGAATCGACATGGTTAAGCAGTCATTACAACTGGTCCGCTACCTGCTGTGGATACTTGTGATATGGCCATTGCCGGCCTGGTCACAGCCCCCTGCAGCGGCCACAGACAAGCCGGTTGAACGCGATCCACGCGGCGCCAGCGCCGATGGTGCTTACTGGTTTGAAGTGGAAGTGACCGTGTTCAGTTCGGTTTATGGCGGCAGCAAATCCAGCGAAGTACCGGTGCCTGACAATAACAACCTGCGCTATCCGGCCCAGCTGCGGCGGCTGCAGAACCAGATCGATTGCTACCAGTTCCCGTTTGCGGCTGATCTCAATCAGGCCCAGCTGGCTGCCATAGCTGCAATGATGACAACAGCACTGCCTTTTGGTGAAGGCCCGGTTTATTCACCGGCGGATCCTGCTGCCTTCAAGATACTTGAGGTCGAGCGTGATCCTTTCCTGGCAATTGATCGTCGCTATTGGCGGTTCAATCAGCTCAATTCGCGCTTGCAGAGCAATGGTGAACACAAAGTGCTGTGGCATCAGGTATGGCGCCAGCCGTTGCGGCCGCGCGGACAAACTCCCTCACTACAAGTCGAAGGCGGTGGTCAGTTTGGGGATCATTATGAACTGGAAGGCAGTCTGCGATTGGCTGGCACCAATAATGCGGCAACGCTTGATGCCAATTTGTGGCTGAGCACTTTTTCCAGGGATCACGTGGATCAATGGAAGTTGCCTGATCGGCCAACCCAGGCGGTGAACAAATTCGACGTCACACATGCTGCCGGTGCGGATGATATTCATGCGGAACCATGGTTTGCCGATAGCATCTGGCAACTCAGCCAGAGCCGCGAGCTGGATCCGAATGTGCTCAACTACCTGGATCATCCCACACTGGGACTGCTGATCGAGATCCGGCCTTATCTGGTGCCGGAAGCACGTGTGCCTGCTGCTGCGGTGAAGCCAGCCAGCAAACGCTGATGTTGAAGTCGTTTAGCTGGCCAGCAACAAGGTACTGCAATGGCCCAAAACCACCCGAATGCCGTCCACACCCTGTTGCAACACCGCTTTGATGTCGTCGAGGGTGATATCGCCAACGCCCATGCCGGCAGCACGATTCACAACCAGTGCCAGCATCGCATAACGCAGCCCCAATTCCCGTGCCAGAGCGGCTTCCGGCATGCCGGTCATGCCGACGATATCGCAGCCATCCCGGTACAGGCGGCGTATTTCTGCAGCAGTTTCCAGGCGAGGACCTTGGGTACAGCCGTACACTCCGCCGATACGATATTCCATTCGGGCTAGTTTGATGGAGGCCGCCAGCCGCTCTCTCAGCAGCAAATCAAATGGATTGGTGAAATCAATGTGATGGGCCAGTGAGTGTTGCTCAGTGAAGAAGGTGTGATCACGACCATAACTGTAATCAATAACTTGATCCGGCAACACCAGCCGGCCGGGAATCATGCCGGGGCTGATGCCTCCGACAGCATTGATCGCGATGACATGGGTGGCACCCAGGGTTTGCAGTGCCCCCACATTGGCGCGGTAGTTGATGCGGTGTGGAGCAAGGGTGTGGTGTTCGCCATGGCGCGGCAAGAACAGCACATTGCCGGCCGCAGTCTGCTCCTCGATGACACAAACAGGTTGTGCCGCCCATGGCGTAGCTATTTGGTGGGTAGCGATGACCGGCCCGAGACCGAGCCGGTAAAGTCCGCTGCCGCCGATGACGGCCAGCCGCAGGACCTCAGGCTGGTTTGAAGTAGGCATTGGTGCTGTTGCTGTGATCAGTGACGTCGCGAATGCCTGTGAGTTCGGGCAGTTTATGCAGCAGGGTCTTCTCGACCCCTTCTTTCATGGTCACATCGGCCTGGCCACAACCCTGGCATCCACCACCGAATTTGAGCACGGCCACCAGATCCTCAGTGATGTGGTCGAGGCTGATGTTGCCGCCGTGCTGCGCGAGGCCGGGATTGATGTCGCTATAAAGGATGTAGTTGACCTTGTCTTGCAGCGAACTGTCGGGCCCGACTTTCGGCATGCGGGAGTTGGGCGCGCGTATGGTCAGCTGGCCACCCATGCTGTCTTTGGCAAAATCCACGATGGCTGCTTCCAGGTACGGCTGACTCTTTTTTTCTACCCAGGCTTGCAGTTCGTTGTAGCGGAACAGTTCATCATCAGCTTCCTGCTCCCCCGGGCGACAAAAGGCAATGCAGGTTTCTGCCTTGGGGGTGCCGCCATCAAGCACAAATACACGAATGGCAATGCCTTCGCAGTTCTGTTTGGCCAGCAAGTCCTTGAGGTAGGTCTGGCCGGATTCGGTGATTTCAATCATGGAAGTTACCTTGGATAGTCATGGCAGTGTGTGACTGTCAGTAATAAAATGGCGTCACACACCTGGTTTTCAAGCCAGCATCGACTGATGGAGATTCATTTGAAACAGCGCTTCCCACTTGTTACGCAGGAACCAGCCAACAATCAGACAGGGCCCAAAAAAATTCCGTTTTACAAAGTCTTGCTCAGTGTAATTCAGGCCAGTATTGGTGTGCAGAACAGCAAAAACCGCGAGCGGGACTTCACTCAGGGCAAGTTCTGGCCGTTCGTGGTGGCGGCGTTACTCGTTACTGCGGTATTTGTACTGACCGTCGCCACAGTTGTGAAAATGGTGCTTGCCAAATAAAAACTGCCCCACCCTGGGCATTAATTATGATGCTGGCTGATGAAATACAGCACACCAATTACAGCAATCGTAATTGCACAAAAGGCAGCAATGCCATCGGCTCGGCTGTCAGCTGGGTCCGGATCGCAATGGGGTTCGGCGTGGGTGTCATGGTGGTGATCGTGATTGCTCATGCAGACTCCTGGAGCTGGTGAAGTGCCAGCGGCTGAAACTATGGGCTAATTGTAAACTTCACCAGCGGCAAGGCCAAGCCAATTTCACCGTCAAGCTTGGGCTTTGCTGCTAAATCCCTTATTTTTCTCGGGGGAAAGCCGCCATCGCCAAGTGCTTGGGATCGAAGTAAACAGCGTAGTATCATGCACGCCTTACTGTACCAGTCCCCCGCCTTGTATCCGGACTTATCCATGTATCGTTACGACAATTATGACCGGCAGATGCTGCAGGATCGCATCACCCAGTTCCGCGACCAGACCCGACGCTTCCTGGCCGGTGAGCTGGAGAACGCGCAGTTTCTGCCTTTGCGTCTGCAAAATGGCCTCTATGTGCAACGCCTGGCTCCCATGCTGCGGGTAGCCATCCCCTATGGTTGTCTGTCGGCCCTGCAATTGCGCAAACTGGCGCATATTGCCCGCCATTACGACAAGGGCTATGGCCATTTCTCCACGCGCCAGAACATCCAGTTCAACTGGCCCAAACTGCCGGAAGTACCCGACATTCTGGCGGAACTGGCCGAAGTGGAAATGCACGCCATCCAGACTTCCGGCAATTGCATCCGCAACACCACCACCGACCAGTTTGCCGGCGTCAGTCCGCACGAGCTGGAAGACAGCCGTCCCTGGTGCGAAATAATTCGCCAGTGGTCGACCTTTCATCCCGAGTTCGCGCATTTGCCTCGCAAATTCAAGATTGCGGTATGTGGCACCGAAATTGACCAAGCCGCCACCCAGGTGCATGACATCGGCCTCTACCTCGTCAAAAACTTTACCGGTGATCTTGGCTTTCAGGTGCTGGTCGGTGGCGGCCTCGGCCGTACCCCGGTAATCGGCCAGGTCATCCGTGATTTTCTGCCCTGGCAGCAACTGTTGAGCTATCTTGACGCCATTCTGCGCGTCTATAACCAGGAAGGCCGCCGCGACAACAAATACAAGGCGCGTATCAAGATCCTGGTGAAGGAACTGGGTGTTGCTGCCTTCCGCGACAAAGTGGAAGCCGCCTGGGAACTGAGCAAGGACGGCCCGGCTACCCTGACGGAAGCCGAATTCAAACGCTGCAAACAGTTTTTTTCCGAGCCAGCCTATGAATCACTGCCAGACAGCGATGCGACTGTCAGTGCCCTGCTGCAAAGCGATATCCGATTCAACAACTGGCAGGAACGCAATGTACGGGCGCACAAGAAGAGCGGTTATCGCATTGTCACCTTGTGTCTGAAAGCCACTGGTGCTGCCCCCGGCGACCTGAGCGCTGAGCAGATGGAATTCGTGGCTGACATGGCCGACCGTTACAGTTTCCATGAACTGCGCGTGTCGCATGAACAGAATCTGGTGCTGACCGATGTGAAGCTGGGCGATCTGCCCGCGCTCTATAGCGCGTTACAACATGAACATCTGGCCACACCTTATACCGGCCTGCTCAACGACATGATCTGCTGCCCCGGTGGTGATTTTTGCTCACTGGCCAATGCCAAATCCATTCCGATTGCCGAAGCCATCCAGCGCCGTTTCGATGATTTCGCCGTACAGAAAAACATAGGTGAAATAACGCTTAACATCAGTGGCTGCATGAATGCCTGCGGCCATCATCATGTCGGCAATATCGGCGTGTTGGGTGTCGACAAAAAAGGCGAGGAGTTTTATCAAGTGGCACTTGGTGGTTCTTCGGATCGCCAGGCTGCGCTCGGAAAAGTACTGGGGCCCTCGTTTGCCCAGGACGATATGCCGGAAGTAATCGACAAGGTGCTGCAGGTCTATCTGCAAAAACGCGAAGGCAAAGAACGCTTCATCGACACCTACAACCGCATCGGTATCGAACCGTTCCAGGAGCATGTTTATGCCAAAGCTGATTGATAGTCTTGGTCATTTGATGGAAAACCCCTGGGCCCTGCTCGCCAAGGATGCCACGCTTGAGCAGGTGCAACACAGCACAGCCAAACTGGTGCTGATGCCAGCCCGGCTGTGGAATGACGAAAAAGCAGCGCTGTTGGGTACCGGCAAGACCTTTGGTGTGTGGCTGGACAGCAATGAAACCGCCGAGCTGCTCAAAGCAGATCTGGCTACGCTGCCCTTGATCGCACTCAACTTCCCGACGTTTATGGATGGCCGCGGTTATTCAACTGCGGGAGTGCTGCGTCAGCAATTGGGTTATGCCGGTGAAATCCGCGCGATTGGTGATGTGCTGCGCGATCAGCTGTTCTATATGCGACGCTGCGGTTTCAACACCTTTGATCTGCGCGACAGTGTGAAGCTGGAAGATGCACAGAAGGCATTGCACGATTTCACCACCAACTATCAGGCCACTGTGGAAGAACCGACTCCGTTGTTTCGCCGGCGGGCTTGATATCCTCTTCTGACCCTTTGTGCGGCTTGAAAGAAGGAATTCTGCGCTTAGCGTGTGGCAATCCCCAGGCCCCTGCGACACGCCGTGAATACATCCATGTAGGCTCGCTTCGGCCATCCCTGGCCTCAGACGGTCGCAGAAACCTGGGGATTGCCACAGGCTTGCAAGATTTTCTTACGCTCACAACTTCTCAATTATGCGCTGGACTCCGTACTAGCGAGCAATAAACATCGCATCGCCATAGCTGAAAAACCGGTAGTTTTCTGCAATCGCGGCCTG
Source organism: uncultured Gammaproteobacteria bacterium (assembly GCA_903853385.1). Lineage (GTDB taxonomy): Bacteria > Pseudomonadota > Gammaproteobacteria > Pseudomonadales > Pseudohongiellaceae > CAILUG01. The sequence goes on from CAINTJ010000116.1 coordinate 8,997, forward strand.
ATATGCCGCCATCACCTGCTCACGTGTACTGAACGCACTCACCAGCATCAGCAAGGTGGATTCGGGTAGATGAAAATTGGTGATCAGCGCATCGACACTGCGGAATTCATAGCCGGGATAGATAAAGATACGGGTATCCCCGCTGAAGGCTTGCAACTCACCGCTGTGACTGGCGGTTTCCAGACAACGTACCGTGGTAGTACCCACGGCTACCACGCGTCCGCCGCGGGCTCTACAGGCGCGTACCTTTTCACACACGTCCTCACCCACTTCCAGATATTCGGCATGCATGCGGTGATCAGTGATGTTGTCGACACGCACCGGTTGGAAGGTGCCGGCGCCAACATGCAAGGTCACGGTGGCGGTCTGCACACCCCGGCTGCGGATGGCTGTCAGTAACTCGTGGTCGAAATGCAGGCCTGCCGTGGGCGCAGCCACAGCTCCAGCCTTGTTGGCAAACACAGTTTGATAACGTTCACGATCGGAAGCCGCATCCACGCGTTTGATATAGGGCGGCAACGGCATATGGCCGACCCGCTCCAGCAAGGCCATCAGATTCAATGCGGGCGGAAACTGCAGCACCAGGAACTCACCTTCCCGGCCCTCAATATGGATGCTCACCTCACTGCCATCGCTGTCAGGCAGCAGGAAGGTCCCGCCATTGGGCAGGGATTTGCTGCCGCGCACCTGAGCCAGTACCCGGTTGTCGGTCATCACCCGTTCCAGCAACACTTCCAGTTTGCCACCCGTGCTTTTGTGCGCGAACAAACGGGCCGGAATGACGCGGGTATCATTGAATACCAGCAAATCGCGCGGATCCAGCAGGCCTGGCAAATCGGCGAAGAGCCGATGTTGCAGTGCACCAGTATGGCGATGCAGGCACAAAAGCCGGCTGGAACTGCGCCGGACCGGCGGATGGTGCGCGATGAGTGCGGAGGGGAGGTCGAAATGAAAATCACTGAGCTGCATCCCGCTATTGTATCGTGCAAATTAAAGGTAGGCAGTGGCTATCTGCATGGTTATAATTCGCGCCGCTTTACCCCCCTCCCCTATGCCGGAGTGGTGAAATGGCAGACACGGTGGACTCAAAATCCATTGCCCTTAAAAGCGTGCCGGTTCAAGTCCGGCCTCCGGCACCAGTTTTCGTAGCAACTTGCTCTGAACGCAATCGCTGCTACAGCCAGTCAAGCCAGTCAAGCCAGTGGTTTACACACCCAAGCCAATTTTTTCCAGCTGTTTCAGATCGCGTGCCAGTGCCGCGTCGCACTGCAGAAAAGCGAATCACTTGGCGCCAGTTCTGCCGACATAATCATTTACAATTACAACTCTTGATTCTGGTAACCCATTGAAGATGCCAATGACAATCGACCTGAAAAAAATCAAAGCCATCGACGTACATGTACACGCGGAAGTCTCCTGCCACGATCCGGAAGACCCGGTGATGTCGGAATTCTTCGATGCGGCCAGCGCTTATTTTCATGCTGAACGCCGTCGCCCCACCATTCCCGAGACCATTGCCTTCTATCGTGAACGCGACATCGCTTTTTGTCTGTTTACGGTAGATTGCGAAGCAGCACGGGGTGCCAAGCGCGTCAGCAACTACGAGATTGCTGAACTGGCAGCAGACCACAAGGACATCGTCATCCCGTTCGCGTCTATTGATCCGCACAAGGGCAAGATGGGCGCGCGGGAAGCACGCGACCTGATCGAAAATTACGGCGTGCGCGGCTTCAAGTTCCATCACATCATGCAGAACTGTGACCCGGCCGACCGCATGGCCTGGCCCATCTATGAAGTGATAGCCGAGCACAAACTGCCCGCCATTTTCCATACCGGGCATTCCGGCATGGGCACCGGCATGCCCGGTGGTGGTGGCGTCAAATTGAAGTGGGGCCAGCCGATGCTGGTCGATGAAGTGGCGGCAGAATTCCCCGACATGAAAGTGATACTCGCCCATCCGTCCTGGCCGTGGACCGACGAGAGTCTGTCAATGGCGCTACACAAGGACAACGTCTACATCGACCTGTCAGGCTGGATGCCAAAATACTTCCCGAAGCAGGTCGTGCACTACGCCAACAGCTTGCTGAAGAAGAAAATGCTGTTCGGTTCCGATTTCCCGCTGATCAAGCCGGAAGCCTGGCTGGCACAAGCCAAGGAAGTAGGCTTCAAGGAAGAAGTATTACCGCTGATCATGAAGGATAACGCCGCGACAATGCTCGGCCTGCGCTGAGCGCATAGCGCGGCCTGCCTGCCGCGCTATTTCGCCCGCCCTTGATAACCTGACGACAGCATCGGCAGCGCGACGATCTGGTTGCGCGCACTCGCCGTGCCCCAGCTGCCGTAAAACACAATGCCGAACAGCGTGCGTTTGTCCTTGCCGCCAAACGCTACTCCATGCATGCCACGCGGGCCGGGGATGGTGCCTAATACCTTGCCATCCGGCGCAATCACATCGGCGCCGGCGCCAGTGGCGACATAGATACGCCCATCCTGATCCACTGCCGAGCCGTCACCGCTGCCACTCAACGGTGCAAAGTCACGCTGGTTATTGAGCGCACCATCGGCTTGTACGTCGAATACCACCAGCTTGGGTCCGTTGGTGACATAGAGTTTGCTTTCATCCGGACTCAGGATGATGCCATTGGCGCCGCTTACATCCTTGCCATAGCCCTTGATGACTCCGTGCGAATCGGCATAGAACACACCACCGCCAGAGATCGCGATGTAGACACCGCCCTTGCTGTCGGCACTTATATCGTTGACGACACCGCCGGCGCAGTCGAGAGGCTCGCCGTTGAGGGAGACTGCGAATGTTTTGCGCTGCGGCTGCAGTTGCTCCACGCCGGCATGTAGGCCGCGCATAGCCAGGAACAAAGCACCATTTTTGCTGCGGGAAACTGCGCCACCGGTATTGGTCTTGTCGTACAACACTTTCGCCAAACCGGTGGCTGGATCCAGTTGCATGACATTGCCGGCATCATTGTTGGCAAACACCAAAGTGTCATTGTCACCGGCAATGGGGCCGTCAGCATTGTTGCCCTGCCAGGCCCAAATCACGCGCCAGGCAGCATCAGCGGCCACTATGCCGGGAATCGCCGGCACCGCCGGCAAAGTTGGCGCCGGGGGTTCGGCAGTGGCACTGGCATTCACTGGGATCGCAAAGGGAGCCGGTGGCTGCTTGCAATTGGCGGCCAGTGCCTTGTGGTCAGGATGTTGCCAGTTCTGCAGGCCATTACCACGCGCAAAGGCGGAGGCCGGTTGTTGCGCCTGTGCCAGCGTACACCAAAGCATCGAAACGATCAGGCTACTGCGAAAAACCAGTGTATGCATGGTATCAATTCCCCTTGGCTGCTGCGGGACCTTGCAGGAGGCCCGGTGCCCGCAACCGGACTGCGTAGATATGTTCACACGCGGCAATATACAACGTTTTGGCATCATCGCCGTCAAATGCCAGGCTGGAAGCACCCGCACTCTTGCGCGGTTCGGCGGCGACTGCCACCAGGTCATCGCACATCCGGGACCGCAGCAGCCTGTTTACTGCGAAATATTGCGCTTCTGGATCAGCCACTGGCCGTTGCGCTTGGTGAGGACATCTTCGTAAACACCCATGCCGGTGACAGTGAAAGGTCCGGCTGCCGGACCGCTAAGGACCTGCCAATACGAGCGCTGATGCGCAACACTGGCGCTGTCAAACTCAATCAGGGTATTCGAAATTGAGTGATAGCTTTTTATGGCGGGTACAGCAGCCGGGGTACTGGCTTTGCGCTGTTTGGCACCCGTGATGAATTTGCGGATCTCTTCCCGCCCGTTTAAGGTGTTGCCGGTAAAAGTGAATTGCGCATCTTCAGCAAAGACGCTGACATAGCCTTCGACATCGAGTGAATCGTAGACATGGGCATATTTTACGATCAGTTGCTGAATGGCTACGGTATCCTGCGCGCGCACATCCGTCATGGGCTCGGCGGCAAACAAGGATTGCGGGGAAATGGCAACGGTGGCCACCGCGAAAACGGCAATGGCTGTGTACTTGAGCAAGCGCAGCATGGGTGTCTCCTTCCAAGGTTGAAAAACTGTGAGCATATCACTACACCATTCGGGGCTCTTCACCCGGATAGAGCGTTTGCACATCGTCACTTTGCCAGTAACGCTTGCTGTCCACATCCATCAGTGTCAACGGCCCCGTGAAGCCGGCGCCGGTATCGATATTCCACACGCAGGCTGCCTGCAGCGGCTGTTTGCTGCCAACCTGGATGGTGGGAGTATGGCCGATGAACACTTCCGGATACAACTTCAGGCGCGACGGATAGCGGGGGCTGGCTTTGGACAAGGCCGGATCTAGCGCCAGCGCGGTTTCCCACAGGGAACGATCCCAGTACAACATGGGTTTGAAATATTCATGACGAAAGCCGCGGATGTGGGTGAAGCCGGCATGCAAGAACAGCCGTTGTTGTTCATCCTGATAAAAGTCCACCAGGTCGTTTTCGATGAAGGCGGCGTGCTGCTCGCGCACCTCAGGCGACACTGATTGATAGGCAAGCAAAGTACTGCGTCCGCCGTGCTTGAGCCAGTTGGGATTTTCAAAGCCCTGCCGCAGCCAGTCGAGCAACAGCACATCATGGTTGCCACGCAGGAAAATACAGGGTTGTCGTTGCTTGAATGCCAGCAGGAAATCCAGCACCGCTGGCGACTGGCTCCAACCATCGACATAGTCGCCAAGAAATACCAAAAGATCAGTGGCTGTGACTTCCGCCCGTACCAGCACTTGCTGGAGCGCACGCAAACCGCCATGGATGTCGCCGATGACGAGGGTTCTGCCCGCGCTCATGCGTTATCCCCGTTGCTGGTCAGGCTCAATTTGAAACCGCCTTTGCTGACCTGAAACTGCTTGACCGCTGGCCGCGCCTTAAGCTCTGCCAGCAGCTTCAACACTGGCTGCACCGCCGGGTTGTAATAATAACCACGCGCGTGGTTGCGCAGCATGGCATCGATCTGGTCGGTCGGCATCACGGCACGCAGCAGGAATTCTTCATCCGACATCGATGCCGGAAACTGCTTGCGCTTGTCTTTCAGTGTCATGGTGACCGGTTCGCGCTGGATTTCCGCGGTGCGAGCCAACGACATGATGCGATCCAGCACGTTTTGATCCACTGGCGCGGTCGGCCGGCCAAAACGACCCAGCACGTACCGAATCACTTGATCGGGAATATTGCCATAGCGCTGGTCACCAATGACATTGAACAGTGCTTGCGTGCTGACGATTTGCGGAAACGGGGTCACCATGATCGGCGAGCCAAGCTCGTTGCGCACTCTTTCCACTTCCGCCATCACTGCTTCAAATTTGTGTTCAAGACCGAGCTCGGCCAACTGGCGTCGCGTGGTCGTCAGCACACCACCGGCGACCTGGTGGCGGGTGAAGGCGGCGTCATAGGCCTGCGGCATGCCGATCGGCAAACCTTCGGCTGCCGCATGTGCAAAGTAATATTGTTCCAGCGCCTTGATGGCTTGTTCATTGATGTCAACTTCGAAACCGTGCGTGCGCAGATTGGCAATGGTCTGGCTGGCACAGGGCAGCGACGAACCGTGGGCGAGCGGACCGATGGCTACATGCAATGCGTCAATGCCGAGCTCGGCACCCACCATGTAATTGAATTGCGACAGGCCGATCGTGCAGTGCGAGTGCAGCTCCAGAGGCAGCTGGCCGATCTGGGCTTTTACCGCCGGAATCAGCGTACGTGCGCGCTCCGGCGTTAACAGGCCGGAAGGATCCTTGATGTAGACGAGATCGAATTTGCCTGACGCCGTGGCCTGCCGCGCGCAGTTGGCATAGAAGGCATCGGTATGCACATCACTGAGGGTGTAGGTAAGTGCCAGCATGTTGTCAGCATCGCCCTCCTCCTTGATGATGCGCGCCACTTCGATGATGGCCTCCATATCGTGCATCGGATCCAGCAGCACAAAGCGGCCGATGCCGGCCTGCATCAGTTTGCGATAGGCCAGCCGCATGAAATCATGGTCGGCAGTTTCCCACGAGATGAAACGGAAGCCGGTGGAAATGAACTGCAGCGGAATGGTTGGCAGCGCCTGCTTCATGCGGCGGATGCGCTCCCACGGATCATCCTGGTGATAACGCACGCCCACTGCCATATGAGTACTGGAGGTAAAGTCGATGGCACTGAAGCCGGCCCGCTCCATCAATGGCGCCGCTTGCAGCATTTGCGCCGAGTTGAGCCCGGTCATGCTCCACAGGCTCTGGTTGCCATCGCGCACACTGACATCGACCAGTTTGATCGCTTTCATCTTGCTACTCTCCCCGCGCCAGCAAGGCTGGCAGGAAACTGGTGGTAATGCCGCCCTCGCCAAAAGCAGCTTCGGCGGCAATGCGCTGCAACAGCGCCAGATTGGTGCTGACACCCTCAATGCGACATAAAGCCAGCGCCTGCTGCAAACTGGCCAACGCCGTGGCGCGATCCACGCCATGCACGATCAACTTGCCCAGCAAGGAATCATAGTAAGGTGGCACCACCGCGCCGGTTTCAATATGCGAATCGACACGCACCGCCGCGCCGGCAGCAAACTGCGCCAGTGTGATGCGGCCGGGACTGGGCCGAAACTCCTGCATTGGATCTTCCGCATTGAGCCGGCATTCAATACTGTGGCCACTGAACCTTACTTCATGCTGCTGCAGCCCCAGCGGGCGGCCTTCAGCTATGCGTATTTGCTGTGCCACCAGATCGATGCCGGTAATTTGTTCGGTGACCGGATGTTCAACCTGGATACGCGCGTTCATTTCCAGAAAATAGAAGTCGCCGCGCGCGCAATCGAGCAGGAATTCGATGGTGCCGGCACCGCGATAAGCCAGATGCCGGGCAAAAGTAACCCCGGCAGTTTCAATGGCACTGCGCAAGGAATCCGGCAGGTTGGGGGCCGGCGCTTCTTCCACCAGTTTCTGGTAGCGTCGCTGGATCGAACAATCGCGCGTGCCCAGGTGAATCACCTCCATGCCATCACCCAGTACCTGCACTTCGATGTGGCGGCCGTGTTCAACATAGCGCTCGAGATACAGACGCGCAGAACCAAATGAGGCCTGGGCTTCCGCGCTGGCGAGCTCAAACAAAGCCGGCACTTCTTCGAGTGTACGCACCACCTTCATGCCGCGGCCACCACCCCCGGCCACAGCTTTTAGCAGAACTGGCAAGCCAAGTTCGGTTGCCAATGCCAGCGCGGCAGCAGCCGTTGCCACTGCCGCCCCCGTGATCAGCGGCAAACCGGCAGCGAGTGCAGCCTCACGTGCGCGCAGCTTGTCACCAATCGCCATCAGCTGCGGCGGTGTCGGTCCGACGAAGATGATGCCTTGCAAAGCACACGCCTCGGCCAACGCGGCATTTTCCGACAGGAAGCCATAGCCCGGGTGCAAAGCATCTGCTGCCGAGAGCTTGGCGGCGGCCACTACGCGCTCCACATCCAGATAACTTTGTGAAGCCGGTGCCGGCCCTAGCAGCACGGTGTGATCAGCCATACGTGCCGGTACCGAATCCTGATCAGCGGCTGATACTCCCAGCACGGTTTCGATGCCTAGCTGCCGGCAGGTGCGAATGATGCGCAGCGCAATCTCGCCACGGTTGGCAATGAAAAGGCGATTAATGTTCATACTGGACCGGGTTTGACCCGCATCAGCAACTGCCCCTTCTCTACCAGTTGTGCGTCCTGAACCAGGATTTCATGGACCGTGCCGGCAGTCAGCGCCGGGATCGAACACATCAGCTTCATCACTTCAATGATGGCGATGATGGTGTTTGATGCCACTGGCGCACCGATTTCAACATAAGGTGCCGCACCCGGTTGCGGGGCGCGGTAAAAAGTGCCGACCATGGGCGAGCGGACGTCGACCAGGCCGGCTTCGGTGGGCGCAGCTTCACTGGCGGGCAACAAGGCCGCTGGCACTGCAGCGGCAGCAGTGGTCAGCTGCAGCGGTGTGGCTGCTTGCAGGGTCTGCTGCTGCTGGGTCCAGCCCGCCGCAGTCCGCTTCAGATACAAACTGAACTCGGCATTCTCCAGCTGCAGCTCATCGTAGGGGGAATCGTCGAGCGTGCGCACAATGGCCTGGATGTCCTTATGATTGAGATTCATGTCAGCGCTTGCCTCCCATCACCTTGAAGATGTGATCGAAAGGTTTGGCAGTGGGTGTGGCCACCGGGGCCTTGTCCTTGTTGGCCCACACTGTTTCCGGCCGGCTTTGCAGCAGCAAAATGTTGCCGTCCTGGTCCAGTGCCCACTCGATGTCCTGCGGTTTGCCATAGTGGAGTTCCACTTGTTTGGCGATGTCCGCCAGCGCCAGAATCTGCGCGTCCTGCAGACACGGTTGCTGTTGCCGCTCTGCATCCACCTCCTGTTCGAGTATGCCGCCGTCGGGCGATGGCACATGTGCCATCAGTTTGCAGCCGATGTCACGCCGGGTGATTTCGCGTGTGATCTTGTTGATGACAAATTTGTCGGGCGTGACTTCACCACTGACGATGGCGGATCCCAGGCCCCAGCTGCCTTCCAGTGTGATCACCGAGCGATCGCCGGTGGTAGGACTGCGCGTGAACATCACCCCGGAACAGTGCGAATTGACCATGCGCTGGATGACCACCGCCATCGCCAGTTGTGCTTCCGGCAGTCCGAGCCGCAAGCGGTAGCTGACCGATTCGGCGTTATACAACGAGGCCCAGCACAATTTGACGGCTTCCAGCATCGCCGCTTCGCTGCGTACCCACAGATAGGTGTCCTGCAGGCCGGCGAAACTGGCATCGGCACTGTCTTCACTGGTGGCGCTGGAGCGTACTGCCACTGCATGCTGGCCTTGTTCGCTCAACAGCTGATAAGCAGCACTGACGGCAGACTGCAGCTCGGGCGGACTCTGCTGCTGCATCAGCGCAGCACGAATCCGGGCGCATTCAGCATTGAGGGTGGCGTTATCCTGGCCTCGCAGTGCGTCGATGCGCTGATCCAGTTGCAGGGCTGTGCGCAGAGTTGCAACAAACAAACGGAACGCATCGGTGGTGAGCACAAAGCCGTCGGGTATGCTGATACCGGCCCGCCGCAATTCGCCTAGACTGGCACCTTTGCCACCCACGCTTGCCACCGAGTGCAAATCGATTTCGCTAAACCATGCCAGTGCCTGGATAGTAGTTACTGCTGCCATGAACTGCTTCCTGTCCTGTCCTAACCTGTTTCTGTTTATGCCACCGCTCAGGCGACGTCGTCGAGAATGGTCACAATGCCACGATCACCATCAACACGGATGCGTTGACCGTTCTTGATGCGTTTGGTGGCATCACCTGTGCCCACCACGGCTGGCATGCCATATTCGCGCGCCACGATCGCCATATGCGACATGGTGCCACCGATATCGGATACAGCGGCCTTGAGCTTGCTGAACAACGGACTCCAGCTGGGATGCGTCACCGGACACACCAGGATGTCGCCTTCCTGCACTTCGCCGAAATCGTTGATGCTGCGCAGCACACGTGCAATGCCTTCCACCACGCCGGACGAGGCGGCATAGCCTTTGAGTTCGCCGGTATCAGTGCCCGGCGGCAAGGCCCAGCGGTGCAGGGTTTCGGTAGTGATGCCCCACAGCATTTGCAGCGCGGGGTCTTCGATATTGTCCGGCATCGGGCCGATGGCCGGTGGCGCCTGGCAGTCAGCCAGCACCTTCAGCATCGCACGGCGTTCCTTGACGATGACTTTCCAATGGTTGGGATTGGCCGGTGGTGAACCCGCGGCCCAGCTGTTCATCACCGCCGCCAGCGCCTGCTCCACTTCCGTGTGTTGCAGATGAAATACGTCTTCCTGCTGGTCAATCACACCAAAGCGGCTGAGCAAACTGCCGAATTCTCGCACCTTGTTGAAGAAGCTGGTGGTAAGCCAGTGTTCACAGTAGAACTTGTGGTTTTCCACATACGGAAATACCAGGTGGCATACACTCAGCATCTGGTCGAAGGCTGCCTTTTCCTCATCGCTGCCGAGCAGGCTGCGGTATTCGTTGACGATGTGGTCTCGTTCCTGTCGCAGTCTTTCGGTAGGACGATCCAGTGACTGGCCCTGACGGACCAGCTCGATATAGTGTGGCAACGCCGACAGTGGCACCGACAGATCGTCGTTCCAGCTGCGCTCGTAATGATAGAAACCGTCGCCGATCGAGATGTTGAACCAGGGGTCGCGGGCCACTTCCAGCGCCTGCAGCCACTTGGCACCATTGCCACCACGCGCCTTGACGGCAGGCAGAATCACCGCCGGATTGCCATCAGCAGTGAACAAATCACCCAGTTCCAGCTCCACGGCCAGTCGAGCCAACTTTTTCAATTCGTCGTCTGGGCGGAACATCAGCACATCGATGCCGGCCACCATGCGCGCCACATTCTGGTCAGTGATTTCCGGGAATGCCTGTTTGCAGAACTGGAAGAACACCACATAGGCACCGTAGCCCAGCATCAGCATTTCAAAATGGTGCATCCACATCTGTGAATACAGTTCGAGCGTGCGGTGATAGGTCGTGCGCACATGATGATTTTGTGCGGTGCCGCGGTTTTTCATCACCACCGCTTCATCTTCATATTCCGGCAACTCGGGAATCTTGATCGCATTCATGTCGCGGATCAGCGCCAGCATGCGCTGCTCCCATTCACCATAGAAAGTGTCCCAGTTTTCGTAGTAATGGCCAGCCCTTTGCTGGAATAGCTGCAAACGTTCCTGGATCTTGTCCGGATCAGTCACCGTGTTGGCGGTAATGTAGACGCGGCCGTTGATGACACGATAGTCAATGCCCATCGCAGTCGGAAACGCAAACACGCGAGTCATATAGGCGCCCATGGCATGGTAGGCAGCCTCAGCCGTGATCATGTCAAACGCCGACATTGGCTCGGAAAAATGCATGGAGTTGTAGAACCAGAAGCGCTGGTCGTCCTCTGGTTGCACATGAGTGAAATACGGATACATGCTCTGCCAGTTTTCAGCGCCAGCAACCGGGCCAATGGAGCTCGGCATGGGAAATGGATTGATTTTCATTGGTTTGTCCCTGACAGAATTATTGGATTCCGGTTAACTTACCGGAAAGCCGTGATAGGCGGAATAGTTTCCTACATTGCATAAATTGGAAATTATGGTTCAACCGCGACAGGCACAGTTATAACACCTTCGCGGTCTGACCGGGGCGATGTTTGTGTGGCTGCAGGCCGGCGCCTATGTTAGCCAAGTCAAATCGTCCTGCCCACCGGGCATCTGCCAGCGCAGCATCTATGCTCAAAGGCACACATCTGCTTACATTTTTCGCCCTTGCCCTGCACTGCTCCTGGCCTGTGTGGGCGCAACCCTCCGCTGCCGGAAGTATTGAGTACGCCAGGCAATTTTCCCAAGATCAATTACAGCGAAGTGCCGTTCCAGCCTTGGCCCAAGGCACTGTTTCAAGCGCACTCGCGCGCACGCTGCCCATCCCAAGCCTTCCTATCACGGTCATTCAATCGGCCACTGGGAAGCTGACACACTGATGGTGGACACTGCGCGCCGGACTCCTCACCAAACCCGCTTAAATCTCAATCTGATATATATAAATAAAAGATTTTGTTAATTCTTGAATAGCATTTTATTAAATAGGTTCTGCTTAAAAATCTGCACTTATATCGTGTAGTAGCATGCCTGAAATTCAAATTCTAAGGCTATTTAATGAAACATATTTTCATGTTTCATGCTTTTTAATACCAGGAAATTAAAAATTTAAATTACATATCTTAATGAGGCTTAATAATGAACAAACCAATAAAGACAAATATTGCAGTCGCGATTGCAGCAGCTTGCCTGGCTATGGCCGTCACTGATGCCAGGGCCGACGACGACTCGGCCGCGAAAGGTCAAAGCGCAGGCGGCGGTCTCGAAGAAGTGCTGATCACTGCCCAGAAGCGCAGCGAGAACCTGCAAGAGACGCCAATTTCGATTTCGGTGCTGACCTCTGATGACTTGGTCAACCGCCACGTGCAGTCACTGCTCGATCTCGGCGATGGTGCGATCCCTTCGCTGCGCGTAGCGCCGTTCTTCTCGCGCCCGGGGGCGCTCATCATCAATGCCCGCGGCATTGGCGTGTTATCGGACAGCAACCAACCGGCCCGCGACCAAGGCGTGGGTGTTTATATCGATGGTATCTATTTGGGCCGCGCGCAAGGGCTGGGGGCGGCGCTCTATGATATTGAAAATATCGAGGTACTCAAAGGGCCGCAGGGCACGCTGTTTGGCCGCAATACAGAAGGCGGCGCGGTCAATATCGTGACCAAGCGACCGAGCGGCATGTTCAAGATGAATACCAGCTTCGGCGTGGCCAACTATGGTGGTTACAAGGGCGAGACCCATATTGATCTGCCCGAATTTGCCAACGTCAGTTTCAAGGTGGATGCCGTGGTGAGCAGCCGCGACGGCTTCGTCGTCAACCCCCTGCCGGGTGCGGAAGACTTCAACAGCTTCAACAAGCGCGGCCTGCATATTGAGAGCCTGTGGCAGCCAATGGACGGTTTCAAGGCCGACCTCTCTTACGACACATCCTACGATGCCACCAGCACCCTTTATTACCAGCAGCTTACCGCAGGCACCGGTCTGCCGGCCGCTGCCTCGGGATCGCCGGCCGTGTTGGCCAACAGCCCGGCCGCGCTGTTCAGGCTGCAGCCAACCCGCGCCTCGACCGCTGCCGTGGGTTCACCGCAACAGCCCAGCGTTGGCGAAACCGATGGCGTCCGTCTGGGTCTCGACTGGGAACTTATGCCCAAGCTGACCCTGAAATCGATCACTTCCTACCGGGAACTCACGCAGAGTCAATATGACAACGGCTCCGGGGCCTCGACGCTGCAGCAGGCCACCGCCTCTGCCACCGTGACCCCCAGCTTCCTCAACTTCCAGTTCTCCCGCTACAGTCTGGCACAGTTCGGCCAGCATCAGGGCAGCCAGGAATTCCAGGCGATCGGCGAGACAGATCGCATCAAGTATGCGACCGGTGCGCTCTACTACGAGGAGAAAGTGACTGACAATGCTCAGGCGTTCAATACCAACCAGTTTACTGATGCAGCCGGCTCGGCTTTTGTCATCCGTCAGCTCGACTATGCAGCCCAGGTGATCCAGCGCGCCAGCCGTGTCAAAACCACCAGCGTTGGCGTTTATGGCCAGGCCACCTACACGCCAGCGATCGCCGAGGATAACTTCCACCTGACAGTGGGTGGCCGCTGGACGCGCGACAAAAAAGACGGCCAGCTGTTCATGGTGAACGGTGCGCTGCCGGTAGTGCCCGTCAACGGCGTGAACGTGAGTGGGCCGGTGGTGCTTGATACAGCTTGGTCGCGTTTTGATCCGCTCGTCAATCTGGCCTACGATATAGACGCAAACGTGCATGTCTATGGCAAATGGAGCACCGGTTACCGCTCGGGCGGCGCCAATTCGCGCTCACTCAACTATGCGCAATTTAATCCGGAAAAGGTGGCCATGTTTGAAGTGGGCGCCAAGACCGAATTCTGGGATCGCCGCGCGCGTCTGAATGTATCTGCCTATAGCGGCGACTACGACGGCATCCAGCTCGACTTCAGCGGCTTGTATGAAGATGTGATCAATGGTGTGCGCGTGGCCACCACCCGCACCACCACCAATACCGTCAACGCGCCCGGCACCGGCAAACTGAAAGGCGCTGAAATCGAGCTCACGGTTGCACCGATGGAACGACTGACGCTGACGGCAAGCTATGCCTACAACAGTGTCGAGATCCCCAACACTGTCAATCCGTTCCCGCAAACCGGCGGTGCCTTCATCACCACGCCGATCCCGATCTACCAGGTCTACACTCCCAAGTATGCGGCCAGCGCAGCGATCGACTATGAGCTACCTTACAGCAGCTTCACAGTACGGCTGCATCTGGATGGCAACTATGACAATGGCTATTACGGCAACTACACCGACAGCGAATACGATACAGTGACCAGGGCCGTGCGCTATGCTCAGCCGAAAGGTGACAGCGCGCTGGTCTTCAACGGCCGCCTCGCCATTGCCGATATCGACCTGGGCCAGAGCAAGACCAAGCTGGTTGTTGGGCTGTGGGCACGCAACCTGTTCAACGAAGAGCATGTGTTCTACAAGTCCGGTTCGCCAAGATCCGGCGTGCAGGGCTTCTTCAATGATCCGCGTACCTTCGGCATCGAAGCCAATTTTAAGTATTGAACAGGAAGTTGATCAGAACAGCGACGCAGGGTATTGACCTCTGCGCGCTGTCGGCATTTTGACTATTCGGTGTAGAGCTCGCGCAATTTCTGCATCCCCGCCGCATCGATGCCCAGCATTGTGCTCATGTAGTTTTCGAAGCTGCCATGGCGCTCCTCGATGGCTGCAAAAGCAGCATCGACATATTGTGCATCTACTCCCATCAAGACTTTTAAAACCTCGGCGGGCAGGCTGGCCAACATACGGCTGGTAGCATCATTCGCCCCGGGTTTGGACGGACGCGGCTGGTAGTACTGGTTGGACAGCAGGTAATCGGCGACGATGTCTGCGTGGCTCACGCCCAAAGCCCTCAGCAGCAGCGCGGCGGCAACGCCGGTGCGGTCTTTGCCAGCCGAACAATTGAACGCCAGCGGCGCATGGCCGGCCAGCAGTTCGGCAAACATTTGCTTGTACTGCATGGCAAAAGTAAAGGGAATTTCCCGGTAGAAATCAGCGAACACTTGTCTGGCTTGGGCAGGGCTTAAATTGGGTCTGGCAAGGCCGGCTCCCAGGATATTCATATCCAACACATAGTCGGTTTCTTTGCGTTGCGGCGTAGAACTGCCTTGCCAGCGGGTAGGCTCGTTGACACGCTCTTCGCTGCTGCGAAAGTCGCACACGACCCGGATGCCGAGCGAGTCGAGGTAGTGATAGTCATTGCTGGTCAAGTCGACCATGGTGCCGGACCGATACAGCATGCCCCATTTCACCGAGCTTCCTTTAGTGGCGGCATAGCCACCGAGGTCCCTGAAGTTGTTGCCAGCCTGCAAGGGCAGCCGCCGCTGGGCTAATGCTTGCTGCTTGCCATCGGCAGTAACCAGGAAAATATAGGGGCGTTCGGATTTGGCCGATAATAGATATTGGCCATCGCTGTCTTGTCTGGATACAAGTTGGCGCAGTGGCTTTTGGTCAGTTGTGCGGTATTCCACCCACACATCCACGCTGCGCCCGCTGGCGTCCCAACGGATAAGCAGATCGTCATTGACAGTCTTTTCAACAGTGGCCGGAAAGCACCAGGCAAGGGTTGCAGGGAGCACTAAGGCGGCAGTTACTACCAGTTTCAATATACGCATGGTCAACCTCAAAAATTAACAGTGGCATTGAGGTTTATACGGTCGCCGTTTGAAGTCCTTATTAAGGATTCATGCGAGGGAGTTAATTTTTGAGTAGCAGAGAGTTCAGAACAGGCACCGGCGCATTTACTCCGGCAACTTCAGCTGGTGCAGGAAGAATGTGATTGCGGCATAGGGAGAACTTTACACCCGACGCCGCCCTCAGGCAGCAAAGATCACTTCAACGTTTCCTGGACGTTTCTTCGGTGCCAGTGCAGCCACCGTCGGCCAGGTTGAGAGCCTTGCCGTCTGCAAGTTTCACCCAGCCAATGGCACCGCCGGGGCGCCCATCGCGTAGCGGGCAGTACATAAACGTAACGGTGTCGCCTGGCTTGATGGTATTACCGGTGACGCCACGCTGGATTAGACCAGTTACCCCGGCGCCTTCAAAACTCCACAGTGTTTCACTGCCGTCTGCGTTCTTGATGTTGAGGTAGAGCCACGTATGCGGATTGTTGAAGGCCCAGCGCACGATGGTGCCGGTTTTGGTTACAAAGGTTTTGTTGTCGAACATTGCAAACGAGTGATGCGCTTGGGCAACGTTGGTGGTCATGAGCACCACAGCCGACGCGAGCAGTAGGGGATTGAAAAGCCTCTTCATGGTTTCGCTCCTTTGGGGGCGCTCTGCGATTGCGCTGGGGAAGTCGCAGCCGGCAGCGCGGTATTGTAGATTGGGTCGCGGGTCTGGCCTGGTAGTTCAGGGAAAATAGTGGAGCCGCGACCGTCATTGAAGCCAGCCTCGCCGGGCAAATGGAAGTTGGATACACCTTTGTCATCCAGAAAATTGTTGTTGGTCTGGTCGCACTCCCAATGGATGACGCGATAGTCAGCCTGCGCAAGCTCGGCTGCGTGACGAAACGCGTAGACAGCACTCACCGGTTTTACGAACGCGAACTTGTCGTAAAAGGTTGCTTGCACTTCGATGCGTTCGATGCCATCCGGGTATTTGTGGAGCTGCCATATTTCGACTGCCTCGAACTGGTTGCTGGTCATTGGCGACCAGCGCGTGAAGTCAGCGGGATAAAGATATTTGGTGTTCAGCACCAGCTTGTCGCCGTCCCAGAAGCCGATAGTGTCGCCGTACCACGAGTGCGTGCCATAAAGATTGCTGTGCTGCTTGCCGATCAGCACCCGCCGGATCGAGGGCCCGAAATCGTTGATCAGGTACGACTCTGTCGGCAGGTTGATGAACTCATGCGAGTAAGGTTCCAGCAGAAAGCGCGGCATGCCTGGCGGTTCGCACCGGCCGAGCCGGTCGTAATGCACCTGCCCTTCCTCAGTCTGCTCGCGCCAGCGTTCCTTGAACGCTTTCTCGTAGGCGGGAGTCAGCACTCCTGCGCGCACTTTGCCGTTGAAATTGCCGCCCTCTATGAAGGCGTCCATGTGGGTGTTGCCGGCTGTCACCCACAAGCCATCCCAGCGTGGCACAGATGCGATGGTATGTTGAGTGCCGCCCTTGGCTTGCGTGAGCAGGAATTGGTAGTGGGCCTCGGAGGTAGTAAAGGACTGCGGCGCCGGGATGACCTTGAGCGGCGGGCCATAACCTGAGCCGAATCCGCCTCCTTGTGCCAAGGCTAGCAGCGGGGTGAGAGCGAGTACTAGAGTTCCGAAGGCGAGCCGCCACCGGCTGATGGTGAGCTTCATGCGTTTCCCCTGCGCCTTGGATAAGACGCTTGTTCTTGTTATGTTGGTCCGGATACTAACAGCGGATTTGGCAACTGACTAGGCGCGTCCCAGCCTTGCAGCAGTAATGTCCTTGATGGTTGGCGTCCCCATTTGCTGCATGGTCAGCTTCAATTCGGCACGCAGGATTTCCAGCACACGCTCCACGCCGGCCTGGCCAAACGCCGACAAGCCCCAGATATAAGGGCGGCCGATGCCAACGCCGGCAGCTCCCAGCGCCAGCGCCTTGTAGATGTCGGCACCATTGCGAACGCCGCCGTCGAGCAGCACCGGCACCCGGCCTTTGGCGGCTTGCACCACCTCCGGCAGGCAATCGATGGTCGCGCGCAAGGTTTCAGCCGCGCGGCCGCCATGGTTGGAAACAATGATGCCGTCGGCGCCGTGCTGGATCGCCTGCTCGGTGTCTTCGGCGCTGTCGATGCCTTTGAGCAGCACTTTCATCTTGGTCAATTTCTTCAAGCGCTCAAAGGTGGCCCAGGTGGCATCAGACGGATTGGATTTGCCTTCCAGACCGTCATACATCGGTTTGTGGGCTCCTTCAATATGACATTCAACGCAATCACGTGTGTCCTGGCGGGCGAAACGCGCCATCGTGGGGGTATTGCGTCCGGCCAACAAATCCACGGTCCATACCAGCACCGGACTGCCGGCATCTTCGATGCGCCTCACCATTTTCTCGGTGTCTTGCCACTTGGTGGGCATATACAGTTGTTGCCAGGGCGGTGTGCCCAGTGTGCTGGCGATCTCTTCGACACTGTAGCTTGATACATTCGACAGGATCATGGTGTGACGTCTGGCTTTGGCCGCGCGCGCCGTAGCGTGTTCGCCCTCGGCATGAAAGGCGCGCTGCCCACCGACCGGGCAAATGAACAGCGGTGTTTCCCACTGGCTGCCGAAGATGCGCGTGCTCAGATCCGGTTTCGACACATCGACGAGGCGACGTGGTTTGAGCCCGATATGCTTGAAGGCTTCGACATTGGCCTGCAAGGTCATGTTGTTGTCGGAACCACTGGCCATATAGCCCCAGTGTGCAGCCGGCAGTACGCTGCGCGCCGCCGCCTCGAAGTCCATCACCTGCAGTGCATCCATGGCACTTTTCAGCACAAAGGGATCATTGGTGCTGACCAGTTGCTGCGCCAACGCGCGCACCGATGGCGTCAGCACCACACTGGCGGCCAGCAGCTGGAAAAAAGCACGACGGTTTGTATTCATGTCAGGACCCTATAACACGCAGTAACAGAAGTACACAGCATTGCCGGTCATTGTTTCAACCACAACGCCACCCATTCGCCCCGGAGAGGTCTCGGCACGCTCGCTCGGGGCTGCCCACAGTATCGATACCTTCAGACTGCAGAGAACGAAGTGGCGGTACATGGATCCCCTCAGGCTTTGCAGTGGATGTTCGGGCCAAACCTTGATCATGAACTTCCCGGGCAGAATTGCAAGAAGGTACTGAGCAGCCTATTGGGAATCGGGACTGAATATATCGAGCTGCCGATCGTAAATTTCACTACGCATGTCAAAGGCCCCTAGAATGTTGCGGTTGTGTGCCCGGACGGAAAACTGTAATTGTTGGGTTGGTCCGGGCGTTCGCCTGGAGTTGCGCATTTGGCTGTCCTAGCTTGAAATATTGTCCGCATCAGCCTGCACCGGCATAAAGTTCTGCCTCAGATACCGCCCCTTGACCAGGCTGGTTGTGGTAATTTCTGTCTCATCGCTTGCCAACACTGGAGCCCTTGCCATGTCCCGTCTGCTGCCTCTGCTGATCTGCTCACTATTGTTGGGTTGGACTGCGCCCCTCTCCGCTCAAAATCCTGTCCCTGCTGAGAGCGCCAGCAGTTGGGATCTGACTGAACTGTTTCCGACTGTTGCTGCCTGGAATAGCGAACGCGAACGTCTGCTTGGAGAATTCACCAGGATCGCACAGTATCGGGGCACGCTTGGCAAGAGCAGCAACAACCTGTACACAGCCTTGCATTTTGCTTCTGATCTATCGCGCCAGGCCCAGCGCGTTTATGCCTATGCCAGCCTGCAGCAGGATGAAGATTTGCGGGTGACTGCCGCGCAGGAACGTGACCAGTTGGCAGCAGCCATGCTGTCGGCCATGAACCAGGCCATCGCCTGGATCAATCCGGAAATCATTACGGTGGGCGACACTCGCATTCGCCAGTTCATGAGCGAAAACCCTAAGCTCGCCCCTTTCAAGCATCAACTCGACAATGTGCTGCGACAAAGCCAGCACACCCTTGGCGCAGAAGCCGAACAGACACTGGCGTTTTTCTCGCAGCCGTTTGATGCCCCGTCTGCGATCTACAGCATGCTGGAGAATTCCGATATTCCGTTTCCTGTGCTGACGCTGCCGAGCGGCGAACAGGTGCGTGTCGATTCCCAGGGCTATGGCCGCTTGCGCTCAAATCCTGACCGCTCTGTCCGCAAACAGGCATTTGACCTGTTCTGGAGCAAATGGAAAGAATACCGCAACAGCGTTGGCATGGTGCTGAACAGTCATATCCAGACCCAGGTGGCCTTGTCGAAGGCCCGCCACTTCAACAGCATGCTCGAACGACAGTTATATGAATACAACCTGCCACCTTCAGTTTATCAAACGCTGGTTGAACAGGTAAACCAGGCGCTGCCAACCTTGCACCGTTATTTCAAACTCAGGGCACGCATGCTCGGGATCGAAAAGTTGCAGTATTACGACGTTTACCCGCCCCTGGTTTCGCTCGACAAGAAATTCGATGTTGCAACCAGCAAGACCATCACACTGGCTGCGATGCAATTGCTCGGTGACGACTGGGTCAGTCAGCAAAGCGCGGCAATGAACTCGCGCTGGATGCATATTTACCCCCAGCAGGGCAAACGTAGCGGCGCCTACATGAACGGCTCTGCCTACGATGTGCACCCGTACCTGCTGCTCAACCACAACAATGATTTTGATTCAGTCTCGACCATGGCGCATGAATGGGGCCATGCGATGCATACCCTCTATGCAAAGCAGGCGCAGCCCTTTGAAACCGCTGATTACGCCACTTTCATCGCGGAAATTCCCTCAACTTCGCTGGAGCTGGTGCTGCAACAGTATATGAGCCAGCATGCGGCAACGCCGGATGAAAAACTGTATTACCTCGGCTACGGGCTCGAGAGCCTGCGCGGTACCTATTTCCGCCAGACCATGTTTGCTGAATTCGAACTGAGCTTGTACCAGGCGGTAGAACGCGGTGAAGCTTTGAGTGGTGAACGCATCTCGCAAATGTATGGCGAGCTGCTGCGCCGCTACCACGGTTCGGAGCAAGGAGTGGTTGAAATCGATGAACTTTACAACAATGAATGGATGTTCGTTCCGCACTTCTACTACAACATGTATGTGTACCAGTATGCGACATCACTGACTGCCGGTACCGCGCTGTACCAGAAAATCGTCACACAAGGCCAGACTGGCATCGACAACTACAAGAACCTGCTGCGCGCCGGCAGCTCGGATTATCCCTACCAGCTGCTGCGCAATGCCGGTGTCGATATGGCAACACCCGCGCCTTACCAGGCGGTGATTGCCCGCATGAATTCCATCATGGATGAGATGGAAACTTTGCTTGATCAACAAAAAAAGTAAAAGTTCTTCGCGCGAAACCGGCAGGCCTTGGGCCGCTAGCTGCTTCGCAAACCGTCTGAGGCCATGGATGGCTGAAGCGAGCCCCATGGATGGGTGCACGGCGTGTTTACGAAGCAGCTAGCGGCCCAAAACTGAGCGCTGATCCTGAATTTATTCATTGACGAATCCAAACCGCCGCAGCATCTGCCGCGGCGCGCGGTCGTGCACATGCGGCAAGGTCAGCATCCGGAGCGTCGATGGGCAGCAAGCAGTGGAGAAGCAGGGGGTAATGCTTTAAACACCACCAGCAGGTTTCCCAAAACCTGCGGATGTCGCAGACACCGGGGTTTTTTGGCCTGCATTTTCCCAAGCAAGGAGACATCATGAGCACCATCGACATAGAGAACAATTTGGGCATCACCTTTTGTGAGCGGTTGCCATTGGCGTTTACGCACGGCCAAGGCACCCGGGTGTGGGACGAAGCCGGTTTGCTGGTGGTAGCGACCCGCAATGGCATTATCCGGCTGCTGCCGGATCTACTGGTCAGCGGCAAGGGCATGGCGACCGCCAAAATGATACTGGAGCATGTGTTGCACTCGTGTCAGGCCTGATCATTGCGTCACAG
The DNA here is from genome assembly GCA_903853385.1 of uncultured Gammaproteobacteria bacterium. Taxonomy (GTDB): domain Bacteria; phylum Pseudomonadota; class Gammaproteobacteria; order Pseudomonadales; family Pseudohongiellaceae; genus CAILUG01. Next base: position 30,271 of record CAINTJ010000116.1, read on the forward strand.
CAAGCCGGAGGGGGTAGCGAACTCCGGCATCCTGCCGCAAAATCCGTCTGACTTGTCCGGCTACAAAACGGAGTACTTATGCCTTTGACCAAACTTGAACATTATCTGGTGATGACCGACGACATTGACGCTACCCGCGATTTTTATCGCGACGTGATCGGGCTCAGCTTGGGTATGCGGGCCGATCTCGGCTTTCCCGGCTATTGGCTGTATCTGGGCGAGACGCCAGTGATCCATATTGCCGAATGGCTTACCTACACGGCGCATTCAAACAAACTGGGGATTCCGGTGACTACGCGCGCCAATGGCACCGGTGTGTTCGACCACATTGCTTTCAATGGCACTCATGCCCAGGAAATGATCGACAAGCTGGACCAGCTCAAAGTGCCATTCCATCGCAATGACGTGCCACATGTGGGACTGATCCAATTGTTCCTGTTCGATCCCAGCGGTATCAAAATCGAGCTGAATTACCGGGGCTAACTTGCCTTGGGGGTGGCAACTGCATTGTTGCAACCGCGCCGGAGTGGTCAGGCCGAGAAGATGATGCGGCCTTTGCGCTGCTTGAACATCCAGCCGGCCGGGGTCAGTACAAATTCATCGTCGTATTCCCCGACCAGCTGAGGCGGCAGTGCCTGCAGTCCGAATTTTTCCGCCGGCTTGTCCACGTTGCCGCTGAACAACAGGGCATAGCAAGTGCCGGTGGCATGGACCGGACTGAGGACATTGATCACTATATTGCTGATGAAATGCCGCCCTACCCGCTCTTTCGGCCGTGATTCAAAAGTTGCTCGGATGTTGGCGCGCCCTTCAATCAACGCATCGGGAGCAATAGGCCGGGCATAGACGGCACCTTCCACAAACAATTCCGCAAGCTCGCCGAACCGGCCCTGGTCATTGAGTATTGCAAACTGGTTAATCAAGCGGGTGCAAGCCTGTTCAATGACGAGTGTTTGTAATGCGTCCATCCTTATTCTCCCATTGCTGTGTGTTCACAATTTACCAAAAAATTCCTGCATGTCACGAGCTACCAGCATCGGCTCTTCCCACTCCAGGAAATGGCCACCGCTGGCCGCTGTGTTGAACCGCACCACATTATGACTACGCTCGGCCCATTCACGCGGGGCGGGCGGGAACAGGCCGGTCACGCTCATCAGAAATGCTACCGGGACCTCCGATTTGGCCATGCTGCCGCGATTGCGCACCATTTCATAATAAGTGCGCACTGAGGGTCCGATATTGCTGCTAAGCCAGTAAGTCATCAGGGTAGTGATCAGGAAGTCCTTGTCAAAGCGGCTTTCCAGTAGACCCTTGGTATCGCCCCAGCTCCGGTATTTTTCAACTACCCAGCCGGCGAGGCCGGCCGGTGAATCAGTAAGGCCATAAGCCAGCGTCTGCGGCTTGGATGCATGCAGGCGGGCATAGGCAAACTCGCTTTCTGCCAGTGTCATGCATTTTTCAATAAAGGCAATTTCTGCTGCAGTGGCATCGGGCGGGGCTGGTATAGCGCTAGCCACGATGATCTGGGTCAGGTGTGCTCCCAGTATCTGTTCGGGATAAAAGCGTGTCATCTGGTCAATGATGGCGCCGCCGATGTCGCCTCCTCGCACGCCGTAGCTCTGATAACCCAGCACATCATTCATCAGTTTTGACATCAGCCCGGCTAGCGCTGACAGCGCCATGCCAGGGGTATGCGGGGCAGCAGAAAAGCCGAAACCGGGCAATGAAGCCACCACCACATGGAAAGCCTGTGAAGCTGGCAGCCCGTGTGCGGCCGGATCAACCAACATTGGCAGCAATTTCAGCATCTGTACAAAACTGCCGGGCCAGCCATGCAGCAGCAACACCGGAATTGCGCCGGGGACAGCACTACGCTGATGAATATAATGAAGGTCGAGATTATCAATGCGGCTGCGGCAATGATTGAAACTGTTCAGCCACTGCTCCTGCCGGCGCCAGTCATAGCCATGCTGCCAGTAGTCGATCAGTTGCTGCAGATAGCGGCAGTTGGTGCCATAACTCCAGTTGTCATTGGCAATATCAAGCGGCCAGCGCGTGTGCTGCAGCCGGTAATTGAGATCGTCGAGGACGGCATGTTCGACTCTGATTTGCACCTTGTCGCTTTGGTCTTTGCCACTGCTGTTGATCAGCATGGAAGTCTCAGACGCCAAACCCGAACATAAGCAGCAACACCAAGCCCAGCACTACCCGGTACACCACAAACGGGATGAAGCTGATGTTGGCAATCAACTTGAGAAAATAATGGATGCACAGATAGGCCGTGATCGCCGCAACTGTCATTGCATAGATCAGTTCGTGCCAGTTGACCCCGTGGCTGCGCATCAGTTCGATCATTTTGAGCAGTGCGGCGCCACCAATGGTCGGAATCGACAACAAAAATGAAAACCGGGCCGCTTCGGCACGTGTCAGATTGCTGAACAGTGCGGCAGTCATCGTGATCCCGGAACGGGAAGTGCCGGGAATGATCGCCAGCATCTGGGCCAGCCCGATCACCAGGCTGGTGCGCCAGGTCATTTGTTGCAGACTCCTGGTTTGCAGGGCCATGCGATCGGCGACACCCAGTAAAATTCCATAAACAATAGTGGTAATTATGATGACGTGCACACTGCGCAACCGCGTTTCCACTGCATGTTCAAACAACAACCCTGCCACCATGGCCGGGATGGTCGCCAACACCAGGTGCCAGCCCAGCCGGCTTCCCTCCGAGTGCTGCTTTTGTCCAATCTGGCGAATGATGCCGCCGGCAATCGTCAGCAAATCCTTGCGGAAATAAACCAGCACTGCAATAAGGCTGCCCAAATGCAAAGCCATGTCGAAACTCAGGCCCTGGTCTTCCCAGCCGAACAATTCGGACGGCAGAATCAGATGGGCGGAACTGGACACCGGCAGGAATTCAGTCAGGCCCTGGATGAGTGCCAGCACAGTGGCGCGAAAGACATCAAAATCGGCTGCAAACATGGTTAGGCTTCCACCTGGGACTAGGGTTTCTGACTCTGCGTCACCTTGTCACGCAGATAGACCGGTTCAATATTATCAGGCGCCATGATTTCGTTGCGCTGCCACATTTGACTGGCAATTTTTGCGATATAGCGGCTGCGAGGCAATAACAGTGGGTAACTATTCTCAAAACTGTTTTGGATTTGCGGCGGCATCCTGGACAGGAATTGCAGACCATTGCCGGCTGCAAGTACAGGCCCTTCCCCTCCGGGTACATCAGCTGCCAGCAATTCCGGCCGGCACAGCTGTTCAGCTGACAGGAGCACGGGCATACCGTCGCTTACCTGATACCAGCCAGAATATATTTCGTCGATGCGGGCATCCAGGCAGCTGAACACCAGCGCGGAAGGCACGGCTGCGGCAGCTTCGGCAGCGAGAGCCGCCAGCGTAGAGACGCCAATTACCGGCAAGTCGGCAGCAAAGGCAATGCCTTGGGCAACACCGGCGGCTATACGCAATCCGGTAAAGGAGCCTGGGCCCTTGCCGAAGGCGACTGCATCCAGATCTGCAAAGCCAAGGCCAAAGTCACTCAACATGCCATGAATCATGGGCAATAAGAGCTGGTTGTGTTGGCGCGGGATGAGTTCGAAGCGTTCTTCCAGACGACCACCCTGCAATACTGCACAGGAGCAGGCTTCAGTAGAAGTATCGAAAGCTAGCAAGACAGGCATAGTTGACCTAAAAAAAATCCCTCGAGTAGCGAACCCCGAGGGATTATGGACCGCCAAAAACTCCTGGCAACTACAGCCTGAGGCCGCAGGTTGCCAAGGGTCAAAGCTAAGCCTTACTTCTTGGCTTTCTTGGCAGCCTTTTTGGCTGGTGCTTTTTTCTTGGCTGGTGCTTTTTTCTTAGCTGCTGCTTTTTTCTTAGCTGGTGCTTTTTTCTTAGCTACTGCTTTTTTGGCAGCTTTTTTCTTGGCAGGTGCTTTCTTTTTCGCTACTGCTTTGGCTGCGCCTGCTGCTTTTGCTGCGGCTTTCTTGGCTGCTTTCTTGGCAGCTTTTTTCTTGGCCGGTGCTTTTTTCGCTGCTTTTTTCTTGGCAGGCGCTTTTTTAGCTACGGCTTTTTTAGCTACTGCTTTTTTAGCTACGGCTTTTTTCTTCGCTGGTTTTGCTGCTTTCTTGGCTGCTTTCTTCATAGTGTCTATGATTCCTCCGGCTTTATTGATGACTAGTCATTTACTACGTTTTTTACGAGAGACCTTGCTGGTGGGTACAGCTGCCAGTGGGGCCTTCCTTGTTGCCTTTCTAACTACCAGTCTTGCCTTCACCTTGGCCTGTACTGCCAGTTTCCTGGCTTTGGCACGTGCCTTGGTGGTGGCTTTCCTGGCTCTAGCTTTAGCCAGGGTTTCTGCACGCTTGACAGATTCCCGGGCTTTGGCATTCGCTTTTCTGGCGGCGGCTCTGGATTTTGCTGCTTCCTTCCGGAGCCGTGCTGCCAGCTTTCTTGCAATAATCTTGTTGCACTTGTTCTTCCACGCGGCGGTAAACCGACTAAGCACCTTGTTCCAGTCACTATCCAGTTTGGCTTGCAGTTTGGCTTTATAGATCGCCACTGCCCTTGCCTGCGCCAAAGCTCTGGATTTGGCTGCTTCCACTTTCAATATTTGACGCAGGGTGGTGGAAACCTGCTTCAAGGTCTGTTTGGCCTGTTTCAGTGATGGCATGGCCGCCTTGATACGAGCACGTGCTACCACTGCATCTTTTCTACTAATGGCAATAGCCAGATCAAGTTTGGCTACTCGTACTGTTTTCTCTATGGCTGCCAATCGGCGCTGGGCATCGGCATACCGGGTACGGGCTAATCGCACAGCGGGCATTGAACGACGGCCCCGCTGGCCGCTTGTTACTGTGTCAGTTGAACCTGCAATCACACTTGCATCTTTGCGGGGACTACCTTGACTGCTTTTAACTTTGGATCCCATATCAGGATTGCTGTCTCTCACTGGTGTTACTGAATTGCTGTGCTTGTTGCTTAAAGCCAAAACTTGTAACTGCTTTGCAGGTTCTTGCAGTGCTCGCCGACCTCATCAGCTGGCACCTTTTTTGTGACTCCTCCCCAGTCTGCCGGCGCTCCGTTTCTGTCAAAAAACCGGTTCCCAGCCCCCCGCCTACCTGTGTCACTGTTTGCTCGGAGCCAACATTAACACACTAAAAATATTTTTTTCAACAAGCATGTTGACAAGAGCCTGACTTTGAGTGCCGGGAGAGACCCCTCTTCGGCTCATACAAAATCCGGTTCCCGGTGTGGAAATAATGTTGCCTGATTCAACTCGACGGTTTTTTCATCAAGAAATATGCAGAGCATTGCGCATATTTCTTGATGAAAATTTTTCTGTCAGTGCGGCAGCAGAGTTTTTAGAGAGGTGCGGATGGTGGCGATATCGCCCACTCCACCCATGCTGAGGAAGCGCAAAGATTTTTTTTCGGAGGCGGCTTTTTTATAGAAATTTACCAGTGGTTTGGTCTGGTCGTGATACACCGAGAGACGTTTGCGCACCGTCTCCTCCTTGTCGTCTTCACGCTGGATCAGTGCTTCACCAGTGAGGTCATCGACACCGGCAACCTGCGGTGGTTTGTTTTCGATGTGATAGATCCGACCTGATCCAGGATGCACACGACGACCGCTGAGACGACGAACAATTTCGGCATCGGGCACATCGATTTCAAGCACGACATCGATGTCGACTCCAGCATCTACCAGTGCCTGTGCCTGGGGAATTGTGCGGGGGAAACCATCGAACAAAAATCCTTTTGCGCAATCTGGCTGGGAGATACGGTCCTTGATGAGGGCAATGATGATTGCGTCCGTCACCAGTCCGCCACTTTCCATGACGGACTTCACTTGCATGCCCAGTGGTGACCCGGCTTTTACTGCGGCCCGCAGCATGTCGCCGGTTGAAATCTGGGGGATGCTGTAGATTTCACGCAAATATTCAGCCTGCGTGCCTTTGCCGGCGCCAGGGGCGCCAAGAAGAATGATTCTCATCAGGTCTATCTCCGCTTGGGATACAACAGCCTGCAGGTGCAGAGCGGTTATTGTTATTGGAATGGTAAAATTGGTATGAAGTTCACATTACACGGTTGTCTACAGCCACTCAAGACGAGCGCGGCTCTTCACTCTTCACGCGCAGCCAGAAGCTTTCCAGCTGCTCCAAAGTCAAATGGGCGATATTGACCCCTTCAGCGCGGATCATGATTTCCATTTTGCGAAATCGTTGCTCGAATTTGTGGCTGGCTCTGCGTAACGCCTGTTCCGGATCCACGTGCAGGTGCCGTCCCAGGTTGACCATCGAAAACAGCAAGTCACCAAATTCTTCCGCGACCTGCTCGCGGCTTTGCTCTTGCATGGCCGCACCAAGCTCCGTCAGTTCTTCTCCGACCTTGTCGATCACTGCCCGCGGCTCATGCCAATCAAAGCCAACAGCAGCCGCACGCTTTTGCAATTTGGTGGCACGTGCAACCGCCGGCAGGGCCAGCGGCACATCATCCAGCTGGCTTGGCAGCTGTTGGCTGCTGCGCTGTTCGCGTTCGGAGGATTTGATCGCTTCCCAGGTGGCTGATACACCATCAACGGTGATCGCTGCTGCCTGCCCAAAACTCTGCAGGGTTGCATCCGGGAACACATGAGGATGCCGATGCAGCAGCTTGCTGGTGATCGCTGTCACGATGTCGCTGAAATCAAAATGGCCGGCTTCACTGCCAAGCTGGGCGTAGAACACAATCTGGAACAGCAAATCACCCAATTCGCCTTTTAACTGTGCCGGGTCCTGCCGCTCAATTGCGTCAATGACTTCATAAACCTCCTCCAGAGTGTGGGGAGCGATAGTGGCAAAGTCCTGCTGGCGATCCCAGGGGCAGCCATGTTGTGGATTACGCAGACACGCCATCAGGTGCAACAAATCCTGCAATGAATAGCGCTGGGAAAGCCCGGCACTCATTCAACGCTTCCTGCCGGGAGTAAACAATGCGATTGCTTCCACATGGCTGGTATGCGGAAACATGTCCATTGCACCTGCTGCCTCCAGCCGATAACCCAAATCGGCCAATAGCCCGGCATCCCTGGCCAGAGTAGCCGGGTTACAGGACACATAGACGATCCGGGCCGGCTGCAAGGCCGCCAGTGCTGCCAGCACTTCCTGGGCACCCGAACGCGGCGGGTCGAGCAGGATCTTGTCGAACTTCTCACGCAGAAATGCATGCTGGTCAGCAGATTTGGTGAGATCTGCCGCATGGAATTCCACATTGACCAGCTGATTGGCCAGCGCATTTTCGCGGCCACGCTGCACCATCTGCTCAGAGCCTTCCACTCCCACCACTGCCTTAGCAGTTCTGGCCATCGGCAATGTGAAATTACCCAGTCCGCAGAACAAATCCAGCACACGATCCTCGGTTTGCAGATCCAGCAGTTGCAAAGCCCGCTGCAGCATCTGTTGATTGATGCCTGCATTGACCTGGGTGAAATCGCAGGGATGAAAAGCCATTCGCAACTGGTATTGGGGCAGATCATAGTAGAGACGCTGGGGGCCGTCGGCCGGATACATCTTGTGGACACTGTCCGGACCATGCGGTTGCAGGTAGATATCAATGTGGTGGGTTGCACCGAAGGCACGCAAGTGCTCGTGATCGGGCATGGTCAGTGGCTGCAGATGCCTGAACACCAATGCGCAATCACCCCCTTCACAGCCGGCAGCACTATCACCTACAGCCACTTCAATTTGCGGCAACTGATCCTTGCAATCGAGTTTGCTGACCAAAGCACCCAGCTCACCTATTAAATTGCCAACTCGGGGGGAAAGTACCGGACAGGCGTCCATATCAGTAATGAATCCGCTCTGTTGTTCTTTGAAACCCACCAAAGCTTTTCCCTTCTTGCCAACCCAGCGTACTGCCAGCCTGGCCTTGCGGCGATAACCAAATACCTCACCA
>CAINTJ010000117.1 GCA_903853385.1 uncultured Gammaproteobacteria bacterium
CTACCGCCACCGCCGCCGCCCAACCACGTACATTACTTAGCAATAGACACCTTGAAGCTAGGCACAAACCAAAGTATCCCGGCTGTCATTATGCTGGCTGGCGGAGATCCCGCGGCAAATTTGCCGGTTGCAGATTCTTCTGATCAAATTTTGCCTAATGTTTTGCTTGGGAAATCTTCCGATATTTCGCTGGTTGGCGGACAGGGAAATGATTATTTCTATTTGCCAATCATCGGCAATTACCATATTTGGGGCGGCGGCGGCATTGATAATTTGGTTATCCCAGGAAACTCCGCGTCCTTTTCCATGCTAACGATGGCTGATGGGACAACAAACTTGATAGGCCCAACAATTTGGGCCAATTTGGTAGGAATTAATTCGATTAGCTTTTCAGACAAGAATGTTTACATGGATGGAAAAGTCAACGACCAGGCTGCAGATATCAAAACTGTAATAGTGCTGGACAAGCCAATCTATGACGCCACTTCCAGTCAAGCTAATGTATTTTTGGGAAGCAGCACTATTGAGTCCCTCACGCTGAATGTCTCAGCAGAAAAAATTAAAATATTGAATGTTACCGATGGAATTTACAAAATTACCGATATGAGCAATTCCATTCCTCACACCATAACCTCTGTCAATGTGGACAGGTTAGTGCTGGCAGACACAAAGATCGCCTTGGACATGCTGGATTCTGCAGGTGAAGTCACCAAACTTTTAGGTGCCGTCTTTGGAAAAGACACCATCACAACCCATCCCGACTACATTGGTATTGGGCTGAAGCTGATGGATAACGGCATGAGCTACCCGGAGATAGCCAACTATGCACTTAAAGTAAAAGGCTACACGACCAATGATCAGTTGGTGAATGCGCTATGGACCAACATATTCGGAACAGCTCCCACGCCCGATCAGATGAAGCCGTATCTTAGCCTCTTGCAGTCAGGTGCCATCAACTTTGTTGCCATCACCTTGCTCGCAGCAGACAGTAACGAGAACCTGTCGCATATCGGATTCAACAAACTCATTGATACCGGGGTTTTCTATAGCTAACCTTAAATTGCATAAAAATCCTAACAATGCAGCGTGCCAATGATTATCATGGGGTTACTTTATTAGCGCGGCAGGCGCTGGATTTTTCATGATGTTGCCAGCCGACCGCAGGTGCTGAATCCCCCATGATATTGCAAGCCGACCAACTGCCGCATGCTGACATCTACCGGATACTGATCGGTAGTATTGCCCCGCGCCCCATTGCCTGGGCCGGCACCCGCAGCCTGCAGGGTGTCAACAACCTCGCCCCCTTTTCGTTCTACAACTGCTTCAGTGCCAACCCGCCCATCGTTGGCTTTTCCACGATGCCTCGGCCGGACGGCCGCAAAAAAGACACACTGCAGAATATTCTCGACACCCGCTGCTTCACTCTCAATGCCGCCAGTCATGGCTTGGTAAAACAGATGAGCAAGAGTTCGGCGACACTGGAGCCTGAACACGATGAATTCGTCTATGCCGGTCTGACTGCGGTGCAGGCGCCGCACATCAATGCGCCTTATGTGAAAGAAGCCTTGCTGGTGTTCGAATGTGAGCTGAGGGAAGTCATCAGCTTCGGCGACCAGCCCGGCGCGGGCAATCTGATCCTGGGTGAAATCAAGCATTTGATGATTGACGACAGCATCTACCAGAACGGCCGCATCGATTTCGAAAAACTCGACCCGGTCGGCCGCCTCGCCGGCAATTGGTACAGCACCATCCGTGACAAGTTTGAACTGGAACGCGGCTAGTTGCCGCCTTCGAGTTGTAGTTTGAGTTCAGGATCGCATAGATTGGAGGAACCATGATTAAAACAAGATCCGCATTGATGGCGCTGTCTGCATGCTGCCTGTTGGCAACCACAGCCTTCGCCCAAAAAACTGCGCCACCGGCTGCCAAGACTCCTGAAACGGTGGTGATTCCTGCCGGGCAATTCCTGATGGGCTCGACAACTGCGGATCGCGGCCGCGTCGCCTCTGAAGGGCCGCAGCATCAGGTTACCATCAAGCAATTTGCGATGGGTAAATACGATGTCACATTCGACGAATGGGATGCCTGCGTGGCTGCCGGTGGCTGCAACGCTTATCGGCCGGATGACAGAGGCTGGGGACGCGGCAACCGGCCGGTGATCTATGTAAGCTGGAGTGACGCGCAAAACTATGTCAAGTGGCTGTCCGGCCTTACTGGGCAATCCTGGCGCTTGCCCACCGAGGCCGAATGGGAATATGCGACCCGCGCCGGCACCACCAGTGCATTTTACTGGGGCGACAGCGCCAATCATGACCATGCCAATTATGGCGCGGATGAATGCTGTCAGGGTGTCAGACTTGGCAAGGATCAATGGATCAATACTTCGCCAGTGGGGTCATTCCCACCCAACCAGTTCGGCCTCTATGACACGGTGGGCAATGTCTATCAATGGCTGCAGGACTGTGCCCACGACAATTACAACGGTGCCCCTGTCGATGGCAGTGCCTGGCTGAACGGCAATGACAGCGAATGCGGGTACCGGAGTTTGCGCGGTGGTTCCTGGTACTACTTTCCGGAAAATGTGCGCTCGGCAATGCGCTTCACCTTGCCGGCCGAACTACGCTTCAACTTCATCGGCTTCCGGGTAGTGCGGGATTTGCCACGTTAATTGTGCCATTCAGCGCAGTCGGTCTTCGCCATGAAGCCCTCTTTCAAGTACAGATCAAAACTGCAGCATAGTTGACCTGACATAAAAAAAGCCCGCAATTGCGGGCTTTTTTATTCGAGCTGGCCTGAGTCGCTTAGTGCGCCAACTCATCCGGACGGATCTGGAACTTCACGATCTTGCCAGTGGTGCCCTTGCCGCCTTCGATGTGCCACACCAGGTGGGTACCGTAGTTGGAGTAGAGTGCACGGCCTTTCCAGCCGGTAGTGGGATCATCAATGCGGCCATCCAGACCACGCTGATAGAAGCCCAGCGGATACGGTACGCGCAGGTAGGTCCACTTGCCGGTTTTGGGATCCAGTGCGATCAACGAGTCGGAGTTGGAACCGGTCAGGATCGGCGTGTCTTTGCCCAGGCCCGAGGTGTTTTCGCGATCGACCCAGCCAAAATAGTGGAAGTCGGCCGGATAGATGGAACTGCCCATCTTCGGCCCCTTGGTCTGCCACACCGTCCAGCCTTCTTTGCAATGATCACCGGTTTCAGTGCCCGGGCCGTTCAGTTTCTTGCACTTGCTGCGGTCGAGCTTGGCCCATTGCGAAGTGGCTGCCATTGCCGCCCAGGCATTGCCTTCACTGTCGATATCCATGCCGCGCGGATTCAAGGTTCCTTCCGGCACATGGTACACCTCGGACACACAGCTTTCCGGCGGATTGTTGCCACGGTTCAACCTGACCAGGTAACCGCGTTCTTCACCCGTACGGCCTTCGGAGGCGCCCCAGGCGATGTTGGCGTCCTTGGGATCGACCACGATGTTATACAACGACAGGCGGACTTCGGTGTCCAGCTTCGGATCCAGCTTGGCTTCACCGGCCTTGTTCCACGGCTTGGTGATCTTGCCGTCGCCGTTGGTGTCGATGATCTGCGGGCACCAGCCATTGGCCAGTTGCTCGTCATGAGTCTGGTCCCACACGCGGGTGTTGATCCAGCCGAAGATCGGGCCCAGCAATTCGTTGAAGTACAAGGTGTGATCCTTGTCGTTGCCGAAATTGAGATGGTGGGTGGCGTAACAGGTGTCGATCAGTTCGAACTTGCCGGTCTTGGGATCGTATACCGAGGCCTGACGGTTACTGGTACGCAATGGATAGTACTGCGCGTATTTGTTCTTGGAGCCTTCCATA
>CAINTJ010000118.1 GCA_903853385.1 uncultured Gammaproteobacteria bacterium
CATGGTCAGACACCTCTTTGATGCGTTAGTGTAACGCTATCAAGTGTCTAGAATATCGGGGGCTTGCCAAAGCCGCCGGCTTTGTAGCCGGTGGTGGCGTTGGCGTAGAGCATGCTTTGACCATTCACATCCCATTCCAGATTCACCATTGGGGTGAACTGGTTTTCGTTGCGCGAGCCGGCAAGGTCGTGGCCTGTCGACACCACACCCGGGGCTATCACCTGCCCTGCCAATTGCTGCGTGTAAATCTTGAAGGCACCGAAATACACCTTGGCTGCCACGCCATTGGTGAGCGGTGCGTTGGTGGCGAGGTCGAGCACATTCATGCGGCGAATGCCGTCTTTGCTTTCGCGCGTGTAGCGGCCGCCGAGCGAGAGGCGCAAGCTGTCGGTGAGATTCCATTTGCCCTGGAAGAACAGCGCGTCGCTCTGGTTGTCTTGGCCGTTGTCGCGCCAGATTCTGGTGCTGGCCAGCAGCGCCAGTGCGCGCTTGGCCGGATCAGCGGATGACAAGGCCACGGTTTTCAGGAGCGAATCCGCCGGAATATTGAGTATTTCCACCGAGCTCATTTCGGCATCCTGGTAATAGGCGCCGGCCAGCCATTCAAACTTGCCGCCGGTGGGTGATGCCAGGCGCAATTCCTGACTCAGCTGTGAATAGGTTTCACCCAATTGCACGCTGAAGGTGTTGGCGGGGGTGTAGTCGCAGTCGCACAGCTCATTCATGTCGTAACGCACATGGGCGGTGACGGACGTCAGCTTCAGGGTGTTGAAGTTGTAATTGGCGGTGAGGGTCTGGTTGTCGACGTGGTTGATGCTTTGCTCGGGGCTGTTGGTCTGGCGCGTGAAATCAAGATTGGCTTCGAGTGTGGGTTGGCCAAACAGGCTCAAAATCTGCGCCATGTTTTTGCCGGCTATCGGCGTGGCGCCGGCGGGGAACAAGTTGAGATCATCGCGCACCACTTCAAACTGGCGACCGATCGTTTTGAAATTGTTGCGTTCCATTTTCAGCGAAACATCCAATGCACTCGTCACATCCCAGTCGAGCGTGAGGCGGTAGGTGCTTTCATTGCGCCTGGGCTCATCGGCGTTCTTGTAAGAGTTCAGCAGATAGCCATCGTCCTTGTAGCCACGCACGGCCAAACGGGCGCGCACGGTATCGGTGAGCGGGCCGGAGGCGATGGCGGTGATTTCGTTTTGGTTGGATTCAAACTCATGCAGCACATCCAGCGAGAACTGCTTGTCGGCGGTGGGGCGCATGGTGGTGTAGTTGATGGCGCCGGCAATGGTGTTTTTGCCGAACAGGATGCTCTGCGGTCCGCGCAATACTTCGATACGTTTCAGGTCGAGATAAGGGGCGCGCAGCAGTACCTGGCGGCCATAGTAAACGCCGTCGTTGTATTGGCCTACCGACTGTTCAAAGCCCTGGTTGTTGCCGGAGCCAATGCCGCGAATATAAACCTGCGTGCTGACGGCGGTTTCCGTCATGCTGAGGTTGGGCACGAACTCGACCAGGTCGGCAATCTTGTTGATGTTGGCGGCTTCGATGTGGTCGGCATCCACCACGTTCACCGAGATCGGCACATCTTTCAGGGATTGTTCGCGCTTCTGCGCGGTGACGGTGATTTGTTCGAGCGCGGGTGGCTGGGCTGCCGCTAGCTGGGCCAGCGCCAATCCGCCAATGGCCAGTGCGAGGGCCGACAGTCGGCAGTGCGTGCGGCGAATCATCATGTCAGTCTCCTTTGGCTCCACCATCCATCTCCAGTGCTAATGTTCAAACACCCATGCCAGCAGCGCATCCATCAGCTCCACGCCGGGCCCACGATCAGCCTCACTGTGGTTGAGCATGCCCACCACCGTATATTGCTTGCCTGACTTCGCAGTTACATAACCGGCCACCGCCGACACTTCTTCGAGGGTGCCGGTTTTGATGTGCATATTACCGCGCATGCGCTCGCTGCGCAGGCGGTTGCGCATGGTGCCGTCGATGCCGTTGAGGGGCAGCGACGAAATGAACTCTGCCATGTAGGGGCTGTCGTGGCCGTGTTGAAGCACTTGATTGAGCAAGGCCGGCGTAATGCGTGCTTCGCGGGCGAGACCGGCCCCGTTGGACACCACCAGCGCCTCACTGTTAATGCCGAGCATCTGCAGATATTCAGTCACCACCGAGCCGCCGTTGGCCACCGTGGCCGGCGCCGCAAACCGCTCGGCGCCCAGGGTGAGCAGCGTTTGCCGGGTCATCAGGTTGTTGCTGAACTTGTTGATGGAGCGGATTACATCGGCCAGCGGTGGCGACGACCACTGCACCAGTGGCGGCACTTGGTCCGGTGCTTTGCCGACGCGCACGCTGCCGTTGAACTCACCCCCCAGTTCCGCCCACAGCTTGCCGAACAAACCGTAGAAAAAGGTTGCCGGGGTCAGCACCGCTCGCACCATCGCATCTTCCTTGCAGGCAGAGGGGTAATCGCCACTCCACACCACGTGTTCAGGGTGCGCCGCATCCTCAACAAACTTGAGGCCGTGCTGATAGCCGTCACAGGCGCCTTTTTTCAGGTGCACGTCGTTGGTGATCTGCAGGTTGGCCAGCGCCGGGTCGGGATGGATGTCGACATGTTTGCCATCGGCCGAGGGATGAATATAAAAAGTCACTGCCTGGAAATTGCTCATCAGCGCATTGGGCAGCACGTTGTAGGCGCGGTCCTTTTTATTGTCGATCATGTTGTCCTGGCCGCTGCCCGCGTCGAAATAGCTGGTGTCGAGCAACAGATCGCCGGTGATGCGGATAATGCCGGCACGCTGCACGGCCTTGAGCATGTTGCGGACCTGCTCTTCCAGCAGATAGGGGTCGCCGCCGCCCTTGATCAGCAAGTCGCCTTGCAGGATGCCGTCGTTGACCGGCCCCAGCGCATAGACGCGGGTGTTCCAGGTGAAGGTGGGGCCAAGCTGCTCAAGCGCTGCCAGCGTAGTGAGCACTTTCATCGTCGACGCCGGATTCAGCGCGGCATTGGCGTTGATGGTGAGCACGGTGGCACCGTTACCGACTTCCTGCACATAGAAGCCGTAGCTGCTGGCCGGCAGTTTGTGGCCGGCCACCACCACCTGCATGCGAGCAGGCATAGTGCTGGCACTGGTCTGCGCCTGCCCACTGCAGGACAGGCCCAAGCCCAAGACAACGGCGCCCAGACGCGCCCAATAACGGGAAATCAGCATAGGGTTAGCCTAATCAGGCTTGGTTGCCACGTCTACCATTAAGTCCTGTTAGGGCTGATCGTAATGCCCACCGATCGCGAAAATGTAAATGCAGCTGTCATCAAATTTATAAACTAGCCGGTCTTGTTGGGATATGCGCCTGGACCATAAGCCGGACAGATTATGTTTAAGCGGCTCTGGCTTGCCCAAACCCTGGCCTGGATCATCAGACCGGAGCAAATCCTTAAGCGGTTTGCACAAGGATTTGTGCAGTTTTTTGTCACTGGCACGCATGGCCTCATACGCTTGCCAAGTGTTGCCTTCAAATACGAGAGATCTCATCCATTTGCTCTTGCGTCGGTCGGTAACCTTGTTGCTTGGTGTGGGTGGCCAGGGAAACGGCTATTTGCCGCAGGAGTTCGTCATTCTGCAAAACATAAAGCGTCGCCTGCTCTCTTTCCCAATCTTCAGCACTTAGCACCACAAAATCATCACCGCTACGGCGCGTGACCCTGAGCGGCTCATGTTTACTTATAGCCTGTTCCACCAGGTTTTTCAGATTATCTCTGAACTGGTTAACGCTTACTGTATCCATAACACCACCATCAGTTGTACGGTAACTCCGTACGAGAATACTCCAAAAAACCTGGCAAAGCACCTCCAGCCCGACCTGCACGCGTTGAATTGACCCCATTGATGTATTAGCATCACTGCATCTGATGCAGGAACAAAGATGCGAACCACGATCGATATTGATGAGGATGTGCTGCTCGCCATCAAGGAACTGGCGCGGCGTGACGGCGTTACCGCCGGCGCGCTGATTTCGACGCTGTTGCGCAAGGGGCTGACCAGCACTGACCGCGTAGCTGCCAAAGCGGGCAGCGCCCACTATGGCTTCCGGCCGCTGACCACCGCCAACAGCGGGGCGGGTCAACTAGTGAGTAACGACCAGGTAAATAAACTGCGCGATGAGCAGGGCATCTAACGCCGATGCGCGCGCTGCTCGACATCAATGTGCTGATTGCCTTGCTGGATGCCAGTCATTTGCATCATCAGCGCGCCATGCAATGGCTGCATGCCAACATCCACCAGGGCTGGGCCTCGTGCCCGCTCACCCAGAATGGTTGCCTCCGGCTGATGTCGCAGCCGTCCTACCCCAATGCCCATTCACCCAACGACATTGCTGACCGCCTGCGCGAGGCCACCAGCACCGAGCATCACAAATTCTGGACCGATGCCGTCAGTGTGCTGGATGTGGAGCGCTTCCACTGGCAGCAGTTGCTGTTCAGCCGCCAGCTGACGGATGCCTATCTGTTGGCGCTGGCGGTGCGCAATAACGGGGTATTGGTAACGCTGGATTCGCACATTCAGTTGGCCGCCGTGCATGGCGCCCAACCCCACCATCTGCTCGCGCTATAAGCCACTGAACAACAGGAACCGACATGATCAGAGTGCAATTTATTCTTCCCAATGGCGATGAAACCAGCAACTGGCAGGAAGGCGGCGTTGAGCTGATAGAACGGTGGCGACACGAGCGTGACGCTTTCATTTGGATTGATCTTGAAAGTGAGCATGAGGAACATGAGCATGACTTTCTGATCAACATGGATTGCCATCCACTGGCGATTGAAGACCTGCAGCGGTTCCGGCATCCACCCAAGACCGAAAATTTTGCCAGCTACACCCTGTTGCTGTATCGCGAAATTACTGAATTCAACTCAGACCTCACACTAGAGCAGATGTCGCTGGCGCTGTTTGCCGGGGATCGCTGCCTGATCAGCTGCCATGAAAAGCCCAGCCGCTCCATCACCCAGTACTGGGGCTCGGCCCGCAGCGAAAATCTGCTGGTTAGTCCGGGCCTGCTGGCCGCACGGGTGATGCGCCGCTCAGTGTCCTACTATCTGGATGCCATGCTCCAATTCGAAAGCCGCCTGGCGGACCTGGAAGATGCCATCCAGGAAAAACCCAGTGATGCCGTGATGCGCGAGCTGATCGGGCTGCAATCGCGCCTGCGCAAACTCAAGCGCATTTTCAATTATCATGACCGGCTGGTCCAAAACCTGCGGCTGGAAATCCCGCAGCGGCTGATCGATGAAGAAGGCGACATCGAACATGCGCTGACGGATTTGTATGAGCGCTGCGAGCGTCTGCATGGCCTGTGTGCGATGTACTACGAAATCTGCGGCGATCTTATCAATGGTTACATGTCCCTAAGCTCGCACAAGCTGAGCAATAACATGCGCGACCTCACCATCATCAGCCTGCTGCTGATGCCCCCCACCTTGATCGCCGGCATTTACGGCATGAACTTCGAAAACATGCCGGAGCTGCACTGGCACTACGGCTACTATGCGGTGATGACCGGCATGGCCGTATTGGCCATCAGTTCGTGGCTGTGGGCCTGGCGCAAATGGATGCAATAAGGCTGCCCCCGCGCAACCGCCCGGGTCGGGCCCGCTGCCGCTTGAAATTTGCTCACAAGCAAAGTTAACCGGGCTGCACACTGGTAGAATGCGGCACCGCATTCAACATTCGGTCTGAATGAGCCACTGAAGCCGTAAAGTCCATGCCTCAACCCAACATTCTGCTTGAATTCAACCGGCTGCAAAAAGAAGTCGCCGAACTCAACACCCCGTCTGCGCAGGTGCGCAAGATCGTGGATTCGGTGTCGGAAATCATCGGCACCGACGTGTGCACGCTTTATCTGAAAGACCAGCATCAGGACATGGTGCTGATGGCCAGTCACGGCCTGGTGGAAACCGGGCCGGTCAGCATTCCGTCCGGGCGCGGCTTGGTGGGGCTGGTGGCGCAGGAGCGCCATGCCCTCAATGTGGCCAAGGCCAGTGAACATCCGGATTTCTTCTACGTGGAAGGCACTGCTGAAGAACGCTTCCAGAGTTTTTGTGGCGTGCCGCTGGTGCACTACGGCAAGGTGATCGGCGTACTGGTGGTGCAACGCGCCGACCCGGTGGCGCTGCCGGCCGAGAGCGAAGCACTCTTGATCACCTTGTGCTCGCAACTGGCGCATATTGTCGCCGACATGCCGGTAACGCTGCAGGGTGCACATATCAACACTTACCAGCGCGGCGTCAGCGGCAGCTCGGGCGTGGGCATCGGCCAGGGCGTGCTGTGTGACCACGGCAATTTGTTCAGTGTCGCCGATGAACCTTGCACTGATATAGAGGCGGCCGTGGCCGACTGGCATGCGCTGCTCGCCAAAGTCCAGGAAGAAATCAAGACCGAAGAAGCCACGCTCAGCGCCCAGCTGTCGGCGGCCGAATCCAGCATTTTCCACACCTATGCTTCGTTGCTGTCGGATCAGGCGCTGATCCAGAAAGTGGAAACCGAGATCCGCACCGGCAACTGGCTGCCCGGCGCCTTGCGCAAATCCGTGCAGTACTTCGCCGATCTGTTTCTGGAAATGGAAGATCCCTACCTGCGCGCACGCCATGAGGATATTCATCACCTTGGCAACAAGCTCTATGGCACCTTGCAGGGCAACAACCCGCTGGCGGAAAAAATAGCCAATCTGCAACAAGTGGTGTTGATCGGCGATCAGGTCAGCGTTTCCGACATCGCCACCGTGCCAACTGACCGCCTGGTCGGCATCATTTGTTTCGAAGGCTCGAGCATGTCGCACACGGCGGTGCTGGCCAATGCGCTGGCGGTACCGGCTGTGATGGGCATCACGCCGCTGAAAAACCTGCGCAGTCGTGAACGCTTTATTGTGGACGGCAACAGCGGCCAGATTGTGCGCTATCCGAATGATCGTTTGTGCGCCGAATTCCAGCGCGTCATCGATGAAGAGCAACAACTGCTCGACAAGCTGTCGGTGTTGCGCGACGAGCCGGCAGTGACACCGGATGGCCACGCCCTGCGCTTGCTGACCAACTCCGGCCTGCTGGCTGACTTGACGCCAGGACTCAAACACGGCGCCCAGGGCATCGGCCTGTATCGCACCGAAATTCCGTTCATGGTGCGGCAGAGTTTTCCGTCCGAACAGGAACAGGTGGAGGTGTACAGTCAGGTGTTTCGCATCTACACCGGCAAGCCCGTGTACATGCGCACGCTGGACGTGGGCGGCGACAAACAATTGCCGTATTTCCCGATCACCGACGAGGAAAATCCGGCACTGGGCTGGCGCGGCATCCGTTTTACGCTCGACAACATCCAGCTGATGATGACGCAAGTGCGGGCCATGCTGACTGCGGCGAGCCAATGCAACGGTGACTTGCACATCCTGCTGCCGATGATCAGTGCTGCCGAGGAATTGAACAGCTTCAATGAATTGCTGACGGAAGCCCTGCGCCAGTTGCAGCAAGAAGGTCACGCCGTGCAACGCCCGCGCGTGGGTGTGATGGTGGAAGTGCCGGCAGCGATCTCGCAATTGCCGTTCTGGCGCAATCGCATTGATTTCGTGTCGATCGGCTCCAACGATCTCACCCAGTATCTGCTGGCACTGGATCGCAACAATTCACGCGTGGCCAGTCGCTATGACCATTTGCATCCGGCTGTGATCCACGAACTTAATCGTGTGGTCAACATTGCCCGCGAGTGCGACCTGCCGTTGAGCCTGTGCGGCGAAATGGCCGCGGATCCACTGGCAGTGATGCTGCTGCTCGGCATGGGCATCACCACGCTGAGCATGAGCGCTACCAAGCTGCTGCGCATCAAATACCTGATACGCAAATTGCCGCAGCAGCGCGCAGAAGTCATCCTGCAGCAGTGCCTGCAACTGGATAACAGCCAGGATATCCGCGCACTGCTGCGCAGCAATCTCATCAAGCTCAATCTGGGCGAACTGATTAAACAATAAGTCGGGATATTCATGTCAGGCAAAGCAGACTCACTCAAATCAATCTTGTATGCGCTCGCCGCCAATTTTGCGATTGCCGTGGCCAAGGCCATAGCCGCGTTTTTCACCAACTCCGGCTCCATGCTGGCGGAAGCCATCCACTCGCTGGCCGACTGCGGCAATCAGGGCCTGTTGCTGTGGGGCGTCAAGCACGCCAAACGCCCGCCGGATGAAAATCACCCGCTGGGCTACGGCAAGAGCATCTACTTCTGGTCATTCATCGTGGCCCTGATGCTGTTCAGTGTGGGCGGGCTGTTCTCGGTTTATGAAGGCGTGCACAAATTGCAGTCGCGGGAGGCGATGGCTTCACCGTGGATCGCGATCGGGGTGCTGGTGTTTTCGGTGATTACGGAATCGCTGTCGATGGCCGCCTGTGTGGCGGAAGTGAACAAGGTGCGCAACGGCCGCAATTTTCTGCAATGGTTTCGTGAAACCCGCCAGAGTGATTTGATGGTGATCTTCGGCGAGGATCTGGCTGCACTGTGCGGGCTGGTGGTGGCGCTGGCCGCGATCACGTTGACGATGCTGACCGGCAATCCGGTATTTGATGCGGCGGGCAGCATTGTGATCGGCCTGTTGCTGCTGCTGGTGGCGTACATGCTCGCCACCGAAGTGAAAGACCTCATCATCGGCCAGGGCGTGGAACCGGCACTGCGTGATGAAATGTGGCAATTTCTTGAGCAGCAACCTGAAGTGGAGCGCCTGTTCAACCTGCTGACGATGCAGCTGGGTGAGGATGTGATGGTGGCAGTGAAAGCCCAGATGCGGCCGGCCGCTTCCGACCTGGCATTGATCGAAGCCATCAATGCGGTCGAGCAACGCTTTCGTTCACGCTATGGCAGTGTGATCTGGTGCTTTTTCGAACCGGACTTTCAGGATTAGGCCGCGCCGCCCACAACAACACCTACGCATCAATCAGAAAACGCCGGATCCACGGAAACAGTACGATGGTCAACGCTGCGGCCTCCAGCATTTGCCTGTCCATGTGCATGACACCCAGCGTGGCATCGGTCTGACTGATCAACACGGCCAAAATGCCCACGCCGATGATCGGCATGATGCCGCGAAAGATCAGCAGCGTAGTCATCGCCAGCCCCAGCACTCCTATCGTTGAATAGTTGGCGTGAAATCCGAGTTGGGTGAAAAACTCCCTGGTCAGTGCTAGGCCTACGGTAAAAAACACAGTTGCGATGTGGAGAATTTTCATGCTTTCACTCCAGGGTACAGCCAGCAAGTCTTGACGCGCTGGCCTATCGACCAAACACGCAGCAACTTAACCATGGAAGTGTGCTCATTCCGTGAATTGATTCGCAGAACCTGCTTTGCTTTGACACCCACCAACCCAAACTGTGCTGCCCATCACACGGGCGGACATTTCAAACGCTGATCACGCCATGGGTAATGGCGATCCTCACCAGATCAGCCGTGCTGTGTGCGTTCAGCTTTTCCTTGATCTGGGTCTGGTAGTTGGAAACGGTTTTGATGCTGAGCGAGAGATCATTGGCAATCTCTTGCGTGGTGCGACCCTCGGCGTACTTGCAGAAGATCTGGAATTCGCGGCGCGACAGCGTCCCCAGCTCGCCCTGCCTGCCATCGTGCTGACGGCTGCTGACCCGGTGCGCCAGCGCAGGATCGACCCAGGTCTTGCCACTGGCTACCGCGAGCACGGCATCCAGCAGCACCTTGGCAGCATTGTTTTTTACCACGTAACCATCGGCACCGGCTTCCAACGCCTGCTCCACAAATGCATTGCTTTCATGCATCGTGAACACCAGCACCTTCAATTGGGGATTCTTGGCCTTGATGCGGCGGATGGCTTCCAGTCCGCCCATGCCGGGCATCGAGATGTCGATGATAATCACGTCCGGCTTGTTGGTATTGCAATATTGGTTGATCGCCTCCCCGCTATCGAGTTCGGCCACCACTTTCAGGCGTGGACTGCTTTCCAGCAACAACCTGAAACCCATGCGCACTACGGCATGATCATCCACCAGGACGATTTCCAATACTTTATCTATCATTGATTCCGTTTCCTTTGATCAAACTCTCGCGGGAATTCCATGAAAAGCCTAAGCCCGTTGCCGGGGCTGGCCACCAGCTGAAACTTGCCTTGCAACAAATTTACACGATCCTGAATGTTCCACAAGCCCATGCCTTTTTTAACTTTGACCGGATCGAAGCCAACGCCATTATCTTCTATCTCCAGTGTCAGCACTTCGTTGCCGCTCAGGATTATGCTGGCTTCACTGGCCTGTGCATATTTGGCGATGTTATTGAGCGCCTCCTGCACGATGCGGAATATATTGATCGCCTGCTCATCATTGAGGTCGCTTAACCGGCAATCCATGCGCAAACGACAAAAAGTGTCTTCATGATGAAGATTCCAGTCATCCGCCATTTGCTGCAGTGCCATCTCCAGACCCAGCTCATCAAGTACCGAGGGGCGCAACGTGGACATCATGTTGCGTACGGTTGCATAAGCCGTTTCGGAAATCTTCTCGATCTGAAAAGCGCTGTCGGCAACTTCAGGCATCTGTTCGCGTGCGCGCAGTCCAATGGAAACCGCAACCGCCTTGATGGCCGTGATCGACTGGCCCAGGCTGTCGTGCAATTCGCGCGCAAGCCGCAACCGCTCCTGCTCACCCTTGCTGATTGACTCTGACTGCAAGCGGACATTTTCAGCCTGGCTGGCGCCCAGCACGGTGGTGAGATGGTTGATATTGGTGGTGATCTGATCCAGCTCACCCAGACCGCTATACGGAATACGCTTGCCAAAATCACCTTTCTCGATCTCTTGCAGACCTTGCACTATTGCTTCGATGGGACGCAACCATTGCCCCAGCATCAGGTAAATGACGAGATTCAGCATCAGCAAGGAGCCTAACCGGGACAACAGATCGCTGCGGGTGTTTTCCCATATGGTGGCAATCGGCGTAAAACTATCCGTGCGCACCAGCACGGGCTCGCCATTGAAATCACCGGCAAGCTGCACATAGGCAGCACCCTCACCGCCCATGAGCCTGACAAACCAGCGTGGCACTGCGGTGCCGGCATGGTCGGTGCGGGATTGCGCAGCCAGGGGATCCGGGGCAGACCCCACTGCAATCTTCAGATAACCGGCAGCATCCAGTTGGCGCAGCAAGTCCATCATGGCTGGCGGCACAGTCGACACGGCGCCCGGCTCAGTGCTTGCGCGCAGCTGTTTCAGCAATTGGGTGGTGAGTTGGCGGGTGGAGTCGATGCGTTGACCGACTTCCCTTTGTGCATGTTGCAGCGTCCGCGCCAGCACTACCCCCATTCCGGTCAGGAACAAGACCAGAATGAGCAGCGCTACGCGGGATCTGAGACTCACAAGCGGGAACGCTCCACGATGCCCATGATTCTGTACAGCAAGAGTGCGGCGGTGGTGTCATGCACGGGTTTGCCTGCAGACGGATTGAACTCGGTAAAATCCATGCCAATGATGTCGGCCTGCTGTGAGATCGATTCAATGATCGACAGCACCTGCCACCAGCCCAGACCGCCTGGCACTGAAGTGGCGGAAGGGAATACCGATGCGTCAAAACCGTCGACATCAATGCTGAGGAAAACCTTGTCCGGGAATTCGCCGGGCAATTCGACTTTCTGCACGTTGCGTGACACCAGGAAGTCGGCATCGTAGTACTTGACGCCGTTGACCCGGCGCGCATCCGCTTCTTCTTTGGAGAACGAGCGCACACCCAGCTGGAACAAGGGCACGTCTTCATCAACGATACGCTTCATTACGCAGGCTTCACTCCATTGATTGCCATTGTCTGTATCTTTCAGGTCAGCCTGGGCATCGATCTGGATGACGCCAAAACTTTCCACGCCGGCTTCAAGCAAGCCTTTTACCATGGCGTAAGTGATCATGCCGTCGCCACCCAGGCCGATAGCGAACTTGTTCTGCTTGGCGATGGCGGTAATCTCGGCAGCAACTTTTTGCAGCACTTTTTCAGTGCCGCCTTTGCAATCCACTGCAGCATGCGTGTGGATGCCATGTTTGGACGGATTGCTGCGACCATCCCAGGTTTCCAGATGTTGCGATGCCTGCAAGATGGCTTCCGGAGCGGAGGCCATGGTCGACTGCTTGTGGCGCTCGCCGACAAAAGGCACGGGCACAACGTGAAAGAAAGCATCAGCCGGCTTCGCTGATTTGACAGCGCCTCCAAGGAATGCAGGTGCGGAAGACTGTGCTTTGGGTTTTGCGGTGGACATTAACTCTATATCCTCAATTCAGGACAAATGCCTGTTTAAGACAAACGATTACGGAAGTCTTGATAACCGAATTCACGCACGGTACGCAAGTCATCCGTCACGGAATTCCAAATTACCAAGCTTGGCAAGCGAACTCCGTTGAAAGTAGTGGTTTTTACCATGGTGTAGTGCGCCATGTCGTCAAACACCAGCCGCTGTCCCACCTGCAGAGGCTGGTCAAAACTATAATCACCCATTACATCCCCGGCAAGGCAGCTTAACCCGCCCAACCGGTAGGTGTATTCAAGTTGGTTTGGGTGGCCGGATCCGAAAATATGGGCCCGATACGGCATTTCCAGTGTGTCGGGCATGTGGCAGGTGGCGGAACTGTCAAGTATGGCTATCGGCATCCCGTTTTCCATCACATCGAGCACTTCACTGACCAAAACGCCGGCACGTATCGCAATTGCCTCGCCCGGCTCCAGATACACCTGCACACCGTATTTCTTGCTGAACTCCCGGATGCGTTCGATCAAGCGGCCCACATCATAATCAGGATGGCTGATGTGATGCCCGCCACCGAAGTTCACCCACTTCATTTTGTGCAATAACTCGCCACATTGAGCCTCAATCGCATCCAGTGTGCGTGCCAGCGGTGCAAAACCCTGCTCACACAGGGTATGGAAATGCAGCCCGCTGATGCCAGCCAGATCCTGGCCGTGCAGCTGATCAAGCGGAGTCCCCAATCGTGAACCCGGCGCACACGGATCGTACATGGCCACCTTGCCTTCAGAATGGCGCGGATTGATGCGCAGTCCGAATTCCAGCTGCGGGCGCTGTGCACGCGCCGTCTGGATCAGCGGCTGAAAACGCCGCCACTGTGACAGGGTATTGAACACCACATGATCGGCGATTGGCAGAATGTCCTGTAAATCGTTGGCAGTATAGGCGGCCGAGTACACATGCACTTCCTTGCCGTACTCTTCCCGCCCCAGCCTGGCTTCATGCAAGCCGCTGGCGCAGGTGCCCGACAGATACCGCATGATCAACGGCGCCAGTGAGAACATCGAAAATGCTTTCAGCGCAATCAACACTTTGGCGCCGGATTCCTGCTGGACCCGGTTGAGCACTTGCAGATTGCGTTCGATCGCAATTGCGTCCACCACAAAACAGGGCGATGGCACCCGGCGCGGATCGAAATGCGTAAAAGTGTCGGCAGCAGGCGTGAACTCAGACAAGTTGGAAATCCGGATCTTCGATAACAGTCCATGGCAACCCGTGCACCTTCATGTCTGCCATGAATGGATCGGGGTCCATCTGTTCCATGTTCCACACGCCGGCGGCCTTCCACTTGCCTTCCAGCATCATCTTGGCGCCGATCATGGCTGGCACGCCGGTGGTGTAGGAAATTGCCTGCGACAGCACTTCTTGATAGCAAGCCTGGTGATCGCAGATGTTATAGACCACCACCTTGCGCGGTTTGCCGTCCTTGAGGCCGGTGACGTGACAGCCGATCCAGGTTCTGCCGACTGTGCGCGGACCCAGCGTGGACGGATCCGGCAGCAATGCCTTGAGGAACTGGATCGGCACAATCTGCTGACCCTGGAATTCGACCGGATCGATGCGGGTCATGCCGACATTGCCGAGCACTTCCAGATGTTTGAGATAACTGTCGCCGAAACTCATCCAGAACTGGGCTTTTTTCAAGGTCGGAAAATGTTTGACCAATGATTCCAGTTCTTCGTGGTACATGCGGTAAAGATTGTAGGTACCCACGCCTTCGGTGCAGGTGAAGGACTGCTTGAGTGACATCGGCGGGGAGCTGACAAACCCGCCAGCTTCCCAGTGCTGGCATTCGGCGGTGACTTCGCGGATGTTGATCTCGGGATTGAAGTTGGTGGCAAACGGATAGCCGTGGTTGCCGCCGTTGACGTCGATAATGTCGAGCGTATGGATCTCGTCGAAGTAATGCTTCTTGATGTACGCAGTAAACACGTTGGTGGACTTCTAGGTGTCTTTTTTGCTCCTGATAAAGGAAGTGAAACAAGAAAAAAAATTAAAAATGCCGGGCATA
>CAINTJ010000119.1 GCA_903853385.1 uncultured Gammaproteobacteria bacterium
GACAGTGGCCTCTGTATTCGAATCAACGGCAAAGTCTACTTTGTAGACTGTTGGGCTGACAATCGTGACGTCGCCAGTAGATTCTTGCAGTGTACGGTAGTTTGCATTAAGCACCTCAACCGTACCGATGTCCAAAGTAATATTTGGCTGAGCCTGATAGAACGGATAAATTTGACGCTCTATACACCAGCTTGGAGTCTTGGTGTTGGCAAGATCAGAGAGCATGAACGCCAGTGAATCTAGCGCATAAGATTGCATCTCAGACGTGATTTGCTGCGCGGGCAGCCGACAACGTCTGAAGGCGTGATCTACGACCTTCAGCGCGTTAAATGTGGTGCCGCTGATACTGCCAGAAAAAGCCATACTACCTCACAATTGAGTCAGAATAGCCGCTGGTACAGCGCCCTCTTGCCCAAGTATACGAAAAATAAGCAAACAGAGCAAGTTATGCTCTGTTCTTGCTCTTTCCTGCTTCTGATAGTGCAATGGCCACAGCCTGCTTCTTGCTGGTGACTACTGGTCCTTTCTTGCTACCAGAATGTAGTTTGCCAGACTTGAATTCGCCCATGACCTTGCCTACTTTAGCTACGCCGCCTTTCTTGAATGGACGGGCGGCAGCAAGCGCTTGACTGCCCACAGATGCCAGCTTGTTTAGTGCAGCATTAGGAGGCGTTGGCTGAATCAATGGCGCGTTAGGACCAGCGGGTGGCGGTTGCTGAATCTTTGGGCCAGATTGCTCAATCTTTGCAGATTGACGGCGCGGCATTTCATTCCGATCAATATCGCGACGCACTTTTTGCATCGCCTCTCCAGAACGCGCTTGTTTTACTTTGTCGCGCAAAGCAGAGGATGTGCCATCAAAAACTCCGCCACCCATTGCATAATTGCAAGGCTTGGCTTTGAAATCAAAGTCTTTAACGTATTTCAGTGTCTTGCCCATGATTGCCCCAGTTATGCGTAAGTCTTCAAAAACTCAATGGTAATGGCATAAAAATCGCCCGCAGCTGCATCTAGTGTCGTGAATAACACGTTACCAGTTTTACCTGCGCCTGCGTCATTAGGCAGCCCGCCAAATGATGAAAAGTCCATGAGATAATTACAATTCTGAGGAATTCCCCATGCAAATACGTCAGTCGTAGCATCCCACAGAATTTGTACTTCCATGGCATGAGTAACTGCCCATATCTTGTTGATCTTCACGCCATTGCATGAGAGGCCTGCGCCATTCTTGCGCAATGTTGCCACATCAACTTTAAGCGCCGCAGTTTCTGCAGTGCCGCTGTCATTCGTGAATTTTATAATCGCTAAACGATCGCCATCTAACAGTGTTTGCGTAGCAATTGCCATGCTTATCTCCAAAAAGAGGGGAGCCGAAGCTCCCCTTCAGTTAATTACACAGTCGCGCTGAATGGAGTCGCTTCAGTGCCAGTGCCTGACAAATCACACTTAACTAAGAACAAGCCAGATGCAATGTCAGTAATTGTAACAACGTCGCCCTTAGCGCCGCCAGTGGTGCTGCCGTTCAGGGTTACGGTATCTGTGTCAGCGGCAGTTTCAAAGCCAACCACAGTATCACCGGCGTCTTGTAACATATAAGCACGGCCAGCCATTACGTCAGTTGAATTTTTAACCTTAACAACATAAGTGCCAGTGCCAGTAGAGGCAGTGCCAACAACGAATGTATAGGTATTGCCAGAGCCGGTAGCAGCAGGCAGCGTGTAAGTTAATGAACCGTTAGCTGTGCTTGCGCCATTCATCAGGGCAAAGCGGCCAGCCAAAGTTGCAGAGGTTACAGCTACGGCGCCAGAACCAGAAACTGAGCTTGATACAGTTTGAGAAGCGATAGAACCTGCGCCAGAAATAAATCCATTAGTGGATGTGACTGGACCGGTAAAAGTAGTAGAGGCCATTAGAATCTCCTATGCGATTTGTGATGTGGCTGTCTGCATAGCGTCAGCTGGGACTGTCAGACACATCGAAATACCCAGAAAATTATTACGATTGCTCCAAATAGAGTATCGCGGCAGCAAGTATAGCACGATCGTGATATAACATGCCAAGAGCATTGTTGCAAGACCTACACAATAACCCGCGTGCCTTCCCAGTGGTATGACAATGATCTACCGATAGTGAGATCGCAACCCCTCGTATGACAGCCGTCTCTGGCTTCTTACAGATCGCACAAACACCACCCTGTTCGGAAAATTTTGCGTTAAACCAGTCAAGGTCTACGCCATAAGATTTTCTCAAATAAGAATTTTTTCCATAATTTGGGTTTGCTTTTCTAAATTTACGCTGATATTCCTTGGCATTTTCTGTGGCTATCCGCGTTTCTTTCCAATAAAAATTATCTTTATTCCATGGAAGTAAAGCATTAATCCTAAAACCTCGTGCGCGATTTATTTTTTCAGGAATATCGGATACAAATGCCCAAAAATCCTCTTTCCAACGAGGATCCATATTATTTTTATGGTATCTAATTAGCCCGCACCATGTTTTATATGCAGGATGTTTTTCACGTTGCCCCCAGTCTGCTGGGCGGGTTTGTTCTGTTGAATTATGACGCTGCTTGCGCTTGTAGTGAGTAGAACACAGCCCCTGCGCAATGACAGGGGCCGTGCAATTTACAACATAACATTTGATTGGCATGAGATCCTCGTAGGCATATTAAGTCTCCTCAATATACCTACTTGGACGCATCCTGTCAATCAAACGCGGGTCGGTCAAACCCCTGCCGTTCCAAAAAGACCCCTTGGGTCAGTCCAACCAACGGTGTAACGCTCAGTTGCCTTGTAGCGCATGCTGTCGGTCTCGAAGTCGCCTTCCATAGACTTTTCGAGGCCACGACGGGTCAATAGCTTCAAGCCTTCTGGCGCATCCGTCTGCACCCACCATGCGGTGGAGCTCGTGATACGGCTCAGGTTAGCTTGGCCATCGGCCAACAAGCCCATGCTCTTCACAGGGTTGATGTCGTTATCAGCAGTGCCCGTACGCAGAACGCTCTTCAACAGAACTTCAGCTTGGAACACGTTTGATGGACCAGCAACGATCTTCTTAGGTGTCAGGCGGATACGCTTACCGTTGTTGTCAACAGCATTGCGGATCTGAACTAACATTTGTTCCAAAGAAGTTTGTGACAAGTTAGCAGCAGTCGTTAATTGGTTGCTGAAAGTACCACTGACCAATGGGTGATCAGTTGCAATCAGAGCCTTACCATCACCACCCGTGTAGGCGCTGTTAAAGGCGCGGTTCAGGATGTTGGCGCAAAGCGTTTCTTTCGTTTCAACCAGAGACTGTGCCAAGTGCTTGGCATAGGTCTGACCGATGCGGATATGGTCGCCGTCTTCCACAAGTACTTTGGTCAGAGCGAAAGCAAGACCATAGACCTTGTAGAGGTAGCGTTGCAAGAACAGCACACCACCGGATTGGTAGGTGACTGCCATACCATCGGGCAGCTCAGGAGCAGCGCCGAAGCCATACAACACTGGTTCTTCGTGATAATTACGTGGAATGCCCTTCTGTTCTTTGAAGACCATCTTCCATTCATCAGCACGTTGATCGTACACGCCATCGAACACTTCGTTCAGGATGGGCTCAACTACTGACCGAAAGTCAGTACTACGCATTGGATTAGCCATGTTTTAGCCCTCCTTAAACAGCAGCAACAGCTGCTTTGTATTGATGGGTGTTGATGCGAACGGTCGCAACAACGTATGCGTCAGTGAGTGCATTGTCTTGGCCATAAGCAAAGCCAGTGATCTGC
This sequence comes from uncultured Gammaproteobacteria bacterium, assembly GCA_903853385.1. GTDB lineage: Bacteria > Pseudomonadota > Gammaproteobacteria > Pseudomonadales > Pseudohongiellaceae > CAILUG01. Next base: position 3,764 of record CAINTJ010000119.1, read on the forward strand.
AATTGTGACTGAGTTGCGCTTGGTGTACCAAGTGACGCTGCAGAAAGACCCGTTGAGGTGCTGCCAGCAGTTGCAACCCATACGGCTTCATTGCCGACGTGAGTCTGCATTGAAGTGCCAGAGGCTGGGTTAGTAACTTGAACATCAAACAAGGTTTCAGGATCATCCATCACGTACACAACAATGTTTGTTGCTCCGCTGACGGCGCCGGGCCAATAGTTCGAAATCGTTGGCTTGCCGCTTGAATCGCGGTATTCAACGCCTTGGAATACACCAAGAATCAAACTGCTTGTAGACGTACCAGCAATGTTCACTTGACCGTTTGAGTCAAGAGTGACGAGGTCACCTTGATAAATGGCGGTGGCATAGCTGGCAGCCATGTTGTAGGCCTTCTAAATGATCTGACCACTGTTGTGGAAAGACGGACGAAAGCCAAAAGGTGCGCTAGTGCTAGACATAATTGTCTCCTAATGGTTAATTGGTTGATCAGGAAAGATCAAATTGAGCTTCCCTGTGTTGTCCAATATCGGCATGCCCATCACCCATCGTGACCTTTGACTTCGACGCTCTAGCCTGTTCCTCAAGGAATTCTGCTGTATCTGTGAGCTTTTCTTCCTCACGCAGCGGCGCATCGTGATGCGCTTCCTTCATGTACTTTTCGTACAACGAAATAGGCAGCTTAAATGCAAGCATCTCGTTCACCCCAATGAAGCCTGCCCAGTCACCCGTTTTGAGTGTGGCGTATTCCCAGCCGGGGACATCTTCCGGCTTTACAGGCTCGTAGCCCAGACGAATTCTCGTCTGGATGGAATCACGAGGGTTAGTCGTGGTCAGCCAGCACATGTGCCAGCCGGGGATCTTAGGCAAGTCCGGTAAACTGGACTGGAAAAACTGTTGACGGAACATTGCAACCCGATCTTCATCACTAAGAGCACGATTTTCGGTGACTGCACGATCTTGCATCGCACGATTACCGCGGCTCTCACCACCGGATTTCTTTAAGCGTTCGTCTGACATAATATTGCTCCTTTCAGCAATTGCGGAAGTTATAACAAAAAATCAAGTTAAATGCAAGTGATTCTTATTTACGACCGTTCGCGGTCATAAGCAGCGTATCGCTTGACATACTTCATGCGTAGAACTGGATCATCCCACACGCCAGCATCAATCAATGCCTGCTTGCGTTCTTGCGAGATGTATATCTCTTTACGGGTTGACGTAGGAGCGTGTTCACGACCAGAGCCAACAGCAGGACCGCCGCGCGGCTTGCGTTCTGCTTTTCCTATTTTATCAGGAAGGCGTCGTGCAACTCGATCACGTAACTCATCCCAGTACTCTTCCGACTGAGGGCTGAAGCCTTCTTTCGCAAGATTGTTGTCGATGGCCAACACAACCGCAGATGCTTCATCACGTCCGTGTATGTCGTACCATGGATGATCTTCCATGAACTCTTTGGCATGGATCAATGTCAGGTCATCTACTGCAGGCGGTTGAGCTGGCTGTTGATATACGGCCTGTTGCTTGTACTGTGCAAGTTGCTGAGCCTTCAGGATCGCTTCATCCCGATAGCGCATAGCCTGTACAACATCTTCGCCATTGCCCAAGCTGCTTGCTTTTGCAATGACATTCTCGGCCATCTGCACTTCACGCTGCGCCTGCTGGTAGTGTGCGTCAATATTTTGCAGATCGCTTTGATAGGCGCGCATCTCTTGCGTCGATAGACGCTTCTCAAGGTCATCATTACGCTTACGTAGGAAGTCTAGTTCCAGCTTGTCGCGGGTAATGGCCTTATCACGACGATCCTTGCGTTCTGCCTTTTCTTTACGTCGGCGCTCGCGTATCGCGGCACGTTCAGGATCGTTGCCATCCTCAGAGGATTGACGCGAGACGACTTCATCGTCAGCATCATCCTCAACAATAACTAATTGCTCTTGAGAATCATTATCATTTAGATTCTCATTTACATCATCTTCTGTAATTAAATCGCCACTCATGGTGCACCTCGGTTAGAAAAACGCTTTGATTTCGAGCGGATCTGTTGTCACAAGAGCAAGCACATCAAGATCATTGATCAGGATGTAATACGCCTTCTCGCCTTTGCTATTAGTAGTAACCCAGCGGTCACCGCCGTATCGTGGGACGCGCACATAATCACCAATCTTGCACCATGCTTTTTCTGGCCATTCCTTTAGAGTGTCTCTATTCAAGAATGCCAGAGGGCCGGTAGCAATGACCTTAGCAACTGTGGTATTCCACATTTGCGTGTCTTTGTCTGATTCGGTGAGAATAATGCCGCCTTTTGATTTAGTTTCAGGCGTTCTGATTTGGACTAAGATTCGCGAGCCAAGCGGATAGACACCGGGGTCGCACACGGGAAACGCTTCTTCAAGCGCGGGGTTTTTCATATCTGCTCCTTTTCAGCAGGTGGTTAATGAATCAGCACAACCGAACGTCATCGTTCGATTACAAGTCAGGTTCGCCGTTCCTTTGCTCATCGAGCAACTTCAACAGGCAGTCAATTGACTTTTCAATTCCAGCAAAGCATCCCGCTCGATAGCCAAAGTCAAATTCTGACTTATCGCCAGTCGAGCGGAGCGAATCAACAGCGTACTGCACCTGTAAGTTTTTCAACTTATTCAGCAGTATGGTTTCAAAGTTCATGCAGGGGTCTTTGGTCCGTTGCTTGGTTCTTTAGGCAGTGTCTTGCCATCAACA
>CAINTJ010000120.1 GCA_903853385.1 uncultured Gammaproteobacteria bacterium
ATGTTGTCTGCTGTACTACGCAAGAATCTGCGGGTACAGGACATTGCGGGTCGCTGGGATGAAAACTGCTTCCTGCTGGTACTGCCTGAAATTACGCTGGAGGGCGCCAAGACCGTGGCCGACCGCTTGCTGGAGGAAGTCAGGGCGCAGGGATTGGCAGTGGGGAAACCCCGGTCACGCATAACGGCCAGTATTGGCATAGCCGCGCTCGACCAAGGCCAGGCCCAGGAAGTACTGGAGCGCGCCGCCAACTGTCTCCAGGCGGCTCAAAGCAAGCACGGCAACTGCTACCAAGCCCTTTGACACCGCAGTTGCTGGAGCAACTCTTATTGCATGATTTCCGTCAGTTTGCGGCGGGTTTCATTCAGGTCCAGATACTGTTTTTGCCATTCGGAAAGTGCACTGGCCGGGCTGACCTGAACCGCAGTCACCTTGTATTCAGGACAGTTGGTGGCCCAGTCGCTGTACTCGGTGGTTACCACGTTGGCGCCTGATTCCGGCATGTGGAAGGTTGTGTAGACGACACCAGGCTGCATGCGATCAGAAACTTTCACGTGCAGGGCAGTATCACCTTTGCGGCTCTTCAGCATGACCAGATCGCCATCTTTGATGCCGCGCTCGGATGCGTCATGCTGATGGATTTCAAGAATGTCTTCGTGGTGCCATACATTGTTCTCGGTGCGACGGGTTTGCGCGCCCACGTTGTACTGGCTCAGGATGCGGCCGGTAGTGAGGATGAGCGGGAACTTGGCGTTGACACGTTCTTCGGTCGGCACGAACTCAGTCACCACAAACAAGCCCTTGCCGCGCACGAAACCACCGATATGCATGATTGGTGTGCCGTTCGGTGCTGCATCGGTGACCGGCCACTGCATGCTGCCTTCGTGATCCAGCCGCTCAAAACTGATGCGTTTGAAGGTCGGAGTCAGGCGGGCAATCTCGTCCATGATTTCGGCAGGATTGTTGTAGTGCATTTCGTAACCCATGGCAGCAGAGATTTCGATCGGTATCTGCCATTCGTGCTTGCCAGTCGCAGGGGCCATGACCGGGCGTACGCGACCCAGACGGCGTTCAGCGTTGGTGAAGGTGCCGTCTTTCTCGAGGAAAGAAGTGCCTGGCAGGAACACATGCGCAAATTTCGCGGTTTCGTTGAGGAACAGATCGCACACAACCAGACACTCGAGATTTTCCAGAGCAGATTCCACATGATGCGTATTCGGATCCGACTGCGCGATGTCTTCACCCTGTACAAACATGCCTTTGTAGTCGCCTTTGATGGCGGCATCGAACATGTTCGGAATGCGATAGCCGGGCTCGGGATCCTGTTGTACCCCCCAGGCCTTGGAGAACAGTTCGTTGGTGGCTGGATCACTGACCGGACGGTAGCCTGAGAATTCGTTCGGAAACGAACCCATGTCGCAGGATCCCTGTACATTGTTCTGGCCACGTAGCGGGTTGACGCCGCAGCCGTTGAAGCCAATGTTGCCGGTCAGCATGGCCAGATTGGCCATGCCCATCACCATGGTGGAGCCTTGTGAGTGCTCGGTGACCCCGAGGCCATAATAGATCGAAGCGCGTTCTACAGTGGCATAGCGACGGGCTGCTTCGCGTACTTTGCCGGCATCGCCGCCCAGCAAATGAGCTACTGCTTCCGGTGAATTTTTCGGTTGTTTGATGAACTTGACCCATTCGTCAAAGGCGGCGGTATCGCAGCGTTCCTTGACGTACTCGAGATCGGCAAGATTTTCTTCAATGATGGTGTAAGCCAGCGCATTGATCAGCGCCACGTTGGAGCCAGGCAGTAGCGGGATATGCACGCTGGTCTTGATGTGCGGGCTATCAACCAGGTCGATGCGACGTGGATCGCATACCACCAGATCTGCGCCTTCGCGCAGGCGTTTCTTCATGCGGGACGCGAACACCGGGTGGGCGTCGGTCGGGTTGGCGCCGATCAGCAGCACCATATCGGTTTCTTCCACGCTGGCGAAATCCTGGGTACCGGCGGAAGTGCCGAGCGTCTGTCGCAAACCATAGCCGGTAGGGGAGTGGCACACGCGTGCACAGGTATCAGTGTTGTTGTTGCGGAAAGCGGTGCGGATCATTTTCTGCACGACCCATACTTCTTCGTTGGTGGTGCGGGAAGAGGTGATGCCACCGATGGATTTTCGACCGTGTTTGTGCTGGATTTCCTTGAACTTGCTGGCAGTGTACTGGATGGCTTCGTCCCAGCTTACTTCCTTCCATGGATCGGAAGTCTTGGTGCGGATCATTGGTTTCAGGATACGTTCCTTGTGTGTAGCGTAGCCCCACGCAAAGCGGCCTTTCACGCATGAATGGCCATCATTGGCTTCCCCGCCTTTGGACGGCACCATGCGCACAACCTGATCACCTTTCATTTCAGCGCGGAAAGTGCAGCCCACACCGCAATAGGCGCAGGTGGTCTCCACCGCATGTTCAGGGGTGCCGATTTCGATCATGGATTTTTCGTTGAGCGTTGCAGTCGGGCAGGCCTGTACGCAAGCGCCACATGACACACATTCGGAATTGAGAAAGCCTTCGTCGATGCCGGCGCTGACTTTGGAAGCAAAGCCGCTGCCCTGGATGGTGAGGGCAAACGTACCTTGCACTTCTTCACAGGCCCGCACACAGCGTGAGCACACGATGCACTTGCTGGCTTCGAAGGTGAAATAGGGGTTGCTTTCGTCCTTGGGGCGATCGTTATGGTTGTCGCCTTTGTAGCCATAGCGCACATCGCGCAGACCGACGGCACCGGCCATGTCCTGCAATTCACAGTCGCCGTTGGCAGAGCAGGTGAGGCAGTCGAGCGGGTGATTGGAGATATACAGTTCCATCACACCTTTGCGCAACTTGGCGATCTTGGCATTCTGGGTGGTGACCTTGAGGCCGGCTTCTGCCGGTGTGGTGCAGGAAGCGGGTGTGCCGCGGCGACCTTCGATTTCCACCAGGCACAGACGGCAGGAACCAAACGGTTCCAGGTTGTCAGTGGCGCACAGTTTGGGAATGGTAATGCCGAGTTCTTTGGCGGCACGCATGATGCTGGTGCCTTTGGGCACGGTGATGCTCTGACCATCGATTTCCAGCTTCACCAATTCAGTACTGGTGCTTTTGGGAGTGCCGTAATCCGTTTCGGCAGCTACCGTTTGCGGATCGAAAATGATCGGCTGCATGCTGGTAAGCGCGTTCATTGGAAATCTCCTTTGAAGTGTTTGACTGCACTCATGACTGGCATCGGGGTCAGGCCGCCCATCGCACACAGCGAGGCTGACTCCATGGTTTCACACAAATCTTTGAGAATGATGTGCTGCTTGTTACGTTCGTTGTCATCGATGGCGCCCACAATCTTGTCGATGGTTTCCATGCCGCGCACCGAGCCGATGCGGCAGGGCGTGCATTTGCCACAGGATTCATTGGCGCAAAATTCCATCGAGAAGCGCGCCATCTTCGCCATGTTGACGCTGGTGTCGAACACCACCACGCCACCGTGGCCGAGCATGCCGCCGACTTTGGCAAATTCTTCATAGTCACACACGGTATCCAGCAGTGCGTCGGGGAAGTAGGCGCCCAGCGGGCCGCCCACTTGCACGGCGCGAATCGGCTTGCCGGAGGCAGTGCCGCCACCAAAATCCTGGATCAATTGGCGCAGGGTGAGACCAAAAGCCTTTTCCACCAGGCCGCCGTGCTTGATGTTGCCGCCGAGCTGGAACGGCATGGTGCCGAGTGAGCGGCCGCGGCCGAAATTGGCGTAGTGCTTGCCGCCTTTTTCCAGAATGACTGGAATGGTAGCGAGCGAAATCACGTTGTTGACGACGGTGGGTTTGCCGAACAAACCTTTCAGGGCGGGCAGTGGTGGTTTGAAACGGATCTCGCCACGTTTGCCTTCCAGTGATTCCAGTAGCGAAGTTTCTTCGCCACAGATATAGGCGCCTGCGCCCATGCGGACTTCCAGGTCAAAGCTATTGCCGCTGCCCTGGATATTGTCGCCGAGATAACCGGCGGCGCGGGCGTTGACGATGGCTTCGTTCAGAATGGTCTGGGTCAGTGGATATTCAGAGCGCAGATACACAAAACCTTTGGTAGCACCGACTGCGATGCCAGCGATGGTCATGCCTTCCACCAGTGACAGTGGGTCGCCTTCCATGATCATGCGATCAGAGAAAGTGCCGCTGTCGCCTTCATCCGCATTGCAGACGATGTATTTCTGGACATCAACCGCGTCCATTACCGTGCGCCACTTGATGCCGGTCGGGAAGGCTGCGCCACCACGACCACGCAGGCCGGAGTCCAGCACTTCCTGCACGATGGCCTTGCCGTCTTTCTTCAAGGCATTGTGCAGGCCGACAAAGCCACCCAGTGATTTATAGGCGTCGACCGAGGTGGCTGCTATCAAGCCACAGCGGGCAAAAGTCAGTCTTTCCTGGTTCTTGAACCAGGGCAGCTCTTCAACGTTACCGAGGGCAAGTCTGTGTTTGCCACCGCTCAGGAAGTTGGCATCAAACAATTCTGCGATGTCTTCCTGCTGAACCGGACCGTAGCCAACGCGGCCGGAGGTGGTTTCGATTTCCACCAAAGGTTCCAGGAAGCAGGCGCCACGTGAGCCATTGCGAACGATTTCAATCGGTAAATTACGGTATTTGGCTTCAGTGACTATGGCGTCAACCAATAGCTCGGCACCCAGTGAAGAGGCAGTGGTTTCGCGCGGGATGTAGATACGAGTCAGCATCTTACTTGCTCCCTTCTTTTGAAGACTGCGCTTTGCTGGCCAGTGTGGCGGTCAGTTTCCTGAATGATTCAGCAGTCACGCGGCCGTAGGTCTGCTTGTCCACCATGATATTGGGCGAGCAGGCACAGTTGCCTAAACAATACACTTTTTCCAGCGTAAAATTGCCATCTGCAGTAGTTTCGTGGAAATCACAGCCGAGCAATTGTTTGATGGCTGTAGTCAGTGCCTCCGAACCCATGGCCTGACAGGCCTCGGCCTGGCAAACCCGAATCGTATAGTGTCCGGGTTTACTGCGGCGGAAATCATGATAGAAGCTGGTGACCCCGTGCACTTCGGCACGGGACAGGTTGAATAGTTTGGCCAGCATTGGCATAGCAGCTTCGTCAACGTAACCGAATGTTTCCTGCAATTTGTGGAGAGCGTTTATCAACGCGCCGGGCTGGTCTTTGCACTCATGCACCACATTAGTGGCGAGTTCGAGGGTGAATTCCTGCAGGCGGGCAGGACTGGCTACTGGCATCATGGGGTGATATCGACTCAAGTGAAAAGAGCGTCGGCCGTCTATCCCTATGCGACGGACTTGCTCGAATTTCTTAATAAATTCCAATATTTTCAGTATATTGCTTTATCCGAACCGTTCGGTTCGGCTTTGTATTCTAGCATGCAACTTTTCAGACCGGCAATGTAAAAAAGTCGCGGGATGCTACCTGCTCATAAAGGGTCTCACAAGCGTGAATTACGGCAGTAAAAAGGAATGACTCAAGTACTTGCGTTCATGGCGCAAGCAGCAAGCGCACATTGCCGGGCAAGCCGTTTTGACCCTGTCATCGCTGGGGTTACTCGGGCCTAATCAATGATACGGAAAGCACCATTATAGATATTGCAGCCCTTGTCATGCAGGAAACCAATCAGCGTCAGGTTGTATTCTCTGGCCAGCTCCACCGCCAGTGAGGATGGTGCACCCACTGCAGCGAGCAGTGGGCAACCCGCGGCCAGCGCTTTCTGCATCAGCTCGAAGCTGGCGCGTCCGCTGAACAGAATGCCGAATTGCGACAAGGGCAGTTGTTGCTGTTGCAGGCAACGGCCAATCAATTTATCCATAGCATTGTGGCGGCCGACATCTTCCGTGACCTGCACCAGATTGGCGTGCGCATCAAACAACGCCATGGCATGGTTGCCACCCGTGAGCCGGAACAGTTTTTGTTGCAGGGGCAGCTGCTGCAATACTTGCTGCAATCTGGCCAGCGAGATCCGGAAGTTGTCGTTATCGACAGAAGAAAAGCCGGCCAGACTCAGGCTTTCCAGCGAGGACTTGCCGCACACACCGCAACTGGATGTCACATAGAAGTTGCGCTCCAGTCGCACCGCATCAAAAATGGCTGCATCGTCAAGCTCAATACGGATGACGTTAGCGGTCGCCTGTTCCAGCGACTGCACCTGCGACAGGTTTTTGATGATGCTTTCACTATAGAGGAAGCCAAGAGCCAGTGCGCTGTCATCACCCGGGGTACGCATCGTGATGGCGATGCTTTTGTGAATGCGGCCTTTGCGGGCATCGCGATAACCCAGCCTGATTTCCAGTGGCTCCTCGACTGCCAGCGTGTCGTCAAGCTCGGTGCGTCTGCCGTCGCGCCAGCGGATCAGCCTGGTGGTGGAAAGTGAGGAAGGCACTGGAGGCATGGGCTTGGTTTCAGTCGTACTGATTGGCTTGCATTTCAGAAAGATCGTCGCTGCCGGGACTAGAGGCTGCCCACATACGCACCGATTTGATCTGGTTGTCGGTAGTTTGCAAAATCTCGGCACAGTAGCCGTTCAGGCGCAGTCCGATCTGGTTGTCGGGAATGCTTTCCAGCTCTTCCATCAACAGCCCGTTAAGGGTCTTGGGCCCATCGGTCGGCAAATGCCAGTGCAGTGCGCGGTTGAGTTCACGCACGGAGGTGCTGCCGTCCAGCACATAGGTGCCGTCATCCTGCGGGTAGATTTCCGGAGTCTCTTCGGAAAGGTTGGTGGTGAAATTGCCGACGATTTCTTCCAGGATGTCTTCCAGCGTTATCACGCCGATCACCACGCCGTATTCGTCGACCACGATGGCCATACGCTTGCGGTTTTTCTGGAAATTCACCAGCTGGGTCGGCAAGGCGGTGCTTTCCGGCACGAAGTAGGCTTCATCAGCCAGCTGCAGCAATTCGGCCTTGTTGGGATGTTCCATTTGCATCCAGCGTGCGGCATTGCGCATGTGCAGCATGCCGACCACATTGTTGAGATCACCGTTGTACACCGGCAGCCGGGTGTGTTGGACGTTCAACAGCACCTGCATGATGTCATCAATGTCATGGTCGAGGTTGATGCCGGCGACATCGTTGCGGGGAATCATGATGTCGTTGACTGTGACCTTCTCCAGATCGAGTACGTTCAGCAGGATGTTTTGCCGCTGGAGCGGCAATTGCCGGCTGGACTCGTCGACAATAATGCTGCGCAACTCATCCTGACTGAGATGGTGATGGGCGCTGTCACGTGGCTTGAAGCCCAGCATACGCACAAACATGGCGGATATGGCGCTCATCGACCAGACCAGCGGATGCATGGCCTTGAGCAGCCAGCGCAAAATGATTGAAGAGGGGAAGGCGATGGATTCCGGGTACATCGCGCCAATGGTCTTCGGGGTCATTTCGGCAAAAATGAGCAGCAGGAAGGTCACCAGCAGCGAGGCCGCATATATGTAGCGGTCATCATTGCCCCAAATCCTGATGGCAATAATGGTGGCAAGGGTCGCCACCAGGCTGTTGATGACAGTACTGCCGATCAGGACCACGCCAATCAGCCGGCCGGGACTGGCAAGCAGCGCAATGGAGCGGATCGCGCCGCGATTGCGCTGCTTGGCAAGATGGCGCAAGCGGAAACGGTTCAGCGACAGCATGGCTGTTTCTGATCCGGAAAAAAATGCAGAACACAGGATCAGCACAAACAAGGCGATGAACAAGTATTCGAGAGAGTTGTCTTCCACGCAGCTGGTCGCCTGAGTTCTTACACGCGGTTCAAGAGAATTTCCAATACAAACTTGCTGCCGAAGTAAGCCAGTATCAGAACCACAAAGCCGCCGAGTATCCAGCGCAATGCCACTTTGCCACGCCAGCCAAAGCGGTGACGGCCCCACAGCAGGATGCCCCACACTGCAAACGACACCAGCGTCAGTACAGTTTTGTGGGCGAGATGCTGGCCAAACATGTCATCCATGAATACAAAACCGCTGATGATCACCGCCAGCAAGGCGATGAAGCCAGCCTTGATAATGTCGAACAACAATTCTTCCATTGATTGCAGCGGTGGCATATGGCGCAGGGTGTTGGAAAAATGATGGTGTTTGAGTTCGCGGCTCAGCCATGCCACCACCAGTGCCTGGATGGCAGCAACGGTGAGCAGGCTGAACGCCAGAATGCCAAGCACACTATGCAAGGCGACACCGCCACTTAAATCTGCATGCGGGTGGTAGTAGCTGGGCAGGAAGGTTGAACAAAGAATGCTGACTATTGCCAGCGGGAACAGCAACAAAAACAGGTTGGCAACCGGCTTTTTGAGGCTGGCGAGTACTACTATCAGCGACATTACCCAGCTGAACAGTGATGCCACGCGGAAAAACCCGAAGTCATATCCGGCAGGAGTGCGAATCGCCAGCATGGCGTTGAAGGCATGGTCGAGCAGGGCCAGACCCGCCAGAAACAGGATGCCAAAACTGGGAGTACTTTGGTGGCTGTGGTGCGCTGGTTTGTCACCAGACAGCATGCGCTGTTGCAGCCACGCGCTCGCTGCATAAAAAATTGATGCTATCAAGCCGGTTATTATCATGCTCATGGGGTCAGTCTCTCACAACTGCCAAGGTCGTTGAAGTCTTATCAATAGCTATTGTCACCTCGATCGATACTGTAGAATTTTGCTCAAGTCATGCCATGTAGGATCAGATTTCATGTTTGAAGCCCTGTCGGAACAACTTTCTCAAACCCTGCGCACGCTCACAGGCAAAGCCAAGCTAACTGAAGACAACATCCAGGACGCGTTGCGGGATGTGCGGCGTGCCTTGCTGGAAGCCGATGTGGCCTTGCCGGTGGTCAGGGATTTCACCGATCGTGTGAAATTACGGGCGTTGGGGCAGGAGGTGGGCAAAAGCCTGTCCCCAGGCCAGGCCTTTATCCGCATCGTGCAGGCCGAATTGCAGCTGGTGATGGGCAACGAGAACAGTGCGCTTGATCTGCGGGCAGTGCCGCCGGCAGTGATCCTGATGGCTGGTTTGCAAGGTGCCGGCAAGACCACCACGGTGGCCAAGCTGGCGCTGCTGCTCAAGAATCGGGACAAGAAAACGGTGATGGTGGCCAGTGCCGACGTCTATCGGCCCGCTGCCATCAAGCAGCTGGAAACCCTGGCTGCAGAAGCTGATGTGCTGTTCTTCCCCAGTGACGCTGGTCAGAAACCCGTTGAAATCGTGCAGGCTGCCATTGCCGAGGCCAAGCGTCGCTTTGTGGATGTGCTGTTTATAGATACCGCCGGTCGACTTGCCATTGATAACGCGATGATGGAAGAAATCGCCGAGTTGCATAAGGTGGCCAATCCGGTGGAAACCCTGTTTGTGGTGGATGCTATGACTGGGCAGGATGCGGCCAATACCGCCAAGGCATTCAATGAAGCGCTGCCGCTGACGGGTGTGATCCTGACCAAAACTGACGGCGATGCCCGTGGTGGTGCTGCGCTGTCGGTGCGCCAGATCACCGGCAAGCCCATCAAGTTCATCGGGGTGGGGGAAAAAATCGACGGACTTGAGCCGTTCTATCCCGATCGTCTGGCGTCCCGCATCCTCGGCATGGGTGACGTACTGTCGCTGATCGAAGACGTTGAGAAAAAGGTCGACAAGGAGAAGGCCCAGAAACTGGCCAGCAAGATCAAAAAGGGCGAGCGCTTTGACCTGCAGGACTTCAAGGAGCAGCTGGAACAGATGCGCAACATGGGGGGCATCACCAATCTGCTCGACAAGATGCCGGGCATGGGCGGGCTGGCCAAAACCGCTGCCAGTGCTGCCGGCGACAAGAATTTTGTGATGATGGAAGCCATCATCAATTCCATGACCAAAAAAGAGCGTGCCAACCCGGATTTGCTCAATGGTTCCCGCAAGCGCCGCATCACCCAGGGCTCGGGCACCACCTTGCAGGACCTCAACCGGCTGCTCAAGCAGCATAAACAGATGCAGCTGGTAATGAAGAAAATGAAGGGGGGGGGCTTGACCAATATGCTGCGTGGCATGGGTGGTCGTTTGCCGCCTGGCATGGGCGGTATGGGTGGCGGTATGCCGCCCGGCGGGCGCTTCCCTGGCTTCTGAATCAGGAAATATCTTGGTCTTTCATCAATTTAGAGTTCCCAAAGCCAGTCTTTTCTCATAGAATGGCGCCCTTTTTTCCGGGGTGTATAACTGTGCTTCGGGAATTGAATTAAATGTTTGCGATATCAAACATAGCAGGTCCTTTTTTTAGTTTTTAGACGGATAACGAACCATGGTAACAATCAGGCTTGCACGCGGTGGCAGCAAGAAAAACCCTTATTACTACGTAACAGTGGCTGACCATCACAGGGCACACACTGGCAAATTCCTCGAGCGCGTTGGTTTTTACAACCCGACTGCGCGCGGCAAGGAAGAAAAGCTGCGTATTGATCTGGAACGCGTCAAATACTGGCAAAGTCACGGCGCACTGGCTAGCCCACGCGTTGAAACTTTGCTGAAACAAGCAGCTGCAGCTCCGGTAGCGGTAGCTGCCTGATAAGCAGCATCTTGAAAATGAGCACACTGGATTGTCCGGACGCACCGATCCGGAAGTCGTGGTGAGTGGGCTTGTGAATAGCCCTGTTTCACATGTCGTAATGGGGCGCATAGGGGCTCCCTGGGGAGTCAAGGGTTGGGTGAAGCTGTTTTCCTTCACTGACCCCGCTGACAACCTGCTGGACTATCACCGGTACCTGATTCAAGGCGCAGACGGGCTGGATAGCCTGGAATTTGACGAGATAAAGGTGCACGGTCACGACTTTGTAGCCCATATCAAGGGCTGTGATGTTCGCGAACAAGCCTGCCGCTATACCGGGCAGGAACTCTTGATTGAAAAGTCGGAACTGCCAGAGCTGGAAGCAGGGTTTTACTGGTACCAGCTCGAAGGGCTGCGGGTGGTGACCACCAGTGGTCAGGATCTCGGCAAGGTGCATCACTTGATGGAAACCGGTGCCAACGACGTGCTGGTGGTGAAAGGCGATGCGCAAAGTGTCGACAAGATTGAGCGGCTGGTGCCTTACATTGACGGCAGCGTGATCAAGCAAGTCGATCTCAAGCAGGGATTGATCGTGGTTGAGTGGGACAAGGATTACTTGCAGGATACCTGAGAGTTTCCCGATAAACAGATTACAGAACAGGCAATACAGGGAACCTTGTCATGACACAGACCTTGCAGGTCGGACTGGTCACGCTGTTTCCCGGCATGTTCAGCGCTTTGACAGAATTTGGTGTTACCGGCAGGGCGGTCAGAAATGGCCAGGTCAGTGTGAAGTACTGGAATCCACGCGATTTCACCACTGACAAGCACCGCACAGTTGATGATCGACCCTATGGCGGCGGCCCGGGGATGTTGATGAAGACCGGGCCCTTGAGTGAAGCCATCAGGGCTGCCAGGGCTGCATTGACGAGGCCATGCCAGGGTGAAGTGAAGTCACCGAAAGTGATTTATCTGAGTCCGCAAGGCAAGCCGCTGGACCAGTTGGCGGTGAACAGGCTGGCTACGGAATCCGCACTGGTGTTGTTGTGCGGCCGCTACGAAGGTGTTGATGAGCGTGTGCTCTCCACCCTGGTTGATGAAGAAGTTTCGCTTGGCGATTTTGTGTTGAGCGGAGGTGAGCTGGCAGCGATGGCGTTGCTGGACGCGGTAATCAGGCGTTTGCCCGGAGTACTGGGAGATGCGGAATCGGCCCTGCAGGATTCGTTTGAAAGCGGTCTGCTGGATTGTCCGCACTATACGCGGCCGGAAGTGTTTGAAGGATTGGAAGTGCCGGCAGTGTTGTTGAGCGGGGATCATGCCCGCATCGCGCGCTGGCGAGCACGCGCGAGTTTGTTTGCTACCTGGCACAAACGCCCGGAGCTGATTGAAAGCTTGTTGGTGAACGGCCTGCTTGATAAGCAGCAGCAAGAATGGTTGGCAGAATTTCGTAATACTAAGTAGAGCAGTGGAGCTATATATGAGCAGCAGAAATAAAATCATTCAACTGGTTGAACAGGAACAGATGAAGAAAAACGTCCCTGATTTCAGCCCCGGCGACACCGTGGTTGTGCAAGTGCGCATCAAGGAAGGCGATCGTGAGCGTCTGCAGGCTTACGAAGGTGTCGTAATCGGCATTCGTAACCGCGGTTTGGGTTCAGCCTTTACTGTCCGCAAGATCTCCCACGGCGTTGGCGTGGAACGTACTTTCCAGACCCACAGCCAGCAAGTGGACAGCATCACGCTGAAACGTCGTGGCGATGTACGCCAGGCCAAACTGTACTACTTGCGTGATCTGGCTGGCCGTAAAGCCCGCATTACCGAGAAGCTGGAAAAACGTACCGAAGAACCGACCGCAGAATAAGGTCTAGCCAGTACTGGCACTGTGCTGGCCTGGCCAGACAGTGCCAGCACTTCCTGCTTTGCTGTCTTGATTGCTCTGGCAGCCTTCCCGCACTTCGGATGTCAGGTAATCTGGATAGATCGGAAGAGCGTCGTGTAGGGAAAGAGTGTCTTCGCCTGTGTAGATCTCGGTG
>CAINTJ010000121.1 GCA_903853385.1 uncultured Gammaproteobacteria bacterium
CCGGACCGTGTCTCAGTTCCGGTGTGACTGATCATCCTCTCAGACCAGTTATGGATCGTCGCCTTGGTAGGCCTTTACCCTACCAACTAGCTAATCCAACGCAGGCTCATCCAATAGTGCAAGGTCTTACGATCCCCTGCTTTCCCCCTTAGGGCGTATGCGGTATTAATCCGAGTTTCCCCGGGCTATCCCCCGCTACTGGGTTGATTCCTACGCGTTACTCACCCGTCCGCCGCTCGCCGCCAGGTTGCCCCGCGCTGCCGCTCGACTTGCATGTGTTAGGCCTGCCGCCAGCGTTCAATCTGAGCCATGATCAAACTCTTCAGTTTAAACTTCTTGGTACCTGTCAGTCCCAGCCTTTCAGCCAAACCCAACACATACCTGATTCATGTCTCATTCCAAACATCTTATTCAAGCCAAGTGCCCGAGCTTGCGCCCTGACACTAATGAATTAACAGTGTTGCTTAGTTTGAGATTTTATCTGTTGCAATCTCACACCAAGCGCCCACTTCTATTACTTGATCTCATTTTTAAAGAACTGCTCTTTCGAACCCCTCAGACCCTCGTCTGTGGGAGCGCGCATTATACGTACCTAATTCACCTTGGCAAGTTACATTACAAAATAAATTAAGAGGCCTTAATTATTGCCAAATTACCAAGTGAAACAACCTCTTGCCTCGACGGAGCAGACTGTAACGCTCGAACAATGCATCCGCTTTATCAACATTTGCGCTGATGTCAGTTATTTTCTGACTATTTACTGCAACAGAGCCATTTCCAATAAACTCCCTCGCCATCTTGTTGGAAGTTGACAGCCCGCTCCCGACCAGCAATTCCACCAATGTTGCTCCACTCTTCTCTATAGAGGTAACTGGCAAGCCATCCTGCGCAAGCTGCTGAAAATCATTCTCTCCAAGGGCGGTCAAGTCTCCACTGAACAGAGCGCCGGTAATCCTCTCTGCAGCCGCAAGACCCTCCTCCCCATGCACCAATCGGGTTACCTCTTGGGCAAGAATCAATTGTGCACCCGGTTTGCCGCTAGAATTCTTGTCACTCTCCTCAATAGCCGAAATCTGTTCAGCGCTTAAAAACGTGAAATAGCGAAGAAATCGATACACATCGGCATCAGACGTATTTATCCAGAATTGGTAAAATGCATAGCAGGAGGTTTTGGTGGAATCCAGCCAGATAGTGCCATCTTCCGTCTTTCCAAACTTCCCGCCGTCAGCTTTGGTGACCAAGGGCAGGGTGAGTCCAAAAACTTGCTTCTGATTCATTCTGCGGGTGAGGTCAATTCCTGCCGAAATATTGCCCCACTGGTCGCTGCCTCCAATCTGCAATGAGCACCCTGTCAACTTGTTAAGCATCGCAAAATCATAGGCCTGTAAAATCATGTAAGTAAATTCAGTAAATGAAATGCCTTCACCTTCCCGCTCAATCCGCTGCTTGACGCTTTCTTTTTGAATCATGGAATTGACAGAAAAATGTTTCCCGATATCCCGCAAGAAAGTCAAGACGTCAAGCTGGCCAAACCAATCGAAGTTGTTCACCACCACGGCGGAATTCACCCCACAATCAAAATTGATAAATTGGGATACCTGGCTCTTGATTTTGCTGGTCCACTCAATTGTGGTTTGTGCGGTATTGAGCTTGCGTTCTTTGCTTTTGAAACTGGGATCGCCAATCATTCCTGTGGCACCACCCACCAAAGCAACCGGCTTATGCCCGGCAAGCTGGAACCTTTTCAGAGCAAGCAAAGGCACCAGAGATCCAATATGCAGGCTGTCCGCTGTTGGATCAAAACCACAGTACAAGGTTTGGCAACCTTCACTCAGGTGTTTTGATAACTCTTCGTCAGCAGATACAAAAGCCACAAGTCCACGGCTCTGCAAATCAGCAATCACATCAGTTTTCATTGTATTCAGCCTTGGTTCTGGAGCGTGTCGCAGCCCGCAATGGGACGAACAGGAAGGCGCGCACTTTACAAATTCCCGGCAGGTTTGCAACCTCCCCCCAATATTTACTTCCCAATTCCCGACCACAATCTTGGGCCATTTCTACAGTATGTCTAAATATTTTGTTACAATCCAAACAGTTATCTAATCTCAAGAAAATTTATACTGAATGCAAGAAGCCAATAAATCACGACCACCCTTGATGGATCATCTGCCCAAAAATCACCAAAAACTTTTAGCCGGTTTAATGGTGATTCTGTTGTTGCTCATCGCCTATTCCAGTTTTGTTGCACTCAACAAGACCCCCGCCTCAAGTAATGCCACTCCCGAGCTTGAGGCTTACAACACGACAATTGCATCACCAGAACCAATACCGGCACCACCACAGAACTCCAGATTAATGCTGGAAGTAAAGAATGGAGACACCTTGTCATCCATTTTCAAACAGGCAGGATTCGGTCCCGAGCTGGTTGACGAAATCATGAAAAGCAACCAAGACGCAAAAGTCCTCAAAAACCTGTTCCTGGGCAATCGCCTGGCCTTCGATATTGACTCGGCCAAAGCACTGGTTTCCCTCGAAGTATTCAAGTCCCCCCTGGAGAGCTTCAAATTTTCCAGGCAACCTGACGGCAGTTTCGATTATCAACACAAGGTACTTACGCCAGATATAAAATTTGCAATGCGTGATGCGGTAATAACCGAGTCCTTGTTTCGGGCCGCAGAGAAAGGCGGAATTCCCGACGCAATGACAACACAACTTGCCAATATATTCGGCGGGGTAATCGACTTCATCATGGATACGAGGGAAGGTGATACTTTCAGGGTACTGTTCGAAGAAAAATTTCTGGATGGCAAGCGGATCGGCTTTGGCAAAATCCTCGCAGCTGAATTTGTGAACCAGGGCAAGCATTTCACGGCAGTTCGCTATGAAGACCAGCAAGGCCATGTCAATTTTTTCAGCCCCAAAGGGGAAAGCATGCGCAAGGCATTCTTGCTTAACCCGGTAGATTTCACGCGAATCAGTTCCGGATTCAGCATTTCCCGCAAACATCCCATTCTTAATACCATCAGGGCTCACAAGGGTACTGACTACGCCGCTCCACGCGGTACCCCAGTTGTCGCTACTTCAGATGGCCGGATTACTTTTGAGGGAATCAATGGTTCATTCGGAAAATTGGTGGTTATCCAGCACAGCGGGAGTGTCACCACCAAATATGCCCATCTCAATGATTTTGCCAAAGCCGTCAAGCTTGGCTCGAGGGTACGCCAGGGTGAAGTCATCGGGTTTGTCGGTGCAACCGGCGCGGCTACCGGCCCACATTTGCACTATGAGTTTTTGATGGATGGCGTTCAGCGCGATTCCAGAAAGGTCTATGACAAGCTGCCACAGGCCGATGCCTTGAGCAAAAATGAACTCACTGTGTTCCAACAGCGCACCAACCAATATCTCACGATGCTGAAGGGAGAAACCGAAAAAGGAACCATAGCTGCCAGTACAACAAAGGGCCTTTCCAAGGGCGCAGTTTTACTACAATGAAACGCGAGCTCTACATAGGGATGTTGTCAGGCACCAGCATGGATGCAGTGGATTGTGCATTGGTGAGTTTCAACAACGGAGTCCCAGTTGTACATGACTTCGAAAGCTTTGAAATACCTCAGCCCTTAAAAACCATGGTTTCTTCACTCATCAGGAACGAAACGGCTGATCTGAAAACTTATGGTACAGCGGACATACTGGTAGGCAGGCTTTTTGCCGAATCGGCTTTAACAATGATGCAAAAGCATAATTTGGCCCCGGAAGACATCACCGCCATCGGCAGTCATGGCCAAACCATCTGGCACCAACCAGTAGCCGACATGCATAACAGCAGATTTACTATTCAAATCGGCGATCCCAATACAATTGCCCACATGACCAAGGTCACTACCGTGGCAGATTTTCGCAGGCACGACATGGCCGCCGGGGGACAAGGAGCGCCATTGGCGCCCGCCTTTCATCAAGCGATCTTTGGCAAGTCCTCATCTGCTCGCCTTATTTTGAATTTGGGAGGGATCGCCAATATCACAGTGTTATCGCCAAGCCATGCTATTGGCTTCGGATACGATACAGGCCCTGCCAACACGCTGCTTGACCAGTGGATTCGTCATTCAAACGGTCAGGAATTTGATGAGGACGGCGGCTGGGCTAAAAGCGGAAAGGTCAATGCCTTACTGCTCGACCTGATGCTGGACGAGCCCTATTTTCTGCTTCCGCATCCTAAAAGTACCGGCCGGGAATTATTCAACCTGTCATGGCTGCAAACCAAGCTGACCCTGCTGCCCGAGCCCTGCAAACCAGAAGATGTGCAGGCCACGTTATTGGAGCTCTCGGCCTTAACCATTGCCCAGCAAATAACAAACCATCTTACCGCTGGAGAAATACTGGTCTGTGGTGGTGGCATCCACAACCGCGTGCTTATGGAAAGGCTGACAGGTCTTTTATCCGGCTTCCGGATTGCCAGCACTAATCAATACGGCCTGAACCCGGACTCGGTAGAAGCAGTTGCCTTTGCCTGGTTTTCGCAACAGACCATGCTGGGGCTGCCGATTGATTTCTCACCTTATACCGGTGCCTGCAAACCAGTGATTGCCGGTGGCATCTACCAGGTCTGAATCTGATCTGTGCTTCACACCGAAAATGACATGCCGCAGCCGCAGGTGGTGGTTGCCATCGGGTTTTGAACAACAAAACGCGACCCCTGCAAACCTTCAACATAATCCACTTTGGCACCCATCAAATACTGGATACTTAATGGGTCAACCAGCAATTTGGCGCCTTGATGATTAATGACCGTGTCATCGTCATTGGATATTTCATCAAATGAAAATCCATATTGAAAACCTGAGCAGCCTCCGCCCGTAACAAATACCCTTAGTTTCAGCTCAGGATTGCCTTCTTCTGAAATCAAGGTTTTGACCTTGTTGGCTGCCCCGTCTGTCAACTGGATGCTAACCGGCTCGTATGCTTGCACTATTTCTGTCATGGTTTTAGTTCTTCATTTTCCAAAAGGCTGCTCCTTTCGGCTGATTTCAACTTGCTAACGTGGATGCAGATCTGCCAATTTCAATGCTGATTGTGTAAACCAGCCGTTTGCGGGCTGTCCATTTCCTGCGACTCCATTGGCAACGCCAACGGATTCAGCTGGCTAATTGCGGCGGATGTCATATGCGTCAGATGTCCTTTGACCCAGCAACCCAGCACCATTTCCATCAAGTGATAAAACACATTGCCGGTGACACGGGCCTTTGACGCCAGCTCAATATGATTGCTACTGAAGATGTCACCTTCAACCAGTCCATTTACAATGACCACCGGGGCGCGAATAACTCCGCGAACTGTTCCTGCTTCCCGGATCCGCACTTCAGCCGCAGCATCCTGATGAGCAATGATATTGCCAATCACGAGACCTTCTATTTCCAGTATCCCGGAAAAATGCAGCTCACCGTGGATTTCCATGCCTTTGGCAATCAAAGATGTATTGTTTTCTGACTGGGTATTTTTTTTCATTACCGCTTCCTGAATTTGGCCTTTGTATACGCCAGAATTTGGAACATCCACACAGCTGTTATCAATCACTTGGCTATTGGCTTTTGTCCTGACTCCACCAGCCAGCTGAAATTCTTTTGCAAGGTTTTACTTGCGGGTTCTTCTGTGACTGCCAGGATTTCAACACGTGAGGGCTCAAAACCATAGGGCAAGGTAATCTCCCCCTCCACATCCTGAAAGGCACGAAACCGCAGCCTGATGTTTTCTCCCTGTGAAGATTTGGACAAAACGCTCAACGGCAAGGTTAAATCCATGTCGTCCTTGACTCCAGTGACAGCAATATTGGCATACCCTTCAACAGTGACGCCGGGATTTCCGAGCTTTTCAAACTTGATCTTGTATCGGTAATGATCAGGTACGGCGGTTGCCATCAAATCCAAAGCGCTCACTGAAAGGCCGCTGTTTTTCGCCTCGGGATTGGTGATCTGCTTGTAAAAGAGCACATCCTCTTCCAATTGCGAAATTTGTTGGCGCAAGCGCTGGATGTTTACTCGCAAATCCTGCATGGCGAGCTTGTCGACATTTGCTGCCTGTTCGCCCTTTGCCAATTGTTCCCTGAGTGAATTAATGGCATCGCTGCTTTCAGTCATCCGGGCTGATGACAGCTTCTCAATCAGTGAAATTGCCGACCCGCTGCCGGCTTCATACAAGGTGCCGAGCCAGAAGATCAGCAAGGCCGCAAATGACAATATCAGACATACCAGCAGTTGTCCCCGCATTCCATGCCACCATTTCCGGGGCACAACAATCATTTGCTGCTGTTTGCTGCCTTTGACTGTTGCCATTTGCGGCCCTCTACAATCAGGGGATTGTAGCGATAGTGTCCAGCCCCATGGTTTCCGGGAAGCCAAACATCAGATTCATGTTCTGCACTGCTTGTCCGGCAGCACCCTTGACGAGATTGTCGATTACCACGAGCACCACCACTGTAAGGCCATTTTGAGGGCGACAGACGGCAATCTGGCAATGATTGCTCCCGCGCACACTCCGGGTTTCTGGACTCATACCGGCTTCCAGCACATCAACGAAGGGATGTCCCTGATAGAAATCCTCGAATATCTTCTGTAAGTCCACCTCAGGAGCAAGCAAGGTCGCATACAGGCTGGCTTGAATACCCCGTATCATCGGCACCAGATGCGGCATGAAAGTGAGTGCTACCGGCTTTTGGCTGACAGCATTGAGGCCTTGCACTATTTCCGGCAAATGCCGATGCCCGTTTATGCCATAGGCTTTGAAGCTCTCACTGACTTCACACAACAAATAACCAAGCTCGGCTTTTTTACCGGCACCACTTACCCCTGATTTTGCATCAGCAATCAAATTGCCAGTCTCTACAAGCCCATGTTTTAGCAATGGCATGAAGCCCAGCTGTATCGCAGTCGGGTAACAGCCCGGGTTTGCCAGCAAACTACAGGATTTGATCAAGTCGCGGTTTATTTCAGGTAGTCCATAGACGGCTTTATCAAGTAAATCCGGACAAGTGTGCTCCATTTTGTACCAATTGCTGAAGGTTGCGGCATCCTTGATGCGGAAATCTGCTGATAGATCAATGATCTTCACGCCTTTGTCCAGCAAGGCCGGCGCCATCTGCATTGCGGTTCCATGCGGCGTTGCAAAAAACACCACATCACAACTGGCCAGGGCGGCTACGTCCGGCTGCACAAACTTGAGATCCAGATATTTCCGCAGGTTGGGAAACATCGACGATACTCGAGTGCCGGCATCTGATCTGGATGTTACAGTTGTAACCGTGGTTTCCGGATGCAGCGCCAGTATGCGCAGCAATTCAACCCCGGAATAACCAGTACCACCGACAATACCTGCTTTGATCACTTCAGGATCTCCCACTTGCACCAAGTAACAACCGAAAATGGCCATATGCAACGCTATGCCCGCTTTCTATAATAAATCCCGACATTCTCTATATAAAGCAATATTCATATTTCATGACACATAACCAAGATACCGCCAAATCAGCACAGTTGTTCACCCGCGCACAAGCCTGCATCCCCGGAGGAGTCAATTCTCCAGTCCGCGCCTTCCGGGGGGTGGGAGGCAACCCGGTTTTCTTCAAGAGCGGAAATGGAGCCTGGCTTACCGATGCCGATGGTAACCGCTATATCGATTACGTAGGTGCATGGGGTCCCTTGATTCTCGGGCACAGCCATGCTCGCGTCAGAGCCGCGCTGCATAACCAGCTTGATCTCGGCACTGCCTTTGGGGCTCCCACCGAACTTGAAGTCCAGTTGGCGGAACGCATTTGCCAACTGATGCCGTCAGTGGAATCGGTGCGATTGGTGAATTCAGGCACCGAAGCAACCATGAGCGCTATCAGACTTGCCCGCGGTTACACCGGTCGTGAAAAAATTGTGAAATTCGAAGGTTGCTACCACGGGCATGTGGATTCAATGCTGGTGAAAGCAGGCTCAGGCGCATTGACGCTGGGTGCTCCGGACTCTTTGGGTATTCCTGCCGCCACCGCGCAACAAACTTTTGTAGTTCCTTATAACGATGCCGATGCACTCGCGTTGCTGTTTGCCACCTCTGGCAAAGAGATTGCGGCCGTCATCATTGAACCCGTTGCCGGCAACATGAATTGTGTGCCTCCCTTGCCGGGCTACCTCAAACAAGTACGGGAGATTACTGAAAAATACGGCTCCTTGCTGATTTTCGATGAAGTGATGACCGGATTCAGGGTTGCCCTGGGCGGAGCGCAACAGCTCTACAATATCAAGCCTGACCTGACCACACTCGGCAAAGTCATTGGAGGCGGATTGCCGGTTGGCGCCTTTGGTGGCAAAAAAGCAATCATGGACATGCTGTCCCCCATCGGCCCCGTGTACCAGGCTGGCACACTGTCAGGTAATCCACTGGCAGTTACGGCTGGCATGGTTGTGCTGGATGAAATCAGCAAACCCGGATTTTTTGATGCATTGACGCAAACCACGGCCACACTCCTGCAAGGCCTGCAATCACTGGCAGACCAATATGCAATTGAGTTTACTACCACCCAGGTGGGTGGCATGTTTGGATGCTATTTCAACAAGAGTCCTGCCATTTCCACATTTGCGCAAGTGATGCAAAGCGATGTAGAAAGATTCAAGCGCTATTTTCATTTGATGCTGGACCAAGGTATTTATCTTGCACCGTCCGCATTTGAAGCAGGATTCGTTTCCAGTGCGCACGGCGCCAACGAGATCAAGCTTACACTTGAAGCCGCAGAAAAATGTTTTGCAACCCTGAAACAATAACCGCCAGTCACGACCAACACTTAATGGGGAACTCATGAAGAAATACAGCGTATACGGCATCGGCAATGCTTTGGTGGATGCCGAGTTTGAAGTCACTGATGAATTTTTGAAGCATGAAAACATTCAAAAGGGCTTGATGACATTGGTAGATGGCGAAGCACAAAAAGTGCTGTATGACAGGCTGATTGCCAAATGCGGGCTGAAAAAACGCGCCGGCGGTGGATCTGCTGCCAACTCCATGTATGCCATATCCCAATTTGGTGGCTCAGCGTTTTACACGTGCAAAGTAGCCAGCGATGAACCTGGTGATTTCTATGTGCAGCAACTTGGCGATCACAACATCAAAACCAATCTCTCCCAACAGCGCGATTACGGCGATACCGGCAAATGTCTGGTAATGGTCAGTCCGGATGCTGAACGTACGATGCTGACTTTTTTGGGGATCTCGGCCGACATCTCCAGCAAAGACCTCAATCTCGATGCTCTGCATGCTTCACAGTATTTGTATCTCGAAGGCTACCTGGCAGCCTCTCCTTCAGGCAAAGACGCTTGCGTTGATGCCCGTAAAGCTGCCGAAGCCAATGGTATAGCCACCGCTCTTTCCCTGTCCGACGCCGCCATGGTGCAATTTTGCCGCGGCGGGCTGGAAGACATGATCGGTGATGGCGTTGATCTCATCTTTGCCAATGAAATTGAAGCCAAGGCATGGACCGGCAAGGATTCAATTCCGGAAAGCATGAATGAACTGAAGAAAATTGCCAAAACCATCGTGCTCACCCTCGGCTCAAAAGGTGCTCTGCTATTTGATGGCAACAAAAACATTTCAATCGATTCATTCCCCGCCAAAGCGATTGATACCAATGGTGCCGGTGACATGTTTGCCGGTGCCTTCCTTTATGCGATTACCGCAGGCAAGGATTTCGCAACGGCCGGCAAACTTGCCAGCTATGCAGCCTCACGCACTGTCAGCCATTTCGGCCCCCGCCTGCCTCCGGCAGCGCATCATGAGATTTTGCAAAAAATTATTATGTAAGCGTTTTTTTGGCTATAAAAAAGGCAGCCAATGGCTGCCTTTTTTGTTTCCACCTTCGGAAGATATTGGCCTTATGCGCTGGCTATATCTTCTTCAGTCACTTCTTTCATGCTGAGGCTGATCTTGCCGCGATCATCAATCTTCAATACTTTCACAAAGATTTCCTGGCCTTCACTCAGATAGCTGGTGACTTTTTCAACGCGTTCGTTGGAGATCTGCGAAATATGAACGAGCCCATCCTTGCCTGGAATGATTGTGACAAAAGCTCCAAAATCAACAATCTTGGAAACTTTGCCGCGATAGGTCTTGCCGATTTCAGCTTCTGCTGTAATGGACTGGATGCGCAACAATGCTGCATCGCGCGAAGCGGCATCTACACCGTATATGCGGATATTGCCATCATCATCTATGTCAATCGACGCGCCGGTTTCTTCGGTAATGCCGCGGATAGTGGCGCCACCTTTGCCGATAACTTCGCGAATCTTGTCTACCGGAACTTTCATGGTAGCCATGCTCGGGGCATTCTCGGAAATCTTGTCGCGGGGCATTGCCAGTATCTTGTTCATTTCACCAAGAATGTGCAGTCGGGCCTTGAGGGCCTGTTGCAGCGCGTTTTCCATGATTTCTTCGGTAATACCCTGGATCTTGATATCCATCTGCAGCGCAGTAATACCATTGGCTGAACCGGCCACTTTGAAATCCATGTCACCCAGATGATCTTCGTCACCCAGGATGTCAGTGAGAACTGCAAAGCCACGGTCTTCTTTGATCAGGCCCATCGCTATACCGGCCACTGGTGCTTTCAACGGCACACCGGCATCCATCAACGCCAGCGAACAACCGCACACGCTTGCCATGGAGCTGGAACCATTGGATTCGGTAATTTCGGATACGACGCGGATCGCATAGGGGAAAGTGGTCTCACTTGGCAATACTGCTGCCACACCACGACGAGCCAATCGGCCATGGCCGATTTCACGACGTTTAGGGCCGCTCATCATGCCGGTCTCACCAACGCTGTACGGAGGGAAATTGTAGTGCAGCATGAAAGGATCTTTTCTGGAACCTGACAGATCTTCAATCACCTGAGAGTCACGAATGGCTCCGAGAGTAGCCACTACCAAAGCCTGGGTTTCACCACGAGTAAACAGGGCGGAACCATGGGTCTTGCCGAGAACTCCAACCTGGATTTCTATCTGGCGCACAGTGTGATTGTCACGACCGTCGATGCGGGGGAAGCCATCAATGATGCGGCCACGCACAATTTTCTTTTCCAGCGAACCGAAGGCACCTTGCACTTCTGCAGCAGAAACAGTTTCACTGCTTAAACGGGCAACTGCTTCAGCTTGCAGTTGGGCAACCCGATCCTGGCGCTGCATTTTGTCGGAAATCTGGTAAGCGGCTCCCAGCTCTGCTTTGAACGCGTCTGCCAGAGCCGCGGCCACTGCTTCATTCTTGACTGCCGGTACCCACTCCCAGGCAGGCTTGCCAGCCATTGCCTTGAATTCATTGATGGCTTTCACCACCACCTGCATTTCCATATGCGCAAACAATACGGCACCCAGCATTAAATCTTCATTCAGTTCTTTGGCTTCTGACTCCACCATCAATACGGCGCTTTGGGTGCCAGCTACCACCATGTCCAGATCAGACGTGGTCAGTGTGCTGTAGCTCGGGTTCAGAATATAACCATCAGTATCGTTGTAACCAACGCGGGCTGCGCCGAGCGGGCCGGCAAACGGGATGCCGGAAATCGATAAGGCGGCAGAAGCGCCTATCATTGCTGCAATATCCGGATCTACACCCTTCTCTGCCGACATCACAGTAGCCACAACCTGGACTTCGTTCAGAAAGCCTTTGGGGAACAGTGGACGAATCGGGCGATCTATCAAACGGGAAGTGAGTGTTTCCTTTTCGGTAGGACGACCTTCACGTTTGAAAAAGCCACCGGGGATCTTGCCGATGGCATAGGTTTTTTCCTGGTAATGCACGGTCAAAGGAAAGAAACCTTGATCCGGCTTTGCGGTGCGTTTTCCTACTACAGCTACCAGCACTTGAGTGTTGCCGATGGTAACCAGCACGGTTGAGGCTTGGCGGGCAATACGGCCAGTTTCCAGCACCACGGTATCTTTACCGTAGGTAAATTCTTTCCTGATTGGATTAAGCATGTGTTTTTCCTAAGCGTATGAGCCTGGCCAGCCCAATGCTGGCCAGGAAGAGCGGTGGCTACGATTAACGACGCAGGCCGAGACGTTGGATCAGAGTGTTGTAGCGAGCTGAATCTTTCCTTTTCAGGTAGTCCAGCAATTTGCGACGGGTGTTAACCATGCGAATCAAGCCACGACGGGAATGGTGGTCATGGTCGTGGGCTTTGAAATGGTCTTGCAGTTGATTGATGTTGCCGGAGAGCAAGGCAACCTGTACTTCCGGGGAACCGGTATCACCTTCGGCAAGCGCGTATTCGCTAACGATTTCTGCCTTTTGAACAGCTGATAAAGCCATGATTTTTCTCCAAAAATATGCGATTGAATGGTAAAGTCCCTATACATCCAGCTTAACCACGCATATTGATAGTTAACTGGTTCGTCCTTGGGTAAAGCACCCCTATTTAGGGGACGCGAATACTAGCATATTCCCGGAGCACCATGAACTTAATTTTGCCAGGCAAGCTGTCATCCGGACCCCATTCCAGGTTCCTTGCCAATCCCATGCTGGCCGGCTGAAGCCCAGTGATGTTCAGGTATTTGCCTATTCTTGGCCTCTTTCTGTTGGCAGCCCTTGTGAATTGGCTGTCCCCCTCCTGGCTGGAACACCTTGCCGCCCTGCCGGGCGTTGAGGCAAGCCTTGCCCAGACCCTGTGGTGCCTGTGCCTGTTCCTGGGCTTTGGCTGGGCATCCAGCACGCTGGCCGCGCATACCATATTCCCGAATTTCACAGTGCAGTTGATGTCGGGTGTACTGCTGCATGACGCCCTGGGCCCCCTGGCCGCGCAGCCGAGTCTCTCGGTAGTGATGTGTACGGCGCTAGCCGCGATCATTCTCAAAGCCGGTGGCGATGAAGTTGAACGCAAGCATTTTTACAAGATTGCCTTCCCGACCCTGATGATCGCCATCCCTGGATATCTGATTACATGCTTCGTGATGTACCAGATTTTTTCGCTGATGGGTTATGACGGGGCAAGCGCAGCACTGGTGGCTGCCATTATCAGTTCGACTGACCCGGCAGCCCTGATTCCAACGCTTAAAGCGCTAACCTTTAAACCCCGGCATCGTCATCTCTATGATCTGGGCGTTGCCGAGAGCGCCGTCAATGATACCTTGGCCACGATTGTGACCACGACATTGACTGCCATGGTGATCGCCGGCACTTCGATGGACTCTGCCGGCAGTCTGGTGATTGAACTGCTTAGACCTGACAATTTGCGATTGCTGGGCGAACAGATCCTGTTTGGCACTTTGGCAGGACTGGCTGGCTGGGGCTGCATGCATGCCTATGAATTGATTAAAGCAATGGATTCGGGGCGTAAATCTGCAGAAACATCTTATGATTTTGCTTTTGTCTTGGCCGTACCTTTGGCATCTTTCCTGCTGGCGCAGAGCCTGCATGGCAATGGGTTTCTGGCTGTATTTGTAGCTGGCTTGCTGGCCAACTACAGCCACACTGCAAATCGTTTTCATACCACGCTGCATGCGATGGAAATCAAAATAGAGAGCGTCGGCAAACCCGTTATCTTCATGATGGCAGGGGCCTTTGTGGCAATTGATGACTTGCTGAAAACTTTCTGGCCCGGCCTGGTTGCCGCCGCCGCATTCATGCTGATTGCACGACCACTGGCTGTATTCATATCCCTGCTTCCTACCCGCATTTCACTTCGGGAGCAGTGGTTCATGTGTGCGGTCAGGGAGACTGGCGTGATACCGGTTGTACTTGCAGTTATCACTGCCGTGAACTTTCCGCACCTGACCATGCTGATGCCGCTGACAGCCTGGATCGTGATCTGGACTATGGGTGTCTTGCCCGCCTTGACACCCTGGTGGGCCAGAAAACTGGAGCTGCTGCAAAAATAGCACTTTCCGGCCGGATCAGCGTTTGTCTGCTAGCACGCCAAGTACCGGCAATCTGACAGCCTGTTTACCGCCATTTGCAAACTGCAGCACCAACTCTACCTTGCTGTCCGCAGCAAGCATGCCCGCAGTATTTTCCAGCATCAGATGCATGCCCCCCGATTCAAGCACCACTGTTTTGTGGGCGGCAACTGTCAGACTGTTCATATCCATCATATGCATCATGCCATCGTGATTCATCGTGCTATGAATACTTACTTTTGCTGCAACGGAAGTTGTAATTCCGGTGATTGCAAGATCGGCATCGCCAGTGTTCTTCAGCGTCATGTAGGCAGCCGTGGATGCCATGCCTGGCAATGAAGCCCTTACAAATCCAGACTCCACTACCAGCTCGGCTTTTACGCAGCCTGTACTTATTGCCAAAATAAACACTGCGATCTGCTTGTTGAAATAACTCATGCAATTGTCCCGCTTAATCTCTTGGTGCCTTGCCGCCCTGTTTGGCATCCCCGCCCGTTGCACTGATAATAATGCCAGGGGTGGCAGCTGCTTCTATATTGCCTCGCAAACGATAACCACTCACTGCATCCTTCATGGTTTTATAAATCCAGCGGCCTTCTTCATCCGTGCGTGCGCGAATAAGAAAAGTCCCGCCCGATGCCTGGATCTGACGCGCCACTTCCCCCAGCTCATGCAGGAGTTGCGGGCTTTTTTTGGTAAGGGCTGCAGGATTCAGTTCATGGACGATTACCCGGTTTTTTCTGGCGGCTGTCAGCCGCTCCCGTACGCCTGCAAGCTCCTGCTCATCAGGGCTCAACCGGATTGCCCGCGCAAGATATTGCTCGGCATTGTCAAACGATGCCTCCTTGATTGCAGCATCTGCCATCGCGATATAGCGCAGAGCGATCTCCTGTATACCTTCCAATGCCACTGCATTTTCCGGATCCAAACGCAGAACTTGCAGGTATAGCTCATAAGCATTTCTGCCTGCAGGCAACATCAGCCTGCCACTCGCATAGGCCGCCTTGGCGTCATAAAGGATGTCGGCAAGGATGCGTTGCTTCTGCAACTGCGCCTCATCAATCAGCACTGGTTGCTCTGGCTCTGCTTCCATTTCTTCAACCACAGGATTGCCGTGATAAACAATGACTCCAGAATCACTTTTGCAGGCAGCCAGCGACAGCAGCAATACGACGCCACCAACCAATTGGTAAACGAATTTCACAACAGACCCCGAAATGGCATGTATTCGAGTTCCTGGCCGGAGTGCACAACCGTATTGACCGGTACCACTGCCAATCCATCCGCCCAGGAAAGCGAAGTCAATACGCTGGAGCTTTGATCGGCGTACAAATGGGCGACTGGCCTGCCCTCGGCATTCTGCTGCAAGCGAACCCGCAAATACTCCTGACGTGAGCTGGCCTCACTCACTGTGAAGCCGGCATGCACACGCAATGATGGCTGCGCCCTCAACTTCGCGCCCTGCATTTTGAGCAAATACGGCTTTACCAGTATCGCAAAGGTAATGAATACAGCTACCGGATTGCCCGGTAATCCAAAGAACGGTACGTCTCCAATGTGTCCGTATGAAAATGGCTTGCCGGGCTTGATAGCCAACTTCCACAGCGACAGCTTGCCAAGCGCCTCAACTGCCTCACGCACATAGTCAGCTTCGCCAACCGAGACTCCGCCGGTAGTGATCACACAATCACCACTGTGCGCTGCTTGTTGCAACGCATCTCTGGTTGCCTGTAAATCGTCACCAACTATGCCCGCCTTGACCACCTTCATACCCAGTTGTTGCAAACTTGCCGCCAGCGTAAAACTGTTGGAATCGTACAGCTGGCCTGGCAGCAAAGGCTGGCCTTGCTGCTTGAGCTCATCACCAGTATTTAGCAACACCACGGTTAGCGGTTTGTACACCTCCAGTGAAGCCAGCCCCAGCGATGCCAGCAGTCCCAAATCCTGTGGTTGCAATTGATGTCCCTGGCCGAGCACCTGGCTGCCGGCAGCGATATCGTGTCCGGCACGCCTGACATTTTCTCCTGCGCTCGGTACTTGCAGGATGCAAACATCAGCAGCCTCGTTTATGCGCGCGTTCTCCTGCATTACCACCGCCGTCGCGCCGTCGGGCAGTGGTGCCCCGGTGAAAATACGCGCAACAGTGCCTGGGGCCAATGCATGCCCCGGATGTCCCGCTTTGATGTATTGGCTGACTTTCAATATGGTGCCGGCTTCTGGGCAGTCCGCATGATTGACCGCGAAGCCATCCATCGCTGAGTTGTCGAACGAGGGCACCGCCACTCTCGCGCTGACGTCGTGCGCCAGGATGCGGCCTAGTGCAGAATCCAACTCCACACTTTCAGGCAGGAGCCTTGGCTGGACGGATGCCAGCAAAAAAGTCAAGGCATCCGCTATTGATGTGAGACTACCGTGCATGAGGCAACTGCTCTCTATTAAAATCCCTGCTATTGTACCGAAGTCGCCCCCTCCATGATGTCATTCACTTGTCTCTAACCGAGCTCTTTCTTATCCCGGCAATCTGCTTCTTCGGGGGCTTTTTCTCAACTCTGGCTGGTTTGGGGGGCGGTCTGCTGGTTTTGGCCACCACATCGCTGTTCCTGCCGGTATCAATTGTGGTGCCGCTCAATGGCGTGTTGATCCTGGCTGGCCAGATCACACGGGTGGCGCAGTTTTATCGGCATATCAACTGGGATATCACCATTCCGTTCATTCCAGGCTCGATGCTGGGGGCAGCACTGGGCACTTTTGTCTATTTCGGCTTGTCGGAGGAAATAATTGCATCCATCCTCGGCTGTGTGCTGCTGTGGTTCTGCTGGGTGCCCCCCTCAGCTTCAACACGCAATCTGGCGGCCCGCATCCCATTCCCGTTTTTCTGGGTTGGTTTTGCCCATACCCTGCTCTCGACCGTGACGGGTGCCGGAGTCTTGTTCCAGTCAGTGATGGTGAACTCGAAATTGGGCAAAGACGAGTTTGTAGCAACCATTGCCGGCACCTTGCTGTTCATGGCGATTTTCAAATCCATGGGTTATCTGGCAGCAGGATTCGATTATTCACCCTATGTCGGAGTCATTGCCCTCAGCTGGATCATGGGGATTATCGGCACCATCCTGGCAAAGTTCTGCCTGGATTCGCTGCCGGACACCTGGTTCAGGCTGCTGGTAAAAACCATCATTTCGCTGTTTGCGTTGAGACTTTTCTGGAAGGTCGGCGCCTACTTTTGGACTTCCGTGCTTTGACAGGCGGCTGCAAACTGCTGTCTTGCTTGCTGTCGATGGCAGATCCCGGCGCAGGTTGCGCTTGCAGATCCTGTAAATGATAGAGCTGGCGCAACAGGGTAGATACCGAGTTATTTCGCATGCGCGGCTTGATACCGAAGGTTTCGAACACTTTTTGGACGTTGAGAACTGTGTTGGCTATATAGGGTAGACGCACAGGCAGTTTGACAATTTGCAGCGTCTTCAGTGCCGTTTGCAACTCTGGATCGTATTTGCCTGCTTCCTGCAGAAAATGCTCAACAAAAGTTTCCTGCGTCAGCGGTTGCTGGGAACAATAATGGTAGGTGCCCCAGACTTCCGCAGCACAATCCAGCTGCTGCGCGATCGCCAGCAGCACTCTCGCCACATCTGCTGCCGGAGTGGGACTGAACCTGTGATTGACCACTTCCAACCGCCCGCTTTGCAGCTTGCAGTTATCGATGTGTTTCTGGAAAAAGTCGGAATCCTGCTCGCTGAACACCCAGTCGGTGCGCAGGATGATATGGGTTGGCAGGACATCCTTGATCGATCGCTCCGCATACCATTTACTGCGACCATAGCTGCATACCGGGTTGACCGGATCATCTTCGCTGTAAGGATGAACTTTCAATCCATCAAAAACGAAACTGCTGGAATGATGGATTAATGGCAACGCGAGATGTGCACATACTTCTGCCAGTACTGCCGGGATCAGGGAGTTGTTTTCATCGCAAAGACGCGCAGCATCGGCATCCTTTTCCGCCAACTCGAGATTGCTGTAACTGGCGACATTGATGATCTGGGTCGGCGCATACTGACTGACGACCTTGGCAACTTCCATTTTTTTATGGAAATTGAGGTCATCAGTGTTCAGGATTTTATGATCGAGATTGCGCTCCACCAACAGCGTTTGCAAGGCCGCCCCCACCACACTGTTGCCACCTACAACCAGCAGCTTCACCGCCAATGCACCCTCGTATCTGCTGAAGTCACCCTGAAGCCAACCGGTATCACCGCCTAGAACGGAATGTCGTCATCAAAGCTGTTTACTTCAGGCGCGGACTGGGGCGGAGCGGGCTGACGCGAGCTTCCGGCATTGGAGCTGCGGGCTCCTCCGCCTGACTGCCAGGCGCCTGCTTGCGGAGCGCCACTGCCGCCCTGCTGAGCGCGACCGCCTTCGCCATCACTCATACCCTTGCCTTCACCGCGGCCATCGAGCATTTGCATATCGCTGGCGATGATTTCAGTGGCATAGCGCTTTACCCCATCCTGTTCCCAGGAACGGGTGCGCAAACTGCCTTCGATATAGAGTTTGGAGCCTTTCTTGACATATTCGGCCACGATCTCGGCCAGCCGCTGGTAGAACACTACCCGGTGCCATTCGGTGCGCTCCTGAGCCTCTCCGGAGTTCTTGTCTTTCCAGCTTTCTGAAGTGGCTATGCTCAGATTGGTCACAGCACCGCCACTGGGCATGTAACGGGTCTCGGGGTCTTGTCCGACATTGCCCACCAGGATTACTTTATTGACGCCTCTGCTTGCCATAGTGGCCTCCTCCAGCCTTGTTCATGTTGTTCACAAGTCTAGCATCAAACCTAAAAAAAACGATTTTATTTGAGGAACGGCTCTATAATATCCGGCTGTATTTTGCAGGCTGATTAATGTTCGATGGATACAATAACCGTCCGTGGTGCCCGCACCCACAACCTCAAAAACATTGATGTAACCATTCCCCGTGACAAGCTGGTGGTGATCACCGGCTTGTCAGGGTCTGGCAAATCCTCGCTCGCCTTTGACACTCTTTACGCCGAAGGCCAGCGCCGCTATGTGGAATCGCTTTCCACCTATGCCCGCCAGTTCTTGTCCATAATGGAAAAGCCTGACGTTGATCAGATCTCCGGCCTGTCTCCTGCCATTTCGATCGAGCAGAAATCCACATCGCATAATCCCCGCTCCACCGTCGGCACCATTACCGAGATCTATGACTATCTGCGCCTGTTGTTCGCAAGAGTCGGCGACCCCTATTGCCCCGACCACAATCTGAAACTCTCGGCACAGACGGTCAGCCAGATGGTGGATCAGGTACTGGCGCTGCCGGAAGGCACTGGCTTGATGCTGCTGGCACCAGTGATACGCGAGCGCAAAGGTGAACATCTCCACATATTCCACGAACTCAAAAGCCAGGGCTTCGTGCGCGCCCGCGTCAACGGCATCGTGGTGGAGCTCGATTACCCGCCCGAACTGGAAAAGAACAAAAAGCATACGATCGAAGTAGTGGTAGACCGATTCAAGGTACGCCCCGATCAAGGCCAGCGGCTGGCCGAGTCTTTTGAAACTGCACTCAACATGGCGGGTGGTATTGCCCTGGTGGCCCCACTGGAAGCAGGCCAGGGCGAAGAAATAATTTTCTCTTCCTTGTTTGCCTGCCCTCAATGCGGCCACAGTATTGCCGAACTCGAGCCCCGCCTGTTTTCATTCAACAATCCGGCTGGTGCCTGTGAGAATTGCGACGGGCTTGGCGTTAAGCAGTTCTTTGATGAGAGGCGGGTGATTGTCGACGAAACCCTGTCACTGGCCGAAGGCGCCATCCGTGGCTGGGACCGACGCAACGTCTATTATTTCCAGATGCTGACTGCGCTGGCTGAGCACTACGGCTTTGCGGTAGAGACCCCCTTCAGCAAGCTCAGCGCCAAGCATCGTAAAGCGATCCTGCAAGGCAGCGGCACCGATCAAATAGCCTTCAGCTTTGTTAATGAGCGTGGTGACAACTTCAAACGCAAACATGTATTCGAAGGCATCCTGCCCAACATGGAACGTCGCTATCGCGAGACCGATTCGCAGATGGTGCGCGAGGATCTGGCCAAATTCCTGAGCTCGCACAACTGTCCCGAATGCAGCGGCACCCGTTTGCGCCGCGACGCGCGCCATGTGCTGATTGATGACAGGAATTTGCCTACCATTACCAACCTCACCATCGGTGACTCTGCCAAATATTTTGCCAACCTGAAATTCACCGGCAAGAAAGCCAGCATCGCCGAGAAAATCCTGAAAGAGATTGAAGATCGACTGCGCTTTCTCGTCGATGTCGGACTCAACTATCTGACCCTCAGCCGCAGTGCAGAAACCCTGTCAGGTGGCGAAGCCCAACGCATCCGGCTGGCAAGCCAGATCGGTGCCGGACTGGTGGGGGTCATGTACATTCTCGATGAACCTTCGATTGGACTGCATCAGCGCGACAATGATCGTTTATTGAAAACCTTGCGGCACTTGCGCGACATCGGCAATACCGTGATCGTGGTTGAGCATGATGAAGATGCCATTCGCAGTGCCGACCATGTACTGGACATCGGTCCCGGCGCCGGTGTGCATGGCGGCCAGATCGTTGCGCAAGGCACACCAGCTGACATCATCAATAATCCCAACTCGCTGACAGGTCGCTATCTGGCCGGCACCGAATTCATTGCAGTGCCGGCCCAACGCTTGCAAGCCGACCCCGAAAAAATGCTGGTGTTGCGGGGAGCACGTGGCAACAATCTGAAAAATGTCACTTTGGAAATTCCGCTCGGTCTCATGACCTGTGTTACCGGCGTTTCCGGCTCAGGCAAATCCACCCTGATCAACAATACCCTGTATCCGCTCGCCGCCACCGAGCTCAATGGTGCCACCACGCTGGATGCAGCCGCACATGATGAACTGGAAGGCCTGAAGCAGCTCGACAAAGTAGTCGACATCGACCAAAGCCCGATCGGCCGCACGCCCCGCTCCAATCCGGCCACCTATACCGGCATCTTTACACCGATCCGCGATATCTACGCCGGCACCCAGGAAGCACGCACGCGGGGATATCAGCCCGGCCGCTTCAGTTTCAACGTCAAAGGCGGGCGTTGCGAAGCGTGCCAGGGAGATGGCTTGGTGAAAGTGGAAATGCATTTCCTGCCTGACGTCTATGTGACCTGCGATGTCTGCAAAGGCAAGCGCTACAACCGGGAAACACTGGAAGTGAAATACAAGGGCAAGAACATCTGCGAAGTGCTCGATATGACAATCGAGGATGCGCGTGAATTTTTCGACGCAGTGCCGGCAATTGCCCGCAAGCTGCAAACACTGATCGAGGTAGGCCTTACTTATATCAAGCTGGGGCAGTCAGCCACCACCTTGTCGGGCGGTGAAGCTCAACGCGTCAAGCTGGCACGCGAACTGTCCAAACGCGATACTGGCCAGACTCTTTACATCCTGGACGAGCCCACTACCGGTCTGCACTTTCACGACATCAAACAACTGCTGGGCGTGCTTCACAAGTTGCGCAATGAAGGCAATACCATTGTCGTAATTGAGCACAATCTTGATGTCATCAAAACTGCAGACTGGATTGTGGATCTGGGTCCCGAGGGCGGTGATGGCGGAGGCGAGATCATTGCCACTGGCACGCCTGAACAAATTGCAGGCATGAAGCACTCACATACCGGGCATTATCTGAAAAAAGTTTTGCGCCAGCCTTTGTAGAAAAGCAGTGATTGCAACTCTGGCATCAAGGCTCACTGGGTGGTTGAGTAACTCAGCAACCGCTTGGCGCTCAGGCTATTGCCGTCTTTCACTTCACCAATACCGATGAATACAGCATCGCAGTACACACGGGTAATGCCATCGGTTTGTGGCGTAGCCAGTGCCACCAGTTTGCCTTGCTGCAGACAACGCGTTTCAGCCTGATTCAATTGCAATGCCGGCAAATGTTGCAACGGCAGATCGATGGGTAACAACACGCTGGCCGGCAACGCCGCTCCGGCTGCTACCAATGCTTCCAGCTGTTCCAGGGTGATGCTGTTTGCCAGCGCAAACGGGCCAGCCTCTTCCCTTTGCAGAAAACTGAGATGGGCACCGGTACCCAGCTTTTCACCAATGTCTTCGGCCAGCGTCCGGATATAACTGCCCTTGCTGCATCGCACCCGCAGCTCAAGTTCCGGTCGTTCCCAACGCAACAGATCGAGCGCAATAATGTTGATGTCGCGGAATTTGGGAATGATTTCCTTGCCAGCCCTGGCCAGCTTGTAAAGCGGCACCCCGTTCTGTTTCAGCGCCGAGTAGATCGAAGGTTGTTGCGTAATCGTGCCTTTGAATTGTTCCAGCACCGCGAGAATCTGCTCGCTAGTAAATTCCGGCACCTCCCTGGTTTCCACTATTGCCCCATCACGGTCACCCGATACGGTTTTAACTCCCAGCTCCACCACAGTGCGGTAGGTCTTGTCGGAATCGAGCAGATATTGTGCTGCTTTGGTGGCTTCACCGAAACATAAAGGCAATACACCACAGGCCAGCGGATCAAGACTGCCGGTATGTCCAGCCTTGTCGGCGTTCAGCAATCGTTTGGCTATTTGCAGGCACTTGTTGGAGGAGATTCCGGCCGGCTTGTTTACGATCAGCACGCCGTTAATCGGGTTTTTTGCAGTCATTGGAATCCTACCTGAATTCAAAGCCGGGCCCAGCCCAGGCATTGCTCATTTTTCGAAATGACTGTCGGCTTCCAATGCCTGATCGATCAGAGACGACAGGTGGCGGCCATTTTCTACCGATTTGTCGTAATGGAACTTGAGCTTAGGAGTGGCGCGTAACTGTAGCTGTTTGGCCAGCAAAGTACGCAATAAGCCGCTGGCTTTGTCCAATACTGCTACTGCCGCAGTCGGCTCTGCGTTCAACACAGTGACATAGACGTCAGCATGGGCGAGATCACGACTGACTTCGACACCGGTAACCGAAACCATGCCCAGGCGCGGATCACGCAATTCAGTCTGGATCAGCCGAGCCAGATCCTGCTTGATGACATCGCCTATTCTGTCGATACGGTTGGAAACTTTTCGCATGGCATGTGCAACCTGCGGCCAGGCTGGACCGGAGTCCAGCCAGAGGACCGACGCTAGAGGGTTCGGGCAATCTTGGTGCGACTATAGACTTCGATCTTGTCGCCAACTCTCACATCGGTATAGTTTTTCACGCCTATACCGCATTCCATGCCATTGCGGACTTCTGCAGCTTCGTCCTTGAATCGACGCAAGGATTCCAGCTCGCCTTCGTAGATGACCACGTTGTCACGCAACACACGAATGGGTTTGTTGCGATAGATAGTTCCCTCAACCACCATCGATCCGGCAATGGCGCCGTATTTTGGTGAATTGAAGATATCCCTGACTTCGGCAACCCCGAGAATTTCTTCCCGGATTTCCGGCGACAGCATGCCGCCAAGTACCGCTTTGATGTCATCGATCAGGTTGTAAATGATGCTGTAGTAACGCAACTGCAAACCAGCCGACTCAATAAGTCCCTTGGCTGCCTTGTCGGCACGCACATTGAAGCCGATGATGGTGGCCTTGGAAGTTTCCGCCAGTTGCACGTCGGTTTCGGAAATACCACCCACTCCGTAACCCACAACATTGACTGACACTTCATCGTTGCCAATACCGACCAGGGTCGACATGATCGCTTCCAGCGAACCGCGTACATCCGCTTTGAGCACCACATTGAGAATTTTCTTGTTGCTTATGCCCATGGTGGCAAACATGGACTCGGTTTTGGCGGCCTGTTGTTTGGCCAACTGAATTTCCCTGAAACGGTGCAGGCGAAATTCTGCCACTTCACGCGCTTTCTTCTCGCTCTCAACTACCAGGAATTCATCGCCGGCTTCAGGCGCGCCGTTCAAGCCAAGAATCTCTACCGGAATCGATGGCCCTGCCTGGCTGATTTGTTTGCCGTTTTCATCAAGCATGGCTCTGACGCGGCCATATTCGTGGCCGACCAGCACTATGTCTCCCAATTTCAGCGAACCACTCTGCACCAGTACGGTGGCAACTGAGCCCCTGCCTTTGTCCAGACTGGATTCGATTACTACACCTTTGGCCGGGCAATCGATGATGGCTTTCAGTTCCAGCAATTCTGCCTGCAGCAGGACTGCTTCCAGCAATTCATCGATACCTTTGCCGGTATGGGCGGAGACTTCGATAAACTGGGTGTCGCCACCCCATGAGTCTGGCAGCACACCTTTGCTGGCCAGTTCGCTTTTCACGCGTTCGGGATCGGCTGCTTCCTTGTCGATCTTGTTCATGGCCACCACGATCGGCACACCTGCAGCTTTTGCATGCTGAATAGCTTCTTCGGTCTGTGGCATCACGCCGTCATCGGCAGCCACTACCAGAATCACTATGTCAGTGGCCTTGGCACCACGTGAGCGCATCGCGCTGAAAGCGGCGTGGCCAGGCGTATCAAGGAAAGTAACCATGCCGCGCGGGGTTTGCACATGATAGGCACCAATGTGCTGGGTAATGCCGCCAGCCTCACCTTGGGCAACCGAGGATTGGCGAATGCGATCAAGCAAGGAGGTTTTACCGTGATCCACATGGCCCATTACAGTCACCACTGGAGCACGCGGGACTTCCATACCTTCATGTTTGACGGAAATGGCCAGATCATCCTCGAGCGCAGTGGCGGAAATCGGCTTGGCCTTGTGACCGAGCTCTTCTACCAAGAGCACGGATGTATCCTGATCCAGCACCTGATTCAAGGTAGCCATTACACCCATTCGCATCAAGGCTTTGATCAATTCACCTGATTTGATGGACATGCGAATAGCGAGATCAGACAAAGTGATCGCTTCGGGCACTTCAATTTCGCGCGCTATGAATTCTGTCGGCATCTCAAACTGGTGCTGCTTGGGCTGATTGATTTTCTTTCTGGCACGCCAGCGTGCACCGCCCTCAAGCTCTTCAGCATCAAGTACGAAATCGTCACTGGAGCGGACTTTGGTAAACTTCTTCGGATCTTGTACTTTGTCTTTCTTCTTGGAGATGGGCTTGCGGCCTTTGCCATCGTCATCATCGCCTGTTTTTGTTTCTTTACGCAGCGTGCCTTTCTTGAAGTCGCCTTTGGCATCAGCACGAGGCTCAACCTTCGCTTCGGTTTTGGGCTCGACACCTGCTTTGGGTCGCTCCCTGGAAGCAGTGCCTCCACCCGGACGCGCGGCTTCTTCCAGTTTTTGTTTGGCTTCCGCAGCGTCTTTCAGCTTGCGTTCGGCTTCTTCAATGATTTTCTGTTCAGCCAGCAGCTTTTCTTTTTCTGCGGCTTCTTTCTGTGCTTCTTCTACACTGCGTTTGACATAAGTGCGTTTTTTACGCACTTCGACACTGACCGTTTTGCTGCGGCCCTGGTTATCAGAAGTTTTGAGTGTTTCGACGGTTTTCCGCTTGAGAACAATTTTGCCGGGCGCAGTTTCTGCACCGGAGTTGTCACCGTGGCGGCTCTTGAGGAAAACCAGCAGCTTGGTACGCTGATCATTGTTGATAGGATCGGCAGCAGCAGTTTGCGGCAGACCCGCCTCCTTGA
>CAINTJ010000122.1 GCA_903853385.1 uncultured Gammaproteobacteria bacterium
ACTTCCTGCATTTCCTTGCGGGCGATATAACTTTCCACTTCGCTGATTTGTTTGTTGCTCACTTTAATTCGCAAACCATGATAGGCACTCTGGCCGTGTTCAGTGGAAATGCCAAACCACACAATATTGCCGGTACTCGGGTCAGGCAGGAACAAGCCGCCTTCCACAATACCGGGGCCGGCACCCCAGAAGCCGTCGCCGATCATCATGGCCACGTTGTTGTCGGTGTAGCGCATCTGGTCAGCCCAGGGCAGATGGGAAGCGTCCTGTTTGGCCACATCACGCAGATAAGTTTTGGCAATGTCGTTCAGGCATTGGCTGTTGCAGGTGGGCGCTTGCGCAAACGTGGTGCTGGCCATCAGGCTGAGGACCAGGACACCGGCTAATTTTTTCATATGGGTAAGCATTGAATAGTCCTTGGCCAGTTAGCGAGTCTGATGATCGACGTTGGTTGCCGCAAACGGCGAAGGCATGAAGTAGGGCACATAAGTGAACACTGCTTCGATGCGCGAGATTTTGCCGTCGCGGATCTTGAACGCTTCCAGCAACGAGATTGAATTCGGCCACTTCAACGCAGTTTTCATTTCACGGCCGTCCTTCAGCAAATAGTGATCGAAGGTATTGGCGTGATCAAAGAAACCGGCCGCCACCACTATGCCGCGCTCTTCATCAATCAGCGGATAACGGCGCTCGCGGACGCGTTTGTTGATTTTATAAATGCCGAGTTTGAACTGTTGCTCACAGCCCTGGGCGATGCTGGAGGCGCCGCCATTGCTGGTGGTGCTGACGCCGTTCTCAAGCCGGCCGCAGTCGTCAGAGAAGTGCGTGAACACGTCACCATCGTTAAGTTCCACGGTGTTGAAGTAACCATCGGCCACGGTGAGCAGGCGTTCGCGTGAACGCGACTCCTCTTTGCCGAGCAGGTCATTCCAGGTGGGATCATGGCTGACCTTGTCGGGATCACCAAAGGGTTTGGGCATATCTGGCAGGCGATTGACGATGGTTTCAATCTCGGTGATGAGTTTGTTCTCGACCTTGATGCGCATTGCCAGATAAGCCGGCTTGCCGTGCTCTTCTACAATGCCAAACCACGCCGCGTTGCCGGTTTGGGGATCCGCCAGTTCCAGTGCGCCTGCACGTACCCCGGATATGGTGCCCCACAAGCCGTCATTGCCCACCGGCATCGTTACATCGTTTTCGGCAAACATCACGTTGGGCGCCAGACGTGCACGATCGGCATCCTTGTTGGCGAGTGCCTTGATGTAGTTGCGGGCCATGTCAATCAGGCAAGTACGATCACAACTCACCTTGATCACAGCACTGGGCAGGCCCGGGGCCTGAGCCATGGCGCTGCTGCCAAAGCCGAGTGCCAGCAATATCAGGGCCGGGCGCAGAGAGGAGATAATTGCTGTTTTCATGTGGGTTCTCTATTAAGCCTGTGTAGGTTCCGGTTTGATCCCATTCCCAATGGACGTCATTTGGGTAATGGCACTGCGTAGAGTATGGCCGGAGGTGGTTCCTTGCCTTTCAGGTCCGGCTGCAACAGATATTTGATGCTGGATTTCACAACATACACAGTGTCGCCGACTACCGTGGCACCGGGCGAAGATTCCAGATCTTCACGCAATATTTTCATCACCCCCTTGTCGCCGACGATGGAAATAATACTGAGTCGACCAATGCCGCTTTCGGACAGGATGAGGTGGTTGTCACGCAGCAGGCGCATGCCATCAGGGCCGCCGAGTTTGTCATTGAGTTGGATGGGTGTGAGCGAGCCCATGCTGCCATCGGGCTTGAGCGCCACGCGGTAGATCTTGTTGGTACGCACGTTGTTGACAAAGAACTTGCCGTCAGCAGTGAAGGCCAGGCCGTCGATGCCTACCAGCAACGGATCAGCACCCACCAGCTCAATTTTGCTGCTGCCTGGTCTGTGCCGGAAGATGCGACCATTGGTGGTGTCGGAGGCGTAGGCAGCACCATCCGCTTCGATGGTGATGTCATTGCAAACACTGGCCGGTTCAGGGAAGTCAAAACTGCCTTTCAATTTTGCGGTTGCGAGGTCGAATGCTTTCAGTGAGCTCACGCCTTTGGAAAGTTCGGGTCCGAAGAAATTGGGAGCCGAGCACACCCACAAACTGTTGCTTTTTTCGTCGACCAGGACGCCGAGTATCGAAAGCAGACCGTTCTGCTCGGAGTGTGTGATCCAGGCAGTGGCCTGGGAAGAACCTGGCAATGCGCGATAAATGACACCCTTGGTGCTGCCGGAATAGACGATGCCATTACTGGCAGAAGCGATGCTCTCGGGGAACACGCCGGTGTCCATAATCTGGATGTTGGGCAGCAGCGACTTGTTGGAGGAGGCGCACGCACTCAGCAGGCAGGCAAGGGCAACAATGGCTATAGATGCTTTACGCATGGATCAGTGTCCTGTGGTATTGGTTGGTGAGGTTTCGTTTGGTGCTGACTTGCTGGGCATTGTAGGCCTGCCATGGCGCCTATGGGACAGTAATCATGCATGTCGCTCACGCAAGCGCAGGGCAGTACATGAAAAATCAAACTTGCCTATGGTAACCACGGCGAACCCATGCCGTAAGGCACAGTTACAAACACTGACTCGATCTGCCGGATTTTGCCGTCATCAATCTTGAACAGCTCCAGTAAATAAAATGAATGGGGATAGCGGATCGGTGACTTGATGACGTGGCCATCCGTCAGGGTGTATTCACCCAGCACGCCTGAGTGATCAATGAAAGCAGCGGCGAGCACCAGGCCGCGCTCTACATCAACCAGCGGAAAACGTCGTGCGCGTAATCTGTCATCATAGCGATAGTTGCCTTGCTTGAATTGCTCTTCGCAGCCGAGTGCGCCAACCGATGTGAAGTCCACTTTGGAGTTGTGTGTGGTCTTGGTGCCATTCTCGACGCGGTCACAGTCTTTGGAAAATTCAGTGAAAAGGGTGCCGTCGTTCAGTT
This sequence comes from uncultured Gammaproteobacteria bacterium, assembly GCA_903853385.1. Taxonomy (GTDB): domain Bacteria; phylum Pseudomonadota; class Gammaproteobacteria; order Pseudomonadales; family Pseudohongiellaceae; genus CAILUG01. The sequence goes on from CAINTJ010000122.1 coordinate 2,973, forward strand.
GCAACGTGTCGAAATAACCATTGGCGACGGAGATGAGCCGTTCACGTTCACGGCGTTTGGCGGCGGGGAGCAGTTCAGTGAAGACCGGTTTGTTTTCCAGGATCGGATCCGGCCACACAATGCCCTTGGGTTCGTTGATCATGCGCAGTATCACCATTTCGGCTTCACTGATTTTCTTGTGTACCACCTTCAATCGCATCGCCATCAAGGACGGAAAGCTCGGTTCCTGCACTTGGCCAAAAAAACCGATTTCTCCGGCCTTTTCATCCACAACGTAAAGTTTGTAAGAACCCAGGCCGGTAATGGTGCCCCAGATGCCGTCGCCAATAGCCAGCGGAACATTGTTCTCGGTAAACCTGACCGAGTCTGCCCAAGCGACCCGCTTGGGGTCGTGGGCAACCATGGCGCCCAGGTAAGTGTCTGCGATGGCGGTGAGGCAGCCACGGTCACAATCCGGCAAGGAGGGACTGGGCTGTACGGTTTGGGCACTTATTCCCCCCAAATGTGCAAGCAGTAGCGAGGCGAGCAGGGGGCGCAGGAGTGGGCGAAGCAGTTGGGATATATGCATGCTTGTTCTATTCATCTAATTGAAAAATATGGTGTTCACGAACCATTGACCACTACCTAAGCAGCAAGCGCATCTAATTGCAAGCACTCTATGAATGTGCACTTTTGGAGGGAATAAGTGCCCAAACCGTACAGCTCGGTCCTGCTTGTTGTATTATTAACCCCGAATTCGCTAAGGCTTTAGTCAGCGTAGTTCAGCAGTACTCATTATTCACATAACTAAAATTAAGGGGATTATTGATGAAATTATCCAGAAAACCTTTGGTGTCAGCGGTAGCGCTGGGCACCATAATGATGACCAGTGCCAGTTTTGCGCAGGATGCCCAGAAAGCGGCAACTCTTGAGGAGATTGTGGTTACTGCCCAGTTCCGGGCGCAGAACCTGCAGGACACGCCAATTGCGATCACGGCGGTTAACGCCGAGATGCTCGAGGCACGTGGCCAAACCAACATCGCTCAAGTCGCGGCACAGGCCCCCAACGTATCGCTGCGTCCGCAGCCCCAGAACGGCGGCTCCGGCCTGATCGCCTTCATCCGCGGTGTCGGCCAGACCGACTTCAACTATGCACTTGACCCCGGCGTTGGCGTTTATATCGACGATGTCTATATCCCAACCCTGTCAAGTTCCCTGCTTGAGTTGATCGACCTTGATCGTGTCGAAATCCTGCGCGGCCCCCAGGGTACCTTGGCGGGCAAGAACGCTATCGGCGGCGCGATCAAGCTGTTCAGCGCCAAACCCTTGGGTAACAACACAGGTTCAGTCCATGTTGGTTACGGTGAGTTTAACGAAACGTCCCTGCGCGGGATGGCAGACATCAAGCTCACCGATGATCTGGCCTTGCGCGTTTCGGGCATGAGTCGCACTCGCGATGGCTATGTCGCCATGCTTGACTACGGTCAGACCCATCCCGCTTCGAACGTGCCGCAGACCAATACGCGCGGCAACGGCAATTCCGATTACAGTACTATGGGTGGTCAGAGTATCTCTGCTGCTCGTGCAGCTCTGCGTTACACACCCAGCGACGATCTCGAGATCAATTTGTCGACTGACTTTACCAATGAGCGCTCGGAAGCGATTCCGGCTGTGCTGATTGCTGCTGGTGCGCCCGGTGCCGTCTTCAATCCCAGTTCAGTTGGCCCTTCGCTTTCGGCCTTGGGAAATCCCTACTTGGTCGGCAAGAATGGCAAGCCAGTGGCCTTGGGCTGCGCGTTTGTGCCAGCCGGCGCTTATAGCTGCGATACTGGCGGGAATTTGCAGGGCTGGGATCCGCGTTTCGTCAGCTATTCGAACTTCCTCGATGGCATGACGCCGAACGCCCAGGCACCGGCCAAGCCTTATTTCTCCAATCCGCAGACCCTTTTCGAGGGCTCGGGTGTGCATGGTGCACTGAACTACCACCTCAATAAAAATATGGAGTTTGTCTATATCGGGTCGTATCGCCAATACAACTCGAAATTCGGCCAGGATCAGGATGCTAGTCCGCTCCCGCTCTCCCAGCTCGACAACGAACTGAACCATCATGCGTTCACATCGGAAATCAGGCTCAATATGAAGTCGGAAAGTGGTTTCCTTGAAGGGACTGTTGGTGCCTTCTATCTCAGACAGAAGGGCACCTATACCGCCCGCGTCGATCTGAACTACGTGGGACCAGTGATCGACTTCCTGCATGGTCCTGACACCACGCCTAGCACCACCAAGGCAGTGTTCGCCACGGCAACAGTGCACCCGACTGACGCGATGAGCTTCACCGGTGGCCTGCGCTACACCAAGGATGCGAAGGACTACACCTACTACCGTTCCAACCCGGACGGCTCCGTTCCGAATCCGGCTCTGTGCTTCGCCAACCCGCCGGGCGGCTCGGTCGTGGCCTATCCCAACTGCATACTCGCCGGCATCTATAATGTGACCGGCAGCTTCAGGGGCAATCGCACGGATTGGCGCGTTGTTGGCGACTATCGCTTTACCAAGGAACTACTGGCCTATGCCTCGGTCTCGACCGGTTTCAAGGGCGGCGGGGTGAATCCACGTCCGTTCGTAGCTGACCAGCGTCTGCCGTTCAATCCGGAAACCCTCAAAACTTATGAGGCAGGCTTCAAGGCTGACTTGTTTGATCGCACCATGCGCGTGAACGGTGCGGTGTTCATGAACAAGTACAACGACATCATCCTTGGCAAAGCCGTGTGCCCGGAATCGTCTCTGCCGACGCCGTGCCTGCGGCCTGCCAACATTGGTGCAGCCGACGTGTCGGGCTTCGAACTCGAAGCCACAATCTACCCAACCGCTGGAGTCTCGATTGACGCCAGCATCAGCACCCTCAAGTTCGAGTACTCCTCTGCACTCGACTCTAAGGGCAACCTTGCCAACACGGCGATTCCGGGCAGCGGCATCACACCCTATACCCCGGAGCTGTCTTATTCAGTGGGCATCCAGTACGACCAGCCGATCAGTACGGGAGAAATAAGCTACCGTCTGGACGGCTCGTATCAGGGCGAACTGTTCACGAATGCTGAAAATACTTCTTGGGCGAAGGTAGATGGTCGCTTCCTCGCCAATGGCCGCATCAGCTGGTCCAACAAGGACGCCTGGAGGCTGTCGTTCGAAGTCCAGAACCTGTTCGACAAGTACTACTTCCAGTCGGTCAGCGACGTCACGACCCCTGGCGCGATCGGCGTGGTCACGGGTGTACCTGCCCTGCCTAGAACCTGGTCGGTGTCAGTAGATCGCAAGTTCTGATCTGACAAGCCGGTATGTTACCGAAAGGCCGCCGTCGCAAGACGGCGGCCTTTTTTTACAGTGGAAACTGCGTCCCTGTACCCGGCAGATGCATGGGCTTTTAACGCGCAACTTTCTGATTAAAATCAATTATAAGTTGACCTCACTTCAATAATTAGAGTAAAAACAGAAGTTAAATTCGTATTTATGCGGAATGTATTGTTTGGTTTTTGAAAAAGTAAGATTTTTCAATGCCAATTTTCTTGCAGGTTCGCAAGAAAGCGCACATTGCAAAAGATTAAGGGGAATTGCCCTGGAATGCCATTTAACTATCGTAGTGACCACTGATTTATTCCCCTTCCAAGAGTCACCGTTTGGCCTTCCAGAAAGCTATTAAACACAACTAGGAGAAGCAATTTTTATGCAGAATAAATCAGTAAATTTCACGCTCAAACTGCTGTGTACCGCCATGACAGCGGTTTTTGTCACCGGGGCTTACGCCCAGCAAACCCAGGGGGGAGCGGCTGCAGGGGCAGGACAGGTAGAAGAGATCCAGATCACCGGTTCACGTATTCGTAACGTGAGCAGCATGAGCACACCGACACCGGTGACTGCTGTTTCTCAAGAAGAGATTACCAACTTCAATCCTGGCAGCACGGTTGCTGAAGCGCTCGACAACCTGCCGCAGTTTTTCGGTACCAACACTGCCCAGCGCGGCGGTAACGCAATCAGTACAACAGCAGGCGGTAGTTACCTCAACCTGCGTGGCATGGGTTTGAACCGTACCCTGGTGCTGATGGACGGCTCCCGTATTATCCCGGCCGATGCCAACAACAGCGTCAACATCGACAACTTCCCCAATAACCTGGTCAAGCGTGTAGACGTAGTGACCGGTGGTGCATCGGCAGCCTATGGTGCTGACGCAGTCGCAGGGGTAGTCAATTTTGTACTGGATCGCAATTTCGAAGGTCTGAAAACCAGCGTTTCAACCGGTGTCTCTGAATTCGGTGATGGCCAGAACTACAAAGTTTCGGTAGCCGGCGGCACCAGCATGATGGACAAGCGCCTGCATCTTATTGGCTCTTTTGAGGCTCGTAATGTCAACCAGATTGAGCCTGATCCAACTCGTCTTGCCAACTGGAATGATTACGGCCTTGTCGCCAATCCAGCCTGGAAAGCCACCGATCCTGTGGGCACCAAACCGCGCCGCATCACCATGCCGAATGTCTTTGCTAACAATGGCTCTCCTCAGGGCCTCATAATTTCGCCATCCAATTTCAGTCTACTTAATTACACCTTTACTGATGATGGCAAAGGCGTGCGTCCATATGCATTTGGTACCAACAGCTCGGCATTCACTGCCAGCCAAAGTGGTGGCCAGGAATATAACTACAGCAATGCATCGAAAAACCGTGGCCCGGATGGCAATGAAGTGATTCAGCGTTCTGGCTTCGTCGGTGCCAAGTATGATGTAAACGATCAGCTCACCTTGACTGGTCAGGCGATGCTGGGACGTACCGAGTCCAACTTCCTCGGCCAGCGTTCCAACATGTCGATTGCCGGTGCCACCTATGGCTTCACGCTGTTTTCGGGTAATCCCTATTTGCCGAAAACTGTGCAGGATGCAATGTCTGCAGCCAATATCCCGTCCATCATCATTAGCAAACAAGGCCTCGTCAATGTGCCGGGTGGGGTCAATATCTATGACAACCGCGGTGATCGCAGCATTGGTATTCTGGAATCCGAAACTGTCGGCTTTGAATATAATTTGACCAACGGCTGGAACCTGACCGGTCACTATCAGACCGGCCAGTCCAAGGTTGACACCGGGGTTTTGAACATTCCGCGTATCGACAAGTTCTTCATGGGTATGGATGCCATTGTCAGCCCAACCAGCGGCAAGACGGTGTGTAACATTACCCAGGTCAATCCGACTGCTGATCAGCTGAAAGCCTTCATGGCTGGCAAAAAGCTGCCTAGCCCGATCTCGGTGGATGGTGTGACTGCTGATTCCCCGATCGGATCTTTGAACCCGGCCGAGTGCGTACCTTATAACATTCTGGGTTTGGCCAATGCCAATCTGGCCGCAAAAGCCTGGATCGAAGATCAAGAGAAAAAACAGACTCGGCTACTCAATCAGGATTTTGCCGAACTGCTGCTGAGTGGCGAAATTTATAAAGGTTGGGGTGCTGGCCCGGTATCCATGGCGGTCGGTGCGACTTGGCGTAGTGAAGATTTCAACCAGTACAACTTCCCATCCGACGGCGAGCGTGGTGTGCTGAATGCGCCGGCTTTGGGCATCCGGGATATCCCCACTGGTTTTGCCAGCGCCGGTAACCGTTCGCTGCATCCGTTTTCTGCCATTGGCGTAGGCGGTGCTGATAGCAGTGTTACGGAAGAATTTGCTGAATTGAATGTGCCAGTGTGGAAGTTTTCGGACTATCAGACCATTGGCATTGATTTGGCCTATCGTAATTCCAAATATTCCAGCTCGGGCAACACTCCCAGCTGGAAGTTTGGTCTTGATGCCCAACTGTTCAAGGATCTGCGCTGGCGCTATACACGGTCACATGACGTGAGAGAGCCAAACTTTGCAGAGCGCTTCCTGACTGCAACCGGCGGGGGTTCCATTACCGACAAGCAGTTGGGAAATGCCAGCAACGGCACCTTGACTGTTTTGGCCAGCCCCAATCCTTCATTGAAACCTGAAAAAGCTACTACCGTTACGACCGGTCTGGTTTACCAGCCCAGTTTTGCGCCGTGGACAGAGGGTGTGCAGGTCGCATTGGATTGGTACCAGATTACGCTGAAAGATGCCTTGGGCCGTTTGGGAGCACAGCGTCTGGCAGATGATTGCTTTGCAACCAAAGATCCAGCCACTTGTGCCCTGATTTCGCGTGATCCTGCCACCCAGGTTGTCACCCGCATTCTTGACCAGTTTTTCAACGTGGCTGGCGCCCAGGTACGCGGTGTCGATCTTGAAGTTCAGTACTCAATGAAGCCTGACTGGATCAAGTCACAGGAAGAAACTTTGACCGTTCGTGCTCTGGGTGGTTTTGTGGGTGAGAACTCCACCACCTCAGCAGCCGGTACTACGGTTGATGCCATCAATGGTCAGGAACGTCCACACTACAAGGCGGATTTGACTGTGAACTATCAGGTTGGGGATTGGGGTTTCTCGTTGCTTGAGCATTACTACGGTCACACCTTGGTTAACAACACCTTTATCCAGGGTGTTGATATCGACAATAACAGGGTAGCTTCCCAGCTTGTCACCAACCTCGCGGTTTCCTATAAATTCAAAGGGAACTCCCGCCATGACTGGAAAACCACCTTTAACGTAACCAACCTGTTGAATCGTGATCCACCGATCATTGCCACCACCAGCGGTCAGTTCCTCAGCAACAGCTTTGACCAGTACGGTCGTCGCTATCAGCTGACGGTTGATATGAACTTCTGATCAGGTAAATCCTGACCAGTAGTCCCATTCGAAGGGGGGAGAGGCAACTTTCCCCCTTTTTTAATGGCTTTGGAAACAGGAATATGAGCCTGCTTTACCTGCAAGCCCCAAGAGAGGGAAAATAGAGGGAATAAGGTGAAATACATAATATTTACAACTTTACTTGATACAAAGTTCGTCACAACATCTGCGCAGCTTCCAGCCCGTATCAGAAATGGTTTCAGAGCTGGCTGTTGTCAGACCCAAAATTCGAACCGTGCACAACAATTGAACACTAACAGGGGATTGCCAATCATGATGTCCATTATCCGCAAAGCTGGGTTTGTCGCCGCAGGTCTGCTGCTTGCATTCAGTGTCAGCGCCCAAGAAGGCCATCCGTTGAAAGGTTCGTGGATCGGCGAGTGGAAGGGCAATCAGGCCAGTGGCGATTTCCTGTTCCTGGTGCTGGATTGGGATGGCAAGAAAGTCAGTGGTACCATCAATCCCGGCACTGATGACATGGTCATCAAAGCAGCTACCTTGAATCCAGACAACTGGACTGTACACATCGAAGCCGATGGCAAAGTCAAAGACAAAGCTGTTTCCTATACGCTGGATGGCAAAATCGTAAATCTCGAGCTGCCGTCGCGTTCGATCGTGGGCACTTGGAAGAGCCAGAATGGCGGTGGTGCGCTGGAAGTAGTAAGGCAGTAAGCTTAGTTATAACCACCCGCCTGCAATGCAATGGTGCTGAAATGCTGAATACCAAAGTGAAAGCTCTTTTAGGTGCGGCAATCGCAAGTGTTATGCTGGGTTTGGTGAGCGCTCCTGTGCTGGCGCATCATCCGATCCAGGCCAAATTCGACAAGGCAGCTGAAATGTCAGTCACTGGCGTTGTCACCAACGTCGATTGGAAAAATCCCCATGTGCATGTTTTTCTAAATGTGAAAAACGGTACAACATTGACGAATTGGGCAGTCGAACTCGAAAGCCCGTTGCTGTTGAAAGGCAGTGGCTGGGGCAGCCAGAGCGTCAAACCCGGCGACACGCTTACTGTCAAAGGTATCCGCGCCCGTGACGGCTCACGCCAGCTGTGGTCTGAAGAGGTTACCAAAGGTGGTACCGCGCTGCTTACACTCAAGAATTTGCGTCCGGCTGTTCCAGCCAAAAAGGAACCGGCACCCCGTGGCGCCGATGGCAAAGTCATTTTGGGCAGCGCCACCGGCTATTGGGGTTTCCCAAGCAGCTACGCGCTGGTCGAAGACGCCGTGAAAGTGAAAATGGACAAGTACGGCCAATTGGCCGATCTGTCTGATGCCGCTAAAGTGGCACCCTTGCAACCTTGGGCGCTGGCCTTGTACAAAAATCGCCAGCAGCGAGATCTGCGTGATGATCCGATGTTCTTGCACTGCAAACCACCTGGCGGCCCCAGACAATATCAGTCGGATCTGGGGATCAAGTTTGTCGAAGATAAAATCAATCAGCGCGTATTCATCCTGATGGGCAGTGGCAATCGCAACTATCGCATCGTTTACCTGGATGGCCGGGATAAAGTCGGCAGCGTCACCGGTGATGCTGACAATCCGCTTTACTACGGCCGTGCGATTGGTAAATGGGAGGGTGATACCCTGCTGGTTACCACCAAAGGTTTCAACGAAGATTTCTGGATGAGCAATGGTGGTTTGCCACATACCAACAATATGGTACTGACCGAACGCTTTACACGACCCGATATGAATACACTGCAATATCAGGTCGCGATCGACGATCACGGGGCCTATACGCGTCCGTGGACCGCCAGCTGGACCATGCAGTGGGTGCCAGACCAGGAAGTTCCAATTCACTTTTGCCAGGACAACCGTCCCTGAGCTTTTCAGCATCACTAGTCGAGGAATGCAACTATGAAGTCCAAAATCATCGCAGGTTTGCTTGTAACCGCTCTGGGTTTGTCCATGGCCGGCACGGCTTCTGCCCACCACTCTTTTGCTGCTGAATTCGATGGCGACAAAACCATCAAGCTTGAAGGTGTTGTGACGAAAGTCGAGTGGACCAACCCCCATGTGTGGATCTATTTCAATGTGAAAGATGCTGCTACCGGCAAGAATGCCACCTGGGGTGCAGAGTTGGGCCCCCCGCACTTGCTGCAGCGTCGCGGCTGGCTGCGTGAGTCGCTCGCACTGGGTAGCAAGATCACCGTTGACGGCTTTCTGGCTCGCAATGGCACCGGTCGTGTAAATGCGAAAAGTGTAACGCTGTCGGGCACCGGTGGTCAGCCAGGCCAGAAACTTGATGCTGGCTCCAGCCAGATCGAAGCAAACGCCAAAGAACAGGCGAATTGATCAAGCATCAGAATACGTACCTGCACAAGAAGTCGGGGTCGACCATGATGAAACCTTTACGTTTAACTATCGCCGTGCTCGCGTTTTCCATGGCTAGCATTGTGGTTGCCCAACCGCCTGGCAGCAAAGCACCGCCGGCCGGGCCTGCTCCCGTCAATGCAGAAGGCAGGGTAGTCCTGGGCGGCAAGAATCCAGCCGACAAAGGCATATGGACGCCAGTGTTTGGCATTCTGGAGCCTATTTCGCCCTATGCCGGTATTCCGTTCCAGCCGTGGTCGAAAGCAGTCTATGATTATCGCCAGACCCGAGAGTTGGAGCCGCATACCCGTTGCAAGGCTTCCGGCGCTGCTCGTCAGTTCTTGACGCCTTATGGTGTGGAATTCCTGGAAATGACCGAACTCAAACAACTTTACATTTTTGATATCGGTGGCCCCCACACTTTCCGCACCATTTACATGGATGGGCGTGCACATCCAACTGAATGGCAACCCACCAATTACGGTCATTCCGTAGGACATTGGGAGGGCAATGCCCTGGTAGTGGATACAGTGGGCTATAACGAAGAGTTCTGGATGGATCGTCGTGGCCTGCCGCATACCAATAAACTGCATACCATTGAACGTTTTAACCGCACTGACAAAAATACCATTGATTACCGCCTCACCATAGATGACACGGGTGCCTATACCAAGACCTTCGAGGGCGGTTTCAAACTTCGCTGGAACCAGGGTGAAGAACTGTTCGAATACGTTTGCCAGCAGGCAAACTATGCGACTGAACTGATGGTGGGAACCGGTGGTAGCTCGGTGGACCGTAGCAGCAGCATTGTTCCCTGAGCAACGCCTTTACTGATTGGGTTGTGGTAGTTGCCAGACCTTCGCCATCAAGTGATTTTCAAGAAGCCAGGACAGAGTAGCTGCCCTGGCTTTTTTTATGGACTGCCATGTTTGATGACCAGAAACCGGTATCCATAGCCGGGGTCAAGCCTGTAACCAACGCAGCAGCAATGCATTGACTTCGGCCGGCTTTTCCATGGGTGCCATATGGCCGCAGTCGGCAATTATTTGCAGTTGTGAATTCGCCAAAGCTGCCTGCAGACGCTGATGCAGCTCAGGAGGATTCCAGTTGTCGCTGTCACCACATGCGATAAAAACCTTGTGGGAAATCTTGTCCAGGTACAGCGACTGGTCTGCGCGGTCTTGTGCTGCCTGCAATTGGCCACGTAAATCAGCAATGTCGTTACGCAGTACCATGGATCGGATGGATTGTTTCAAAACCTCGTCTTGATGGCGTGCAGGGTGGATCATGAAGGGGATCCAGCTTTCTGCAACCGCCCCGAGTCCTCCGTGGGCTGCCAGGGCGAGCAACTGCTCATTGCGTTCAGTTTCCTGGGGTGTGACCGGGTGCACTCCCATGTCCATCACGATGAAATGGCGGATTCGATCAGCAGCCAGCCGCATCAGTTCCATGGCGACCCGGCCTCCCATGCTATGGGCTACTACCGAGAACTGAGCGGGTGCCAGCGCAAGCACGTGCAAGGCCATGGCTTCCAGCGAGTCAAAGCCGCGGAATACCGGGATATACAATTCATACTGCGACTGCAAAGCTGCAATCTGGTTACGCCATACTTCGGCATCGCACAGCATGCCGGGCAGCAGGAAAACAAAGGGTTTGTCGGACATCGGTCGCATAATCTGTCAAAACGCGGCCGGCCTTATATCACAAACAAGCACATTTGGCCCTACCAGTGCCGGACGCGGTCGGGGTGGCAAATACAGCTTCATGTTCTGCGGGGCAGTACATGCATTATCATCCGGCTACTAGATTCAGGCGGGGGGGAGCTTTCACATGCAGCATACAAAAAAAACCTTGGACCATGCCGCCAGTTTCAGCCGTCGCAGTGTGCTTAAAACTGCATTGTCATCATCATTATTGCTGGGAGGTGGATTGATGTTGCCTGCCTGGGCCCAGGATACTCGTACTAGCAAACCCACTGCCGAAATCAAAACTACCGGCGGTAAATTGCGGGGCGTGATGCAGGGTAGCGCCAATGCGTTTTTCGGTGTTCCCTATGCTGAGCCTGCAGTGGGCGCTTTGCGTTTTGCAGCACCGGCAGCCGTGAAACCATGGCAGGGAGTGAAGGAGGCTGTGCAGATCGGACATCGTTCCCCGCAGCCTGTAGGAGGTCCGTTCATTCCGGAAGTGTTTGCGCTGGATCGTGCAGAGCCGATGGGTGAAGATTGTCTAAGCATCAACGTATGGAGCCCGGCGCTGGATCAAGGCAAACGCCCGGTCATGGTGTGGTTGCATGGTGGAGGCTATACCAGTGGTTCTGGTGGCTGGCTGCTCTATGATGGCTCCCGCCTGTCGGTGAACCAGAACGTAGTGGTGGTAAGCGTCAATCACCGTCTTAACGTGTTCGGCCATCTTTACCTGGCCGGCGTGGGTGGTGAGCAGTATGCGGATTCCGGCAATGCTGGCATGCTCGACATCATTGGGGTACTGCAGTGGGTGCGTGACAACGCGGCTGCCTTTGGCGGCGATGCCGGTAACGTCACCATCTTCGGCCAGTCGGGCGGTGGTGGCAAAGTTTGCAACCTGATGGCGATGGATGGGGCCAAAGGCTTGTTCCATCGCGCCATCGCCATGAGCAGTGCGGCCTTGACAGGCATCAAGCCGGAGCAGGCCACTGCCCAGGCAGAACGCTTCCTCAAACAACTCGGGCTGGAAAAAAGCCAGGCAGGAAAATTGCGCGAGCTGCCGATGGAGCAACTATTGAAGGCCTTTAATGCTGTGCCCGACCTCATTGTCGGTCCGGTAGTAGATGGCAAACATCTCAAGCGTGATCCGTTTACGCCCGCTGCGCCGGCGATTTCCAAAGATGTGCCACTGATGATGGGTTCCACCGAGCATGAAGTGAATTTTTTTGCCGGTACGCCGGTCGATCCGATCGATGCAGCTACACTGGAAAAACTGCTGATGCAGAGCACCCGCCGCGATGCGGCCGGGGTGGCCAGCCTGCTGGCTACCTATAAGAAAGAGTTTGGAGTACGCAGCAATGAGGAATTCAACCAGATCATCGGATCAGACGGTTTCCGCAGCGCGATACTGACTGCCGCCGCTCGCAAGGCTGCACTCAAGGCTGCACCGGTTTACATGTATTATTTCAACTGGCAATCGACTGTGCGTGAGGGCAAGCTGCGAGCCTATCACTGTATTGACATCCCGTTTGCATTTGACAACGTTGATGTGGGTGCCGCCATGACCGGTGCCGGCCAGGACCGCTATGAGCTGGCCAGCAGAATGAGCACGGCCTTTGCCAATTTTGCCCGCACCGGCAATCCCAATCACGCCGGTTTGCCGACATGGCCGGCCTATGATGATGCCACCCGCGCCACCATGTTCATGAATGGCAAACCGGCGGTGGTCAACAATCCGTTCCCGGCCTCGCGCAAGGCACTTTACGGTTGAACTGTGCTGGGCAAACTTTTAGCATGCTGCCAGCGCTGATTGGGTCTGGTGGCAGGAATGGCCAATCCAATCGGCAATGAAATTAGGAAAACGAGGAGTTAACATGAACGCTCAACAGAAACTGCCGCTGCGCCTGCATCACAATGCCTACGTGGCCAAGAACCTGGAAGTCACCCGCGCCTTTTACGAAGACATGATGGGTATGCCACTGCTGGCTACCTGGTGTGAAAAGACCGAGTTGTTCGGCAAAGAACGCATCTATTGTCATTGCTTTTTCGGCTTGCAGGATGGCAGTGCGCTGGCCTTCTTCCAGTTTGCTGATTCCTCTGACCAGAAAGAGTTCGGCCCGGATCTGCCGATCTCCGGTTTCCGCCACATTGCGCTGAAAGTGGACAAAGCCCATCAACTGGACTTGCTGGCGCGTGTGAAAGCCGCCAACTACGACCACAGCAAGTATTATTTCCTGGAGCATGGTTATTGCAATTCGCTGTATGTAATCGATCCGGACGGCATGATCGTGGAATTCTGCACGGATCATCCGCAGGTCGACAAGATCAACGCTGATGTACTGCCCAAAGCGCATTCGGAGCTGAAGCGCTGGCTGGCAGGCGACCATAGTCCCAACAATGAAGCCTATCATCGCGAACAGCCGATCTAGGCCAGAACCCCTACTGCCAACATTGATCAGCTATCCAACGGCTGGGGTAAGCCCCCAGCCGTTTTTTGTTTGTGCACTGTTACCTGTCCTGCCTGCAGGGGCCGGGTGCGGCACACATACAAGGGTTTCGACTGCCACAGGCGCATCATGGAATCCGTGAAACTTCTCCACAATCTTGAACACAGTCTTGCCGCCTGCTTGTTGGTGGATCGTTGGCCACTGCGCAATCAGCTGCAAAAGTTGACGCGTGAACTCAAGGGCAGTGCGCCATCCAGCGCTGAGCAACAACTGTCCAGCCTGGCAGAACGCATTGCTGGGTCGATGGCACAAGCGGCGGCGCGCAAGCAACTGGTGCCAGTGGTGCACTATCCGCCGGCGTTGCCGGTGGTGGCACGCATTGAAGAGCTTAAAAAAGCCATCACTGACCACCAGGTAGTGATTGTTGCTGGTGAAACCGGTTCAGGCAAAACCACCCAGCTTCCCAAAATTTGCCTGGATCTTGGTCGTGGCGTTTTCGGCATGATCGGGCACACCCAGCCGCGCCGGCTGGCAGCCAGGACCATGGCCACGCGCATCGCGGAAGAATTGCATGTGCAAGAGGGCAGGGAAGTGGCGCATCAGGTGCGCTTCACCGATACCAGCACCGCACAAACCCTGATCAAGCTGATGACCGACGGCATACTGCTGGCCGAGACCCAGCATGATCCGTGGCTGAACCGCTATGACACCATCATTATCGATGAAGCCCATGAACGCTCACTCAATATCGATTTTCTGCTTGGCTATCTCAAACAGCTGGTGGCAAAGCGTGCCGATCTCAAGCTCATCATCACTTCAGCCACCATTGAAGTTGCCAAGTTTTCTGCGCATTTCAGCTCTGCGCCGGTGATCGAGGTATCTGGTCGTACATTTCCGGTGACGATGCTGTATCGTCCGCCGGCGCCGGAAGACGAGCAGGAATTGCCGGAGCAGGTAGTGGCAGCCTTTGAACATATCCAGCAACTCGAGCGCCAGCACAAGCCTGCCTTCCGGGATGTGCTGGTATTTCTCAGCGGTGAGAAAGAAATTCGCGATTGTGCCGAGCTGTTGCGTCGACAGCAGTACCAGCATCTGGAAGTCATGCCGCTCTATGCCCGTTTAAGCAACAAGGAGCAGCAGCGCGTGTTCGAAGCACATGCCGGGCGTCGTATTGTGCTGGCTACCAACGTGGCGGAAACTTCACTGACAGTGCCTGGCATCGGCTATGTGATTGACAGCGGACTGGTGCGGCTCAGCCGCTATAGCGTACGCAGTAAAATCCAGCGCTTGCCGATTGAGGCGGTTTCACAAGCCAGTGCCAATCAGCGTGCAGGCCGTTGCGGCCGCCTGGGTCCTGGTACCTGTATCAGACTTTATGCCCAGGAAGATTTTGCCGGGCGCACACCATTCACTGAGCCGGAAATTCTGCGGACCAATCTGGCCTCTGTCATTCTGCAGATGCTGGCTCTCAAACTTGGCGATATCGAGCAGTTTCCCTTCATGGAACCACCGGAGCCGCGCTCCATTCGCGACGGCTTCCATCTGCTGGAAGAATTGCAGGCGGTGAATAGCCGGGGTGAACTGACGGCGCGTGGCCGCGATATGGCACGCTTTCCGCTCGATCCGCAGCTGGCGCGAGTGTTGTTGGAAGCGGCCAGCAGGCATTGCCTCCACGAAATGCTGGTGATTGTAAGTGCGCTCAGCATTCAGGACCCGCGGGAGCGGCCCATGGACCGCCAGCAAGCTGCTGACGAGGCGCATCGCCGCTTCTGGCACCAGGATTCCGATTTCCTGGCTTTTCTCAATCTGTGGAATTATTTCGAAGAACAGCGGCAGCTGATAGGCAGCAACAAACTGCGCACTTTTTGCCAGAAACACTTTCTTTCGTACATGCGCATGCGCGAATGGCGGGAAGTGCACAGACAATTGCTGTTGCAATGTCAGGACATGAAACTTTCCATCAACAAGGATCCGGCTACTTACGAGGAAATACACCACTCGGTGCTGACCGGCTTTATAAGTCATGTGGCCAGTCGCATGGAAGCCGGCACTTACCTGGGCACTCGCAGCCGCAAATACACGATCTTTCCCGGTTCATCGCTGCACAAGAAAAATTGCCGTTTCCTGGTCTCGGCTGAGTTGGTGGAAACCAGCCAGCTATACGCCAGAATGAATGCCAAGGTAGAGCCGGAATGGATTGAGCGCTTGGCGCTGCATCTCATCAAGAAAGATTATTTCGAACCGCATTGGGAGCAAAAGCGCGGTCAAGTGATGGGCTATGAAAAAGTCATGCTTTATGGCCTGCCGCTGGTGGAAAAACGGCGTATTTCCTATTCCTTGGTTGACCCGGCAGTAGCGCGCGAAATGTTCATTCGCGAAGCACTGGTAACCATGCAGCTCACCACGCGGGCACCGTTTTTTGCTGCCAATTGCGCGTTGATCCAGAAGATTGCCGATCTGGAAGAGCGCACCCGGCGCCGTGACTTGCTGGTGGATGAGAACCGGATTGCACAATTTTACGAAGAGCGCTTGCCCACCAATGTGGTGGATGTGGCCAGTCTGGAACGCTGGTATTTTGCTTTGCCAAAAGCCAAGGCGGCAGAGCTGTTCTTGAGCGAGTCCCAGTTGCAGACTACCGCACTTGATGCCGATGCTCTGGCCCAGTTTCCACAAACGGTGGCAATTCCGGCCATGGCATTGGAGCTCGATTACCTGTTTGACCCCGGCAAGGAAAACGATGGAGTCTCTGTCACGGTGCCGGTATCAGTATTGAAGCAGTTGCGGGAAGCAGAGCTCGATTGGCTGGTGCCAGGTTTGCTACGGGAAAAATGCATAGCGTTGATCAGGGCCATGCCCAAGGTCTGGCGCCGGAATTTTGTGCCGGTGCCTGATCTGGTCGATAAATTGTTGCCTGATCTGAAACAAGAGGAGGGCTCGTTGCAACAGGCCCTGACTCGCCAGTTGCTGCGGCATACTGGGATTCAGCTGCCTGCCGAGTGCTGGCAGGCAGTGGAATTGCCGGATCATCTGCGTGTATTTTTGCGAGTGGTGGATGAGAAGGGCCAGTTGCTGGGCAGTGGCCGGGATCTGGCCAAACTGCGACTGGACCTGAGTGGTGCGGTTCAGGCCAGCATCAGCAAGGCCGCCACTAACAGCATTGAGCAACATGGCTTGACTGAGTGGAACTTTGGCGACTTGTTGCTGGAATATGAGTTGGGCGACGGCAAACTCCGGCTCAAGTCCTATCCGGCCCTGGTTGATCGCGGCGAGAGTGTGGATCTGGTGTTGCTCGACTCTGCCTACAAAGCCAGGCTGGCCTCGATTGCCGGGTTAACCCGTTTGTTCATGCTGCAAAACCGTCAGCAACTGCGTTACCTCCAAAAGGAGCTCCTGCAGAAACCGCAGCAGCTTCATGCAGTCCAGATGCTGGGCAAGCGGGAGCAAGTGCTTGACTGGCTGATCCAGCGGATTTACTGCATTGCATTTGAGGTTGAGGAGTCACTCCCCCGCACCCAGAAAGCGTTCATGGAGCGTTGCGAGGCCAAGCGCAACACGGTGTTGGCAGTGGCCATGCAAGTGGAAGCGATTCTCTACCAGATCTTGCAGGCCTGGCATGAATTGCTGAAGCGACTTCAGCACAAGCCCTATGGCGGGCCCCAAGCGCTGTCCTTGCAGCAGGATGTCCGCAACCAGCTCGCTATGTTATTCCCCGACCAGTTCCTGCTCAGGACCCCGTGGCTGCAGCTGCAACAGATACCGCGCTATCTGAAGGGCGTTGATCAGCGGCTCGACAAATATCCGCTGCAAGGTGCCAAGGATCTGGCGTGGACACGTGTGCTGGAACAACTGTGGCAGCAATACCTGCAGCGTCGTCAATACTGCGAACGCCATGAGATCGAGGAGGAAGCGCTTGATGAATACCGCTGGTTGCTGGAGGAATTGCGAATCTCGCTGTTTGCACAGACCCTGGGCACCCGCGTACCGGTCTCGGAAAAGCGGTTGCAGAAGTTCTGGCAGGAGCAGGTGCTGGCCAAGTAACCTGACAATCAACCTTTAAATGTTGCAGTAACTTTCTGACTAGAGTAAGGTTTCTTGAGCCAAAACTTCTTCTGAATTTGGCAAATTAAAGACAGTAAGCCAGGCCCTTAGCCAGTCCCATGAATCCGGCAATCTCCGCCCGTAAAGAATTAAGCGTCCTCGTTATCGATGATGATAACGCTGTGATTGCAACCATCACTGCTGCCTTGGGCAACCTGCAGCAACACGTGGTGCTGGCCCGTGATGCCAACATTGGGCTGGAACGTTTTCATTCTGCCTGCCCGGATCTGGTAATCATCAATATTGATATGCCGGATGCGAGCAAGTTCGCCACCATCCAGCAACTGCTGGAAGTGGCTTCTGATCTTCCCATCATCGTGCTGGCGGAGCGCAGTAATACCGATGACTTGCTGCATGCGTTACGCCTCGGTGTCAGTGACTATCTCATTCTGCCACTGGAAAGCACTGCGATTCTTGAGCATTCCATCAACAACAGTCTGCGCAAGGCCCGCTTGATCGGTGAAAATATCCGTATCCGCAAAAAACTGGAAAAGATCAACGCCGAACTCGAAGAGCGCGTACAGATTTTCCAGCAGGACCAGCAAGCTGGTCGCCATGTGCAAATCAACATGATGCCGATACCACCTAAGGACATCGGCCCGTTTCATTTCAATCACAAAGTAGTACCGTCGCTTTACCTCAGTGGCGATACCGTCGATTACAAATCAGCTTCACGCCATGAAACGCTGTTCTACATAGCGGACGTATCCGGCCACGGCTCGTCCTCTGCCTTCATCACCGTATTGCTGCGCTTCCGTATTGAGCAGATGCGCCTCGACAATCTGCGCGGCCGTTTTGAAGGTGAATTCACGCCGGCACATTTGCTGGAAGTGCTCAACCGTGATTTGATCAAATCCGGACTTGATAAGCATGTCACGGTGTTTATGGGCATCCTCAACGACAATACCAACATGCTCGAATACAGTGTGGCCGGACATCATCCTTTGCCGGTTTTGTATCAGCATGGGGTAGCCAGTCCGATCCCGCTTGCGCGCAGTTCGTTCCCGATTGGCTTGTTTGGCGAGGCCACTTATTTCAACCAAAAGCTGCCAATTGCCGAGGATTTTGCGCTGGTGCTGTTTTCCGATGGCATACTGGAAGTCATGAAAAATGGCGATTACGCCAACAAAGAGGAGCATTTGCGGCAAGTGGTGCAAGATACCAAGGGCAGGTTTGAAGACGTCAAAGCGGCACTGTCGCCACCCAAAACCATGCAGGTGCCGGATGATATTGCCATCATGAGTGTGACGCGAACATGAGTGCAGGCAAGATACTGGCGGCTGATTACCGCAACATGGCCATGCTGAAGTTTGTCGGCGAAGTGCGTGTGGTGATGAGTTCTACACTCGACAACTATTGCAACAATCTGTACCGCCGCGGCATTCTTGATGCCATGGTGGTAGACATGAGTGAAACCAAGAGTATTGACAGTACTGCGTTGGGAATGCTTGCCAAGATGTCGATCCAGCTGCGCAACCGTTTTAATGTGATGCCCACCATTGTTTCACCCAATGCCGACATCACCAGGATCCTGCGCAGCATGAGTTTTGATGCGATTTGCAATATCGTGCCGAGCGTTCCCAAGCAGTCGCTGCAATTCAATGAGTTGCGGTTGCGTACCGAATCGGAAGCCACTGTGCGCGACAAGGTCATTGATGCGCATCTGACACTGATGGCGATGAGTGAGCAGAACCGCCTTGAATTCCAGGATCTGGTGTCGGCACTCAAGCAGCAAGGTTAGTCCGGTTTCGCTGCCCGGGCTGCGAATTTGGCGCGTATAAAATCCCCGTGCGTCAAATGCAGCAAATCGGCAATTCTGCGGATCAGGTGTTCTTCATGGCTATCCAGGCGATTGTCGGCAAAAGCTATCAACCATAATTGCTCCAGCAGCGCAGTTTTTTGCGGATAGTTGAAGCCTGTGTTGATCAAGCTGGTGAACTGGTAAAGCGAAGTGGCTGATTTGGCTTCCTGTTGCGCGAGTCGCGATAACTGTTCCAGCGCTGGTTCGTCCAGTTGGAAAGTTTCACGCAGTATGGTGTGCAACAAGGCAAGTTCAGCTTCACTGCTATGCTGGTCGGCAGCGGAAATTTCCAGCAGCAGGGCCGCGCACGCCATTTGCACTTTCTGCTGTTGTGTTTTGCTGCCATCTTCATTGCCGGGATTCAGAAAACATTCGAAGAACTGTTTGACGGTTTGTAACATGCAGTCTTCCTTCGTTCAGCACAATTGTGGATCAGTCAAAGGCTTTGGTTTGTGGGAAGTTACGCCAGCCACAGCCGCTTGCAGCACCTCGATACCTGCTCCGTGCATTTGCACCATGTCACTCAGGTTACGTCTGAATGCTTTGCCACCGTATTGGCCATGGAACAGCCCGAGCAGATGACGCGTCATGTGGTGCAGCGGCACTCCCTGGGCCAATTGTCGCTCAATGTATTCGTAATAGTGTTGTATCGTTGAAGCGCGGGTTTCCGGGCTCGATGCACAACCAAACAGTTGCTCATCGACAGAGTGCAACAGCCAGGGATTCTGGTAAGCCTCGCGGCCCAGCATGACGCCGTCCACGTGTTGCAGCTGATCGGCGGCTGCTTCGAGACTGCGAATGCCGCCGTTAATCACAATTTCAAGCTGCGGAAACTGTTGTTTGATCCAGTAAACCCGCGGGTAGTTCAGTGGCGGAATTTCACGATTTTCCTTCGGGCTCAGGCCTTGCAGGATCGCAATGCGGGCGTGCACGATGAAGGTGCGGCACGTGCTGCGGTTTGCAACGGTATTGATGAAATCTGCCAGCGCCTGGTCACTGTCCATTTGGTCGATGCCAATACGGCATTTTACCGTTACCGGAATGCTTACCTTGGCCTGCATCGCTGCCACACAATCTCCGACCAGTGGCGCGTGCTCCATCAGGCAGGCGCCGATCATGTGGTTTTGCACGCGGTCGCTGGGGCAGCCGACATTCAAATTGATTTCCTGATAACCGTGCTGCTCAGCAATTTGCGCGCAAGCAGCCAATTCAGTGGCATTACTGCCTCCCAGTTGCAGCGCCAGCGGTTGTTCAAACGCATCGAAGCGTAAATGGCGGTGCTGGTCGCCATGCAAGATGGCGCCAGTGGTGACCATCTCGGTGTAGAGCAGGGCCTTGCTGCTGAGCAGGCGCATGAAATACCGGCAATGACGGTCAGTCCAATCCATCATCGGGGCAACGCAGAAGCGGTGGGATAACACGGTCTTGGTCATACTGATTCAGTACGGTTTGGCTGCATGTGGAGGACATGCCCCGATGAACAGTGAACTGCCCATTTCGCCTGGATGCAGAATCTCGAGTGCTTCAATCATCGGATTGCTCCGCTTGCAGGCTGCCGCGTGCCAGCAACTGTTGGCACCAGTGCCGGCCAGCGTTGTTGCTTGCCAGGGACTTGTAGGAGACTGATTCGCCACGCGACAACAGTTGCAATGCTTTCCGCAAGCCGTTGCTGGCTGGCAGCAGCTGGCTGTCGCCATCGACGAACACTTGCAATTGGCGCGCGTGCTCAAGCCAGGCCAGCCGTGAAGCGGGATGCAGGCCAAGCCGCGCCTGTGGTCGCAGCCGGCATTGCTCGGGCTGTATGAGCTCCGGATAGCGCGGCTGGGTCATATGCATGCCAAACCAGCGTTGCAGTGCGGCGTCATCATGCAGGACTTGCTGTAGCTGACGTTTGGCTTGCAGCAAATCTGCGGCGCTGATTTCACCAGCGCGCAAAGGTTGCTGGCGTTTCGGATCCCTGAACCGCAGATCCGGGCTGAGTCCGGCTGCCAGCTCTTCACTGTATCCCAGTACCACCTCCGACATGGATGGCGCCCGGAAACCGATCGAGTAGCACAGGCTGTTGTCGACCGATACGCCCCAGTGGGCGAACCCGGGGGGCACATAAAGTACGTCACCACTTTGCAAATGCCATTCATACTCAGTTTGGAAGTGCTTGAGCAACTTGAGACCGCTGTCGGTACGCAAGGTATCCGCAGAGGTGCAATGCTGGCCGGTCTTCCAGATGCGTGAGCCTTGGCCCTGCACCAGAAACACATCATAGTAATCAAAGTGGGGGCCGACGCCGCCATTGGGGGTGGCGTAGGAAATCATTACATCATCGACGCGCCAGGTGGGCAGAAATGGCACGGTGGCGAGCAGCTGTTTTACTTCTGGCAGCCACTGGTCGACTGCTTGTACCAGCAAGGTCCAGTTGCGGGCGGGTAACGCAGTGAAATCCCTGGTGCGGAACGGGCCGCTCTGCATTTGCCACGTTTGGCGTCGTGTGAACACCAGCCGGGATTCCACCTCGGTCTCGCAAGCCAGGCCGGCAAGTTGTTCGGGAGACACTGGATCCACAAAGTCCGGTATTGCCTGCCGCAGCAACACAGGTTGCTTTTGCCAGTAATCGCGCAGAAATGCCGGAGTGCCCAGCTTGTCGACGATCATGGCAACTGCTTGGCCTGTTGCGCTGCGTTGCCCACATAGGTGTGCGGGCGCAGTTCACGCAGCATTTGTTTGGCGGTTGCCGGAATGTCGAGTGTATCCACAAAGGCCGCCAGCACTGTTGCATCAATACGCTGACCACGGGTGAGAGCTTTGAGTTTTTCATATGGCTCGGCTACGTTGTAGCGGCGCATCACGGTCTGGATCGCTTCCGCCAGCACTTCCCAGCTGTTGTCGAGATCGGATTGCAACTTGTCAGCATCAATTACCAGTTTCGACAGTCCCTTCAGCGAGGCTTCATAAGCGATGACGCTATGGGCAAAGCCAGTGCCGATGTTGCGCAGCACGGTGGAGTCGGTAAGGTCGCGTTGCCAGCGGGAGACCGGCAGTTTCTCCGACAAATGCTGCATCACGGCATTGGCAATGCCGAGATTGCCTTCCGAATTTTCGAAATCGATCGGGTTGACCTTGTGCGGCATGGTCGATGAGCCGACTTCGCCAGCGACGGTCCTCTGCTTGAAATAGCCGAGCGAGATATAGCCCCAGACATCACGATCAAAATCGAGGAGGATGGTATTGAAGCGACAGCAGGCAGCAAACAGCTCCGCAATGTAATCGTGGGGTTCGATCTGGGTGGTATAGGGATTCCAATGCAGTCCCAGCCGGGTGACAAAGTCCTTGGCATTGGCCTGCCAGTCCACTTCGGGATAAGCGATCATATGGGCATTGTAGTTGCCGACTGCCCCGTTGATCTTGCCGAGCAATTCGACATTGGCGATCTGCTGCAGCTGGCGCTGCAGGCGCGCCACCGTGTTGGCGAATTCCTTGCCCATCGTGGTGGGCGTGGCGGTCTGGCCATGGGTGCGGGCCAGCAGCGGAATATCGGCATATTGCACGGCTCGGGTCTTGATGGCGGCGGCAACCTGTTGCATCAGTGGCAGCAGCACTTCGCTGCGTGCATCTTTCAACATCAGTGCGTAGGCCAGGTTGTTGATGTCTTCCGAGGTGCAGGCAAAGTGGATGAATTCCTTGCTGGCGGCGAGCTCAGGCACCGCTTCAAATTTGGCTTTCAGAAAATATTCGACTGCCTTGACGTCATGGTTGGTGATTTTTTCGCGGTCCTTGATGTCCTGGGCATCTGCCTGGCTGAACTGGTCGAGGAGGTCGGCCAGATACTGGTTGGCTGCGCTGCTCAGCGGTTTTACTTCCGGCACATAGGCGAGGTCGGCCAGTTGCTGGAACCAGCGGATTTCCACCAGCACCCGGTAATAAATCAGTCCGAATTCACTGAAATAGCGGCTTAAGGCGCGCGTTTTGCTGTGATAGCGGCCATCAATGGGGGAAATGGCTGTGAGAGATGAAACCGGACCGGTATCTAAAACTGGCATGTAAGGGCGTCCACAAAATTTACCGTGTTATTTTAACGCATGCGGCTACACAAAGCAGGGTTTTTCCGGAGTAAGGCAAGGGGCTCAGAGGGTAAGCAACAATTGCTCTACGTCCTTGGCCAGACTGCCGCGCTTGAACAACAAATGCCAGCGGCGGCCCCCCAGCTGGCGCCACAGAAAGGCAGCCCTCACCCCGGCAAACAGCAGGATCCGTACCTTGTCAGCGACATGATCATTGCGCAAATAGTTAAGATCGCCCCTGACATGGATGCGGAATGGCAGCGTACTCAGTGTGGAGCGGTAGAGCGCGGCCAATTGTTTGATAGCAAGCGGATCCTCTGTCAGCTGGCCGGCGGGGTAGTTGTCATGCAGGCGCTGCAGTTCGGTGCGGATGTCAGCCAGCATGCGGGTGCGCGATTTGAATTGGGCCTCAAGATGCAAAATACCCGAGAAATAGCGTGGTCCTTCGGTGGGTGCCAGTACTGATTCATAGCTGCCCAGCAACTCTTTCAGGGTTTCCAGCCCGAGTCGCAACTGTTTCAGCGAACCGAAAACTTCCAGGGTAGAGGGTGGATCCAGCACAAACAGGCTGCGGACTGCCATGGCAAATTTGTCCTGTGCCACAACGCCGTGCAACGCCAATTGATGGACCAATACTGAAGCTTGGGCTACACCTGCCAGGGCTATGATTTGTTCACGTTGACTCATCAGGTGGCTGGTCCGCTAGTTTGGATGACGCCACCGCCAAAGCAACGTTCGCCTTGGTAAAACACCACCTGTTGGCCCGGGGTTACCGCGCGTTGGGGCGTGGCAAACACCACTTGAAGTTCACCATCGGCACTGGCGGTGACTGTGCAATCCTGATCTGTTTGCCGGTAGCGAATTTTGGCTGCACAGTGCAATGGCAACACCGGCGCCTCATTTACCCAGTCGAGCTTGGTGGCAATCAGACTGCTTGCAAACAACAGCGGATGATCGTTGCCCTGGACTACTACCAGCACATTGCGTTGCAGGTCCTTGGCCGCCACATACCACGCTGCTTCGTTACTGCCACTGACGCCTCCGATGCCCAGGCCTGCGCGCTGGCCCAGCGTGTGGTACATCAAGCCCTGATGGTCGCCGAGGACCTTGCCTTCAGGGGTTTCAATGTGGCCGGGTTGCGCCGGCAAATAGGTTTGCAGGAAATCCTTGAAGCGGCGTTCGCCGATGAAGCAAATGCCGGTGCTGTCTTTTTTGTTGTGGGTGGACAGTGAATATTGCGCTGCCAGGGCACGTACTTCCGGTTTCGGCAGCGCGCCAATCGGAAACAGTGTGCGCTCGAGCTGCTTTTCCTGCACCGCAGACAGGAAATAACTTTGATCCTTGAGTGGATCCAGGCCTTTGTACAGGTGTGTGTGGCCTTCTACTTCAACAGTACGCGCATAATGGCCAGTGGCAATGCAGTCGGCTCCCAGTTGGGTGGCGTAATCCAGGAAAGCCTTGAACTTGATTTCCTTGTTGCACAAGATGTCAGGGTTAGGCGTACGGCCGCGTCGGTATTCATCGAGAAAATGATCGAACACATTGTCCCAGTATTCAGCAGCAAAATTGGCAGTATGTAATTTGATGTCCAGTTGCTTGCATACCGACTCGGCATCAGCCAGGTCAGTGAGGGCAGTACAATATTCGGTGCCGTCGTCTTCGTCCCAGTTTTTCATGAACAGCCCGCTGACCTGATAACCCTGCTCACACAAAAGCAGCGCGGCTACCGAAGAATCGACGCCCCCTGACATGCCTACGATGACCTTGGTGTCTTGGGGGTTCATGGTTGCAGGTGATGGATCAGGGACAAGGGGTAACGGCTGCCATTCAGATAATCCTGCAGGCAGCGGCGTACAATCGGACTGCGCACAGGAAAGTTTTCCGCAAAAATCTCCTCGGCAGTGAGCCAATGTGCTGCAATGATGGGTGTGTCCAGTTCACGCTCTGGATGCTGCAAGCAGGGTTTGGCTACAAAGCAATGCCGAATATAAGTCACTCCGTTGGGGGCAGGGTAGTGATAGAGGCCCAACAGCGCGGTCAATTGCACATCCCAGCCGGTTTCTTCCAGTGTTTCGCGTACGGCAGCAGTGAACAGGGTTTCACCTTCATCCAGATGGCCAGCCGGCTGATTGAAGACAATTCGATCACCATCCCGTTCTTCCACCATCAGGAAACGACCATGATCTTCAACGATGGTGGCAACGGAACTATGGGCTAACCAGATCATAAGTGGACAACTGCAGGAAAAGGGGAGCGCATGCTAACCGAATCATGCCCTTTCATAAACGCAGTATCAAAGAGGATAATGGCCCGATCACAAACCTTGAAAAGACAATCATGAGCACATTGACCCATCTTGATGCCAAAGGGCAGGCCCACATGGTGAATGTTGGCGACAAAGCCGTCAGCCAGCGTTCTGCCACTGCAGAAGCGTGGGTGGAAATGCAGCCTGCCACCTTGCAAATGATCTCGGAGGGCACCCACAAAAAAGGGGATGTGTTTGCCGTGGCCAGGATCGCCGGCATCCAGGCTGCCAAGAAATGCTCCGATTTGATCCCCTTGTGTCATCCCTTGATGCTGAGCAGCGTCAAGGTTGAATTGACGCCTTATCCTGAAACTTCATCAGTCCATATTGCCGCTACTTGTAGCTTGTCAGGCCAGACTGGTGTTGAAATGGAGGCCCTTACAGCCGTATCGGTAGCTGCATTGACACTGTATGACATGTGCAAGGCAGTTGATCGCGGCATGGTGATTCGGCAGATCCAGCTGGTGGACAAGCAGGGCGGCAAATCCGGTCACTGGCAGCGCCAGGTCTGAATCCACGGAAAAGAGCCATGATTGAAGTCCGTTACTTTGCCAGCATTCGTGAATCCCTGGGGTTGTCCCATGAACAATTCCCGGCCACCGCAGACACTACTGTCACGCAGTTGCTGGAAGCGCTGGTGCAACTGCATGGCGGGCAGGCACGGCAGATCCTGGCAGCCAACAAGGTGCTGGTGGCCGTCAATCAGGAGCTGGTGCCATTGTCTGCTGCCGTGCGTGATGGCGATGAAGTTGCCTTTTTCCCCCCGGTTACCGGCGGCTGAGCTAAAAACATGGCGTTCACTATCCGTATACAGCAGGTTGATTTCAATGTGCAGGAGGAAGTTGACTTCCTGCGCAAGCAGTCAGCCAATATCGGAGCCATTGCTACCTTCACTGGCTTGGTAAGGGATTCGCAGGATGGCCAGACCCTCAAGGCGCTATTCCTTGAACATTATCCCGGTATGACAGAAAAGAGTCTGGAGAATATCCTGGTTGAAGCGCAGCGGCGCTGGCCCTTGTTGGATGTGACGGTGCTGCACCGCATCGGTGAACTGAAACCTGGTGACCAGATTGTGTTTGTTGGCGTCAGCAGTCCACACCGGGGTGCGGCTTTTGCCGCTTGTGAATTCATCATGGATTTTCTCAAAACCCGCGCGCCATTCTGGAAGAAATGCCGGCTGGCAAACAGCGAGCACTGGGTTGAAGCCAAAGACTCGGACCAGCAGGCCAGCGAACGCTGGTAAAGTGCTGGTTCAGCTGATGACCCGGAATTGACCGGGTTGCAAGCCAGCCAGATTCCACTCTCCAATCTGCCAGCGCACCAACCGTAAAGTAGGAAAACCGACAGCCGCTGACATGCGGCGTACTTGCCGGTTGCGTCCTTCTTTCAGTGTGATGCTCAGCCAGGAGTCTGGGACGGAAAGCCGCACGCGTATGGGTGGCACTCGTGGCCACAGTGCCGGAGCCGGCATGGCGGCGGCAAGTGCCGGCAAGGTCTTGCCGTCATTGAGCGCCACACCGCCGCTTAAGTGCGCCAATGCTGATTGAGTGATGATGCCTTCCACCTGTACCCAATAGGTTTTGGGCAGTTTGTGGCGAGGATCACTGATGCGATGTTGCAGGTCGCCGTCATTGGTCAGCAGCAGCAAGCCTTCGGAATCATGATCCAGACGCCCGGCCGGATAGACATGCTTGATGGGTATATAGTCGCCAAGGCCGGGATGGTTGGCTTCTGACGTGAACTGGCTCAGTACGCCATAGGGTTTATTGAAAAGAATCAACACTCAAGGGTAGTTCGGGTAAGCGGGCTAGTTGCCAGTATCGTTGATACGAGGAGCCGCTGCACCATCTTCAGCTGTATTACCTTCATCTGCATCGACCGCCATGATGTTGGTGGCATGCAAGCCCTTGGGCCCTTCAATGATCTCGAAAGAGACGGCTTGGCCGGCCTTCAAGGTTTTATAGCCTTCCATTGCTATCGCAGAATAATGCGCAAATAAATCACTGCCACCATCATCGGGCAGAATGAAGCCAAAACCTTTGGCGTTATTGAACCATTTGACCTGACCGGTACTCATAAATACCTCCCCGACTACAAATGCGCCGATGATTTCGAGTTGAATATCATCTTGTTATGTCTTGTATTTATTGTGTTTTTACAAGATCGCGAACGTATAACCCTATTTTTTTTTCATGTCAAATGCATTTCCCCAAAGAATTTGCATCATTATTGCCAGTAAGCAAGCGGAAATTAACTTGAATGTGATGCTGGGGTAGCTGGGTGTTTGCCAGAAGCTTAAAGTTGCTACGCAGAATGCATGCTTGGCTGAGGCAGCAAGATGAAACATGCTATAGTTTCTGCGCACTTTCTGGGTAGCAGTGAATTCCAGCTTGCACATGATGACAATGACTTATTTGACACAATTCAATCCGGCCATCCAATTGGTCATTCGTAGCCAGAACGACGGCAATGATGACGAGCATCAGCGTGGGAGTAGCATACGTGAGGCTCTCGCGCCTGATCAGGCCAAAATCAAGCCACCCCCGCTGTATCGCGTGATCCTGTTGAATGATGATTACACTCCGATGGAGTTTGTGGTCGAGATATTGCGGGTTTTCTTCGGGATGAATGCTGAAACGGCCACTCGGGTCATGTTGAAAGTGCACACTGAAGGCAAGGGTGTTTGCGGGGTATTTCCCAAGGAAATCGCAGAAACCAAGGCAACCCAGGTCAATGAATATGCCCGGGCGGAAGAGCATCCCCTGATGTGTGACATCGAGGCCGATGATTAATGAATGACGGATGAATGATTAAAAAGCGACCGGTGCTTGCCCTTTGTTTTTGCCGGCATAGCCCCCATGTAGCGATTGGAGCAGTCAAATTGAAAGGTAATTGCCATGTTTAGCAAAGAATTTGAAACCGCACTCAATCATGTCGTCACCTGGGCCAAGATGAAACGGCATGAATTCATTACTGTCGAGCATTTGCTGCTGGCATTGCTCGATGAAAGTGCAGCACGCGATATATTGCTGGCCTGTGACGTGGAGCTGGACAAAATCAGGGCAGATTTGCAGCAATATCTGACTACTCACATCCCCCAGTTACCCGAGCAGAATGACAGCCCGGAAGTAACGCAGACACTCGGTTTCCAGCGCGTCATCCAGCGTGCGGTCTTTCATGTGCAATCCACTGGCAAACGTGAAGTTTCCGGTGCCAATGTGCTGGTTGCGATTTTCGGCGAGAAAGACAGCCATGCGGTTTATCTGCTGAAAAAACACGGAGTCAATCGCGGCGATGTCGTCAATTTCATCACGCACGGCAACATTCGCGGTCCGGGCATGAACAATGACGAGTCTGATCCCGAACTGGGCAATATTGGCGAGAGTGGGGCCAAGGAAAAACCGCAGAATGCGCTCGACAGTTTTTCTACCAACCTCAACGAAGAGGCCAAAGCCGGCCGCATTGATCCGCTGATTGGCAGAGAGCAGGAGATCACCCGGCTGATCCAGGTGCTCTCACGTCGTCGCAAGAACAATCCGCTGTTCGTCGGTGAGTCCGGGGTTGGCAAAACTGCAATTGCCGAAGGTCTGGCCAAGCAAATTGTTGACGGTCAGGTTCCGGAAATACTCAAGGACAGTGTCGTGTACTCGCTCGACATGGGCGCCTTGCTGGCTGGTACCAAGTATCGAGGTGATTTCGAGAAGCGCTTCAAGCTGCTGCTGGCCGAACTTACCAAACAGGAGCACGCCATCCTCTTCATTGATGAAATCCACACCATCATCGGTGCCGGTGCGGCTTCCGGCGGCGTCATGGATGCCTCCAATCTGCTCAAGCCGGTACTGACCACGGGCAAGATCCGCTGCATAGGTTCGACCACTTATCAGGAGTATCGCGGCATCTTCGAAAAAGATCGTGCGTTGTCCCGGCGCTTCCAGAAAATTGATGTTACTGAACCTGATGTGGAAACCACCTATCAGATCTTGCGCGGTCTCAAATCGCGTTATGAAGAGCATCATAACCTGCGCTACACCGACAAGGCCCTGCACGCTGCTGCCGAACTGGCATCGCGCTATATCAATGACCGCTACATGCCGGACAAAGCCATCGATGTCATCGATGAGGCCGGGGCGTTCCAGCGCCTGCAAACCCCGGACAAGCGCAAGAATCTGATCCAGGTTGATGACATTGAGAAAGTGGTGGCGCAGATCGCGAGGATTCCGCCCAAGAATGTGTCAGCCTCTGATAAAACCGTTCTCAAGGATCTCGAGAAAAATCTCAAGATGGTGGTGTTCGGCCAGGATGAAGCCATCAGTGCCCTGGCGGCTTCCATCAAGCTGTCGCGTGCGGGTCTGAAAGAAGGCGAAAAACCGATTGGCTCGTATTTGTTTGCGGGTCCTACCGGTGTCGGCAAAACCGAAGTCAGTCGCCAGATTGCCAAGATCATGGGCATAGAACTCATCCGTTTCGACATGTCGGAATACATGGAGCGTCACACGGTTTCCCGCCTGATTGGCGCGCCTCCCGGTTATGTCGGCTTCGATCAGGGTGGTTTGCTGACCGAAGCCATCTCCAAAAACCCGCATTGTGTACTGTTGCTGGATGAAATCGAGAAAGCGCATCCGGATGTGTTCAATCTGCTGTTGCAGGTGATGGATCACGGTACTTTGACCGATAACAATGGTCGCAAGGCCGATTTCCGTAATGTGATCCTGATCATGACTACCAATGCCGGTGCCCAGGAAATGAGCCGGGCTTCGATTGGTTTCAAAATGCAGGATCACACCACTGATGCGATGGAAGTAATTCGCAGGATGTTCACACCTGAATTCCGTAACCGGCTTGATGCCATTGTCCAGTTTGGTTCACTGGATAAAGCCATCATCAAGACTGTGGTCGACAAATTCCTGGTGGAACTGCAAGTGCAGCTGGATGACAAGAAAGTGGTCTTGCATGTTGAGGATGAAGCCGTTGACTGGTTCGTTGCCCACGGCTATGACGTGACGATGGGCGCAAGGCCAATGGCACGCCTTATCCAGAACAAGATCAAGAAACCGTTGGCAGAAGACATCCTGTTTGGGGACTTGATCAACGGTGGTGATGTGCACGTCACAGTGGAAAATGACGACATCAAGCTCGACATTACGGCCTCAACTTCCCCAATGCCGCGTGAAGATGATGAGGATATGAAGGAAGAGAATCTGGACGTATGACCCGAATTTTCCGGGCCGGTAATTTAGCGGGCCCGGAAAGTAATCCGGCCTTTGGACAGGTCGTAAGGGGTCATTTCCACTTTGACCTTGTCGCCTGTGAGAATGCGGATGTAGTTTTTGCGCATTTTGCCTGAGATATGCGCTGTCACTACGTGACCGTTGTCCAGTTTTACCCTGAACATCGTGTTGGGAAGTGTATCAATCACTTCTCCTTCCATCTCGATCTGGTCTTCTTTGGACATTCAATAGCCTGTGTGGGAACTGTTTATTGGAAACGGTTGGGAACTGCAGGGAACCTTTGCAGCATTGCAAGGTGGCGCATTCTGCCCGAAAAGCGCTACTGCCGTAAACCGGCAAATGAAGCTGGGCTGATATAGCCCGGAAAATCTGCAGTTACCCCTTCAAGCCGGGTTGGGGGGTGTGTCGAGCATGGAATCGGTCATTAGCACCCAGCGCTGGCGGATCAGCAGTTCCAGCGGGCGGAAATGGGTCTTGTAACGCATTTTACGGCTGTCCTTGATCCAATAGCCGAGATAAAGGTAGGACATGCCCAGCCTGCGCGCTTCCATGATCTGCCAGAGCACGCCAAAGGTGCCCAGCGAACGTTTGTCTTCCAGCGGATCATAGAATGTGTAAACGGCAGACAAACCGTTTTCCAGCCGGTCAGTGACCAATACCCCCAGCAAGCGGCCCCGGCTGTGCATCGCAAAGTACAAAGTACCTTCACATTGCTTCATCAGAAAGGCTTCATACTGCTCGCGGGTGGGGGGGTACATGTCGCCATCACCATGTCGCACGCAGATGTAATGCTTGTACAGCAGGTAAAATTCTTCGTCTGCTATCGAGGTAATCTGGGAAACCACCACGTCAGCATTGCGTTTGAGCACCCTTTCAAAGCGTCGATGGGAGCTGAAATGCTGTACCAGCACCCGACATGACAAACATTGCTGGCAGGCTTTGCAGTTAGGCCGATAGACATGGCTGCCACTGCGCCGGAAGCCGATTTCAGACAAGCGGCTGTTATGCGATTGTTCTACCTGGAACTCAGGATCGATGAACAGGGTTTGTGCTTCCTGGTCGGGCAGGTAACTGCACTTGTGCGGTTGTGTGGTAAACAACCGTATGTCTTTCAAGGAAGTCATGTCTGCTTTTCAACAACAAAGACACCGCTATTGTATAGGCCAGCGGGCAGGGCGGGAAATATCGGCGGTTGCGGGTAAAAATTCATTGAACACTCTGCGCGGCACCAGGCGGGCCCCCATGCTTTCCAGATGCGGGCTGGGCAGCTGGCAGTCAATGACCTGAATGCCATATTCAACAAGTTTGCGTGCCAGCCACACCAGCGCGACCCTGGAGGCAGAGCTTTGGTGGCTGAACATGGATTCCCCGAAAAAAATACCATCGAGCGCGATGCCATAGAGTCCGCCCGCCAATTGGTGATCCCGCCATACTTCGACGGAGTGGGCATGGCCGGCTTTATGTAATGTCAAATAGGCTGTTTGCATAGCAGGGTCGAGCCAGGTGCCATCAACCCCCCGACGGGGTCCGGCGCAACCAGTCAGCACGGCAGCAAAAGCAGTGTCGGTAGTCACTGAAAAATGCTCCCGCTTCAGTAATTTCGACAAACTGTGGCTAACCTTGATCTCTTTCGGGAACAGCACCATACGGGGGTCGGGCGACCACCACAGTAACGGCTGACCCTCGCTGTACCAGGGAAAGATGCCGCGCTGGTAGGCCGCGAGCAGTCGCGCTGGCTGCAAGTCGCCGCCAGCTGCGAGCAAACCATTGGGATTGGCGAGCGCAGTGGCGGTGTCGGGAAAATCCAATGAGTCGTCATCCAGCCAGGGCAGGGCAATACTCATGGGCTTGAAAATCAGTGTCCGAGTTTGTCCAGATATTTCTCGGCATCCAGTGCGGCCATACAACCAAAGCCGGCCGAGGTGACAGCTTGCCGGTAGACATGATCGGCTATGTCACCTGCGGCAAAGACGCCGGGAATGCTGGTCTGGGTGGCGTTGCCGCAGATGCCGGAGTGGATCTTGATGTAGCCCGCCTCCATGTCCAGCTGGCCAGTGAAGACTTCCGAGTTTGGTTTGTGACCAATCGCAATAAAAACAGCATTTAAATCAATAGATTCTGTTGATGAGTTAATTAAGTTTCTAACCCTCATGCCGCTGACCGAGCCGCCATCACCCAGCACCTCATCCAGCGTGTGGTTCCAGATAATGCGGACGTTGCCATTGGCTGCCTTTTCAAACAGTTTGTCCTGCAGAATTTTCTCTGCCTTGAGCTTGTCACGCCGGTGTACCAAAGTGACGTGGCTGGCGATGTTGCTCAAATAGAGTGCTTCCTCAACTGCAGTATTACCCCCGCCAATCACTGCAACCTTTTGACCTTTATAGAAAAAACCATCGCATGTAGCACAGGCGCTGACGCCGCTGCCCATGTATTTTTCTTCAGATGGCAAGCCAAGATATTGGGCGGAGGCACCGGTGGCGATGATCAATGCATCACAAGTGTAGCTACCCATGCTGCCAGTGAGAGTGAAAGGGCGATGAGTTAAATCTGCTTTATCGATATGGTCAAAAATTATATTGGTTTCAAAGCGTTCTGCGTGGTTCTTCATCCTTTCCATAAGGTCGGGGCCGGTCAGGCCATGCACGTCTCCAGGCCAGTTATCCACTTCGGTGGTCGTGGTGAGCTGACCTCCCTGCTGCATGCCGGTGATGATGACCGGCTTGAGATTGGCACGTGCGGCATAAATAGCGGCGGTATAACCTGCCGGGCCGGAACCGAGAATAATCAAACGATGGTGTGCTGCGGTACTCATGGGAAGGTCTTTATGTCCTGTGTATGGAGTTGGCTATTATGGGGACTAACACGCTGTTTACCAGTGGATATGCGCAAACTTCCCAGCTTGATGCCGGCCATGGCTCATGGCTCCAGTGATGCGATATAAGCCGCCAGTGCCAGCATATCTTCCGGGCTGAGCTTGGCGACAACGGTTGCCATCAATGGCGACCATAGACCTTTGCGATTGGCAGTTTGCAGATCATAGAGCTGGCGCGCCAGATAACTGGGTGAACGACCGGCCAGTCTCGGTACGGGTCCGAGTCCGCGCAAATCAGCACCGTGACAGGCATTGCAAGCAGTCGACTTGCCACCATTGCCCGTCGCAAGTTGCTTGCCACGGGCAATGCTGCCCACTGGCACATAAGCCACAAAGCTGGAGCGGGCATCCCGCAGTTCAGTGCGTTCCAGATCTTCCGGCATTTCCAGAATGCGCTTGCCTATCGCTTCAGTGCCGCCACCGTCTTTGGCAATATACATCCAGCCAGAAACTACAGATTCCGGCACTTTGGCGGTTTCGACCACGCGTATCCAGCGGCGGGGTTGCAAACTGGCGAAATAGCTGGCCGCTTGTTCGGCTTCTGCCGCGGTTGTATTCAAGCCTATTGCCTGCATTAGCGAAGGGGGTGACATTTGCGGTTCTGCACTTTTACGCAAACCGGCGCGGTAATCGGCCAGCTGCTGTTTGATGTAGTCAGCTGACAAGCCAGCCAGACTGGAGTTTTCCGGGCGACCCTGGCCATTGGGCAAGTGACAGTAGGCACAGGCCATGATTTGTGGGGCGTGACCAGTGGCGACAATGGCAGGCATGGCGGGATGATCTTCAGGATGCCAGTCCGGGGGTGAAAAGCGGTCACGCGGGAACACCAGTTCCAAAGGGCTGTCAGGCACATGCTGGGGACCGCTTGCTGCCGGCAGGTTCAAGCCCGGGGTGTTAACAGCGTAGGCCCAGGGCATCGGGGTACTGGGCTGCAAGGCTGGCGCGGGTTGGGCAAGGACAATGCCGGAGCCAAGTGACAGGCTGAGTAAGGCGATAGAGACAGTTCTGGCCTGCATGGGGGGGCTTCCTCAAGTTCCGGTAGGCGAAAGGTGATTCAACCCCGGGCACTGCCAAAATGCACTCACAGATTGAAGTTTCCTGACAAAATTACTGCCGCGGTTGTGTCAGTGTCCCGGCACCGTATCGTCCCACCCGCTAATTGATTATGATAGAAGCTTGTTTTCAACAGGAAAATTCAGGAAGTCTGTGGCCGCCTCAAGGGAAAAAGCATCTCGCGTTGATGGTAACAGTCCAACCCACGGACTGACCCAGCTATTCATGGTGGAAGGTGTGATGATCATCTTCCTCGCGCTCGCCTTTTATTTGCTGCTGGCGTTTCTGTCTTATTCACCGCTGGATCCTGGTTGGTCAGGTACTGGCAAGAATGCCATGGTCAACAATCTGGTCGGCAGTAGCGGGGCCTGGATTGCTGATGTGCTGTTCCTGCTGATCGGAAAGCTTGCCTATCTGATTCCGATGTTTCTTTTATATCGCGCAGCTGTACTGTTTCGCGAACGTCAATCCACTTTTGAATTCAGCTGGCCGGTGTTTGGTTTGCGGGCCGCCGGATTGTTGGTGACCTTGCTGAGTGCCTGCATGTTGGCCAGTCTGCATTTTGCCAGTGCCCTGCCAAGCTCTGCCGGCGGCTGGCTGGGCCGCTCACTGTCAACGGCAGCACTGCCGGTTTTGCAACTGGTGGGCACCACCTTGTTGTGTCTGACCTTGATGTGTCTCGGTTTGACGCTGGGACTCGGTATTTCCTGGCTCAAAGTAGCGGACCGGCTGGGAGCCTTTACCCTCAACCTGTTCGGACTGTTTGGTGAATACTGGCAGCAGTACCAGGAAAAAAAGCGTGAAGCAGAAGCTACTGAACAGTTTGTCAACCAGCGCAAGGAAGCACTCGATCAGTTTGTCGAGAAAGATTCAACGCGTCCGCCCATCGAGATTGCACCAGTGCGCGAAGCGCCAAGGGAGTCAAGCAGACGAGTGCAACGTGAGAAGTTGCGTGAAAAACAAGGCAAGCTTTTTGAGACGCCGGTGGTGGGAGATTTGCCCCCGATCACGCTGTTGAATGAGTGGGAAGAGAACAAGGTCATCGGCTTTTCGGCAGAAGCATTGGAAAAAATGTCGAAATTGCTGGAAATCAAACTCAAGGATTTTGGTATCGACATTACGGTTGTGGGCATCAACCCCGGCCCGGTAATTACCCGTTTTGAAGTGCAGCCTGCCGCCGGCATCAAGGTCAGCCGCATCAGCAACCTGGTGAAGGATCTGGCGCGTTCATTGGCCGTTTCCAGTTTGCGGGTGGTGGAAGTGATTCCCGGCAAGACCTGCATAGGCATCGAAATTCCCAATGAGAAAAAAGAGATGATTTCGCTGGGGCAGGTGCTGTCCTCACCTGAATTCGACAACGCGCGCTCACCGATCAGTCTCGCGCTTGGGCATGACATTGGTGGCAATCCGGTAGTGGTGGATCTGGCGCGCATGCCGCACTTGCTGGTGGCAGGTACCACCGGGTCCGGCAAATCTGTGGGTGTCAACGCGATGATCCTCAGCATTCTGTTCAAATCCACACCGCAGCATGTGCG
>CAINTJ010000123.1 GCA_903853385.1 uncultured Gammaproteobacteria bacterium
GTTCGGCTTCTTCAATGATTTTCTGTTCAGCCAGCAGCTTTTCTTTTTCTGCGGCTTCTTTCTGTGCTTCTTCTACACTGCGTTTGACATAAGTGCGTTTTTTACGCACTTCGACACTGACCGTCTTGCTGCGGCCCTGGTTATCAGAAGTTTTGAGTGTTTCGACGGTTTTCCGCTTGAGAACAATTTTGCCGGGGGCAGTTTCTGCACCGGAGTTGTCACCGTGGCGGCTCTTGAGGAAAACCAGCAGCTTGGTACGCTGATCATTGTTGATAGGATCGGCAGCAGCAGTTTGCGGCAGACCCGCCTCCTTGACTTGCTCAAGCAAGCGCTCAACCGGTACCCCAACCATCTTGGCCAAGTCTTGTATGGTTAAATCAGCCATCTATTACTCCTGCCCAACCAGTTGGTGCAATCATTCAATTCAGGCAAACCAGGGCGCCCTTGCTGTCAAAATCAGCTGGCCTGCTTTCGCCTCATCCATGCCGTCAATCACCATCAGATCATCGACCGCCTGTTCAGCCAGGTCTTCCATGGTCTTGATACCCATTGATGCCATTGCCAAGGCCAGTTTGTTGTTCATACCTTCCATATTGAGCAGATCGTCGGCAATACCCGCCTTGCTGATCTCTTCTTCCGAGGCAATGGCCCGGGTCAGCAGCGCATCCTTGGCGCGATTTCTCAGCTCATTGGCAATTTCTTCGTCAAAATCCTGTATTTCAGCCAGCTCTTCGATCGGCACATAGGCAATTTCTTCCAGGCTTGTGAAGCCTTCCTGTACCAGGATATCCGCGACCTCTTCATCCACATCCAGCGCCTGCATGAATACGGTGATGATGCTCGAGCTTTCTTTTTCCAGCTTGTCTGCGGCCTTTTCTTCGCTCATTACATTAATGGCCCAACCGGTCAACTCCGCACTTAATTTCACGTTTTGACCATTGCGACCAATGGCTTGCGCCAGATTTTCTTCGGCAACAGCGACATCCATGGTGTGGGAGTCTTCATCAACCACAATGGAGGCAACTTCTGCCGGCGACATTGCATTGATAACCAGCTGGGCCGGGTTGTCATCCCACAGGATGATGTCGATACGTTCATTGGCCAGTTCGCCGGATACCACTTGTACGCGCGAGCCGCGCATACCGACGCACGCACCCACAGGATCAATACGCTTGTCATTGGTTTTCACAGCAATCTTGGCGCGTGAACCCGGATCACGTGCGGCAGCTTTGATCTCGATGATTTCTTCGGAAATCTCGGGCACTTCAATTTTAAACAACTCGATCAACATTTGCGGCGAGGTACGGCTCAGCAAAAGTTGCGGACCGCGCGCTTCCGAGCGCACTTCCGTCAACAGGGCACGAACGCGGTCATTGATACGGAAAGATTCCCGTGGAATCAGGTTTTCACGTGGCAGCAAGCCTTCCGCATTGTTGCCCAGATCGACGATGACATTGTCTCTGGTGACTTTTTTGACAGTACCCGACACCAGCTTGCCGATCTTGCCCAAATATTCATTTACTACAATTTCTCGTTCGGCTTCCCTTACCTTCTGGACTATGACCTGTTTGGCGGTCTGGGCAGAAATCCTGCCGAACTCGACGTTGTCGATTTTCTCTTTGTGGACATCACCAACTTTAAGATTGGGATCAGCTTCAAACGCTTCTTCAATAGTAAATTCGGAACCCAGTGTTGCCATCTGGTCATCGGCAACCACTGTCCATTTACGGAAGGTTTCATAATTGCCGGTATTACGATCAATGACCACATCGCAATCAATGGTTTCTTCTTCCGGATAGCGTTTCTTGGTTGCAGAAGCCAATGCAGACTCCAGCGCCTTGAAGATCACTTCACGAGATACACCTTTCTCGTTGGATACGGCATCTGCCACCAAAAGAATTTCTTTGTTGTTCATATGCATTTACCTGCATTAATCCCGCAAAAATTAATTCACCCGGATCCGTTCTGGTTTAATCCTCTATCACCAGATTGGCTTTCTCGATTGTGTGGAGTGGAAATTTTAGAATTTCCGCACCCATGTTCACAATAATTTCTATATCTCCATCCGTGCCTGTCACTTCCTGCAACACGCCAGTGAAGTTTCTCCGTCCGCCCACATTACCGCTCAGGCGAATCTTAAGTTTTGAATTCAGATACAACTTGTACTGTTCCGGACGGAACAGGATCCGGTCCATGCCTGGCGATGAAACTTCCAGGGTATATTCATCCTTGATCGGATCTTCCACATCAAGGACGCTGCTGACTTGCCGGCTGGCCTCTGCGCAATCTTCAACATTGACGCCGCCGGACTTGTCGATAAAAACCCTCAACAGGGTGTGCCTACCTTGACCCAGGTATTCAACACCCCACAACTGCAAGCCCAGTGCAATGATCACCGGCTCTATCATCTTCTGGATGACTTCGGCTTTTGTCGCCATATCACCTTTCCGTACAAACAAAAAATGGGCACCAGGCCCACTTCGAATCAGCTGCTTTTTGCGCAGCGCTTGCATTTGCTGAACATGGTTTGCCAGATGCCTGAGCGCTACTTGCACTCAGGCATCTGAAAGCACCAAATAAAAAGCCCCATGTAGGGGCCTTCTATTCCAGCACTGACCATGTGTCAGTGCCGATTTCCATCCTGGCATTCAAACCCAGGAAGGTAGTTGGTAGCGGGGGCAGGATTTGAACCTACGACCTTCGGGTTATGAGCCCGACGAGCTGCCAGACTGCTCCACCCCGCAATAATTCCGATTAATCCAGCAAGGGCGCGGATTATATGTATCGACCTTGGTCTGGTCAATAAAAGGATGCTGATAAAACCAATACCAGCTAAATGAATCAAAATATGGTGCCCAAGGCCGGACTTGAACCGGCATAACCGAAGTCACTACCCCCTCAAGATAGCGTGTCTACCAATTTCACCACTTGGGCATTAATTTAATTTACCGCTGTTTACTTGTCTGGCTCAACAGGTTTCGTTGTCGCCTGACTTTCATCAACCTGCTGAGGGGCAGCAGATTCAACGGTTGCGGACTGGGTAGCCGCCGCAGGAGCTTGTGCCGCTTTACTGACACTCGTAGAGGGCAAATCACCGGCAGCACCCGGATTTGCCAACAACGAATCTTCAACTTGTACACCTGAATCCGCCTGATGCTTGGCAAGCACCGCAAGACCCAGGCTGGTAACAAAAAACACCATCGCCAACAGCGTGGTGGATTTGGTTAATGCATTGCCACTGCCGGCACCGCCAAAGATGGTCTGGGAAGCTCCACTGCCAAACGATGCTCCCATATCGGCGCCTTTGCCATGCTGGATCAGCACCAGCCCTATGATGGCCACTGCCGACAATACATGCACCACAATAATCAACTGTTCCATATTAATCTTTACCTGACTCTTGACCCGGCTATTGCCCAATCACTTGCTGAATCCGGCGCATATCGCCAGAAAATCTTTCACAATCAATGACGCACCACCCACCAACGCGCCATCAACATCCTGCTGTTGCGCCAGCATGACTGCGTTGTCCGCCTTCACGCTTCCACCATACAGTATCCGCATGGCGCTGGCAGAACTGTGGCTCGCAATATAATTGCGTATGAAGCCATGTACGTCCTGGGCTTGCGCCGGGGTTGCAGTGACTCCGGTGCCGATTGCCCAAACCGGCTCATAGGCAATCACGGCAGCGGCAAATGCCTCATTTCCACAAACTTGCAACACTGCATCCAGCTGGCGCCGCACAACGCTTTCGGTAACGCCCGCTTCGCGCTCCCCTTCATTTTCACCGACACAAAGAATCGGTATCAGCGCATTGCGACATGCGGCGGCAAATTTGGCTGCTACAAAATCATCGGTTTCACCAAGCAATCTGCGACGCTCGGAATGACCCACCACTACATACTTGCATCCCACATCCAGCAACATGTGGGGGGATATCTCGCCGGTAAAGGCACCATGCTCTGAATCATGCAGATCCTGGGCTCCCAAGCCCATTCCGGTCTCCTGCAGTAGTGACCGAACCTCGTTCAGGTATACAAATGGGGGACACAGCACAATTTCACACTGCCCCGATTGCCCCTGCGGCTTGGTCAGGTCATGGATATAATTTTCTATCCACTTGCTCTGGCCATGCATTTTCCAGTTGGCAACTACCAAAGGCTTGCGTTTCATGAGTTCACTAATTCGCAATTTATGCCAGCAAAAAGGCCGGCAAGTCTAACCAAGAAGACATCTACAAGCAAGGAAAGAGGCTCTGGCAATGGCTTAGCCAACTTGTGCCCGGACTACATCTGCCAACTGGCTGGCCAGTCTGGCAACCAGCGCGGCATCCTCCCCTTCCACCATCACTCTGACCACCGGCTCAGTGCCTGAAGGCCTTAACAGTACGCGCCCGCGGCCACCCAGTATGGACTCGACTTCTTTTTGGGCGGCAGCAATCACTGGGTTGCCAGCCAGCAGCTCTCGACTTCTCATTTTGATATTGATCATGACCTGCGGGAATTTGCTCATGCCACTCTTGAGGTCTGCCAATGACTTGCCACAACTTTGCATGGCGGCCAGCACCTGCAAGGCCGCCACAATCCCATCGCCGGTAGTAGTCATATCCAGACATATAAGGTGGCCTGAAGACTCACCGCCATAAATCCAGCCATTGGCCTTCAATTCTGCCATTACAAAGCGGTCGCCAACATTGGCTCGCACCAGGTCAATGCCTCGACCCTTGAGGGCCAATTCAAGTCCGAGATTGCTCATCAGGGTTCCCACCACACCCCGCCACGAAGAAGTTGCAGAAAATTTGCTGCTGGCAATGATGAAGAGCAGCTCGTCGCCATCTACCAGCGCCCCGGTGTGGTCAACCATGATGACCCTGTCGCCATCACCATCGAAAGCAATGCCAAGATCAGCCTGCTGCTCGACAACGGCCTCCACCAGCTTCTGTGGATGCGTTGAACCGCAATTCTCATTGATATTCAAGCCGTCCGGCTTGTTGCCTATAACGGAAACTTTAGCGCCAAGTTCCTGAAAAACATTGGGAGCAATGTGATAGGTAGCGCCGTTGGCGCAATCGACCACAATTTTGAGACCGTTCAGTTTCTGTGGAGCTTTATAGGTGCTTTTGCAAAACTCGATATAACGACCCGCCGCATCATTGATACGAGCCACTTTGCCAATCGCATTGGATGGCACAATCACAAAATCCTCGGACATTGCCCTTTCAATGGCCAATTCGATTTCATCATCAAGTTTGGCTCCTTCGGCAGAAAAAAACTTGATGCCGTTGTCCTGATGCGGATTATGGGAGGCACTGATCACGATACCTGCCTGTGCCCCGAAAGTACGGGTCAAATAGGCAATGGCGGGCGTTGGCATTGGTCCCAGCATATTGATATCGATGCCGGCAGAACTGAGCCCAGCTTCCAGTGCTGCCTCAAACATGTAACCGGATATGCGGGTGTCTTTGCCAATCAAGACCTTGCCTTTGCCTTTTTGAGCAAAGACTTTTCCCGTGGCCCAGCCAAGCTTGAGCATGAAATCCGGCATGATCGGATATTCACCAACTGCACCACGTATGCCATCCGTTCCAAAATATTTTTTCATGATCCTCCTGTCACCTCTTTGCCTGCTGACCAGGCGCCAGGTCATTTACTGCATGCCAAACTTTCGCCGCATCGACCATGCCTGCTACATCATGCGTTCTGATAATGCAGGCTCCATTCTGCATCGCGAGCACTGCAGCAGCAATGCCGGCTGCCTCCCGCTCTTGTTCCATTTTGCCACTCAACTCTCCCAGCATGCGCTTGCGGGACATGCCCACCAGTATCGGCAGATTCAGTGTCTGCAGCTCTGGCAACCGGGCCAACAGCACCAGATTGTGCTGAAGGGTTTTGCCAAAGCCGAAGCCGGGATCTATCAACAACTCGTTTACACCACTGTTTTGGCAAGCTGCAATGCGTGAGCGCAGAAACCCTGCGACTTCAGCAACCACGTCACCGTAAGCCGGCTGCTTTTGCATGGTAGCGGGAGCTCCCTTCATATGCATAAGACACACAGGCAGTTGCACTTGTGCAGCTGCGGCGAGCGCGCCCGGCTCAGTCAAGGCGCGCACATCATTGATCAGGCCTGCGCCAGCTCCAGCCGCGGCCTTGATAAGAACCGCAGAGCTGGTATCGACCGACAACACCACATCGAACCGGGTAGCTAGCGCCTGCAAGACCGGCAACACCCGCTCCATTTCCTGCTGGCTTGATACCGGCTCAGCTCCAGGCCGGGTGGATTCACCACCAACATCCAGCAATGTAGCTCCAGCCCGCACCATTAGACTGGCACGATCAATCACTTTCTCCAGCCGCAGCAGGCCGGCGCTGAACAGTTCGCCACCATCTGAAAAAGAATCAGGGGTAATATTGAGAATGCCCATCACCTGCACGATGGAAAGATCAAGTGTTCTGCTACCGAAGCGCATTGGAAGCCTTGTACTTTTCCCGAAATATCACAAATGAAAAGGAGCTCCGCAGAGCTCCTGAAATTTCAAACAGGGCGGCTGAACACCGCAATGTTTAGTCCTGAAAATTCCAATGCCGAATCAGTGCTCGCTGGCAGGGTTGCCGATTGTGGGCTTAGGCCCGGCAGTAGGTGCAGCTGTATCTGAACTTGCAGGCTGGCCCGGACGCTGCACATCATCGTCCCAGTCTGCAGGCTTGCGTGGTATGCGACCATTCATGATGTCTTCTATCTGCCCGGCATCAATTGTTTCATATTCGATCAGTGCATCCTTCATGGCTTCGAGCTTGTCACGATTGTCTTCCAGTATTTTTTTCGCACGACCATAGCAGGTGTCGATGATCAACCGGATTTCCTCGTCGATCATGCGCGTGGTTTCCGAAGACAGCATCTTGCCGCCGCCCGCCGCGCCGCCGCGCTGCAGGAACAGCTCATCCTGGTCATCATCGTACTGCAGAGGGCCCATGCGTTCAGACAGGCCCCATTTTCTGACCATGTTCTGTGCCATCGTGGTGGCGCGCTGGATGTCGTTGGAAGCACCAGTGGTGACACCGTCTGCCCCCAGCGTCAGCTCTTCGGCAATGCGGCCGCCATACATGCTGCAGATCTTGCTGAGAATGCTTTGCTTGCTATGACTGTAACGATCTTCTTCCGGCAGAAACATCGTCACACCCAGCGCACGGCCGCGCGGAATGATGCTGACTTTGTAAACAGGGTCATGCTCAGGCACCATTCTGCCAACAATGGCATGGCCTGCTTCATGATAGGCAGTGTTGAGCTTTTCCTTGTCGGACATGACCATGGACTTGCGCTCGGCGCCCATCATGATCTTGTCTTTGGCTTTCTCGAATTCTTCCATCGTCACGCGGTTCTTGCCGGATCTCGCGGCAAACAAAGCGGCCTCGTTCACCAGATTGGCGAGGTCAGCACCGGAGAAGCCAGGGGTGGCACGCGCAATCACTGATTCAATGACACCTTCGGAAATCGGGACTTTGCGCATGTGCACTTTCAAAATTTGTTCACGGCCGCGAATATCCGGCAACCCTACCACCACCTGGCGGTCGAAGCGGCCCGGACGCAGCAAGGCCGGATCCAGTACATCCGGGCGGTTGGTAGCGGCAATCACGATGACGCCGTCATTGCCTTCAAAGCCGTCCATCTCTACCAGCAGCTGGTTGAGGGTCTGTTCGCGCT
Organism: uncultured Gammaproteobacteria bacterium; assembly: GCA_903853385.1. Taxonomy (GTDB): domain Bacteria; phylum Pseudomonadota; class Gammaproteobacteria; order Pseudomonadales; family Pseudohongiellaceae; genus CAILUG01. The sequence continues at coordinate 7,699 of CAINTJ010000123.1, forward strand.
CATCATGCCCACCACCAACACCAGCGCCACGATGGCGACCTACGGCGTCAATCTCGTCAATGAAGATAATGCAAGGCGACTGTTTTTTGGCCTGGTCAAACATGTCGCGCACGCGCGAAGCGCCGACGCCGACAAACATTTCAACGAAGTCGGAACCGGAAATCGAGAAGAACGGCACCTTGGCTTCACCGGCAATGGCTTTGGCCAGCAGGGTTTTACCGGTACCGGGCTGACCAACCATCAGCACACCGCGCGGAATACGGCCGCCCAGACGCTGGAATTTGTCGGGTTCGCGCAGGAAGTCCACCAGCTCCTTTACGTCTTCCTTGGCTTCATCCACACCGGCAACATCGGCGAAAGTGACTTTCACCTGATCTTCGCTGAGCATTTTGGCTTTGCTCTTGCCGAAGGCCATTGGCCCACCTTTACCACCAACACCACCCTGCATCTGGCGCATGAAAAACATGAACACGGCAATTATGATGATGATCGGGAACGCACCTACCAGCAGCTGTATCCAGATGCTTTCTTTCTCGGGTTCCGCGCCCTGGATTTTGACATTGTGTGACAACAAGTCATCTATCAGCTTGGGATCTTCGATATAGGGTCGCAAGGTATTGAAAGCCGCGCCGTCGCTGCGGGTGCCGGTGATATTGAGACCACTGATGGTGACCGCACTGACATGGCCATCCTGAACCTGCCGGATGAAATCGGAATAGATCATCTGGTCAGCACGAGTGGGCTGATTGAAATTCTGAAAGACGAACATCAGCACGCCGGCGATGATCACCCAAAGCAGTAAATTTTTTACCATGTTGTTCAAGACCCGTTCCTCGATATCAATGCAGTGACAACCACAGCTAAACCCTTGATACGTACCGGATACTGCCTCCCGTGTAGTAAGTGCCAACATTCTGGCATGAACCAATACAAATTGCCTGCTCGCCGGAATGCGCTTGCGGGTGCAGTAACAGAACTACCTTAGCAAACCCCACCTTAACTGAAAGTGTGCTGCATCACTTTAATACTAATCATTTTTTCCCTTTTGCGAGCAGATAAACCTCACGCGAGCGGGCGCGGGATGCCTCGGGTTTGCGACTTGCCACTGACCCGTATTCCTGACGCAGCCGCTGCAATAACTCATTGAATCCTTCTCCCTGGAACACTTTCATCAACAAAACCCCACCTTCCCGCAGCGTCTTTCCTGCAAAATCCACCGCCAGATCAACCAGATACATGGCTTTGGGCTGATCGATGTCGTTCATACCACTTAAGTTGGGGGCCATATCCGAAATTACAAGATCAACCGGCTTGCCTTCCAACGCTTCCAGGATCTGGTTGAAGCAGGCTTCTTCAGTAAAATCACCCTGAATAAAGTGCACGCCATCCACCGGCTCCATCTCGAGAATATCCGAGGCCACCACCCTGCCACCCGGCTTGACCAGGCGGCTGGCGATTTGCGCCCAACCGCCGGGGGCACAACCAAGATCGACCACAATCATGCCGGGCTTGAGCAGTTTGTCCTTTTGATGGATTTCCAGCAATTTGAAGCTGGCGCGCGAGCGATAACCCGCGTCACGCGCCTTCTTGACCCACTGATCATCGAAATGCTCTTGCAGCCATTGCTTGCTGCTACTCGACTTGGCCATAGCTCAACCTGCCAGTACCGTTACTAGTACAGTAGAATACGCCCTCATACTGGAGCATCTACTACTCATGAAATCCAACAACCAAACCCGCAAACAACTTCGCGCCATTGGCCACAAACTGAATCCTGTACTCATCATCAGCAACGGTCTGTCCGACAACATTGCCGCAGAACTGGAGCGGGCACTGGCCGACCATGAACTGATCAAGATCCGCGTCAATGCCACCGACCGGGAAGAAAAACAGGTAATCATCAATGCCATTTGCAAGGCGCATCAGGCGGAGCTCATCCAGCTGACCGGCCACATTGCACTGTTGTTTCGTGCTGCGCTGAAGCAGAAAAAGGAACTGTCCAATCTGGTTCGATTTGCTGCCTTGATCAAAAACTGAAAGCGGAGCGGCAGCCCTACAGGTGTTCAACCTTGTCGATTTCGTAGGCAATGTCGCCACTGGGGGCTTTCACCACGATTTCGTCACCCTCTTCCTTGCCCATCATCGCGCGAGCTACCGGCGAGGTGTAGGAAATCTTGCCTGACTTCACATCAGCCTCATCTTCACCAACGATTTGATAAACCACTTTGCGGTCGCTGGCTGTCACCAATAACGTCACGGTAGTGCCAAACATCACTTTGCCGGTGCTGGGGATTTTGGCGATGTCGATGATTTCGGAGTCTGCCAGTTTGCCTTCGATTTCCTGGATGCGACCCTCGCAGAAACTCTGCTGCTCGCGGGCAGCATGATATTCGGCATTTTCTTTCAGATCACCGTGGGCACGTGCTTCTGCGATGGCCTGGATGATGCGTGGACGTTGCACCTGTTTGAGGTCATACAGCTCTGCGCGCAACCGCGCTTCGCCACCTACTGTCAATGGAACCCTACGCATCCTTTATCTCGTCTAATCGTCTGTGCTGAAGTGGACTGGCCTGGAATACAAGATCTTGAAAAGTTCAGGCACGTGGCAGTTTGTGCAGATCCTGCAGACTGTTGACGGAAATCGCTCCGCCAAACGCCATTGCTTCGCAAACAGCGCGGGCGCTGGCTATCGTGGTAGTGCAATAAACCCGGTGCCGCAACGCCGTGCTGCGAATCGTCGCGGAATCCGCGATGGCCTGGCGGCCCTCGGTAGTGTTGACAATAAGATCAATCTCGTCGTTTTTCAACATATCAACAATATGCGGACGTCCTTCCATCACTTTATTGACGGCCTCTACCGGAATTCCCGCATCCGCGATGATTTTGGCGGAACCCTTGGTGGCAACCAGGCGGAACCCCAGGTTGTGGAAGCTGCGCGCAACTTCCGGCAAGGCGGGCTTGTCTGCATCACGCACACTGATGAAGACCGTGCCATGCTGGTTGATGTTCTGTTCGCCAAAACTTTGCGATTTGTAATAGGCCTCGGCAAAAGTGGCGCCGGTGCCCATGACCTCACCCGTGGATTTCATTTCAGGCCCGAGAATCGGATCAACGCCGGGGAATTTGTTGAACGGAAAAATGGCTTCCTTCACCGAGAAGAAAGTGGGAATTATTTCTTTGGTGAAACCCTGCTGCTGCAGACTGATGCCGGCCATGCATTTGGCGGCAATTTTGGCCAGCGAAGTACCGATGCATTTTGAAACAAACGGCACAGTGCGGGAGGCCCGCGGATTTACTTCAATGATGTAGACCTCGCCATCCTGGTAAGCCAGCTGCGAGTTCATCAAGCCAATAACGTTAAGCTCGCGGGCAAGCTGTACGCACTGAAAGCGGATCTTGTCCTGCACTTCCATTGGCAAACTATAGGGCGGGAGTGAACAGGCGGAGTCACCGGAATGCACCCCGGCCTGCTCTATGTGCTGCATGATGCCGCCGACAATTACATCCTTGCCGTCACTGACCACGTCGACATCAATCTCGATGGCTGCGTTCAGGTAATAATCGAGCAAGACCGGACTGTCATTGGACACCTGTACCGCTTCGTTAATGTATTTTTTCAGCTCGGCTTCGTTGTAAACAATCTCCATGGCACGTCCACCCAGCACATAGGAAGGGCGTACCACCAGTGGATAGCCGATCTTTATCGCTTCGGTCAGCGCCTGTTCGAGACTGCGCACCGTGCTGTTGGGTGGCTGTTTGAGACCCAGCTTCTGGATCAGATGCTGGAAGCGTTCGCGGTCTTCCGCACGGTCGATGGCATCGGCGGAGGTGCCTATGATGGGCACGCCCAATTTATGCAGGCTGGTCACCAGTTTGAGCGGGGTCTGCCCGCCGAATTGGACTATCACACCCTTCGGCTTTTCCAGATGCACGATTTCCAGCACATCTTCCAGCGTGACCGGTTCGAAATACAAACGATCGGAAATGTTGAAATCAGTAGATACAGTTTCGGGATTGCAGTTGACCATGATGGCCTCATAGCCTTCTTCCCGCACTGCCAGTGCTGCGTGTACGCAGCAATAGTCAAACTCAATACCCTGACCGATGCGGTTGGGGCCACCGCCCAGCACTATGATTTTTTCACGGTTGCTGACCTCGGCTTCGCATTCTTCCTCGTAGCACGAATACATGTACGCAGTGTTGGACCGGAACTCGGCAGCGCAGGTATCAACACGCTTGTAGACCGGGCGGATATCCATGGCATGCCGCAAATCGCGTACTGCCTGCTCCTTCACACCCAGCACATTGGCCAGACGCTGGTCCGCAAAACCTTTGCGCTTGAGCTTCCACATCAGGTCACGATTCAGCTGACTCAAGGTCATCTGCGCCAGGGCCTGCTCTTCGTGAATGATGTCTTCGATCTGGATAAGGAACCATGGATCAATGCGGGTTAATTCATGTACTTCATCAACACTCAGACCATGACGGAAAGCATCGCCGACATAACGGATGCGATCGGCGCCGGCATCCTTCAACTCCCAGCGCAGACGCTTGTCAGCATCGCTGGTTTCAAAATCAAGAATCGGGTCAAAGCCGCAAATGCCGATTTCCAGGCCGCGCAAGGCTTTCTGCAGCGATTCCTGGAAAGTGCGGCCGATCGCCATGACTTCGCCCACCGATTTCATCTGGGTGGTGAGGCGATTCTGGGCCTGCGGGAATTTTTCAAAGGTAAAGCGCGGGATCTTGGTTACCACGTAGTCGATGGACGGCTCAAACGAAGCTGGCGTGACACCGCCGGTGATTTCATTGCGCAGTTCATCAAGCGTGTAACCGATCGCCAGTTTGGCAGCGACGCGGGCAATCGGAAAACCGGTGGCTTTCGAGGCCAGTGCCGACGAACGTGACACCCGCGGATTCATTTCGATGACTACCATGCGGCCATCTTGCGGATTCACTCCGAACTGCACGTTGGAACCGCCAGTCTCCACGCCAATCTTGCGCAGGATCGCTATCGAAGCGTTGCGCATGATCTGGTATTCCTTGTCGGTCAGCGTCTGTGCTGGCGCTACGGTGATCGAGTCGCCGGTATGGATGCCCATCGGGTCCAGGTTTTCAATGGAGCAAATGATGATGCAGTTGTCTTTGGTGTCGCGCACCACTTCCAGTTCGTATTCTTTCCAGCCAATCAGCGATTCATCGATCAACAGTTCGTTGGTCGGCGACAGGTCGAGACCGCGCCGGCAGATTTCTTCGAACTCTTCCAAGTTGTAGGCAATACCACCGCCACTGCCGCCCAGCGTGAAAGAAGGGCGGATGATGCAGGGAAAACCCATTTTTTTCTGGACCGCAAAGGCTTCATCGATGGAATGGGCCAATTCGTGGCGCGGCGTGGCGAGACCGATCTCCACCATGCACTGGTCGAACAGCATGCGGTCTTCAGCTTTGTTGATCGCGTCTTTTTTGGCGCCGATCAGTTCAACATTGTATTTGGCGAGAATGCCTTCACGATCAAGCGCGAGCGCGCAATTCAGCGCAGTCTGGCCGCCCATGGTGGGCAGGATTGCGTCCGGACGTTCCTTGTCGATGATCTTGGCGATGGTCTGCCAGTTCACTTCTTCAATGTAAGTCGCATCCGCCATGTCAGGATCGGTCATGATGGTGGCGGGATTGGAATTGACCAGGATGATGCGATAACCCTCTTCGCGCAGAGCCTGACAAGCCTGGGCGCCGGAGTAATCGAATTCACAGGCCTGGCCGATCACGATGGGGCCGGCACCGATGATGAGAATGCTTTTAATGTCTGTGCGTTTTGGCATGGCGTTATCCGGGTGATCAGCGTGCGGCTTTGCGCTGCTCGATAAGTTCAATGAAATGGTCAAAGATCGGCGCAATATCTTGCGGTCCCGGGCTGGCTTCCGGATGACCCTGGAAACTGAAAGCCGGCTTGTCAGTAAGGTGGATGCCTTGCAGCGAGCCGTCGAACAGCGATTTATGGGTCGCCTTCACGTTGGCCGGCAGCGTGTTCTCATGTACCGCAAAACCATGGTTCTGGCTGGTGATGAACACCTTGCCGGTGGCGAGCTCCTGCACCGGATGGTTGGCACCGTGATGGCCGAGTTTCATCTGGGCAGTAGTGGCACCACAAGCAAGGCCCAACAGCTGATGCCCAAGACAAATTCCGAACATTGGCAGATTGGTTTGCAGAATTTCCCGGATGGCTGTGATCGCATATTCACAAGGCTGCGGATCACCTGGCCCGTTGGACAGGAATACCCCGTCCGGCTGCATCGCCAGTACCTCGGTGGCAGAAGTTTTGGCCGGCACTACGGTGACGCGGCAATCGCGATCCACCAGCATGCGCAGGATGTTGGTCTTTACACCGAAATCGTAGGCCACCACATGATGCTTGCCAGCAGGCGGCACGCTGTGGCCTTTGCCCAACTGCCAGCTGCCTTCTTTCCATTCGTAAGCCTTGGCACAGGTGACTTTCTGGGCCAGATCCATGCCGACCAGACCCGGGAACGCGCGCGCAGCCGCCAGGGCTTTGGCTTTGGCGGCTTCGGGATGGGTAGCCACTTCCTCGCTGACATAGATGCAGCCATTGGTAGCACCCTTGTCCCGCAGAATGCGGGTCAACCGGCGGGTGTCGATATCGTGAATGCCCACGACCTTGCGTTGCTTGAGCCAGCTGTCGAGATCCTGCTGGTTGCGGAAGTTGCTGGCCAGCAGCGGCAGGTTGCGGATAACCAGACCGGCTGCCCACACTTGGCCTGACTCATCATCTTCGGGCGTAGTGCCGGTATTGCCGATATGGGGATAGGTGAGCGTAATGATCTGGCCTGCATAGGAAGGATCCGTGAGGATTTCCTGATAGCCGCTCATCGAGGTGTTGAACACCACTTCGCCAACAGACAGGCCACTGGCCCCCACCGCCTTGCCGGTAAAAGTGGATCCGTCAGCCAGGACGAGCATGGCTGCTGTGGGGACAGGAAGTTGTGCACGGGTTGCCAAGATCTGCTCCTCTTCGACTAATTCAATACTGCAAAGTTACTGCTTTACCACGCTGCCCGATTGCTCAAGCAGTGTGACAGCCCCATCTTGAGGGCCGCAAGCGACCACCACTGCAAAGCGGAAGGTCGCGGGACACAAGGATAAAAAGAGTTGAAGACTCCTGAAGCAACCGCCAGCAGGCGTTGCGGCTGGCCGACCAATCTTCGGCTTAAAAAAAAGCGGAATGCTGTTCGCTCATTCCGCTTTTTTTGGGGATTCTGCCGTTTCGGGTTGTGGTCTCAGTGTCTTTCATACTGAGTGGCTATTCTATGTAAAAACTTTGCGGTGGTCCATGCACTTTTGTCCTGAATTTTCCGGCGTGCGTTAGTAGCGCTAGCTGCATGGGCAGCCCCACAGCGCCCTCAAAACCCCTCACTTCGTTACAACCCCAGCACATCCTGCATTGAATACAGACCGGCCGGCTTTCCCTGCAACCACAGTGCCGCGCGCAGCGCACCGGTGGCATAAGGCAGGCGACTGCTGGATTTGTGGGTGATTTCCAGCCGCTCGCCGTCAGCAGCGAACAACACCGTGTGGTCACCGACAATCTCGCCGGCGCGGATGGTGGCAAAGCCGATGGTTTTGCGGTCGCGCTCACCAGTCACGCCTTCGCGGCCATAAACAGCAACGTCCTTCAGATTACGCCCCAGCTGTTGGGCGATCACTTCGCCCATGCGCAGCGCAGTGCCGGACGGCGCATCTTTCTTGTGGCGATGATGAGCCTCAATGATTTCGATATCGGAGTCTTCGCCGATGATGCTGGCAGCCAGCTCGAGCAACTTGAAGCACAGATTGACGCTGACACTCATGTTGGGGGCAAACACGACGGCAGTGCGCGCGCCAGCAGCAGCGATCTGTTGTTTGTCATCGTCTGAGCAGCCGGTGGTGCCGATCACCAGCATTTTGCCGGCCTCGGCGCACAGCTGCGCGTGTGCGAGCGTGGCGGCGGGGCTGGTGAAATCAATCAAGGTGTCGAACTGGTCAGTTACGCTGCGCAAATCCGCAACGGTGACCACACCGAGCGGAGCCATGCCGCACAGCGTGCCAATGTCCTTGCCGAGCGCAGGGGCATCCGGCAGCACCGAGGCGGCGCCCAGCTGCAAAGCCGGATTCTTGCTCAGGGTTTCAATCAGCATGCGTCCCATGCGCCCGGTGGCGCCGGCAATGGCAATACGCAACATTGGAGTTCCTTTTATTGGCTCAGGATTTCAGTGAGTCGACAAAACTTTTTACACCGTCAAACCACGAGGTTTTACGGGGATTTTGTTTGCTGCCCTGACTGTCCTCGATTTCCTTGAACTCGGCAAGCAGTTCCCGCTGGCGACGGGTAAGATTGAGTGGGGTTTCCACTACCACCCGGCACAGCAGATCCCCGGCAGGGCCGCCGCGCACCGGCATGACGCCCTTGTCACGCAAGCGGAACAGTTTGCCAGTCTGGGTTTCAGGCGGGATCTTCAGTTTGACGCGACCATCCAGCGTGGGCACTTCCAGGTCGCCGCCCAGGATGGCATCGATGAAGCTAATGGGGATCTCGCAATGCAAATCGGCGCCATCACGAGTGAAGATCGCATGATCTTTCACCGATATTTGCACATAAAGGTCGCCCGGCGGGCCACCATGCATGCCGGCCTCACCCTCGCCGGTCAGCCGAATGCGGTCGCCGGTATCAACGCCAGGCGGCACTTTGACTGACAGTGTCTTGTTGTCCTGCACCGCCCCGCGTCCATGGCAGGTGTTGCAAGGATCCTTGATGGTTTTACCGGCACCCTGGCAACGCGGGCAGGTTTGCTGCACCGAAAATGGCCCTTGCCGCATACGTACCTGACCCACGCCCTGACAGGTAGCGCAATTTTCCGGCGATGAGCCTTTGCGGGCGCCGCTGCCATCACAGGTTTTACAGGTTACCCGGGTCGGTATGCGGATTTTGACGTTGGTGCCGCGCACCGCATCTTCCAGTGACAACTCCAGCGTATAGCTAAGGTCGGAGCCCCGCTGTACATGGCTGCGACGCTGACCCTGACCGCCGAATATGTCGCCGAATATGTCGCCGAATATGTCGCCAAAGCCGGCCGCGCCTGCGCCGCCGCCATTTTGCTGATTGACGCCAGCGTGGCCGTATTGATCATAGGCAGCGCGCTTGTCCTTGTCGGACAGTATCTCGTAGGCTTCGTTGGCTTCCTTGAACTTGCCTTCCGCCGAGGCATCGTCAGGATTGCGGTCGGGGTGGAATTTCATGGCGACACGCCGATAGGCCTTTTTCAGGTCCTGTTCGGTGGCGGTCTTGGGGACGCCCAGTACTTCGTAATAATCGCGTTTTTCCATGAATCACCAGCCTTACTCAAAACTTTCGCAAAAACACACCGCACAGCCGAAGGCAGGCAGAGGCCACTGAAACACGCCAGGCTAGTGGGAAATCGCCATTTCCCTCCAGCCACTCGGCTCTGCCGAGTGTCGTTCAGCCTCGCGTAAAGCTGCGCTTTACCAACGCTCAGCTTCACCCTTGGCCTCAGACGGTTTCAGAAACCTCTGCCTGCCTTCGGCTCTCAAGTCTTGCGCAAGTTTCGCGCAGACTTCAGGTACAGCACACCATTATTTATCGTCTTTTACTTCTTCAAACTCGGCGTCAACTGCGTCATCGCCGGCTTTCTTGCCGCCGGCGGCGCCTGCATCAGCGCCTGCACCACCAGCGCCCTGTTTGGAGGCTTCTTCATACATGCGCTGGGCCAGACCGGACGATGCTTGTGACAGCGCTTCGGTTTTGTCCTTGATCGCCTGCATGTCGTCGCTTTTGGCGACAGCTTCCAGCGCCGCAATGGCAGCTTCGATTTTTTCTTTCTCGCCGGCTTCCACCTTGTCTTTGGCTTCAGCCAGGGTTTTCTTGGTGGCATGAATCAGGCCATCGGCCTGGTTGCGCGTGGTGACCAGCTCTTCAAATTTCTTGTCATCCGCGGCATGCGATTCGGCATCGCGCACCATCTTGGCAATCTCTTCTTCGGTGAGACCGCTGGAGGCTTTGATCACGATGCTCTGCTGCTTGCCGGTGGCAACATCTTTCGCTGACACGTTGAGGATGCCGTCGGCGTTAAGATCGAAGCTCACCTCGATCTGCGGCATGCCGCGCGGGGCCGGCGGAATATCGCTGAGATCGAAACGACCCAGTGACTTGTTCTGCGCGGCCTGTTTGCGTTCACCCTGCACGACGTGAATGGTCACGGCGCGCTGGTTGTCGTCAGCGGTGGAGAAAGTCTGTTTCTTGTTGCAAGGAATCGTCGTGTTTTTCTCGATCAGCGTGGTAGCCACACCGCCGAGGGTTTCAATGCCCAGCGACAACGGGGTGACGTCAAGCAGCAAGACGTCGGTGACATCACCCGACAATACCGCAGCCTGGATGCAAGCACCCAAGGCCACTGCTTCGTCCGGGTTAACGTCTTTGCGTGCTTCTTTGCCGAAGAATTCAGCCACTTTGCGCTGCACCATCGGCATGCGGGTCTGACCACCCACCAGGATTACATCGCTGATGTCACCGACGCTCAGCTTGGCATCCTTGAGGGCAATCTTCAGCGGCTCAATGGTGCGGTTGACCAGCTCTTCCACCAGCGCTTCCAGTTTGGAGCGGGTGAGCTTGACCACCAAATGTTTCGGACCGGAAGCATCGGCAGTGATGTAAGGCAGGTTCACTTCAGTCTGCTGCGCCGACGACAGTTCGATCTTGGCTTTTTCGGCGGCTTCTTTCAGACGCTGCAGCGCCAGTGGGTCGTTGTGCAAGTCGATGCCGGTGGCCTTCTTGAAATCTTCCGAGAGGAACTCGATCAGGCGCAGGTCAAAGTCTTCACCGCCCAGGAATGTGTCGCCATTGGTCGACAGCACTTCAAAGCTGTGTTCGCCATCGGTCTCGGCAATTTCAATGATGGAAATATCGAAGGTGCCGCCACCGAGGTCATAGACCGCAATGGTGCGGTCGCCTTCCTGCTTGTCCATGCCGAACGCCAGTGCAGCAGCGGTGGGCTCGTTGATGATGCGTTTGACGTCGAGACCGGCGATACGGCCGGCGTCTTTGGTGGCCTGACGCTGGGCGTCGTTGAAATAGGCCGGCACGGTAACCACGGCTTCAGTAACAGGCTCGCCCAAGTAATCTTCGGCGGTCTTCTTCATCTTTTTCAGCACTTCGGCGGAAATCTGCGGTGGCGCCATTTTTTCGCCACGCACTTCCACCCAGGCATCGCCGTTGTCAGCCTTGGCAATTTTGTAAGGCACCATGCTGATGTCTTTCTGCACAACGTCGTCCTTGAACTGACGACCGATCAGGCGCTTGACCGCGAACAGGGTGTTTTTGGGGTTGGTGACTGCCTGGCGCTTGGCCGACTGGCCCACCAGAATCTCGCCGTCTTCAGTGTAGGCGATGATGGACGGGGTCGTGCGATCCCCTTCGGAATTCTCAATAACCTTGGCCTTGCCACCTTCGAGGATGGCCACACAGGAGTTGGTCGTGCCCAAGTCTATGCCAATGATTCTGCCCATATAGTGTTTGCTCCGGTTCCTGCAAATTTGGTTGAAAGTTGGGGTTCGGCTGCCTGCTTCTGCGAAGTCAGCCTTGCTTGCCCCTTATGTTGGTGCGGTCTTTGCAAATTCAAGTGAAAACTTTTTCAACAACTACCATCACGGTGCCTTCGAAACCACCACCATCGCGGCCCGCAACACCCGCCCATGCAGGGTGTAGCCCTTTTGCATCACTTCAATCACGGTATTGGGGGCCACGGCCGGATTCACTACCTGCGCGATCGCCTGGTGTACCTGCGGGTCAAAGGGCTCGCCATGCGGGTTCACCTGTTTGATGTTGAACTTGGCCAAAGTCTCCAGGAAACCTTTCAGAGTCAGTTCCACCCCTTCATACAAGGCCTTGACCTGCTCAAGCTGGGCGGCCGGCACTGCCTCCAGGGCCCGATCCAGGTTGTCCAGCACCGGCATCAGCTCGGCACTGAACTTCTCCAGTGCAAATTTGTGGGCTTTCTCGATATCGGCCTCACAGCGGCGGCGCATGTTCTGCATTTCAGCCTGGGCGCGCAGCACGGTGTCCCGCTGCTCGGCCAGGGCGGCAGCAACTGCCTCCTGGATCTTTTCTGCCTGCTCATCCACGCCGCCTGGGGACGCGGTAGCGTCCACCGGGGCTTGATTGCCAGGCTGCTCATGGGTTTGGCTCTGGTTTTTTTCGTCAGTCATCAGGGGTACAACTCCTCAGGCTTAAAGGATTTGGCGCGATATGGGGGTGACAACGCCAAGATTCAAGTTCTTATTCAATCCCGGCCTGCAATTTTCTGTACTACAATCCAGACAGCCCTCTCCACATAACTTGCTTCCATGCTCAACCAACTGACCATCCAGAATTTTGCCCTGGTCCAACAGCTCGATCTTGAATTGCACAGTGGCATGACAGCCATCACTGGCGAGACCGGTGCCGGCAAGTCGATCATGCTGGACGCACTGGGCCTCACGCTCGGGGATCGTGCCGACCAGGATGTCATCCGGGCCGGTGCGGACCGGGCCGACATCAGCGCCTCCTTCAGCATCAAGCCCGCCGACGAGGCCCACAGCTGGCTGCAAGCCCACGATTTTCCGCTGGAAGGCAGCGAATGCATCCTGCGGCGGGTGCTGACCCGTGATGGTCGTTCGCGCGCCTATATCAACGGCCAAAGTGCCAGCCTGGCCGAACTCAAAACCCTGGGTGAACTGTTAATCGACATTCACAGCCAGCATGAACATCAGTCGTTGCTGAAAGTAGCCACCCACCAGCGCCTGCTGGACGGTTTTGGCGGGCTGCAAGCCCTGGCTGCCTCTGTGCAGGCAGCAGCACAAGCCATCCGGCACTATTGCTCTGCGCTGGACGCGTTAAAAAACCGCAGTGCCGAGGATGCCGCCCAAATCGAACTGCTGGGTTATCAAGTAACCGAATTGACCGAGCTGAACCTGGCAGAACATGAACTGCCTGAACTGGAAAATGAACACAAGTTGCTCAGTCATGCCGATGCCGCCCTGGCCTGCCTGCAGGAAGTGACCGGGCTGTGCGCCGACAATGAAGAAAGCAATCTGGAACAAATGCTGCGGCGTGCCTGCAGCGTGCTGGAAGCCTTGCCATTCCAGAATGCGCAGCTGCAGGAAGCCTTGACGATGCTGCAGGCGGCGCTGATCCAGATCGAAGAAGCCGGCTCCACGATCCACAAAGCCGCTTCCCGCATCGAAGCCGACCCGCAGCGTCTGGAAGCAATCGATCAACGCCTCGGCGCCATACATAATCTGGCCCGCAAGCACCGGGTGCCGCCGGCAGAACTGCGCGCGCATGCCCAAGCACTGGCCACCAAACTCAAACTGCTCAATGTGGGCGATGCCGACATCGCCGCGCGTGAGCAGCAACTCAACGCCATGCAGGACGACTACCGGCAGCAAGCGGCCGCGCTGAGCGCCAAACGGGAAAAAGCTTCCAAACAGCTGGAAAAAGCCATCAATGGCCAGTTGGCCAAACTTGGCATGGGCAGCGCCCGCTTCCAGGTGGCGCTCAACAGTGATGCCGCCCGCCCGCCTGCTCCCGGCGGCAATGAAGCCACCGAATTCCTGGTGAGCACCAATCCAGGCCAGCCGCCCAAACCCCTGATCAAAATTGCGTCAGGTGGTGAATTGTCCCGCATCAGCTTGTCGATTCAGGTCGTGATTGCCCAAACCACCACCATCCCCACGCTGGTATTCGACGAAGTGGATGTCGGCATCGGCGGCAGCACTGCCAAGGCGGTGGGTGAACTATTGCAACAGCTAGGCAAACGCGGACAAGTGCTATGTGTGACCCATCAGGCACAAGTGGCAGCCCAGGCCCACCAGCATCTGCTGGTCAGCAAAATGACGGTAAAAAACACCACCACCACGTCGCTGGTTGCCTTGCCGAAAGCCGAACGTATCAGGGAAATTGCCCGCATGCTGGGCGGCGACGCGCTTACCGACAATTCGCTGGCGCACGCCGAAGAATTGCTGGCCAGCTAGACAAGCGGCAGGCTTTGGCAGTCTTTGCACAGCCCGTAGATGTAAAGCGAATGATCACTGACCGTGAAGCCTTTCTGCTTCGCCACCAGCATCTGCCGGGCTTCGATGATCTCATCCAGGAACTCTTCCACCCGGCCGCATTTGGTGCAAACGATGTGGTCGTGATGATGGTCTGAATTCATCTCAAACACACTGTGGCCACCTTCGAAATGGTGGCGCATCACCAGACCGGCGGTTTCAAACTGGGTCAACACGCGGTAAACGGTGGCCAGCCCCACATCTTCATCAGCATCGCGCAAGGCCTTGTACACATCTTCGGCACTCAGGTGGCGATCAGGGGCATTTTCCAGGATCTGCATGATTTTGACGCGCGGCAAGGTGACCTTGAGGCCCGCTTTGCGAAGTTCCTGGTTTTCTCCGACCATGACTACCTCAGGTTTATAGGGAATGGTGGCTTAACGACTTTGCAGTCTGGCTGACACTTGGCAAGGCTTTCGAGTATTATGCCCGCACATCGCACCACTACAAAGCTTCAACCGCAGTTTCGCATGCCTCTTCCTACCAAGACTTCTCACATGCTTCCGACCACTTTTGTCAGCTCCTCCAGACCTGCGGCCCTGTTGTTGGTACTCATCAGCATGTTGATGCTGGGCGGCTGCGGCTCGGCATCGTCCTACATTTTCCCCGGCGTTTATCGTCTCGATATTCCGCAGGGCAACATCATCACCCAGAAGCAGGTTGACCAGTTGCGTCCCGGCCTGAACAAGCGTCAGGTGACTTTCATTCTGGGTACTCCGCTGGTGCGTGACACCTTCAACCAGAATCGCTGGGATTACATCTACAGCTTCCAGCCTGGCGGTGGCGAACGCGTGCAGGAGCGCCTGACGGTGTACTTCAAGGATGACCAACTGCTGCGCATTGAAGGCGACTTCGAGCAGACTCCGGAAAAACTGCAGTTCCCGACGGCCTCGGCCAAACCTGCCACCAAGAATCAATAAACCCCCATCCCGCGCTTAGCGGCCCTGGCTTCTGGCTGCCTTCACTTTGGCAGCCCGCTGCTGGCGTACGGCTTTGGGATCGGCGATCAAGGGCCGATAGATTTCCACCCGGTCACCCGCTTGCAAGGCGTATTCGGATGGCAAGGGCAGGGTTTTGCCGTCGAGATTGCGGGAGAAGATTCCCATGTCGGCCGTGACAGGATCCAGCCCGGGAAACTCCTGCGCGATGCCCGAAATGATGGCCGCCTCCAGCGCCGTACAACCCGGCCGCACCTGGAGCGACTTGATGAGTTGGCGTCCGGGCAAGGCATAGGCAACTTCAACTGCCAGCAGATTGCTGCCGGCTGCTTCCAGTCCCGGCCTGAGCGCATCACTGGTGGCCATAAAGTTGCTCCGCTCGCTGTGCTATCGCATTGACCATGTCACTGGCGGTATTTTCAAACAAGCTGGTGAGCACCAGATCGACCAGCTTGGCACTGAATTCAAATTCGATTTGAAAACTGACCTTGCAGGCCTCGGCTGACAATTCCACAAAGTTCCACTGGGCCTGGAAATGCCGGAACGGGCCTTCCACCAATTGCATTTGCATGCGATGCGGCGGTTCCAGCACATTGCAGGTGGTGAACGCATAACGCAGACCGGCCTTGCCCAGGGTCAGCTGCGCCGTGACACTGTGCGGAGTTCGCTCCAGGATTTGCGTACCGACGCAGCCCTGCATGAACTCCGGATAAAGGGCGATGTCATCCACCAGCGCAAAAATGCGCGGGGCGGCATAGGGCAACAAGGCCGAGCGGGATATGCGTACCATCAGAAAGCGGCAACCGGGAAAACCAGGGCCGAATTAGACAACACGACAGCCCCGGAATACATGCCTATAATGCCGTCCGTCTGCTTTTCCCCTGCATCCCATGAGCAAGCCCAACAAATCCAAAGCTGATGACACCATCATTGTCATCAACAAGAAGGCCAGCCACGACTACTTCATTGAAGACCGCGTCGAAGCCGGTCTGGCGCTGCTCGGCTGGGAAGTGAAAAGTCTGCGGCAGAATAAAGTGCAACTGGTCGACAGTCACATCCTGCTCAAGAATGGTGAAGCCTGGCTGTTCGGAGCGCTGATTGTGCCGCTGTCGAGCACCAACACCCACAGCGTGGCCGACCCCACCCGCTCACGCAAACTGCTGCTCAAACAAAAAGAACTGTCACGCCTGTTCAACGGCGTGCAGCAGAAAGGCTATACCGGCGTGTGCACCAAGCTGTACTGGAAAGGCCATCTCATCAAGGCGCAGATCGCGCTTGCCAAAGGCAAACACGAATACGACAAGCGGGCGGTTGAGAAAGAACGCGAATGGAACGTCGACAAACGTCGCACCATGTCGCATACCGCGAAACGCTAGCGCGCTGTCAGAGCGTCAGCGGCTCGGTGGAATCGCCAAGGCTGTCCACGTTTACATCCAGCTTGTGCAGCATGCCCAGCAGCAGGTTTGCCATCGGCGTGTGGGGTGCAAATTCCAGATGACGATTGCCTTGCAGGCGCCCGCCGGCATTGCCTGCCAGAATCACCGGCAACAGATCGAAGTTGTGCTCGTTGGCATCGCTGAGACTGCTGCCATACAGCACCATTGAGTTGTGCAGCAAATTGCTGTCGCCATCCGGCGTATCCTGCAATTTTTTGAGGAAGCGGGCGATCTGGGTGATGTGATAGTGATTGATGATCGCAAACTGCTCCATGTTCTTGCGGTCATTGCTATGATGCGAGGCATTGTGAAAACCTTCGCTTACACTGATGCCGGGGTAACGCGTGTTGGAACCTTCGCGCGCCATCATCAGGGTGGCGATGCGGGTCATTTCAGTCTTGAATGCCAGCACCTGCAGATCAAACAGCAAATCCAGATGTGCTTCGAAGCTGACCGGAATACCGGCAGGCGCATCCGGCAACACCATGCCAGGTTGCAGTTTTTCTGCCACGCGCTGCACACGGCGTTCGATTTCACGCACCTCCTGCAGATAGTCGTCAAGGCGGGCACGATCAGCAGCCGAGATACTGCGCTGCAACTGCGAGACCTGGCTGCCGACCGAATCCAGCAGACTGGTTGATTGCGCGCGCCGTTCACGACGCTGGCTCTCGGTGCTGCCATCGCCAAACAAGCGTTCAAACACCAGCTGCGGATTGTTTTCCATCGGCAATGCCAACGATTCGGATTTCCACGCCATGGTGTTGCGGTAGGCGCAGGTCAAATTGCTGTCGCATGACAAACCGGCCGGCTCTATCGACAATTCCATCGACGGCAATGGCGTGTCCTGGCCGATGGCTTGCGCAGCCAGCTGATCCATCGACACGCCGACTTTGGCCATGTCGCCTTTTACCGGATGCGCGCCAGTCAGAAAGGTCGCCACTGCGCGTCCATGGTTTTCCGCACCGCCGCTGTCTTCACCCACCCACGGCGCCACCTGCTTGTGGGCCAGCTTGCTGATGACATTCACGCTGTGCCGAAACGGTTCGAGTGGTTTGAGTATCTGTGAAAAAACAAAATCCTTGCCGACCGTGGAAGGAGTCCACAAATCCATGGTGGCGCCATGCGGAATGTAGATGCAGGCCAGCCGTGGTCGTGACACCGCCGCCGTTTGCGCCAGCGCGGTGGCAGCCGGAATCATCGCATCCAGCAGTGGCAACGCGATCGACGAACCGAGCCCACGCAACATGGTGCGGCGTGACAAATGTTTCTTGCTTAGGAACATGGATCAGTCCTCCTGCGCCACTGCACTATTGGCCGGGGCAGCCAGCTTGACGCGCTGCTGGAAGGCCGGGCTCGCAACCACACCCTTGATCAGACTGCTCAGTTTGTAATTGTCGCGTTTGGCGGCGCGCACAATGGCGCGCACCGTTGGCATATCATAGTACTCGACTTTGCGTCCGAGTCCGTAGGCCAGCAGTTTTTCCGTCACCACTTCCACGAAATTCTCGCTTTTTGCCATCAGTATATGGCGCAGGCTGGCGGCGCCGTTGACCGGTGTGCCGTCCCACAAGCTCGATGCCGCATTGACGGGCTGGCCGGCGGTGCTGTCGCGCCACTTGCCAATCGCATCAAAATTTTCCAGCGCAAAACCAATCGGATCAATCATGCCATGACAAGCCGCACACGATGGATTGGCGCGGTGTTGTTCCATGCGCTGCCGCATGGTGGATGGCACAGAGCCTGGCGCAGGCGGCTGATCGAGTTTGATTTCCACCCCCGGTGGTGGCGGCGGCGGTGGCGTGCCCAGGATGTTGTCGAGTATCCACTGGCCGCGTTTGACCGGTGAAGTGCGGTTGGGCGCCGAAGTGAGCGTGAGTATGCTGGCATGGCCGAGCAAACCGCGCCGGTTCTCGTCAGTCACCTTGACGCGACGGAAGCGGCTGCCTTGAATATTGGGAATGCCGTAATGGCGGGCCAATCGTTCATCGACAAACGTGTAATCGGCATCCAGCAGATCGAGAATGCTGCGATCTTCACGCAGGATGCTGGTGAACAGCAGCTGTGTCTCGCGTTTCATTGACTCCCGCAAGGTGCCGTCGTAGTCAGTCGAAGTCGGATTAATGGTGTCGAGCGCCCGCAATGACAGCCACTGCGCGGCAAAGTTTTCCACCAGTGCCGAGGCGCGCGGATCGGCCAGCATGCGGTTGACCTGTTTCTGCAATTGCACAGGCTGGCCCAGCTCACGCGCACTGGCCGCCTTCAGCAGTGCCTCATCCGGGATGCTGCTCCACAAGAAGAATGACAGGCGCGAAGCCAGCTCAAAGCCGTCGAGCGCATAACTCTGGCCTGCGACCACTGCGTCCGGTTCTTTTTCAAACCGGTAAACAAAGCGCGGATCCACCAGGATGCGCGCCACTGCATATTGCACGCCGGATTCGAAACCACGCACTGCCTGCCCTTGTTGATAGAACACCATCAAGTCATCCACCGCGGCTTCCGCGACCGGCGCACGCCACGCGCGCGTTGCCAGATTGGTGAGCAGTTGCCGGGCACACACCGGCTCTTCGGCAGTTTCATGCGGCATGCACACAAAGATCCTGTTGCGGCTGGCCGTATTGCCGGGGCCACTGACATCGAGCGGGCCGGTGATATCAAAACCGGCCGTGCTGGCACTGTTGGCATGGATCGCATACATGTCATCCACTTCCTGTTCAGGCGCGCTGTGCAGGAAGGCGATCTGGATGGTTTTGGCGCCAGCACTGACATGCACCTTGGCGTGAGGCGGCTTGTCGGCCGGCAGCAGCGCCACGCGCTCCCCGTCTATGACAATTTCCAGCGGGTCTTTCAGGCCCACCGCCGGCAAATTGAAATTGTTGATGCCCAGGCGGCGAATATTGAACTCATAATCGGCATCCAGCGGAAATACATACTGCACCGACATACCGCCCCGCGTTCCCAGCGGCAGGCCCTGCACATGCACCGACTGCGAGATGCCAGTGCGCGGCTGAAAACTGGCAATACTGGCACTGGCAGCAGTATCGCCGATTGCCAAACGACTGATCTTGGCCGCCGCCGTGACATAAGACTGCATCAGTGCCGGCGACAAACTCAGTGCACTGGCAATGTTGTCAAAACCGGCGGCGGAATCATCCGACGGCATCAGGTCTTCTCCACGCAACGGTAAGGCCAGCAAATCGCGCACGGCATTGGCGTATTCATTGCGATTCATGCGATGCAACACCACTGCTCCCGGATTGGGATGCAAGGCATCGGCGCGATCAAGTGCGGTTTCCAGATTGCCGACCAAAGCCGTCAACTCCCGCTGCGGTGGCCGCGGCTGTTCCGGTGGCGGCATCATGCCGCTGCGCAATTTGCGGACGATCTTTTCCCACAGCGCCGCATCCTTGTGCACATCCGACGAGGTCAGCGTGTCTATCGCAAAGCCACCATAAAAATCTTCGAGGTTGTGGCACTTGGTACAGTAAGTCTGCAGCGTGTCCCACTGCGCAGCGCTGAGTTGCTGCGCAGCACACTGCTGCACGCACACTGCGGCACCCAACAACACCAGCACCTTGACTGCAGATTTTACTTTCATCACTGTCATCGCTGCACCGGCGTTTCAGCCCCGGGCGAGCGCGAGGGCGCACGACCATTGAGTTCATCCAGCACCAGAATCGTATGCGCTTTCAATTCAGCGCCTACTGCAGCCAGAAACACTCCGCCTGCCCAGCGATACGCATCACGACCCTGTACATCTGCCACATTCAAGCGGGCACCATTGGCGGCGAGCAAGCGGATCAGCTCATCGCCACCTTTGTTGGCAGCACCCAGCACGGCGCTGAGCCCCATGGAATTGACCGCATTCACATCCGCGCCGTGCGCCAGACAAATGCGGACCGCTTCCAGCAGACTGGCCGTGGATTCAGTATAGGTTTGCGCCACCACCCAGCCCACACCGGACGCGGCCATCAGCGGCGTCGTGCCGGCACTGGTCGGCAGATTGGGATCGGCACCGTGTTGCAGCAACAACTGCATCACGGTGGTGTCGCCGGAAAAGGCCGCGCGCAGAAATGCCGTCTGGCCGGTGAAATCCACCCACGACACATCGTTGAGTATGTACAGCCATTTGCGCGGCGGCGGCACTTCGCGGGTTTGTGCATTGACGTTGGCGCCAGCCGCCAGCAAACGCTTGATCACCGGCAAGACCGCATCGCGATCAATGTGGTTGCTGGTGGGCGCGTCTTCCAAACGGCTGCTCATGTCGAGATTGCGATATTCGACTGCAGCCCACAGCGGTGTGCGTCCCCAGAAATCGTCAACATTCACGTTGGCGCCACTGTCCAGCAGCAAATCCGCCAAAGCCAACTGGTTGCTCAACAGCGCCATCAACAGCGGCTTGATGCCGTTGGCTTCGGCCTGTTCCAGATTGGCACCGCGCTTGATCAGCACTGCGGCAGCCGCGGTCAAACCTTCACGGGCGGCATACAGGAGCGGCGTCATGCCGCCTTTGGTCATGTCACGGCGACCACGATCAGGCAAGCCGCCGCGATTAATGCCGACGCCTTCCGAGCCGCAACCGGTACCCTTGCAGGGCGGCACAAACGCCGGGGTGGCGCCGATGCGGGTGGCGGCATTGATGTCGGCACCCCGATCAAGCAACAAACTGATGGCTTCGGCATTGTTGCCGCGCGCCGCCAGCATCAGTGCGGTCTGCCCGAATTCCGGATCTCTTGCATCCACTTTGGCACCGGCATCCAGCAACAACTGCATGGCTTTGGCTTTGCCGGTGCGGGCCGCTGTCATCAACAAGGTTTCACCCGACGGTGCCGACCCGCTCGGCTCGGCACCGGCAGCAAGCAGCGCCGACAGGAGGCCGATGTTGCCATTGAGCGCGGCCAGATAGAGCGGCACCACTTGGTAGCGATTGCCGACATTGGGATTGGCGCCGCTGGCCAGCAGCAGCTTCACTACTTCCAGCTGCTCATTTTCCACGGCCGTGTGCAAGGCGGTGCTGCCATCAACGGCCGCAGTGTCGACTGCTACACCGCTGGCAAGCAAGGCACGCAACTGTTTGAGATTGCCGCTGGCAGCCGCCTCATTGAACTGGGGATTGCCAGCTGCTGCACAGTCGAGTGACAGCGCAAGGCCGCAGGCAAGCATGATTTTTTGAAAAGTATAAAGGGACATATGCCACCTCTGGCGCCGGAGTATAGCCCAAGCCCATCATCAAACATTGCTTGATAATGACGAAAGCCCCTACTATCCGCTATTCTCCACGCGCCACTCTTCAGGGAGCCACACCATGTATCAAATGATAACCCGGGTTATTTTCTCGATCTTGCTGGTCAGTTGCTCAAGCCTGGCGCTGGCGCATCACAGTTTTTCGATGTTCGACCAGACCAAGCAAGTAACCCTGCCGGGCAAGGTCACCGAAGTGCAATGGACCAATCCGCACGTATGGGTGTTTCTGGATGTCACCCGGCCCGATGGCAAAACCGAGCACTGGGGCGTGGAGTTCACCAGCAAGGTGCATCTGACCCGCCGCAACTTTAGTGAAGACATGCTGAAGGTGGGTGACAAGGTGGAATTTGTAGTGAATCCCTATGCCAACGGCAAAACCGGCGGCCGCTTTGTCGCGGTAAAGCTGGCCACTGGCCAATACTATTGTGATGTAGGCGCTGGCCAAAGTTTTTGCGCCGACTCCAAACAATAATTTCCAGTAATTGCCGGGAGAATATGATGAAAACTGCTTTGCTTGCCTTTTCTGCACTGACGCTGGCGGTGGCCGCCACCACCTTGCTGGCACAACCGAAGCCAGCGCGCACAGTCTACCCGGCCAACGCCGAGCACGTGAGTTATGCCGAGATTGACCAACTGCCTGACTGGCGCGGCATCTGGCAGCCCAACATCGGCAAGATCGGTGGCGACCAGCCGGTATTGCTCGGTAAATACAAAAAGCACTATGAAGAAGAGCGCGCCAAGGTCGCCGCCAATCCCCATTACGAAATTCCCGAGAAGACCAACAACTGCGAACCCACTGGCATGCCCTACATGATGGTAATGCCCTACAGTCTCGAATTCCTGTTCACGCCCGGCAAAATCGTGGTCAATCAGGAAGCTTTGATGATGGTGCGGCGCATTTACACCGATGGCCGCAAGTTGCCGGCTGCCAAAGATATCGACCCCAATTATTTCGGCAACTCAGTGGGCCACTGGGAAGGCCAGACCCTGGTGGTCGATACCGTAGGCACCCGGCCAGGCCAGCGTCTGGGTGAAGTGGGCATCACCAACAGCGACAAACTCAAGATCAACGAGCGCATCTATCTCGACAAGGACAACAAAGACTTGCTGCATCTCGACTTCACCTTTGTGGATCCCGATGTGCTGGGTCAGCCCTGGCATCGCACCCACACCTTCCGCCGTGATCGTGGCTGGGACATCCTGGAGTACGTGTGCGAAGAGAATAACCGGCATCCGATCGATGCCAACGGCCAAACCCAGGCGGCGTTCTAAGCCGCGTCGCCGGTCGCCTACCTGAACAGTAGCTGAGACAGCCTCCGCTTTAGCCAAAGCCCGAGCACTGCGCTGTGGTAGAATGGCGTTTCCAAAGGGGGGCGCTCTGGATTCGACGCCGGTCACAAAACCCGCGGTGCATGTCGAGAGGGTATGAACTCTCGTAAATCCATTCATGCAACTTAATAGTTGCCAACGACGAAACGTACGCTTTAGCAGCCTAAGGGCCGCTAACGATTGGCCCGGGATGCCTGTAAACCGGTGAGTATCAATCGTCATATAGAACAGGATCGCGGCAAAGGTGCGCCTGGCATCAAGTCGCTAAAACTACCGGGCTCACTCTTCTCGCCCTGCCCGTCGGGCCGTGAAGGGCTAACTCAATTGACGACGCTAAACATGTAGATCCAAAGGCAGCGTACTGGCGGACGGGGGTTCAATTCCCCCCGCCTCCACCATTTGACCATCCAATAGCGTCCAAGGACGGACGACAAGCCTCACAAAAATCCTTATAAATCAATAAATAACCGTCCAGCAGCGTCCGGCGGTGTCTTACAGCATCCTAGATTTTATGTAACACCACATGTAACATTGGCGGCCTGATTTTTCTGGTGTTACTAAAATGGCTAGAACCACCAAACCCCTCACTGATACAGAAATCAAACTGGCAAAGCCCAAGGCAAAGGAATACAACTTGGCTGACGGCAATGGCCTGTACCTCCGAGTTAAGCCGAACGGCACCAAATTCTGGCTGTTCAATTACAGCCGACCCTACACCCGCAAGCGGGCAAACCTCAGCTTCGGAGAGTATCCAGGCCTTCCTCTTGTTAAAGCTCGCCAGAAACGACAAGAGTGCCTTGAGCTCCTTGCACAGGACATCGACCCACAAACACACCGCAATGACCAAAAGCGTCTTAAGGTCGAAGCCCTGGGCAACACCTTTGAAGCAGTGACCAGAGAATGGTTCGAAGTCAAACGCACAAAGATCACCGAGCAGCATGCGATCGAAACGTTTAGATCGTTGGAATTGCATCTCTTCCCCAAGCTTGGTCCTTTACCAGTTAACGCTATCAAAGCAAGGGAAGTAATTGCCGTACTGAAACCAATTTCAGCCAAAGGTTCTTTAGAGACGGTGAAACGGCTATGTCAGCGACTTAATGAAGTCATGGTGTACAGCGTGAACACAGGACTGATTGACGCAAATCCACTGGCGGGGATCAGCAAAGCTTTTGAGGCTCCTGAAAAGACACACCTGCCAACATTAAGGCCTGATCGCCTCTCTGAACTTATTCAGACTATCGCCAATGCAAGCATCAAGCGGACCACGCGCTGCCTGATTGAATGGCAATTACATACGATGGTGCGCCCTGGCGAGGCTGCCGGCACACGCTGGGATGAAATCGACCTCATCAAAAAGCTGTGGACTATTCCTGCCGAACGCATGAAGAAAAAGCGGCAGCACATTGTTCCACTCTCACCGCAGGCATTACAACTTCTTGAAATTATGAAA
>CAINTJ010000124.1 GCA_903853385.1 uncultured Gammaproteobacteria bacterium
GGTACGCAAGGTGGCCAATCCTTCCAGCGTGGTGTGTTCCACAGGTGGCAATCCAAGATCCACAATGGCGACCGCGATGTTGGGTTCTGCCTGCAAGCGCGCCAGTGCTTCAGGGCGTGAATCCGCTTCAAATACCAGGTATTGGCTGCTTTCCAGCGCAGTACGCAACATCATGCGCAGCACTGCATCATCTTCTACCAGCAACACCATGCCTTTGCTGACTGCAGCCGGGTGGGGCTCCAGGGTGGAAAAGAAATCAGCTTGTCCGGTACTCATGGTAATTTACCTGCACTCACCATACGGCTGAACAGCACATAGGGTGACAACCACACCAGCTGGTCATCGAAGTTGTCTTCGGAATAGCCGGCGGATACAAAGATCAAATCAGCACCTGCGTGTACAGGATGACCACCAAGAGAATTGGTGCCGGCATTGGTGACTTCGTTGGGTGAAGTGGAGCTGGCCCAATTTTCGCCCATGGTCATGATGACGGCTGGCGCTGTATTCGCGAGGATGGAGCCCGAACAATCAGAGGTATCACAGACTTGGAATGTAATGCCGGGTGTGGGTGCAAGGGCAGTGCCCCCTTTAAAAAAACTTTTGATGGAAACGGGGTCGGAGAAATCTGGATTGCTGCCTCCAATGGTTTTCTGTAACGAATAACGCAGCGGATTTCCCCATGGGTCCAAAAGAAGTCCATCATCATTTGTTGGGCCATTAATTCCCAGTGTGGCTGATGGTAAAAATCCATGAGTGTAATTACAGTTCCCTGCAGATCCGTCTTCAAATCCTTTGTTGGTGGGGAGTGCCGCGATGGATGCGGGGCAGGGCAAACGTCCCTGACTCTCGGCAAAACCATAAAGCGCTTCTTCCACCTGCCGTAATTGCGCCAATGCCGAAGCGCGGCGGGCGCTCAGCGTAGTCTGGCTGATGGAAATCAGTACGCCGCTCATCAGCACACCCATGATCATCAGCACCACCGCCATTTCGATCAGGCTGAAGCCGTGGTTTTTGTGAAACTGTGTGGATGCCAGTACGGAACTCTTCATTAGCAGGAGGCTCCGCTGCGACTAATGCCAGCTATAAAGTTGAGTTTGAAAGCAATTCCCGTGCAGCCGCTGTAGCTGATGATGGACTCATCGGCGGAGATGTTGGTATAGGTAATATCCGCCGACCAAGCTTCACCGTTATTGCCGGTGGAAGTAACTGGTAGCAGCCAAGCCGGGCTGCTTGCAGTTCCCAGGGCAGTCAAGAAATCTGCCGGTGACGCCGGATAAAAACCGGCAGGCCCAGGTCCATGATAGGCATCAAGCTGCTTTTTGGTTTCGATGGCAACGCGAATGCCGATAGCGCTTAGATATTCGCTAAGTGTTATTCCAACAATTTGATCATTAAAAGCTTGGGGATTGCTTTCATAACTGGTGTGGTATTTATAGTAATCACTGCCGTTCTTGCCGTCGAGATAGTGGCTGTGCAGGGCTCTGCTGCCGGCGCGGTCCTGTGTTTCCAATGCCTCACCGGGGGCTATGATAAAGGCCACATATTGAGCATCGCCTGCTTCAAAGAGCCGCATGCAGGCGGGTCCTATGGCGACCTCTGCCGAGGTTGTTGCGGAAGTCGAAGTCCTGTATTGGGATCTTCGGTAAGCTGCGGTGGAATCGTAGACATAACGTGGTGCCACCACGTACCAGAACTGCTGATCAACTGATGCATAATGATCATTGATGGCAAGGCGATGGCTGGATGCATCCAGCAAATATTGAGGCAAGCGGCCTAGCAGTGGTACAGGACCGCCTGCAAAATTATTCAGATCAGGTTTGCAAACTGGCATTCCTTCATCAACA
>CAINTJ010000125.1 GCA_903853385.1 uncultured Gammaproteobacteria bacterium
AGGGGACAAGGAAACAAAACCCCCGCCAGTGCGGGGGTTTTTTTTGAGGCAGCTGCCAAGCCGGCAGTGTCAGTTTTGCGGCCACCTGCGATAGCTTGCAAAGCAACAGGTAAGCACCAGACATAAAAAACCCGGCCGGAGCCGGGTTTTGAAAGCAGGTCATTAAAGTTTCTTTGTTAAATGTTGGTGCCGATGGATTTTAGAAGCTCATCTTCATGCCAGCATAGTAACGACGACCGAGTATGTCGTAGTAGCCAGGACTGGTGGTGTCAGTGTTGCTATCCACGCCAGGATTGTTGCCCACAACCAGTGGCTGCTTGTCGAACAGGTTGTCTATCCCTGCGCGGAAAGAGTACTTCTTGTGGTTCCAGCCGGCAGTCAGATTGAACGTGCTGTAATCAGACATGCCCAGAACTGCGGTGTTGGGGTTTTGCGACTTGGAAACGTCAGCAATGCTTGAGAGATAACGCCAGTTCAACCCTACACGGTAGTCACTCCAGCTGTAACTCACTCCGGTAAGTGCCTTGAATCGGAACTGACCACCCTGATCCATGGTGCCAGTGGCATTGATCGACGGTGAAGTCGGTGATGACTGGTACTCGTACTTGTCAAGGTAGTTGAGGGTTGAGTTCAGGCTCAAGCGCCCTGGTCCCAAATCCTTGCTCCAGTTGACCTGCACATCAATCCCCTGTGTGTTGATCGCGCCCAGGTTTGAATACAAGGCAATAACTGACGCGCGGTCACCGGTAGCGTTGTTGCGGGAAATCAACTGACACATGGGGTTGGACACATCATAGGTCGGGTTGCTGGCTCCATCGGCGTTGAAACAGGTGGAGTACACTGCAAAAGAAGACTGTGGTGCAATGGCATCAGCAATCTTGATTTTGTAGATATCGGCAGTAACCGCCAGATTTTTGAGACCGAACGGCTCGGTAATTACAGCGCCAAATGTGTAGGTTTTGCCTTTTTCCACGCCGACATTCGGGTTGCCCTTCTGAATTTCAATTTCGAGCGCGAAGTAGGTTGGATTCTGGCGAGTAAAACCATTGGGACCAGAACCATAGGTTGAGGCGTTGTAGGTTTGGGTGTCGAAGCCGGAAGTATTATTGCCGATAATGGCACGGCACAGTGTTTGTACTTTCAGGCGGTTCGGGTTCGAAGCCAGGTTGCCCCAGGTGTTGAGAGTTGAAGCTGAACAAGGATCTTCACCAGAAAAGCCGACCACCTGTTGGGTCGGACCTGTGAAGAGTTCCGCCGTGTTCGGCGCGCGGGTGGCAAACTGGTAACCGCCACGGAAGCTGACAGAGTCCAGCGCTTTCCAGGTAAACAATTCCTTCCAGGTACCAACCCTTCCGGCAGTGTTGTAATCAGAAGTGCGATAGCCCAGTTCCAAATCGACGTTCTTGATTACTGGTATCAACAACTCGGCATAGAGTTCTCTTACCGAAGTTTTGCCTTGGGTGCCGGCAGATGCAAAGACACCAATCGGGTTGTTAATGACGTTGGAAACCGGGTTGCTTGGCACAAAGCGGAAGGTATCCTGACGATAGTCCACACCAGCAGCAAACCTTGCTTCGCCTGCCGGCAGGTTCATCAAACTGCCTTGCAGGTCAAACTCGGCAATATCCTGGGTCAGGTCGGTAACTTGTCGTTCTACGTCATCGATGCCGGCCATGCATGCGCTGGACGGGGTGAATTCCTGGAATACCGGCAATCCAGACGGACAGTCGATATGGTAAGCGGATTGTCCGGTTCCAGCCGGGGCAGTAAGACCTGAGCCCTTGCCAAAATTGGGTTTGGCCACCAGGAACTGGTATTGCTCCAGCGAGGGCTGTCCGAAGGTTTCGGCAATAATGCGAGTGCCGCCATGGGACAGATAGCCATCCCAGCTCCAGTCCTTGAAGTTAAATTTGCCCTTCAAACCGGCCACCATTTGCCAGACATCGGAAGTATTTTCCGGCGAGATGGCGCCGTTGTAATCCAGTACCTGGTAAAGGCTCCAGGGACCAGCTGGATTGGTGCGGGAATCCAGCAATGCATTCAGTGCTGCCGGCAGCACGCGGCCATCACGCGGGACTGGCGCTTGCCATACGGTAACCGCTGGTGGCAAGCCACCACGCTGCTGAACGACTACATTGCTGTAGGTAGCTTGCATGTAGGTAGTGAGATTGTCGTTGATGTGATATTCGCCTTTGGCAAAGAACGAATGTCGATCCATAGGGGTTGATGCGTAGCCATCAGTGAAGATTTGATCCAGGTTGCCCGGGGCATTGGCAGGAACGGCCAGCTTCTTGATCATGGTGAAGGCACCACAATTTTGCAGGCAGTTCAATGGGCCGTTGTAGCCGAGAGCGCCGGCAACAACGAAAGGCGAGCCATCGTTGTTGAAGAAGATTTGCGTGGAATTACCGATCTTGCCGGGTGCTACCTGGGGGAACAACTTGTCGACAGCGGCCTGGGAAGGCTTGTTCACACCACCAGGGATCTGGGCTTCGCCAGTACCAATGGATCTGGCATTCATGAAGCCGCCACCCGGGTTGTTGGGATCCAGCCAGCCATTGACATAGAAGTCGCGATCTTTCGCCATGACCGGGTTGCGACGCGAAACGTCCAGACCCATCATGAGGTTGCCTTTGCCATTGGCAGAATTGATGCCCATCAACATGCTGAGTCTGTTTTCCTCGCCATCACCTTTGGCGGTTTGGCCAGTCTGCACATCCACGTCAAAGCCTTCAAAATTGTTCTTGAGTACAAAGTTCACTACGCCAGCCATGGCGTCGGCACCGTATACCGCAGAAGCACCGCCAGTGATGACTTCCACATTCGCAATGGCGGATGATGGAATGGTGTTGATATCGATCGTGAGTGAGGCGTTGGCAGGCTGGCCACGACGGCCATCGATCAACACGAGATTGCGGTTGGAGCCCAAGCCTCTCAGGTTAAGCGTGGCGGCGCCCGGAGAAGATGCCGCAGTGCTTTGGATGCTGGAGCTGAACTGGGTGCCACCGGGTGTGAATTGTGGCATCTGGTTAAGTACAGACTCTGCCCCAAGTGTGGCAGAGCTTTCAAATTTTTCGCTGCTTACGGTAACGATGGGGCTGGATGCCGTCAAATCGCGGCGTACGATGCGTGAACCAGTAACGGTGATTTCTTCGAGGGTGGAGGCTTCTTGTTTCTGGGCTAATGAAGGCGTGGCGTAACTAGCAAGCACAGCCGAAATGGCTGAGACCAGTACTTTACTGGTGGTTTTGGCAATTAAACAATTGCGTCTCATGGTTTTTCCCCTGTGGTTATTGTCTTTGAGAGCCGTGATGTTCACGGTAATTACTTGATAAGCTTCTTGATAAAGTAACGATTGCCAAAATACCACCACTCACTAAACCCAATGGCTATGACTATGACTGGTAAAGGTGATTTTGAGCTGACTACTCGCGGATGGAATGTTCAAGCGAATTGAGTATAGAAGTGCGATATTGAAGTGTGCAAGCAATTTTCAGGTTGCATAGATTGCTTGGGAGCGGATTTTTTATACTTCATTTTTTTAAGAATCAACATTCTTTTTTTATACTGCAGATTTGCACCCCGGTGCCGGCCAGGCCAGAGTCAGTTGTGCAATTGTGCCGTTCGTTCGCACTGGTTTATGCTGCAGGCAATGAGGAGATACCAATAATGATGATTAGCAAACGCCAAAGCCTTCATGCCGTTCACGCAAACGCCGGTGCAATACTGGGATGCAGGCGTGGGGCAGTAGTAACCGTCAGTGGAATATTGCTGTTGGCTGCCTCGCTGGCATCCGCGCAGAAGCTGGTGGACATCAGCAGTTGTGCCAGTATTGCCAAAGATGCAGATCGCTTTGCCTGCTATGACAATCTGGCGCGCCAGTCTGGAGCATTACCAGCAGCTCAATCAACAGTTCAGCCAGCGCCATCCAGCACAGCAGTGACGCCGTCCCCGTCCCCACAGGCAAATGCTGTTGTGCGCCCGGCAACCGGACAGAGTGCGGCAACACCTCCGGCAGCCAGTACCAGCACCGACCCTTCACGTATCGCGGCTTTTGGTGCTGCGTTAAGCAAGGCGTTCTTGCAGACTGACACCGACGGGCAGGAAATGTTGCTGGATACCATTTCAGCTGCGAAATACTACAAACCTGATATCTGGCAACTGACTTTGTCGAGCGGTCAGATCTGGCGGCAAATGAATGCGCGTGATTTCACCGTGCGCATCGGTGACAAAGTGCAGATCTACCCAAGTGGCTGGGGTAAATCGTACCGTTTAACTGTGGAAGGGCGCAGTGGTTTCATCCAGGTTGAGCGGCTGGATAACAAAGTCCGGCAGTAAGTTTTTCACAATAAAACCGCAGATGAGGCCTTACGATCAAAGCAGAAAGACTTCGCAATGCCAAGTTACTAATTTCGCACTTGGGGCATAGACTGATAACCAGTAGCTATTGTTAACCGGAGGGACTGAACGATGATTGCGATCGCAGGCTGGCTGACTTCTGTTTTCAACACCTTCTGGGCAGTCATGGGGCCGCACCATAATGCCCCGGCCGATGGGTTCTGGCCCTACATTGGTGGTTCCTTTGTAAACATGGCAAGAAGCTATTTCTGGTTTCTGCTGTTCGGCATGGTGATTTACCAGCTGTTCATCCGACGCCGCGGCGAGCGGCTTTCGCTGTGGGCCGGGCTCAAGCATTTGCTGCCGGCTTCGGTTTACCAGACACGCTCGGTGCGCATTGATTTGCTGATGGTGCCAATCGCCTGGCTCGATAATTTCCTGTTGTTCGCCGGCTTGGCAGTGGGCTCTGGCGTAGTGCAACTGTGGTTGGTACAGCAGTTCGGACATTCCGTGTTGCAGGTTCCGGCAGGCGTGTTGGCGGTGACCTTGCAGATTATCTTCACCTTGCTTGGCACTGATCTGGCGCGCTTCGCCTGGCATCTGCAGGGGCACAAGATTGCCTTTTTCTGGGAATTTCACAAAGGTCATCATTCAGCAGAAGCATTGCACCCGGTGTTCATTCGTACGCATCCGGTGGACATGTTCATCCGCACACTTTACATGGATCTCGGCGGTGGCCTGGTCGGTGGCGGTCTCATGTTCCTGCTGGGAGTTGATGCAAGTCCGACCGCGGCCGGGCTGCTGGTCATCATTGGTACCTGCTTCCATTTCATGCAGCAGTTTGAACACTCGCACGTGAAGTTCTCATTTGGCGACCGGCTGGACCGCATCTTCTATCCCCCGCATTTTCACCAGATTCATCACAGCGCGCTGCTCGAACACCGGGACAAGAATCTGGGACTCACCGGCGGCCTGTGTCTGTGGGACAAGCTGGCAGGCACGCTCTACATCCCGAAGCCGGGTGAGAAAGTCATCTTCGGTGCATCACTGGAGGAGCTCGGTGACAACAATCCGCATCGCACACTGTGGCGGTTTTTGTCGCGTCCCTTCGTTGAGGCTGCCCGCACTTTGGCGCAAGGCTCGCCAGTACATCCGGATGCAAAAGATGGTGAGGAGTTGCCGAACACACGCTAGCTGGCCAATGCTTCAAGCCAAAGCACTTCGCCCTGTACTACCGGCCCGCCTTTTTTCTGGCATGTGCTACCAGTAATTTGCTGGATCTGACTGCTTATTGCGCCGCACCGCCCATGTTCGATCCTGCCGCACCATTATTCTTGGCATTGCCAACTGCACCATTCTCAAAAATTTGACGAGTGTAATCATAGGCATCGCCATGCTGTTGGCTATCGATAGCGGCCCATTCCTCTGTGCTCTTGCACATTCTTTTGGGGAAATTGGTCCCGGTCCGTTTTTCAGAGCGGCATTGCTGTTTATGGGTTTGGGCAACGGAGCCATCACTGGCGGTGCTCACAGATCCGGCTTGGTTAGCAGATTCCGTGGCACAGGCGGCGGTCAGCAGGCTGATGACCGCCATCAGACCCAGCCTGCATGAAATTGCTGCCAGAGCAGCTTTCAGGCAGCCAGCATTCCGAAATGCTCGCATTTTATCCCCTTGTTTAACTTGCGAAGTCCCAGTGCCGGGACCGTATTTGTTCAGTGCTTAAGCTTGATAATCTACTCCTTTCCCAAGAACCTTTGCACCTAAAGAATAGGCCAGCGCTACCCGGTAATTTATTTCCGGCACGGCTATGGAGTGGGTGCCTCACCGGTTCGATGTTTATGGGGGTACCCATGGCAATCGTATCGGGCAGCGTTTTCTCGATAAAGTACTGCCGTTCTTTGCAGAGCAGCTGCTCTCGCCTTGAGCCTCTCTTGCCTCAGTCTGTCAACGCCACGATACTGCCCCCCTTGGATCGAACATTCAATAAGTTAAGAGGCAGCACGATGTACACAGGTATGCGCTGATGAACGGACTCACCCAAGCCACTGACTCGAATGAGGAGTATGAGCGGCGCCTGTTTGCGCGGATCGGGGCACGTTGTGTGCCGGTGTTGCTGGCTGCCTTCGTCATCTCCTATATCGACCGTGTCAATGTGGGCTTTGCCGCGATCACTGCATCCAGGGACCTGAACATGTCGGCCTCTGACTTCGGCTTCGGGGCCGGGCTGTTCTTCCTGTCCTATATGATCTTCGAAACACCCAGCAACTACCTGCTCGAGCGCATTGGCGCGCGCATCTGGCTGGCGCGCATCATGGTTTGCTGCGGCTTGGTGGCTGCTGCCATGTTCTTCGTCACTAGCGCCACCGAGTTCAACATCGCCCGCTTCACGCTGGGTGTGGTGGAAGCGGGCCTGTTTCCCGGCGTAGTGCTTTATCTGACCTACTGGTTCCCGCGCCGCTACCGCGCCCGCTACATAAGCATGTTTGCGCTCGGCATCCCGCTGTCGAGCGTGATCGGCTCACCTATTTCCGGCTTGCTGCTGGGCATGGACGGCATTCTCGGTTTCAAGGGCTGGCAGTGGCTTTATATTCTGGAGGCAATTCCGGCCGTGCTGATCGGCGTGCTGATCTGGGTGCTGCTTGTGGATGGTCCGGACCAGGCCAAGTGGCTGAGTGCTGAGGAGCGTGCTTACGTGAAGGATGCGCTGGCGCGTGAGCGCGCCGCCCACCCGGACCAGAGCGGCCACATGAGCCTGCTGCAGCAGCTGAAGCTGTTGGGCGATTCGCGCGTGATTGTGTTTGCACTGGTGTTCTTCGGCACCGGCGTACCCAGCTACGGGCTGGGCCTGTGGCTGCCGCAGATCGTCAAGAGTTTCGGGGCCAGCAATATTGAAACCGGACTCATCAGCGCCGTGCCTTTCATCTGTGGTTCCATTGCGATGATCGTCTGGGGCCGTCATTCCGATCGCAGTGGCGAGCGCGTGTGGCACACTGTGGCTGCCGCCTGGGTAGCAGCTGCTGGCCTGGCCGCCTGTTTCTGGATTACATCCCCGTGGCTATCGCTGGTTGCGCTGTCGTTCTCGGCGGCCGGAATTTATGCAGTGAAGGGCCCGTTCCTGTCGGCAGTGAGCGAAAGTTTTTCCAGCAAAACTGCGGCTGTCGGCATCGCGCTGGTGTCTTCGCTTGGCAACCTGTCTGGTCAATTCGCGCCCTGGATGGTTGGCGTGATCAAGGATGCTACCGGCTTGTTCCAGCCGGGCCTGCTGGCGCTCGGCCTATGCTCGCTGGCGGGTGGGGCGGTGATGCTGCTGCGTCGACCTGTGGCTAAGTAGCGCTAGCGGCATATGACTACCTGACCACCGCTGCACCCACTGCACCTTTATTTGCTGCGGCCCAGTGAAGCCAGCACCGATGCTTTGGTGATGGGCAGGTCCGGATTGGGCGCATGAATCGATACCAGTGTATCGAAATCCAGCTGCAGTCTGGCCAGATTGTCCATCATTACCACGGTGCCGACCACGGGTGGATTCGGTACCGGTTCATTGGCGGCAGGGACGTTGTACATGTCGGCATAGACCACGATCTTCTCCTTGGGCAGATAC
>CAINTJ010000126.1 GCA_903853385.1 uncultured Gammaproteobacteria bacterium
ATCCCCATCATTGGATTTTTTCAAAACCGGCAAAGCCCCCAAAAAGGCCAGCCCGAGTTTGTCTTCCACTTCGATCGGGGTTTTGATGGTGTTATCAAGAGCGTCAAGCAAGATTGCCAAACCACAGGCAGCGATGAAGGTAAGACCCAGCGCCAGCATCACTGCTTTCTGGATATCGGGGCCCACTTTGTTGCCACCCAGCGACAGATCAAGGATATGAGCCGGCGGCACATCAAACACCCCTCCCACCCCAGTTTCCTTGTTGCGGGTAACAAACATGTTGTAGAGATTTTCGTAGGAAGCGACGTCCTGTTCCAACCCCTTCAGAATGAACTGCTGACGGCCCTGTGCCTGCAAATTCTGCGTCGTGGTTTCAAGCCGTGCCTTGCTGGCACTTTCTGATTGCTGGGCTTGCCGGTATTCTTGCTGGAGAGCGTACTCCACTTTTTTACCTTCGGATTCCAGCGCCGCATGTGCACTGATCGCCTGGGCTCTGGCCTCAATCATCTTGGGATGCTTGGGGCCATAGCGACGGGACAACTCGCCGACAATACGCTGGGCGTCCATTTCTCTTTGCCGCAGAGCGCGGATACTCTCGTTGTTGGCGAAAGCCGGAACTCCCATCAGTTCATCAATGCCATGGCCTTTCAGACGTTCCAGTTCTTTCTGGGTGGCTTCCAATTCAATCAGGTGCTGACTCGACTGGGCATGGGTAGCAGTGACACTGGAAAGCTCCTGCTCGCTCATAGAGGCCCCCCTTACATCCACCACTTTTTCCTGCTCTCGAAAAGCCTGTAATTTTTCTTGCGCGGTTTTCAGCTTTTGTTTCAAGTCTGCCGCCCCTTCGGTCAACGAGTTTTGGGCCTTGATGTTGTCCTCCATCTTGGTGGCCTTGAAACTCTCGATATATTGCTCGAGATAGGTATTGGCTATCGAGGCTGCCAGCTTGGGATCGTCTAAGGTGACCGTGAGAGTGACCACACTGCTTTCGCCGTTTTGTGCCACCTTTAAGCTGCCGGCAATCATGGCGGTCAATGCAGTAATTTGCTGGTCTTCACTGGGCATTACCCAGGGCTTCTCAGCCTGAGGATTGGCACCGGCGGGTTTCAGGGAAGACAGACTGAATTGGTACCAGGCTTTCGGTTTGGGTGGTTGCGGTATGAAACGCTCCACTTTCTGCAATTGCAGTTTGCGAACCACACGTTCCGCCAGTGAACGGGAACGCAGCATTTCGAACTGGGTCTGCATGTATTCAATGCCATGCAAATCCTGGCTGTAAACGTCCTTGATATTGGTAAGGTTGGCCTCTTTTTGCTCAATCAGCAGTGTGGCTTTGGCTTCGTATATCGCAGGTTTGGTTCCCATCCAGAATCCGGCAGCAATTGCCACCACGATGGACAGTCCGGCAATCGACCATTTGCGATCCCAAATGGAATGCACCATTCCCAACAGATCGATCGCTTCATCGTCTCCCGCCTGGCGGATAACAACTGGATTGGTGACTGGACTGCTCATCCGGATTACTCGCTCGGGGATTTCAGGAACCGCTAGAAAAAGCTCTCGCCAATTGTAATGGTATCACCCGGCTTGATCTCGTAGTCCATTTCAACTTTCACTGGAGTCTGGGTTTTACCACTGGAAATAACCGTCATTTTTGATTTTGAAGCACGTTCAGTCAGGTCCCCCGCAATGGTAATGGCCTGCCGCAGGATAATTCCCGGCTTATACGGGTAACTGCCTGGCTTCATCACCTCGCCGTTCAGAAAATACGGGCGGTATTCCACAATGATGATGGAGACCCTCGCATCAACCAGATAATCAGGCGTGAGCCCGGCGGTGATGGCCTGCTTTAATTGGGCTGTGGTGCGACCGGTGGCCTGGATTTCACCAAGTGGCGGGTACTGGATCTTGCCAGTATCGCTGATCTCCACCTTGTCAATTGACAGATCCGGCTCTTCAAAGACATGGATGCTGATCACATCTCCGACTGCCAGGACATAGGCATTGGAATCCTGGGCCTGGGCGCATGTTGTTGTGAGCAGAATCGCTATTCCAAACAACAGCTGTTTTACTATTTTTGTCATGATACTCCCTACCTGTTCCAGCTCAATACTACCCTGAATCCGACAGCTGCCTTATTTGTTATGGTAATTGGCGAACAGATAGTAAATAGACTTGTCAAAACCGACAGTTACTGCCGTAGATTTCATTTGCTGGTACCGATAACCAAAACCAAAACTCATCCGATCGTCAAAATCATATTCCATTCCCATATTGTAAGTCTTGCGATTGTCAACGCGAGCGGAGTCTTTGTAGACATCGGAGCCCACTGAAAAGCCCAGCCGGGTCCGCAAACGCCTTTGCCATTGGTGCGTCCACGACAAACCATAGTCCTTGCTCAGCACAAAACTGCCAACTCCCCACCCTTCCCGAGTGGAACTATGGGTAGAGAGTTCCAATTTTGAATACGAACGGGGCGCCCAGACCGCAGATAATTCCCAATATAACTCAGCTCCGGCATCAGTCGGGAAATTGGTGGTTGTAGTTGCCGGCACTGGCGCACTATTGCTACTTGCGGCCTTGGCATCATCCCACTGGGCGGCCTTCCATTTGAATGCCCGCTGGGTTGTACCTACCCTGAGCTTGGCGCTGGTTTTGGCGGTTGCTTCCATATCAAATCCCACCAGGTACAGCTGCTCATCACTGTCGAGCGGAATCTCGCTACCTTCAGGAGTAAGCGGAGTGCGGGGGTAGGAGACTACACGATCGCGCCATTCCGTCACCATATCTGTACGGGCACCCACTCGGTAGGCCAGCTGTGCGCCCAGCATGTCTTCCACATAGTCACGGGAATCATTGACGATTGCTTGGGAATTCCGGTCAGTGCTACCGTAGCCCACGGTGCCGGTAAAACGCATTTTGGCACTATCAGCACCCAGTTGATATTTGGCAGTTACCGTTTCTGTTGTCAATGGAGTTGGCTTGTCGAGAGCCAGGGCCGCGGCACCCTCATTAAAACCGACGCCCCTGGCTTCATTGGCAAGATTATAGCTGGCGGCAATCATAACCCGGTTGTAGCTGTTGATTTTCTGGTCAATGGTCAGAGTCAAAGCCTGATTGGTAACAGTATCCTGCTTGCTATCGAGAAAGTTGCTCTGGCCTACATCGTAGCCGAGGCTGTACGTCCCTCCACCTGCCTGGATGGCATATTTTAATTTGGAAGCAAAGATCCACAAGCGCGAGCCGAGCGGACTGGTTTGCTGGCGCAGAATATTGGGGTCATAGCTCAACTCGCTGTTGAAGGCATAAGTGAAACCCTTGAGCGGCAGCAGTGCTTGGGGTTGGGATTGGGGAAGCACAATTTGCGGAGACTCAGGCTGCTCTTGCCCCCAGACAGTTGTGGCCAAAAAAAGCACGACCCAAAGCAAGCCTCGGCTACTGCCAAAACGTGTTGAAAGCGTTGGTGTGCGATTAATATCCGATATCACTTTTGGAGCAACTGGTTGGAAATGGTTACACGAGCATTCCTCACTTACGAAATACCCAGCTGAGCGATAGTTGTGTCACTGTGACATAATACCAAGCTAAGCGGCGTAACTCCCGGGAATTTCTCCTGTTTTTCCATTTTTCCCAGTACCCAACCAAGCCAGGGACAGCAGCATGGTGAAAGTAAACGCATTGGCCGGAATATAGAGGTTGAAATCAGCAGCAGAATGGATGCTGACCCAGCCGACCACCATCAACACGGTAAAGCCTATCCCGCGATCCAACCGGCTTTCTGTGCGGTACTGCACTAGCCAGGCCCGCCTGACGGTGAGGATGACCAGCAATCCCAAAATGCTGAAGGCAGGCAGCCCCAAATCCCCGGCCAGCTCGAGAAAATCGTTGTGCGCATGCACGAAGTAATCATTGCCCAGATCGGCGCCACTGTAATGGGGGAAAACCGTATAAAAAGTGCCGCCCCCTGAGCCCGTCCATGGATAGTCTTTCAGGATGCCCAGACTATAGACATCCACCTCATCGCGGGTCTCC
>CAINTJ010000127.1 GCA_903853385.1 uncultured Gammaproteobacteria bacterium
CCCTGATTTAGCTATGGCCTGAGCCATGCGTTCTTGGTGATCCCAAGGGATAATGTCATTGCTCATTGGTTTTTTCCTTACGTGGGCGGCCTCTGCCGCGCTTAACAACCGGCTCAATGTTTGTAAGCTGGTAATGCAACTCAAGATTTTGTAGATCTTCTTCAAGCTCACGAATGCGCTCGTGTGCCGCCATGAGTTGCTGATACAAATAATCTGCTGCGTTCATTGTGTTTCCCTTTCTTTCTCATAAGCGGCATTGTCACCGCATCCATTGGATTCATATTTAGTTTTCGGAGTCTGTACCAAATAACGTTTCTGCTTATGCCGGTAATCTCTGACCATTCAGTCATTGTCTTGCCTTCAATCAAAACATTGTTTGATTTATTTCGATTGTTTTCTTTATGAGTTACCCAACGACAATTAGAAAGATCATAGCCTTTGTTGTTATCAATACGATCTAAACAAAGGCCATTTGAATAACCCATATCCTCAAAAAACCCTTCAAAAGACATCCATTTTTCACACACGTAAATTCCACGCCCGCCGTATTGGCTATAATTAACCGCTTTTGTTGAAAGGCACCTCTTTTTCATGCCAGACCAAATTTGATATTCGCGGGTATATTTCATTCCGTGTGTGATATTCATGGTTTACCCCTTGACTAAAAAACGCCGACTACCAGCGGTTTCACGAACAAATTGATCATACACTTGCGGCATGGCACTCTTGAATGCCGTAGCATCGAACTTCTTACTACCCTTAGCGGCTTTCCAAGTGACGAGAGTTTCACCCGTGGGGCTGAGAAGCTCGCTTTTTTCCTGCATGTAGTTTTGCAGATAGGCCGTAGCGACATCTTCCTGCTGCTCAAGGTCTTTGATCTTAGCCTTAATGGCTTTGAGAGCCTGGGCATACTGTTCTGCTGATGAGTTTGCGACGATGACATCATCTGTGACCTTTGTGTAAATAGCGCGACCCTGATCAGCCGTTTCAGCCAGTGGCATTTCGCCAGTCTGAGCCATAGCCCACCACTTAGCTGCGCGTTGCACAAACTCGTCTTTCATCTCGGCAGTGACTGGAATGTGCCACCAGCGGAATTGTTGACCACCAAATAGCACAGCAAAATAAATGTGGTTTACGTCAAACACGGTCGCTTCGTGAATGCACTGGATAAGATCAGCCTCAGGCAAACGCTGCCAATCATCCGGCCCTTCTGGATACTTATTGGCAACCGCTGCGTTGAAATTCTTCACTTCCAGCAATGCGCCATCGTCGCACATAAAGTCCGTATGAGCCTTCAGCCAAGATTCTTTGTGGTATGTGCCTACTGTGTCGAGATCACGCACCTTGACCCCTACTGTGTCTTCAAAGATGCGTCCGATAACGGGCTGCATCCGAATGCCCATCTGCACCGCTTCAATGTCTGACAGGTCTGCACGGTCCTTTTTACCCTGCTTTTCCAACAAGACATCGACCAGATGCCCAGATACTGATCTGCGACTATCGGTCGCCCACCAGCCTGATTTGCGCTCACCAGGTGTAAAACCTGATCCGATAATGTGTCCACCGCTTGCCATGTTATGCCTCTCCTTGTGTTGGTCCGTTCTGGAACTCAAATGCTTTAACTCGTAGATCAACCCGAATGTCATAGAGTGCTTGCAGAACGTCTGCTGTGGCTGCGAGACATTCGCGTGTTAGC
>CAINTJ010000128.1 GCA_903853385.1 uncultured Gammaproteobacteria bacterium
CCTTACCAATATCTCGCACGAAATACGTACGCCAATGAATGCAATCCTCGGCTTTTCGCAGTTGTTGCTTGATGATGCGAAGTTAAACGATAAACAAAAAGAAAGTCTGGAAATCATCACCAGCAGTGGTGTGCATCTGATGTCGCTGATCGATGACATTCTCAACCTGAGCAGGGTGCAATCAGGCCACTTCACAATCAAGCGCGAAGTTGTCAACCCCGCAATGATGTTCCAGGGAATTTCCGATTATTTCCAGAAACGCAATGTGCGTACCGGTGTCAGATTTGAAACCACCGTGTCGGCCGTTTTGCCTCCTGCCCTGCAGCTGGATCCCAAAGCCATGCGCCAGATAGGCATGAACCTTTTGTCCAACGCTTTCAAATACACCCAGGCTGGCAAGGTGGGATTCAAAGTTGACTACGTGGCAAGCAAGGATCCGTTGCATGGCTTGTTGATCATAGAAGTGAGTGATACCGGCATGGGCATTCGTGAAGAGCATCTGGGCATTATCTTCAATGTGTTTGAACAGGGTGGCAGCCAGTCATTTACCGATGAGGGCGTGGGTTTGGGGCTGGCCATCTGCAAGGACATTGTTACCCAGCTGGAAGGCAGGCTTGATGTGTACAGCCGTCTGCATGAAGGGAGCTGTTTTACTGCCACGATTCCGGTGGAAGCTGTGCCGGATGCGGACATGGCTGCTCATGCCCCGGCGGGGCAGGCAGTGCCACTGCAGGTGCCCAGCATCCTCATAGTTGATGACATCGAAAGCAATCGCAAGCTTTTGCAACGTATTCTGGGAGACAAAGGTTACCAAATACTGGAAGCCAACAATGCCGGTGATGCGATGGCGCTGATCCGCGCGCAGCAGCCCGCGCTGGTGTTGATGGATATTCGCATGCCGATTGTCGCCGGTGATCAGGCCATCATGGAAATCCGCAAGGATACGGCGTTGGCATCAATGCCGGTGATTGCAATTACTGCCAATGCATTTGAAGGTGAGAAAGAGCGGTTGCTGGCAATCGGCGCCAATGACTTCATCAGCAAACCCTTCATGCGCGATGAGATATTGCAGAAGATTGGCAAGTTGCTGGAACCAAGGTTCGGCACTGCCGGGCACAGCGCGCGCGCGAGCCAGGCTGTCAAAGCCGAGATGGCTGTCGTGCTACCGCTGCTACCAAAAATACCCGGACTCAAAGTGCTGGTGGTGGACGACAACCCTGCCAACCAGCAATTACTGATGGCACAGTTGCGAACTGTGGAATTGTATGCCGAGGCAGCACGCAATGGCCGCGAAGCCTATAACCTCTGGAACCAGAAACATCACGACATTGTGCTGACTGATTGTGCCATGCCGCTGCTCGACGGGTTTGAACTCGCCAGATTGATCAGACAGTCTGAATCGGAACATCCGCCGGCCAAGCCAACCTTGATCATTGCTGTTACCGGTTCACCGGACGAATACAGTGAGAGCTGTCTGGAATCAGGCATGAACGACCTGCTGGCCAAGCCGGTGTTGTTGCGGGTTCTGGTCAAAACCCTGGAAAGATATTTGCCGCAGTTCAGGGAAAAAAAGCCGTAAGTCCCTGCATGATTGTGGTTTAGCTGGTAAATCGCCTGATCACGGGCAGACTCAGCACTGCGATCGCAAAGGCCAGCAGCATGTCGCGGTCAAGCCCGTTGTGTTGCAGCGTGGCCTCAGGCAGGCTTACCAGAATGGTCAGGATCGCTATTACCACCAGTGACAGCGGCGAGCGGTACATCAGCAACATGGTAATGCCAAGGCCTGTGGCAACGATCAGGTAAGGAACGCCGCCAAGGCCGAGGCTGTCGGAAAACCTGGCCGCGAGCACCAGTCCCGCAGTGGCAAACAACACAATTGCCTGTAAAACTTTCCATATCACTAGGCTACCGCTCCAGCATGGTTGTGAGTGGACATTGCCTCAATGCTTGCCATTTTACGCAAGGTGGTCCACCAGGCTCCTGATGGATTTGCGGGTTGATTCGTCGAGATAGCTGAATTCAGTGGAGATGCAGTAAGTGCCGTCATTTTCAGGAATACATGACAATATTTTGGCATAAACATCGCCGCCATCCTTGCTGGTGCCGGCACCAAACGGCACCACAATCTTGATTTCATCCATCATCTGATGCTGGTTGGGCGTGAGGATGCGCATGCCACCATAGGACAAATCGATGATGTCGGCCTTGACCGAAGTCGTACGGATGCGCTGTTCTTCAATGAGGTGATAACTGATTGGCAATACTACTTCAACACGCGGGCCTTTGCGGTTTTCCCTTATCGGGATGGCTTTGGCAACCGGGTAGGTGGTGCCGATAAGTTCCTGTACGGTGAGCGGTTGTTTGCGGCCCTTGATCAGCACTTTGAAAACAGGCCCGGCTTCCACATGACTGTTGGTGGCCTGATAGACATCCTCGCTCATCAACACCTGGCCGCGCAGTGCAAAAGCTGCGATGCGGGCAGTGAGATTGACCGCATCGCCCAATACGGTCTGTTCCTGATAGATGCCGGACCCCAGCGTGCAAGTAACGATGTCACCGCAGTTGAGGCCAATTCCCATGAAAATTTCCGGTAACCCCAGGGTTGCGCCGAAGTCATTGACCTCGTCCATGGCCAGCTGCATGTCCACTGAACATGAGGTCAGTGCCATCGTGGTGTCCATCAGGTTTTCCACCGCAAACAATGCAAAGATGGAATCGCCCATGAATTTGTCGATGACACCGCCGTGACGGGCAATGAGATCAGTCATTGTGCGGAAATAAACATCAAGGAAAGGTGCAAGTTGTTCGATAGGATATTGGGTGCTGAGCGCAGTGAAACCCCGCAGATCCGACATTAAAAGGCCGAATTTGCCAGGTTTGACCAAAAAAGAATGGGGTTGGGGTGTTTCCATGTGGTGGCAGATTCCAAGTGGTTACGAATCAGTTTGACAGTACAAGTTTGTGTTGATTTAAGATGCATTACCAGGATGTAGTGCACAAATCACCAAATCACTCCTGTGGCTTGCAGGGCATAAATATGAGGGAAGCGGCAGCAAAAGATCAAGGCCTGCTGACAGATCTGTTGATCAGAATGTCTGATTGCAGCAGTGACATGCTGGCATTGCTCGATAGCGAATTTCGTTTCGTGGTCGTCAATCAGGGTTTTGCCCGCATGTTCGGAATGGTACGGGAGGCGTTTCCCGGCATGTCGGTGGAACAGACCCTGGCCCATAACCCCGGGCATTATCAAGATGTGATCAAACCCTTGCTCGAGGCTTGCACGGCTGGACAAGTGCAGTCGTATAAAGAGTGGGTTGAGGTGCCGGCCCTGGGCAAGGTTTATCTCGAAATAAGTCATGTGCCACTTATGGATCCTCAAGGAAAATTCAGCAACATCGTGATTGTCTGTAAGGATCGCACCGAAGTCATACGATCGTTCGAAGCCCTCCAGAAAAGCGAAGACATGCTCAAGCGATCCGAGCACATCGCCAAAATGGGAGGCTGGTATTTCGAAATTGCCCAAGGCTCGCTGCACTGGACCGACGAAATGTATGCGATCCATGACGTTGGTGCTGATTTCGTTATCGCCGCCGAAAGTGTGAATGCGTTCCTGCCTGCGGAGGCGATAAAAAAAATACAGGAAGACATGAGAGTGGCGATGTCCGGTACTCCGGCGTCCCACACCTCGCAAATCACCACAGCAAAAGGTACACGCAAATGGGTGCGATCAATTTCGTTTCCGGTGCTGAAGGACGGCGTGGTAACCCGTATAGAAGGGGTGCTGCAGGACATTACTGACCAGATGGAAATGCAAAGCGACATGCAGCGGGCATTGAGATCACTGGAAAGCCATAAACATGTACTCGACAAGCATGCAATTCTCGCGATTACCGACAGTCACGGCAATATCAAACATGTGAATGACAAATTCATAGAAATCAGCGAATACAGCCGCGACGAACTGATCGGACATGGCCATGATTTGATGCGATCAGACCTTTATCACGCCGATTACTACAATCAGCTCTGGGATGCCATTGCCAGGGGCGAGGTGTGGCAGGGCGAGCTTGCCCGCAAATCCCGTAGTGGCCGTATTTTCTGGATCTATTCAACCATCGTGCCATTGAAAGATGAGCACGGCAGGGTTGAAGAATACATATCGGTGAGCACAGACCTGACCGAACTCAAGCAAACCGAAGCCACGCTCCGGCGTGCGCAGAAGATGGAGGCCATTGGTCAGCTTAGTGGTGGCATCGCCCACGACTTCAATAACCTGCTCGGCATTGTGATCGGCAACGTAGAGCTGGCTGAATTGCAGATTGACGAAAATCATCCTGCCCGCGATCAGCTCGAAAATGCACGCATTGCTGCGATGCGTGGATCCGTGCTTACGAGGCGTTTGCTGAATTTTTCCCGGCAATCACCGCTGCAAGGTGCGTTGCTCGATATCAACCGGGTTTTATCCAATCTTGACGTGCTGATCAGCAAATCGTTGACTGCACTGGTCTCGGTCGAGATGAGGCTGGATTCGATGATAGGCATGGTGGAAGTTGACGCAGGCGATTTCGAGGATGCACTGATCAATCTTGCCATCAATGCCGGTGATGCAATGCCGGAGGGCGGCAACCTGTTTTTTACCACCCGCAATCTTGTTGTACCAAAAACCCAATACCTCAATAACATTAT
This sequence comes from uncultured Gammaproteobacteria bacterium, assembly GCA_903853385.1. Lineage (GTDB taxonomy): Bacteria > Pseudomonadota > Gammaproteobacteria > Pseudomonadales > Pseudohongiellaceae > CAILUG01. Next base: position 4,687 of record CAINTJ010000128.1, read on the forward strand.
CCTGGAGCCTGGCCATTATGTTGAACTCAAGGTCAGTGACACCGGCGTGGGCATGCGCCGGGACGTGATGGAAAAGATTTTCGAACCGTATTTCACCACCAAGCCAGGCGACAAAGGTACCGGTCTGGGCCTTTCCATGGTTTATGGTTTTGTGCGGCGTTCGAAAGGCTTCATCACCGTGGATTCAGTGCCAGGCAAAGGCTCTCAATTCACCATCTTCCTGCCAGTGGTAGCGCAGACTGACCAGCCGGCCCAGCAACAATCCGACAACCAGAGCAAGCCGTTGGCTGCCCATGGCAAGGAAACCCTGCTGTTGGTGGATGATGAAGCGGAGATCGTCAAAATTACCACATTGCATCTGCAACAATTGGGATACCGCGTGCTTACTGCTACCAATGGTGAAGCCGCTTTGCAGTTGCTGCAAAGTGATGCCGTTATCGACCTGTTGTTCACCGACATTGTGATGCCTGGCAAGTTGAACGGTGTGGAACTGGCGGAAGCGGCCCTGGCCATGCGACCGCAGATTAAAGTATTGCTTACCACCGGTTATGCCAGAGTAGAAAGTCAGGCCTCAATGGAGCCATGGCGCAACAAGCTGATCGCCAAACCCTACCGGAGTGTGGAGCTGTCACGGAAAATTCGTGAGCTGCTGGACAATTAACACCGGCTGAATCATAACGCCTGCTGCCGGCAGGCGGCTGTGTGGTTCAGGGAGATGCCGCTTGGCGGCCGCGCAATTCTGCCAGCAGTGCCGGCAGC
>CAINTJ010000129.1 GCA_903853385.1 uncultured Gammaproteobacteria bacterium
TAGTGGGCATTTAACGTTGTGGCTGAAGCTGCAACCTACTCTTTCTTCAGCGACGCCAGAAAGGCGACCACATCCGCGCGCGTCTTGTTGTCCGGAATCTGCATCGGCATGAAGGTGCCAGGCACCATCTCACCGGGGTTTATCAGGAATTTGTTGAGGGTCTGCACGCTCCAGGTAAGCTTGGAGGCCTTGAGCGCCATCGAGTACTTGGTGAAATCAGGCTGGCTGCCAGCCGGGCGGCCGACAACCCCGATAAGATTGGGGCCCTCTATACCGCCTCCTGTTTTCTGCACTGAATGGCAGACGCTGCACGTGATATTAAATGTCGCCTTGCCGTTCTCGATATCGGGCCTGGAGCCTGCAGCACAGATGGCTGGAACCATAGTTGCGAGGGCAACTACAAAGAGATGGCGAAACCTGGACATTAACAGCTGACTCCTTAAGGCTCGAGCCCCGCTTACTCGAGGCCCGCTTGGATGAAACGGTGGCGCAGTGTAGCAAAGTCTGTTTACGAAACAGCAGGCGCCATCAACAGACTATGGAGCCCCCGGTGCTTTCGGTGCTCCTGCTGGTGCTGCACCCGGCGGCCTTGCTCTGCCACAGCTTGGCGTCGTGCAAACCGTCACCTCGTGGATGTAGCGATTCTTGCCGCCCTCAACCCGGAACGTTTGGCTGGCCGGGGTGCCGGGGTCCATTGGCAAACCGGCATCGATCCACGGGAAGTTGTGGAAGATCGAAACGGCGCCGATGCTCTCGTCAATGACGTAGCGGCGGTTGCCCACTTTGAGCTTCTGCGGGAACGCCCCCATAGTGCAGGTTTGGCCCTCCGGATTCTTGGCAGCCGTGCTCACGCGGCCTTCGAGCCGGGAGCAGGGCGTGCCATGCGGCACCGGCAGCGTCGGGTCTCCCCAATTGTCCAGGTAAGCGTCGGCCGCCGCCTGGATGGCCGCGCGCGTGTCACGCTTGTCCTTGGGGATCTCATCCCACTGCTCGACCTTCGTGACGGCAAGGTGCTCAGCCGCGCCGAACGACCAGTCCCCCGCGTGCGTTACCACTGATTCCATCTTCGACACCTTGCCGTCCTTGGTCGCCACCATGCGCGTGTGGATCACATACGGGTGTGGGTCCGAGGCCCCTTCCAGCTCGGTGAAGGTGGCGCATTGCGTTGTGTCGTAGAAGCTGCGGGTGAAATCGATTGTCAGGGCGCCGGCCAGCACGCCCTTGGCAGCGTCCATGGCCTTGTCGTTCTCCGCGTAGGACGCGTTGGCGGCGAGCGGCAGCATGGCGGCTTTCCCGGCCGTTTGGGCCTTGACATAGGTGTCGGCCAGCTTCTGGAGCAGCTCACGGGAACATTCCGCGCTGGCATTTGCCGAGAAGGCCACGCCAGCGAGGAAGATGGAGCTGAGCATGATGGTGAGCTTTGCTTTTTTCATTTGCGTATGCCTTTCCGGGATCATTGTTTTTATCGGATGACTATTGCTCGCCCACGTCCGCAGTGGGGGTGAGGTTTGCGAGTTTCCAAACAACACTGCGGTTTGGCAAGGAATTATTGTCAATTGGACACCCGCAGCGTTTTGTTCAGTCGGCCCCTGGAGACGATCGCTGGTTGCAGATCCTCCATATTGCTTGCTTCCGCTTTTTTTTCACGCATTTCACCCCTAACATCGCTTACCCTTAGCGGTTGAGGGAACCGTTTCCATTCTTTAGTTGCTCGACTACGGGAGTCAAAAATCGTGAAAATAAATCCTCGCGTCTCCGTTTACGCATGTGCGCTGCCGCTGTGTTTGCTGCTCGCCGCCGCCGGCGCCCAGGCCGCGCCAACGCGCTGGTCCGAAGCCGCCACCTGGCCCAA
>CAINTJ010000130.1 GCA_903853385.1 uncultured Gammaproteobacteria bacterium
CAAGCTCGACAATGCCCTGCGCGCCAACAGCAGCAGCGATGCGATGCGCGATTTGTTCAAGGTGGAATTGCAGGACCCGGCCGATCTGGATCGGGGCTTGTATGAAAAGATGCTGGATGTGCTTGGCAAAGGCGAATGGCAAGGCGACCGTGATGACTGGCAACAAGTCATGGATGAGGAGCAATGGCGTCCGGTTGCGGTTGAAGCAGGGCAATGCTCAGGTGCGCGTTGTGCCTACTTCACCAATTGCTGTTATTTCAAAAGCCGCGAAGGTTTGCTGAAAGCCGATTGCATCATCGCCAATCACGATCTGGTGTTGTCTGATTTGGCGCTGGGCGGCGGGGTGATTCTGCCAGCGCCGGCCGACAGCATTTATATTTTTGATGAAGCCCACCAACTGGCTGGCAAAAGCCTTTCCCATTTTTCACATCAGTTGCGGCTGAGCAGTTCCGGCAAGTGGCTGGAACAATTTGCCACGATATTGACGCGGTTGCAGCAGGAAGTCCCCGCACCCAATCGTTTTGCCGGCATGCTGGAAGCCGCTGCGCTGCTCTCGCAACGTGCACGTAGCAATCTCAACGAGCAGTCTGTGCTGGTGCGCGACTATGCCAGCAAGGCTGAATCTGCATCCGCTGATGGCTCCACGCTGCAATATGTGTTCAATGGTGGAGTAGTGGATCTGCCGTTGCGGGAATTGTTTGATGGTCTCGCCGTGGATTTCACCGAACTTGCCGGCAGGCTGGCCAAGATCAACGAGCTGTTGAAAGCTTCACTGGAAACCGAGGGTGGGGAAGTGGATCGTCAACAGGCTGAACTGTGGTTCCCGTTGTTTGGCAGTGCGCAAATTCGTGTGGAAAAAGCGGCGGCATGTTGTCTGCACTTTTCACGCAGCGACAGTGAGAAGTCCGTACCGGAAGCGCGCTGGCTGACGTTCCGTGAATTTGGCAATGAACTTGAAATTACTGTCGCAGTCAGTCCGGTACTGGCAGCCGGCTCCTTGCAGGATTACTTGTGGGAAAGTTGTTTTGGCGCGGTACTCACTTCTGCCACGCTTACTACGCTTGGCTCCTTCGATTTTTTGCGCAAGCGCTGTGGTCTGCCTGCAGGCAGCAATTGCCAGGTAATCCAGAGCCCGTTCAGTCATCAGGAAGCCGCAGTGCTGCAAGTACCCAAACATGGCTTTGATCCTGCCAGATCGCAGGAACACACGCAGGCCATCATCAAAATATTGCCGCAATTATTGTCTGCCGAACTGGGCGCGCTGGTACTGTTCAGTTCACGGCGCCAGCTGCTGGATGTGCTGGAAGGCTTGCCCAAGGACTTTCGCCAGCAAGTGATGGCACAGGATGATTATTCCAAGCAGGAGTTGTTGCGTCTGCACAAAGCTGCAGTGGATGCCGGTCGCAATAATGTCATTTTCGGATTGGCCAGTCTGGCTGAAGGTATCGATTTGCCCGGTGAATATTGCACACATGTAGTGATTGCCAAGATTCCGTTCCCGGTGCCGAATGATCCGATCGATGCCACCTTGGGTGATTGGGTGAAAGGGCGGGGCGGCAATCCGTTCCAGGAGATCAGCGTGCCCGAGGCCTGTCTGCGCTTGATTCAGGCCAGCGGTCGTTTGCTGCGCCGTGAAAGTGACACGGGCACCATCACTATTCTGGATGAGCGCCTGCTGACACGTTCCTATGGCAGGGCCATACTGGCATCCATGCCTCCCTATGAGCGGCGCGTGCTGTAAGTCCGGCCCGGTTTATCGCTTCACAATCTGGTGCGCGCGCAGGTAGTCCAGTACCTGTGCGGCATGTTGCTGCAGAGTGGCGCCATGCCGGATCTGGATTTCCGGAGCTTCCGGGATTTCGTAGGGTGAACTGATGCCAGTGAAATCCTTGATCTCGCCCCGTCGGGCCTTTGCATACAATTGTTTCGGATCACGGCTCTCACACACTGTGAGTGGGGTGTCGATGAAGATTTCCAGAAAGGGGAGTCCGGCTTCCTGATGCAGCGTGCGTACCAGCGCGCGATCCTTGCGATAGGGAGAAATAAAACTCGACAACACAATCATGCCGGCATCGGCAAACAATTTGGATACTTCGCCGACCCGGCGGATATTTTCTTCACGGTCTTGCGGAGAAAAACCAAGATTGGAATTCAATCCGTGCCGGATATTGTCACCATCAAGCACGTAGGCCTTGAAACCTTGTTCAACCAGCAGATGCTCGAGATAAAACGCCAGCGTGGATTTGCCGGCACCACTGAGGCCGGTGAACCACAACGTGGCACCCTGTTGATTGAAAATCTGCTGGCGTGTTGCACGCTCAACCCTGCCGTGCTGCCAAACTACATTACTGCTTTTTTGATCTGTCATGGATTGGGTGCCGCAAGATGCTAGTACTGGCAGTCTATGTTAAAGGGAGCGGACAGTGATGATGGTTGCCGGTTGCAACGGACGCGAGCTTTCATCAACGCTGACTTTGCCGATGGCTTCCACGACCTCCTGCCCGGCCCTGACTTTGCCGAAAACCGTGTGTTTGCCGGTCAGCCATGGTGTATCAGCCAAAGTGATAAAGAACTGCGAACCATTGCTGTCGGGGCCGCTGTTGGCCATTGCAATCACCCCTTTCAGCGGTGCATGTGACTGCAAATCATTGTGGTAGTGATAACCCAGCAACTCAAGACTTTGCTGAACACTCAGCTCGCGCAGCTTCTGGTCCACTTCCGCTATACGGATTTCCAGTTGCTGCTGGTTGGTAATGTTCAAGGTGCGATACAGCGGCCCCAGTACCCTTTGCTGGAAATCCTGCTGGCTGCGGATGCCGAGTACGGCATTGGGTACGCCATTGCTGTCGAGCACCGGCATTTTGTCGAGGCCCAGACTCGCCGCGCTGACTTCATCACTGAACTTGTAGCCGGGACTGCCATCGCCAGCCCCGGTTGGACTGCCACCCTGGATCATGAAGTCATTGATCAC
>CAINTJ010000131.1 GCA_903853385.1 uncultured Gammaproteobacteria bacterium
CCAGTACGGCGGTTGAGATGGAATTCAAGATCAAGCCGGTGCAGATGCTCGAAAATCTGCAGACTGATGCGCGTCATGGTGCGTTCGGTGACGCGGCCGAACATGGTGTCGCGCATTTCGTTGAACATCACGTTCATGAACCGTGCCACGCCGTAAACCACGATCAACAGCAGCGGCATTGATAACAGCGTCAGTTGCGACTGGTTGTTGAGATCATCAACGATGTGTTTGAGCAGGAACGGCAAACTGATGGTAGCCAGCTTGGCAAAAGCCAGGCTGCCCAGGGCCAGACCGGCGCGAAAGCGGTACTCCATCACATAGGGCCACAGCATGCGCAAAGCATGCCATTTCATATCGACGCCGGCGATATCGCTCGCTTGCGGTCTTGCCATGTTGAGTCGCCTTTGACAGTCAAGGCTGGAGCAGCCCTGTTGCTTTATTGCTGAAGAGTGAGCCGGTTACGAATGCTGGCGAGGATGCCGTCGGCGTCCAGTCCGCAACTGCTGCGCAAATCCTGTGGCTTGCCATGGCCAAGAAATGCGTCCGGCAGTCCGATATTCAATACGCTGACCGCAAGGTTGCGGTTCATCAGGAATTCATTGACAGCGGAACCGGCGCCGCCCTTGATGGTATTTTCTTCCACTGTTACCCACAACCGTGCTCCGGCGGCCAGTTGCAGCAACAACTCTTCATCCAGGGGTTTCACGAAGCGCATGTCGACCAACGTGGCATCCAGCTGATCAGCAGCGGTTTGCGCTGCCTGCAACAAGGTGCCGAACACCAGCATCACGATGTTGCCGCCTTTACGCACCACCCTGGCTTTGCCGATTGGCACTTGCGTAAGCGTTGCATCGAGCGGGCAACCCGTAGCCTTGCCGCGCGGATAGCGTACTGCTGCCGGCCCTTGATGCTGGTAACCGGTGTAAAGCAGCTGACGCGCTTCGTTTTCGTCGCTGGGCACCATCACCACCATGTTGGGGATGCAGCGCAGATAACTCAGATCAAAACTGCCGGCATGAGTCGGGCCGTCTTCTCCCACCAGGCCGGCACGGTCAATCGCAAACAACACATCGAGATTTTGCAGTGCCACGTCATGGATCAGCTGGTCATAGCCGCGTTGCAGGAAAGTGGAGTAGATGGCCACCACCGGTTTGAGTCCTTCGCAGGCCAGACCGGCCGCGAACGTCACCGCATGCTGCTCGGCAATTGCCACATCGAAAAAACGCTCGGGAAATTGCGCCTCGAACTGCCGCATGCCCGAACCTTCACCCATCGCCGGCGTGATCGCCATCAGCCTGGAGTCACTGCCAGCGACTTCACACAACCAGTCACCGAATACAGCTGAATAGGTGGGCGTGTCGTCTTGGCTGGTGTTGGTCTGTTCGACCTGCGCCACCATTTTGTTGAGCGCATGCATGCCGAACGGGTCTGCCTCTGCCGGCCGGTAGCCTTTGCCCTTGCGGGTGATCACATGCAGAATCCGCGGCCCTTTCAGATGACGGATGTCGCGCAGGATGTCGACCATGCCCTTGATGTCGTGCCCGTCAATCAAACCGAAATAGGTGAAACCCAATTCTTCAAAGATGGTGGCAGGCGACACCATGCCCTTCAGGTATTCCTCGGCGCGGTGCGCGGCATTCCACATCGGTGGCATGGCTGACAGCACTTTCTTGCTGCCGGCTCGCAGGAAATTGTAGGGCTTGCTGGCCCACATGCGCGCAAAATAGCTGGAAAGGGCGCCGATGTTGCGTGAGATCGACATGTTGTTGTCGTTGAGAATCACCAGCAGATCGTTGTCGATGCCGCCCGCATGATTGAGTGCTTCAAACGCCATGCCGGCGGTCATCGCACCGTCGCCGATCACGGCAACCACCTTGCGATCGATTTTCTGTTGTTGAGCGGCCAGCATCATGCCGAGCCCGGCGCTGACGGAAGTGCTGGAATGGCCGACACCAAAGGTATCGTAATCGCTCTCGGCACGGCTGTTGAACGGCGCCAGCCCGTCGGCCTGGCGCATGCCCAGCATGCGCTCGCGCCGGCCGGTAAGAATCTTGTGCGGATAGCTCTGGTGGCCCACATCCCACACCAGCCGGTCATTGGGGGTTTCAAATACGTAATGCAGCGCAATCGTAAGCTCCACCACTCCCAGCCCCGCGCCGAAATGGCCGCCGGTCTGACCCACCGCATACAACAGGAATTCCCGCAGCTGTCGCGCCAGTTCCGGCAATTGCGCCATATCGAGCTGACGCAAATCGACAGGGTAGTTCACACTGTCGAGTAGCGGTGTCGCGGGGCGTGCAAGCGGGATCTCGTCAAACATCAGGAACTGCAACACTCCGGGCGGGTTGGCAAAGCGCTGGGCATTTTAGCAGTACAGTGCCCCTTGCACGCACGCGAATTCAGGCCTTGCGCTCGGCCAGATACTGCGCCAGCAGGCGCAACATGTCGGCACTGGTACCAAGGTCCTGTAAAGCGGCTTGCGCATCAGCCGTGACCTGCGCCAGACGCAGCTTGGCGCCTTCGACTCCCAGCACACTGGTGTAGGTGGCCTTGTGCGCACGCGCGTCCTTGCCTTGCTGCTTGCCGGTCACTGCCGTGCTGGCTTCCACATCCAGAATGTCGTCCTGGATCTGGAACGACAGGCCCGCCGCTTGCGCAAAGCGGCGCAGTGCTGCCAATTGGGTGGCCGTGGCGTGCCCCGTGCTCAGGGCCCCCAGCATCACACTGGCGCTAATAAGCGCCCCGGTTTTGAGCTGATGCATGCGACTGAGACTGCTTTCAGCCGGTTGCGAGCCGGTAGCTGCAATGTCCATGGCCTGGCCGGCCACCATGCCGTTACGTCCGCTCGCCAGGGCCAGCTCCTGCACCATGTGCAACTTCACCTGCGCGTCCAGCGCCGGCTGCGTGGCGGTGGCCAGCAGTTCAAACGCGAGTGCCTGCAAGGCATCACCGGCCAGAATCGCAGTGGCTTCGTCAAATTTGACATGACAGGTGGGCTGGCCGCGCCGCAACACATCGTCGTCCATCGCGGGCAGGTCATCGTGAATCAGCGAATAGGCGTGAATGCATTCCACGGCACAGGCTGCAGTGTCGGCACAGTTCGCAGTGCCACCCACTGCTTCAGCAGCGGCATAGACCAGCAAGGGCCGCAGCCGTTTGCCGCCGGCCAGCACCGCATATTGCATCGCCGCCTGCAGGCGCGACTCACCCGCCGGCTCGGAAAATACCTGCAGCAAGGCTTGCTGCACTTGCTGCTGGCGGCTGGCCAGCCAGTGCGTGAACTCCGGCGCTGACGCCGCCTCAGGCACTGCGGTCATCACTGGCTTCATCATCGGCAAACGGCGCGGCTTCCGGCACTTCGGTGTTGGCAAGCAGCACTTGTACCTTTTGTTCGGCCTGCTCCAGCATCTGCTGGCACTCGCGGGTGAGCTTGATGCCCTGCTCAAAAGCCTTGAGCGATTCTTCCAGGCTCAGGTCGCCCGCTTCCATGGCTTCCACCAAGTGCTCCAGGCTGGAGAGGGACTCTTCAAAATTGAATTTGCTGACTTTGCGGGACATAGTGAGGGAACTCGTTAACTTCCGCGTTTTTTGCACAGTGTTAATGGTAATCGCAGGCTTGCTTAATTGCACGATTAAGCAGTGATCCAGGGGCTGAATTCCATACTATTTTCAAGCTATAAGCACTATAAGTTCTCTTGCGCACTCCAGCGGGCCGGCACGATTCCGGCATGAAGAGGGAGGGCCAGAATCATGCAGACAGGAATCCAACAACATGGCACAATCCTTACCACTGGTTGCTGCCAGGAACACTTTACAGGATCCTTTTTCAGGGGAAATTTTATGATGAAACGTATTGCCTTTACCGGAGCTGTATTGCTCAGCTCCCTCATGTCTTTCACCGTGATGGCTGCTGCTCCACTGTCGCCGGAAGAACAAGCTGCTGCCGACGTTGCAACCCGTCAGGCTGTTTTCAAACTGCTGGCATTCAACAACGGCATCGTTGGTGGCATGGCACGTGGTGGCGCATTCGACGCTGCTGCAGCCAAATCCGCTCTCGAGCGCATTGAAATGCTGTCGACCATGATCCCGGAAGTTTTCGGCAAAGATACCCGCGCCTTCAAAGGTGCCAAAACCGCTGCCTCTGACACCATCTGGGACGGCAAAGCCGATCTGGCCAAAATGGCAAGCGACCTCGGCGCAGCTGCCAAAGCAGCTCAAGCCACTCTGGCTGCCAAACCAAATGCTGATGGCGCAAAAGAAGTTGCCGCTGCAGTTGGCCCGAAATGCGGCGCTTGCCACGATCGTTTCCGCTTGAAATGAGCAAGACATTCGCGCTGAACTGATACCGGCTCAACGCAAATTCGAAACAAAAAAACGCCCCGATTCAGGGGCGTTTTTTTTGCTGTCGATTAATCCGAACTTGCCCGAGGGCTTCGCCATGATTCAGTCAACTTAATTACCAGCCGCCGCACCACTCTTGCCAGCCCCTCGGGTGAAGAACGCGGCATAAGCTTCCTTGTCTTCCGGGCTCAGCAATTTGGTGTGCTCAATCACGTCAGCCATTTCGCCGCCGACGACATCGAACGACTGGGTCGATCCGGTCTCAAGGAAAAAAGTGAACTCTTCGGTGGACCAGCCTGACATCGTGCCAGCGTCGATTTGTTTCTTGACGATGGTGGAGCCTTCGAATTCGTGGTTACGCTGCATCATGCCGAGCGCATTGCGCGGCGTATGACACTCACCGCAGTGACCCAGCACGCGTGCAAGATAGGCACCACGCTGAACCTTCGGATCGTCTGATACAGGTTCTGATTTACCTTCCATGATCGGGGCCAGGATGTTCCAGCCGGCCATGCCGATGCTCAACTGCCACACCGGCAAATCATGGGGTGCCACCTTGTGGTTGATGGGCGGCAACGACATCAGGTAAGCGCCGAGGTCCAGTACATCCTCATCCTTCATGTCTTTGTAGGAGCGGAACGGAAAGGCCGGCCAGTAAAAGCCACCGCTGGGCTTGCGACCATGCTTGAGCGCCAGCAGGAAATCCTTGCCAGTCCAGCCGGCAATGCCGGTTTCCTGGTCGGGCGTAATGTTGGGCACATGGAATTTGCCGCCGTAGGGATTGTCAATTTCATAACCGCCGATTGGGCCTTCTGCCCCATCTCTTTGATGACAGGCGCCGCAGCCGGCGGCGTTATAGATATATTGGCCGCGCGCAATTGCTTCCGGCCCGGTTGGCAGCGGGGTATCCGCCACTGCCGGCATATGCAGGACAAAATAGGCGGCGCCCAGTGCCACTAGCGCGGCGACTCCCAGAACATTTTTTGTTGTGCTCATTTGCAATTCCCATTTCAAGTTTTAATTAAATCTACCAATACAATATGCAAGCAAAGGGGCTGGATCAATGCGACTTTCTTTCCGCCGCCGCCTGCTGACTTTCCTTGCTGGCGTGCTTGAGAGCGCGCCGCTTTTCGATGATCTCGGCCACCTCGCTGCCCAGGTGTTCTTCGCCGCGCAATAACGCCAGATCGATCTGTTTCTGCCGCTCCCGGAACTGCTGCAATTCATCCCGGCTGCGCTTGCCATGACAGTGCGGGCAACTGACTCCCTTTTCATAAAAGCGGCTTTGCTTGTCGGCTGCGGTTATCGGCAAGCGGCAGGCGTGGCATTGGTCGTAATCGCCTTTTTCCAGTGCGTGATTGACCGCAACCCGGTTATCGAACACAAAGCATTCGCCCTGCCACAGCGACTGTGCCTCTGGCACTTTTTCCAGATAATTGAGAATGCCGCCCTTGAGGTGATAGACCTCATCAAAGCCCTGCTCTTTCAAATACGCGGTGGATTTTTCGCATCTGATGCCGCCAGTGCAGAACATCGCAATCTTGCGGTGCCGCGCCGGATCCAGATGCTGTTTCACATAACCGGGAAATTCACGGAAGCTGTCAGTGTGCGGATTGACCGCGCCCTGGAAGGTGCCGATCTGCACTTCATAATCATTGCGGGTGTCGATCAGCAGCACGTCGGGCTGTGAAATCAGCTGGTTCCAGTCATGCGGCTCCACATGCGTGCCCACTTTGCGGTTGGGGTCGATGTTGTCAACGCCCATCGTAACGATTTCCTTCTTGAGCTTCACCTTGCTGCGATAGAACGGGATCACGTCATCGAAGCTTTCCTTGCAATCCAGTTTGGCCAGGCGTGAATCCTGTCGCAGCCACGCCAGCACGGCATCGACGCCGGCGCGGGTGCCGGCAATAGTGCCATTGATGCCTTCGGCAGCCAGCAACAAGGTGCCTTTGACACCACTGGCATGCATGACATCCGCGAGAGGTTTTTGCAGGGCGGCAAAGTCGGGCAGCCGCACAAAATGGTAGAGCGCGCATACGACAAAGCGCGGTTTGCTGGTGGTCATCAGTGGTGCCTGTGCGGGGCGGATCGTAAATCCGCAGCAAAACAGAAAAGTGGATTATAGGCGCTGCCAGTGTGCGCCGTCATTGATCTGCTTCAAGTGTTAATGGATAGCAAGGCGCTCAGGTTCACCCAGGCGGCGGCCTGTTCACCAGTGGCGTCCGGCAACCACGGAATATCGGCAAGCAGCGGGGCTGGCAGCTGTTGCTGCAAGGTCGCGATATTGGCGGCTCGCTCCGGCATGTCGGGCTCAATGCTGTTGGCCACCCAGCCGGCCAACTCCAGACCATCGTGATAAATCGCTTCTGCGGTCAACAACGCGTGATTGAGACAGCCCAGCTGCAAGCCCACCACCAGAATCACCGGCACTTTCAGCTGTTTGGCCAGATCGGCCAGGGTTTCCTGGTCGTTGAGCGGCACTCGCCAGCCGCCAGCCCCCTCGATTACCGTGAGATTGGCGCGTCGCATCAAGACCCCGTGACAGAATCCGGCAATGCGCTCAACCTTGAGGCGGCGTCCGGCCCGCTCAGCGGCGATATGCGGTGCTACCGGCAAGTCCAGACAGAACGGATTCACCTCGTCATAACTGAGCGCTTCGGTGCTAGCCGCCTGCAACAACACTGCATCGTGATTACGCAGACCTGCGCTGGTTTGCACGCCGCCGGCAGCCACCGGCTTGATCGCGGCAGTGCGATAACCAGCCTGGGCCGCCGCATGCAGCAAGGCACAGCTGAACAGCGTCTTGCCCACGCCGGTATCGGTGCCGGTAATGAAGTAGCTGCGCCGCAATTTGGATGGTTGGCTCATCGTGGACTTTCCTGTGGCTTTTTACGCAATGCCAGGCACAAAATTTCCCAACGCACCGGGATGCCATCAGGCTGAAGACCGCGCGCAAACACGGCCGCCGCTGCCTTGAAGGCCGCTGGAGTAGTAGTCACCTCGGCTTGCGCGTGGGCGACAACATTGGCGCCCAACCCTTTCAGCTCCTGCGCCAGCGCCAGCAAGGACCGGTAGTGCCTCACCCAGATTTCCTGCTCCAGCTGCAGCTGTAAGCCGACCGCCGCTGCCGCTTGCTGCAGTTGCCAGGCCGGCAGGAATTCATTGCTGTGACGTTTGGCATCCACTGCTGCCCAGGCTGCGCGCATTTCCTGCAAGCTGGCCGGGCCCAAGGTGCTGACCAGTGCCAATGCCCCCGGTTTCAATACCCGCTGGATTTCGGCGAACACCGCGGTGGGATCACTGCACCACTGCAGCGCCAGACTGGAAACCAGCACATCCACGCTGCTGTCCCTGAGAGGCAACGCTTGCGCATCAGCGCACAGCATCTGCACCTGGGCAGGTGCCGCATTCAGTTGCCGATTGGCCACCGCCAACATCGGCAACGCCAGATCCAGCGCTAACACCGAGGCTGCTGGCTGCAGCTGGCGCAAGCGCGTGCTGCAGTAACCGGTGCCACAACCGAGATCGAGCATCTGCATGGCAGGCTCAGGCTCAGGCAACATTGCAAGCAAGCGGTCAGCCACTTGCCGTTGCAGACCTGCATGCTGGTCATAACTGGCGGCACCACGGCCAAAAGCCCGCGCGATGCGACTGCGCAGTGCCAACGCTGTCCCTTGCTGCAGGGTGGTTGAAGGTAGCGCGTTCATGCGGCTGCCAGAGGTGGCAACTTCAACTCAGCCAAGGCTGACAGCAGCTGGTCCACCTGCTGCTCGCTGTGGGCTGCACTGAAGGTCAACCGCAAGCGCGAGCTACCGGGGGGCACCGTCGGCGGCCGGATTGCAGTCACCAGAATCCCTTTTTGTTCGAGTGCTGCGCTGGCGGCCAAGGCCCGCTCGGGCGTCCCCAGCATCACTGCCTGAATCTGGGTCGGCGAATCCAGCAGCGGCAGCTTGAGCTCAGCGGCACCTTTACGAAACCGTTGTACATGCGTACGCAACAGCTCACGGCGCCACCCTTCATTTTTCACCAGTTGCAAACTCTGGCGAGTGGCCACGGCTACTGCAGCCGGCATGGCGGTGGTGTAAATATAAGGCCGGCAAAACTGGATCAGGGTTTCTATCAACGCGTCACTGCCCGCCACAAATGCGCCGGCGGTACCCACGGCTTTGCCCAGCGTCGCCATCAATACCGGCAACCGGGTTTCATCAATGATCGCCCCGCTTTCTTGTGCCGCTTCCAGCAGACCGCCACCATTTTTGCCAAGACAGCCAAACCCGTGTGCATCATCAATCATGGTTACCGCACGGTGGCGATCAGCAATGTCCAATAATTGCCCGAGTGGTGCCACATCACCATCCATGCTGAACACACCATCGCTGACGATCATGCGCAATCCCTCGGCACCGGCATTCTCCATCATGGTGTCGAGCCGTTTCATATCCTTGTGCGGATAACGCCGGAAATTGGCGCCACTGAACAAACCGCCATCGAGCAGGGAAGCATGGTTGAGTTTGTCCTGGAACACCTGGTCCTTGTCATTCAGCAAGGTAGCAAGCACACCGACATTGGCAATGTAGCCACTGCCGAACAACAGCGCGCGGCTGCGGCCGGTGAATGCCGCCAATTCTTCTTCAAGCGCTGAATGTGCTGCGCTATGGCCAGTGACCAGATGGGAAGCACCACTGCCGGCGCCATAGTCATCAAGGCCGCGTTTGAAAGCGGCTATCACATCCGGATGATTGGCAAGGCCGAGATAATCGTTGCTGCAGAACGACAGCAAACATTTGCCATCGATCAACACTGTCACCTGCTGCGGCGATTGCAGCTGGCGCCGCTTGCGTTGCAACTGCTGCTCGCTGCGGCCTTGCAGGCGCACATTGAGGCTGTGCTCAAATATTTGATGCCCCGACATGTCAGTGGTCGGCGCTGGCCATCGCATCATGAAATTGCGAATGCTGCGCGGGCACCAACGGCTCAGCCTGTGCAGTGGCAGCGCGCGCAGGCTCCGGGTGGATGCCCAGCCGCGCAAACAACTGCATGTCACTACTGGCCAGCGGATTGGCCGTCGTCAACAAGCGCTCACCGTAGAAAATTGAATTGGCACCGGCAAAGAAACATAGCGCCTGCATCTGGTCATTCATTTGTTCACGCCCGGCGGACAGCCGCACATGCGAACGTGGCATCAGGATGCGCGCCACCGCGATCATGCGCACAAAATCGAAAGGATCCAGATCATCAACGTGTTCCAGCGGCGTGCCCTTGATCTTGACCAGATTGTTTATCGGCACACTCTCCGGATGCTGCGGCAAATTGGCCAGCTCCCGCAACAGGCCGACCCGGTCACGCGCCTGCTCGCCCATGCCCACGATGCCGCCACTGCACACCTTGATGCCGGCTTCGCGCACATGCGCGAGCGTGTCGAGTCGCTCATCGAAATGGCGAGTGGTAATGATCTTGTCGTAATACTCGCGCGAAGTGTCGAGGTTATGGTTGTAATAATCGAGGCCGGCCTCTGCCAGTGCCGCCGTTTGTTCAACACTGAGTTGGCCCAGCGTCATGCAGGTTTCCAGCCCCAGCTCGCGCACGCCACGCACCATCGCCAGCACCAGCGGAAAATCCCGGGCCGACGGATGTTTCCACGCGGCTCCCATGCAGAAACGGGTGGCTCCATTGGTTCTGGCAGTGGCGGCTTCCGTGAGCACGGTCTCCAGCGCCAGCAGCTTTTCCTTTGCCAGACCTGTGTTGTAGTGACCACTCTGCGAACAGTATTTGCAGTCTTCCGGGCAGGCACCGGTCTTGATCGACAGCAAGGTGCTCACCTGCACCGCATTCGGATCAAAGTGCTGGCGGTGCACTCCCTGGGCCTGGAACAGCAGATCATTGAAAGGCAGCTGGAACAGTTGTTCGATTTCGTGATTCTGCCAATCGTGGCGAAAGCTAAGTGACATGACGTTTCCTTCAGAATTCGGAGCTTGATTCAGCCAGATAATCGCGGCAACCCGGACTAGACTGACCAGTGGCAATACTAGACAGCGGAGGTCTGATGTCAACCCGGATTTGGAATTTGGCTTACCAGTGGCTGGAATTTGTACAATTTAGGCTGCTCCCCCCCACCTGCGTCCTGTGCCAGCGCGCGGGTCAGCCGGGGCGTGATCTGTGCCTGGCTTGTGAGCTGGCACTGCCAGTGCTGACCCAACCCTGCCGCGGCTGTGCACTACCCTTGTATGCTGGCGCCGGCAGCACCCTGTGCGGCCAATGCCTGCAAGGCCATACCCATGTGCACACCACGGTGGCGGCCTGTCGCTATGCCGAGCCGGTCAGCATGCTGATCACCCGCTTCAAATACCAGCGACAGTTGGCGGCAGGCAGAACGCTGACTCAACTGCTGCTCGCCAGTATAGACGCACGCTATCGTGGGCATAATCTGCCGGAGCTGCTGTTGCCGGTACCCCTGCATCCCCAGCGACTACGTCAGCGCGGCTACAACCAAAGTCTGCTGATATGCCGCGATCTGGGCCGGGCCTTGCACATTCCAGTTGACCCCGCCATGTTGCAGCGCCAGCGCATGACCCCCCCTCAGCAAGGGCTGAGCGCCCGCGAACGCCGTCATAATCTGCGCCAGGCCTTTGCCCTCGCCTCCTCCTGGCAATGCCAGCGCTATCAACGGGTCGCCCTGATCGATGATGTGGTCACCACGATGAGCACGGTCAATGAAATTGCGCAGTTGTTGCAGCAAGGCCGCGAGCAGGCGCTGGAAATCCACCTTTGGTGCCTGGCCCGTGCCTGGCTGGAGCCAGCAGGCCAGGCATGACACTTGTAATGCGCACTGGCTGTGTATTTACTGGCCGTCCCCTGTAGCTATGCGCCTGAACTGTGATCGACCCAAGCTTCGACAAAGACCACCTGTGGCACCCCTATACCTCGATGCAGAATCCACTGCCGGTGTATGCGGTCAGCCATGCGCAAGGCGTGCGCATTTATCTGGAAGATGGCACTGCGCTGATTGACGGCATGGCGTCGTGGTGGAGTGCGATTCATGGCTATCGCCATCCGGTGCTGGATGCCGCCGCGAAAGCACAGCTCGACCGGATGTCGCACGTGATGTTCGGCGGCCTCACCCACGCACCGGCGGTTGAACTCGGCCAGTTGCTGGTGCAATTGACTCCTCCCGGTCTCGACCTGGTGTTTTTCAGTGACTCCGGTTCGGTCAGTGTTGAAGTGGCGATCAAGCTGGCATTGCAGTACTGGATCGCGGGCGGCCAACCCGGCAAAAACCGCCTGTTGACGCTCCGCAAGGGTTATCACGGTGACACGTTTGCGGCGATGGCAGTGTGTGATCCGGTCACTGGCATGCATCACCTGTTCAACGACGTGCTCACCAAACAGTTCTTTGTCAGTGAACCCCATAGTCCCTTCGGTACTGAGTGCCCGGCCACAGAGCTGGCCGAGCTGCGCACTACGCTTGCCAGGCATCAACAACAAATTGCTGCGGTAATTCTCGAGCCGATCGTGCAGGGCGCCGGCCGCATGTATTTTTATGCGGCCGATTATTTGCTACAAGTGCGGGCCTTGTGCGATGAATTCAATGTGCTGTTGATCGCCGATGAAATAGCCACCGGCTTCGGGCGCAGCGGCAAACTGTTTGCATGCGAACATGCCAATATCAGTCCTGACATCATGTGTGTGGGCAAAGCACTCACGGGCGGCTATCTGACGCTGGCTGCCACACTATGCACGCAACAAGTGGGTGCCATGATTTCGCACAACGGCGGCGTGCTGATGCATGGCCCTACCTTCATGGCAAATCCGCTGGCCTGTGCTATTGCGGTGGCCAGTATAAAGTTGCTGCTGGCTTCGCCGTGGCAGCAGCAGATTGCCGCAATAGAGTCACAACTGTACAGCGAACTGACCCCTTGCCTGCTCTCCTCCCGGGTCGCGGCGGTGCGGGTGCTGGGTGCGATTGGTGTTGTAGAAATGCACGAGCCGGTAAGCATGGCCGAGGCACAGCGTTACTTTGTCGGGCAGGGCGTGTGGATACGACCGTTTGGCAAACTCGTCTACCTGATGCCACCCTATATAATTTCTCCCGAGGATTTGCGGCAGCTGACCACCGCCATCCTCCAATTTGTGCAGTCTGCGAGTTAACTATGGCTATTGGCGCCACCATGTATGTGTTCACCGTTGAGCTGGCCGATGCTGATCGCAACCTCTACCAAACGCTGGAAATCCGCGCCGCTCAGCATCCGTCCGAAGCCCCGGATTATTTTCTAACACGCGTGCTGGCCTATTGTCTGGAATACCAGGAAGGCATCAGTTTCTCCAAAGGCCTGGCCGATCGCGATGAACCCACACTGTTTGCCCGCGACCTGACCGGCGCGCTGACTTTATGGGTGGAAATCGGCACTCCCACCGCCGAACGCCTGCATCAGGCCAGCAAGGCCGCGCC
>CAINTJ010000132.1 GCA_903853385.1 uncultured Gammaproteobacteria bacterium
CGGCGGGCGGCGTTGTCTGCGGCGGGTACCAGAGCGGATACCAGATTTAATAAACCAATAACCACTTCCGCATCTATATGACTACTAAGAAGTTGTATTTTAAAATTGGCGGAGAGAGAGGGATTCGAACCCTCGATGAGTTTTACCCCATACGCCCTTAGCAGGGGCGCGCCTTCGGCCTCTCGGCCATCTCTCCAAATTGAGCGCGGCATATTACCATAGGCGCGCTCAATAAACAGTGTATCTATGCAACTGTATTAGTCGTTTCCTGCATTGGATTTGACGGGGCCACCTTCGTTTTCCTTGCGAATGCGTTCGTAAATTTCTTCCCTGTGTACAGCAACGTCCTTGGGAGCATTCACTCCGATCCGGACTTGGTTGCCTTTTACACCCAAAACCGTGACAGTGACTTCATCACCTACCATCAGGGTCTCGCCTACTCTCCTGGTCAATATAAGCATTACAGCCTCCACTCACTACCTGCACCAGGTTTCCTTGCAGGATTCCCTTCGGTGCTAACACTACATAAATGCAATCGTTTCCAGCTCATGCCAGCCACTTCATGAGTGACTGTATTCGTAGCAAAGCGGATTGCCCCTTGTCTTAACTTCAAGCAGGATCCTTCAGGCCAAACGCAGAATGTAGTGCCCGAACTGCCAGTTCGAGGTACTTTTCTTCGATTACGACCGAAATCTTTATCTCCGAAGTGGTGATCAATTGGATGTTAATTGACTCAGCAGACAAGGCTCCGAACATCTTGCTGGCTATGCCGGCATGCGAGCGCATGCCAACGCCAACCAGAGAAACCTTGGCTACTTTGTTGTCCACTTCTACTTTTTCAGCACCAATGTCCTTGGCAACATTTTCAAGAATGCGTGCGGCTTTGTCTGTGTCTTTGCGCTGCACTGTGAAAGTGATGTCATTGGAACGATTAATTCCTACGTTCTGGACGATGACATCCACTTCGATATTGGCTTCACTAATGGGCCCGAACACACGATAGGCCATGCCAGGCACATCCGGTACTCCACGGATACTCAATTTGGTTTCATCACGGGTAAAGGCAATGCCGGAGATAATTGGATTTTCCATCTTGCTATTTGCAACCTCTGAAACAATTAATGTACCTGGACCCTCTTCGAAACTGGACAAGACCCGCAGCGGGACATTGTATTTGCCGGCGAATTCGACAGAACGGATCTGCAATACCTTGGCACCCAGACTGGCGAGTTCCAGCATTTCTTCGAATGTGATGCGATCCAGCCTTCTGGCTTCGGGTACAACGCGGGGATCGGTGGTATATACGCCATCCACATCGGTGTATATCTGGCATTCGTCAGCTTTGAGAGCAGCTGCAAGGGCTACACCGGTTGTATCGGAACCACCACGACCCAAAGTAGTAATGTTGCCGGCTTCATCCACGCCCTGAAAACCAGCCACCACTACTACTCGACCCTGGTCCAGATCACTGCGGATATGGGCATCATCAATGCTGACAATACGGGCTTTGGTAAAGGCGCTATCAGTGAGTATGCGTACCTGGCTGCCGGTATAGGAACGTGCCGGTATCCCTATGTTTTCAAGCGCCATACATAAAAGGGCAATTGTTGTCTGCTCACCGGTAGACAGCAGAACATCCATTTCACGAGGAGACGGCTCTTTTTGCAACTCATGCGCCATGGCGACCAGATTATTGGTGACGCCACTCATGGCCGATAACACCACCACCAGTTGGTGGCCTTCGGCCCGGTATTTCTCGATTTTCTTGGCGACATTACGGATCCGGTCGATTGAACCCACGGATGTCCCGCCATATTTTTGAACTATTAAAGCCATTTAATTACTGCCATCCCGCACTATCAAAGCCAGTATTACTTCAATTAATTTCATTCTGCCACTACTTCAAAGGCTACTCCACAGGACCACTTCCCGATTTGCCTTAAAGTGCAACCCCCAGCAATGGTTTGGCAGCAGCAAGTGCCGCCGCAAGTCCTGCTACGTTAGGTCCGCCTGCCATTGCCAGATCAGGCCTCCCCCCTCCTTTGCCGCCAACGTGCTCGGCCAATTTGTTGACAAGCTCACCGGCTTTGACACGGCTGGTGAGGTCCGCTGTTACTGCCACGGCCACACTGACCTTGCCTGCATCTTGCACCGCCAGCACGATAACACCGGAGCCAATTTTGTTTTTCAGCTGCTCTGCGGTATCGCGTAAGGCTTTACTGTCGACACCTTCAAGTTCTGCCACCAGCACTTTCACGCCGTTGACGAGCTCGGTACGTGTCAGCAAGTCATCTCCGGCCGCAGCTGCCAGCTTCGCTTTGAGCTGTTGCAGCTCTTTCTCCAGCAGCCTGGTTTCTGCCAACGTTTGCTGCAATTTTTCCAGCACATTGGCAGGTGAGGCTTTCACCAACTGCGCGATCTGTTGCAGCTTGTTTTCATTGTGTCGCACCAGCTCCAGCGCATTACGACCAGTTACTGCTTCAATGCGTCGCACTCCCGCCGCAATACCGGATTCCTGGTAAATACGGAAAAAACCGATATCGCCGGTGCGCTGCACGTGTGTACCGCCACACAATTCCAGTGAGAAAACCGATTCACCGTTTTGACCCATGCTGACGACGCGCACTTCGCTGCCGTACTTCTCGCCAAACAACGCCATGGCCCCCAGTTTGCGGGCATCATCTATCGCCATCTCCTGCTTGCTGACTTCCATATTGGCCAATATCTGGGCATTGACCAGATTTTCAATCTGTTCAATTTCGGGTTCGGTGACCGGTTTGTTGTGCGAGAAATCAAAGCGCAGGTAATTGGCATTCACCAGTGAACCTTTTTGTGAAACATGATCACCCAACACCTGGCGCAGTGCGGCGTGCATCAAGTGGGTGGCGCTGTGATTAAGCATGGTAGCTGCACGCAACGCGGCGCTCACTTCAGCCTTGACCTTGCTGCCATGCACCAAAGTGCCCTGTTCCAGCGTGCCAAAATGCAAATGGTAGTTGCCTTGCTTGCGGGTATCCTCCACCACAAAGCGGCCGTGATCTCCCAGCAGGATGCCTTTGTCTCCGGTCTGTCCACCGCTTTCGGCATAGAACGGGGTATTGGCAAGCAATACCACACCACTCTGGCCGGCGCTGAGCTGATCAACTACGGCACCATCACGATAAAGCGCAATAATTTCGGCATGGGCATCCAGCAAGTCATAGCCCTGGAACCGTGTGGCGGCGGCATCGCCGATTGACAAGGACTCCTGGGCTTCAAATTTGGAAGCGGCACGCGCCTGTTGTTTCTGCACGTTCATCGCCGCCTCAAAACCCGCCAGGTCCAGAGTCAGCTGCTTTTCCCTGGCTATATCTGCGGTCAGATCAACCGGGAAGCCGTAAGTGTCGTAGAGTTTGAACACTACATCTCCGGGAATTTCCCTGTCTTTGAGGTCTGCGATCGCCTCGTTGAGAATAGCCATGCCATTGTCGAGAGTACGCGCAAATTGTTGTTCTTCCGCCAGCAGCGTTGCTGCCACTCGTTTTTGTTGCGCAATAATTTCCGGGTAGGCGGTTCCCATCACTTCTGCCAGTGTTGCCACCAGCTTGTGGAAAAATGCTTGCTTCATGCCAAGTTGATGACCATGTCGCACTGCGCGACGAATGATGCGGCGCAGTACATAGCCACGGCCTTCGTTGGATGGAATCACACCGTCAACCACCAAAAAAGCGCATGAGCGAATGTGGTCAGCAATTACCCGCAGGCTGGTACTGGCCAGGTTGGAGGTATTGGTCGCCTCTGCTGCGGCCTTGATCAGCGCCTGGAACAGATCAATCTCGTAATTGCTATGCACATGCTGCATAACAGCTGCTATGCGTTCGAGCCCCATGCCGGTATCCACAGAGGGCTTGGGCAACTTGGTGAGAGTGCCGTCTGCGCTGCGGTTGAATTGCATGAACACCAGGTTCCAGATTTCGATATAGCGGTCGCCGTCTTCATCCGGACTGCCGGGCGGGCCACCGGGCACATCGGCACCATGGTCATAAAAAATTTCAGTACACGGACCACAAGGACCGGTATCGCCCATCGCCCAAAAATTGGATTTCTCGCCCAAGCGCGTCAGTCTGGCCGGATCAACACCCATTTCCTTGATCCAGATGGCTTCGGCTTCGGTGTCTTCATGAAAGACAGTAACCCACAACTTCTCCTGGGGGATCTGCATTTTTACCGTGAGAAACTCCCAGGCATACTTGATGGCTTCACGCTTGAAATAATCGCCAAAGCTGAAATTACCGAGCATTTCAAAGAAAGTATGGTGGCGGGCGGTATAACCGACATTCTCGAGGTCGTTATGCTTGCCCCCGGCGCGTACACAACGCTGTGAACTGGTGGCCCGCACATAGGGACGCTTGTCCATGCCGAGGAAACAATCCTTGAACTGCACCATGCCGGCATTGGTAAAAAGCAGGGTCGGGTCATTGCCCGGCACTAGCGAACTGCTTGCCACCACGGTATGACCTTGATCCTGAAAATAGTCCAGGAAGGCCTGGCGTATATCAGCGCTTTTCATGTATTCCAGTTCCATTGATGCTAATTTGATATCACCCAGTCTTTGATGGCAATGCCTGGATCGTAATTATTGTTGCCGCGGCAAGGGTATGCCCCTCATTAAGGCCGGGGAACGCCACTTTCGAAGGGCTGGCATTATAATGATACGTCATTGATTGCACACCCTTTTTCCCCAAGCACGTAAACCTCCTTGTCCAAATGAGAAAATTCTAACCTAATTGCCAGGATGCTCAGTGAATAGGGCAGCAACAATCACAAAAAAGGCCATTAACTTTAGAGGTTTTCCAGCTTGCAATGATTGCAAGAGCCCCTCGGTGTTATGATGCTCGGCTCGCAAGGGGCTCTAAAACAAACACCGCCATTTTAACAAGGTTGCCCGAAGGTTCAGGATGAACCGGAACCAACCGTAAACAACAAATATGGCACCTGTCAGGACTTGCTTCACATGGTAACCGTTGGACAAATTCTTTGGCAGCCCAGTCAACACTGGGTTGAATCCTCCAATCTGCACAAATTCCGTCAATGGCTCCTTACCCACCGCAAACTGGAATTCTCTTCTTACCAGGATCTGCGCCGCTGGTCGGTCGAACACCTTGATGATTTCTGGCAATGCCTCTGGGAATATTTCCAGATTGAAGCCAGCTCGCCGCCAACTGCAGTGCTGGGCCAGCGCACAATGCCAGGCGCGCAATGGTTTCCAGGCAGCAGGCTCAACTGGGGCCAGCACATTCTGCGTAACGAGAAACCCGGCAAGACTGCGCTGCTGTATTTGAGCGAAACCAAACCGTTGCAAGAACTGGACTGGCATGACTTCGGCACCAATGTCCGCAAGCTGGCGACTTCATTGCGTGCGATGGGAGTACAACCGGGCGATCGGGTTGCTGCCTATCTGCCCAACATCCCCGAAGCAGTTACGGCCCTGGTTGCCACCAGCAGTATCGGGGCGATCTGGTCTTCATGTTCGCCCGACTTTGGTACTCCCAGTGTGCTGGATCGGCTGTCACAGATTTCTCCAAAAGTTCTGCTCTGCTGTGATGGCTACCAATACAAAGGCAAGCCGTTCAACCGCAAACAGGAAGTGCAATCCATCATCAATTCGTTGCCCTCGATTGAGAAAGTCGTGTATCTGCCCTATCTGAATCCGCAGGACACTGAACTGCCGGTACCCCACGCCGTGCTCTGGCAGGATGTCATGAGCGGGCCCCCAATCAACAAGGCTGATTTTAAATTTGAACAAGTGCCGTTCGATCATCCGTTGTGGATCCTGTTTTCATCCGGCACCACCGGGCTGCCCAAAGCCATCGTACATGGCCACGGCGGGATCTTGCTGGAACAGCTCAAACTCAGCGTGCTTCATTACGATTTGAAACCCGACGATCGCATGTTCTTCTTCACAACCACCGGCTGGATGATGTGGAACTTCATCGTCTGTTCCATGCTGGCAGAAGCCCGGCCAATTCTGTTTGACGGCAATCCCACCTGGCCCGAACCTGATCATTTGTGGAAAATGACGGATGAAGCCGGCGCCCGTATGTTCGGTGCCAGCCCTACCCTGCAGCAAATGCAGGAAAACGCCGGCATTGTCCCTAAACACAAATACAAGTTTGAAAAACTCGGCGCCATCATGCTGGCCGGTTCACCGGTTTCTGCCGAGTGCACCAACTGGTTCTATGAAAACGTCAAAGCTGACATGCTGGTGGGTCCGGGCAGCGGCGGCACTGATATCTGTTCGGGTTTCTGTGGCCCCATGCCGGGCATGCCCGTGAAGGCTGGCATCATCCAAATGCCGCATCTGGGCGTGGATCTGCGCGCCTTTGATGAAAACGGCAACACCCTCGTCAACGAAGTGGGTGAGTTCGTGGTATGCCAGCCGATGCCGTCAATGCCGCTGTATTTCTGGAATGATCCTGGCAACGTTCGCTATACCGAAACCTACTTTTCTGATTATCCCGGCATCTGGCGTCAGGGCGATTATTTCATGATCAATGAAGAAGATGGCTGCTTCGTGCTGGGCCGTTCTGATGCAACCTTGAACCGTTTCGGCATCCGCATTGGTACTGCTGAAATTTACCGCAGCATTGCCGGCATTGCCGAGGTAGAAGATTCCATCATCGTTAACCTCGAGTTGTCGGGGGGGCGTTTCTTCATGCCGCTGTTCGTCAAATTGCAGCCGGGTGTGACGCTGACTGACGAGATCAAGAAGAAGATCAACGCCAAGCTGCGTACTGATTACAGTCCGCGCCATGTACCAGACGAGATCTACCAGATTGATGATGTGCCCTACACACTCACCGGCAAGAAAATGGAAGTGCCGGTGCGCAAGATTCTGCTGGGCTTCCCGCTCGAGAAATCCGCCAACAAGGATGCGATGAGCAATCCGCACTCACTGGACTACTTCATCAACTTCCTGAATGAACAGAAGGCGTATCAGTTGTAGCTGAAGGCCTGGGCCAACAACCGCAGCTACTTTCTGCGGTTTTGCCTAGGCCTCGACTGCACCCGGCTTGCCGGGTTCCACCACAAACGTTTTGCGGGTGAGCAGCGGGGCATCAGGCTTCGACACAAACGCTACGGTCCGGTAGTGCGAGGTCCAGAGTTTGGATGTTACTTCGCATGAGACATAGCCACGCTCGCCGTTGAAGTACTTGACGAACGGATTCTCGCTGCGAATCTGCGCTGCGTTCCTGGGCTGATCGGCACCATCCCCGTTGGAACTGATCGAGGTACCGACGAATTCGGTAGCTACCACCGGCGATTTTTCGTCTTCACTGTTGATTTGCAACTCGTTGACCCAATTGGTGTGAATGTCGCCAGACAACACGATCGGATTAAGTGACTTGCGCTCGCCAAAGAACTTGAGCACGCGCTGGCGGTTGGCTTCATAGCCAGGCCACTGGTCCATACTGATTATCTGCTCTACACCCACCGCGCGATCAACCCGGGCCATCATCACCTGCTGGGTCAGCACGTTCCAAGTGGCGGCAGAAGCATCAAGCGATCTGTACAACCACTGCTCCTGAGCGTCACCCAACAGGGTTCCCTTGGGGTCGTAGACGCCCGCACACGGCGCCTGATTGCCATCACCGCAGGGTTGATCGGTACGGTACTGGCGCGAATCGAGAATCTGGAACCCAGCCAGCCGGCCATACGCGAGTTGGCGATACAACTGCATATCCGGCCCTCTCGGCATTTGCGCACGGCGCAAGGGCATGTGTTCATAATAGGCCTGGTATGCGAAGGCGCGGCGATAAAGAAAGGTTTCAGGTGGCTCATCACTGCGCTCCGAAATTGCCGCCGCATAGTTGTTGGCAACCTCGTGATCATCCCAGGTCACCAGCCATGGGCACAGCGCATGCGCCGCCTGCAGGAAGCCATCGGATTTGTATTGCGCATAGCGGGTACGGTACTCCTCCAGTGTGTGCAGTTCCGGCCCGACGTGCTGGCGTACCAGATTGTCGCTGGCGCCACCTTCGTAGATGTAATCCCCCAGATGCGCGATGAGATCAAGGTCTTCCCGCGCCATGTGCTGATAGGCCGTGTAAAGACCGGTCTCAAAATGCTGGCAGGAGGCGAACGCGAACCGCAAGCGGTCCGGCATCGAGTCCAGCCGCGGCAGCGTGCGGGTGCGTCCTTTGGGACTTGCCTCGCCAGCTGCACTGAACTGGTACCAGTACCAGCGATCGGGTGGCAAACCCACGACTTCAACATGAACACTGTGGGCGAGTTCGCGGGTGGCCACAGCGGTGCCTTGTACGACGATCTTGCTCATGGCTTCATCGTCAGCCACCTGCCAATTAACCAGCACATTGTCGCCTGGCATGCCGCCGCCTTCGAGCGGCTTGGGGGCGAGTCGTGTCCACAGCACAAAACCATCGGGTGAGGGATCACCTGAAGCTACGCCGAGCGTAAACGGATAGCCCGGCAAACTCAGTGATTTCTGGGCCAAGGCCGAGCGCGACCCCGCCAACAGCGGCCATGCCGCAACCGCGGCTCCACTGGCAAGCAGCAACTCGCGACGCGACCACGATCGACCGGGCAACTCTATTCTCGGCAAAGCCATAATGCTGACTCCTGATTCTGGATCGGAACAAGGGCTCGGCAAGCATAACACCCCACCCGGTTTGATCCTCAACCGGTTTAACGGATCAAACCAGCGCCCTGGTCAACAGCGGCAGACTCTTATCCAACCGGTAGTCGATGCTGCTGTGGTCATCTCTGAACTCTTCATACACATGCGGGATGCCGCGCTGCTCCAGTTGGCGATGCAAACGCCGCGCGCCATAGAGCAGGTTGTACTGGTCAAAGCTGCCGCAGTCGATAAAAAGTGCTTTCAACTTTTTTAATCCAGCGCCCTGCTCTTCCGCCATGCGCAACGGATCCCACCGCAAAAAGTTATGCCAGCGCTCCGGTATGATTTCACAGGTGTGGTGATCAACCGGCAAGCGGATGCCATAAGGCACGGAAACATCGGGATCGAAGCTGGCGCACATCGCCAGCAGCAACAGTGTGTGCAGATCGCCGCTCTTCTGTTTGGGCTTGCTGTAGAAATTGTCGAGCCAGGCGCGAATGTTCATGTCGTACGGCGCCAGTGCGCGCAACACGCCCGGGAATTCCGCCAGGAACATCAATTCAAAGCCCATGTCGCCAGAGTGACAGGCGGCGGCTGACCAGAAATCCGGATATAGCAAGGCATGCACGATTGCGCCATATCCCCCGGAGCTTTTGCCGAACACGCCACGGTGGCCATGACCTCCGCAGTGGAAGCTCTGCTCCACCAGCGGCACCATTTCCTGTCGCAACACATCGGCCCACGGGCCCAGCACGGCACTATTGATATATTGGTTGCCGCCGAGCCTGGTAAAGCAATCCGGCATCGCCACCACCACCGGCGGCAAGGTGCCGGCTGCAATCAAACGATCCAGGCGCTCCGGCAGGTTTTCGCCAAAACCCTTCCAGTTGCTGTGTACCGGGCCACCGGACAAAAAACCGGCCAGATCCACCAGCAAGGGCAAGCCTGCCCCGTCGTGGCCATGCGGCACATATACATCCAGGCGTCGGCGCCAGTCATCGCCCAGGAAATTGTGGCGTAGCAGCTGACTGTCCAGCCACAGGGTTCGCACGCTGCCGTGGGGTGCAGTTGATCCAGATCGCATGAGGCTACTCGAATAGTTGAAACGCTCTGGAGTATTATCAAGATATAACTACCAGAGCGATACTTCCATGCAGCTGTACCCCCTCTCCTACTATGATGACCAGGCCAACGGCTACACACTGATCAAGACTGTGCCGCTGAGCAGCGCAATGGGCGCAGAAATCCAGGGTGTGCATCTGCCCACCATGAGCGATGCCCAGTTTGCCCAGGTGAAATCGGCGCTATACCGCTACAAGATGGTGTATTTCCGCGACCAGAACTTGACCATTGCAGATCAGGAAAAGCTGACGCTGCGCTTCGGCCCGTTTGGCACCGATGCCTATACCAAGGGCATGCCCGGGCATCCCAATGTGCAGCATCTGCTGAAAGAGGCCAGCACCAAGGTTGATCGGGTGTTCGGTGAAGGCTGGCACACTGATTCCCCGTTTCTGGCACAGCCACCCGCGGTGAGCCTGCTGTACGGGATACATATTCCCCCCTATGGCGGTGATACCTGGTGGACCAATTCCGAGTTGGCCTACGATTTTCTCAGTGAAGGCCTGAAAGCACTGCTGCAAGGCTTGCGCGTGCATATGACCGCGCGTGAAGCCATCCGGCTGACGGTCCGCAAGGATGCCCAAGGCAAGGAGATCGTCGGCGACATGCAAATGGTGATGCAGGAGCAAGAAGAAATGATCCGGGGCAATTATCATCCCCTGGTACGCACACATCCGGAAACCGGCAAACAAGCCCTCTATGTCGATACGATCTACGCGCAGGGTATTTTGGGTTTGAAAGACGAAGAAGCACGGCCGCTGCTCGACTATCTGGCCAGACATATCACGCGTGAGGACTTTTGCTGCCGCCTGCGCTGGACAGCCGGCACCTTGGTAATGTGGGACAACCGCATCTGTTTGCACAAAGCCTTCAATGACTATGATGGCCACAAGCGCGAGATGATCCGCACCATCGTCAATGGAGAGGTGCCGTTCTAGCAAACATTGAGGAAGCTTCCGCTTTCGTTAAATATATTGTTGAACCGGCGTGTCTGTGTCGTTGTACCTGCAGTATGCTCTGCCAAACTGCGGGCACATCCCGCAGACTTGCAGGGGAAGCCACGCTTTGACAACCGCAGCAGCCAGGCCCGCAGTCAAGAAACCCGACCTGATCAATGATCCAGTAGGCGTCACGCTCTACCGCACTGCTGTCCCCACCACAATTGGCGCCATTGCGGTCATTGCCTACTACCTCGCCAATACCTTTTTTGTCAGCCTGCTGGGCACTGATCAACTGGCGGCCATCAGTTTTACTTTTCCTGCCACCATCCTGTTCACCTATTTCGGGGTTGGCCTCGGTATTGGCACCTCCGCCCTGGTAGGTAGAGCCATTGGCAGCCAGAATCCTGAGCAAGCGTGTGAAATAACCTTTGCCAGTATGGCAATGGGCTTTTTGCTGGGTTTATTGCTCATGATCCCGGCCCTGCTCAGCATTGATCTGGTATTTCCCATACTGGGTGCCAGACCTGAGCGGATGGCACTGATCCACGAATACATGAGCATCTGGTATGTGGGCATGCCGCTACAGTTGATGCAATTCTCCGGCACTGCGGTGATCCGGGCTACCGGCAATGCCAAGCTGCACGGCAAACTGATGACCATCAGCGCCATCATCAATGCCATACTTGATCCATTGCTGATTTTCGGCATCGGCCCTTGGCATGGCATGGGCATTGGCGGTGCTGCACTGGCTACAGTCATCGCCTGGTTGTTCACAATCATCGTCATCTGCTACCAGTTGGGCGTGAAAGAGAAATTGCTGAGTTTCAAGCTGCCTGAATTCCCGTTGTTGATGGAATCGTGGCGCAAACTATTGGTTATTACCGCCCCTGCCGCCCTCGCCAACATGATCACCCCAATGGCAACAGGTGTGTTGACTGCAACCCTGGCCGTGTACGGCCCGGAAGCCGTCGCGGCCTATGGCGTTGCCAGTCGGCTGGAAGCTTTCATCATGATTGTAGTGCTGGGGATGTCGATGAGCGTGCCGCCCTTCATCAGCCAGAATTTCGGTGCCCACCATTACGATCGTGTCCGTCAGGGCTTAAGGATGGCGTTGAAGTTTGTGTTGATCTGGCAGCTGGCACTCTATGCAATTGTGGCAGTGCTGGCGCCGTGGATCGCAGCCGTTTTCTCCCAGGACCCGAGTGTAAAAGACACCATCACGATGGTATTGCGGATAATGCCAGCCTCTTATGCGTTTCAGGGCATGGTGGTGTTGAGTGCATCTTCCTTCAATGCGCTGCATGCGCCACGTAATGGCCTGATCACCAGCTTGCTGCGCTTCTTTGTGTTTTATGTGCCGCTGGCATTGATTGGCAATCATCTGGCAGGCATGAAGGGCTTGTTCATAGGCGCGGCCTTGGGCAATGTTCTGGCTGGTGTGGTGATTACCAAGTGGATCAGCGCTTACACCAAGAGCTTGCTGTCCAAACAGCCACGTCCAGCCCAGGCCTAAGCAAACCAACAGGACCCACTCGTGCTGATAACAGCCAGGATTGTTTGCAGTGTTGCAGCCCTTGTGTTTTCCACACTGGCGCCGCTGGCCTGGGCACAGGAGCTTGCCTTCACACAGGCACAGGCAGATAACGGCAAAGCACTCTACCGGGAAACCTGCCAGATTTGCCACGGCTCCTCACTGGCCAATGGTCAGTTCGGTACGCCACTGCGGGGCAGCTTTTTCCAGGACAAATGGAAAGGCAAAAGCCTGGGTGAATTGCTCAGCTTTGTTTATGAAAAGATGCCTCCGGACAAGTTGATGTCGTTGACCCCTGCAGAATATACGGCTGCTGTGGCTTACATCCTGTCGCGCAATGAGATTGCGGCATCGGAAACTGCGATGGACACCAACCAGCAAGCACTAGCCAAAGTGATGCTGCCCTGGTAGCTATATACAAACTCTGCAATATGACCAGGATCAAGCCTGATTGACGCCAAGCTCTTGTTGCTTTTTCCTGGACAAACCCAGCGAAACAATGTGGTGGGAATACTGCAAATAATCTTTCAGCTCAGGATCGGACAGACCGGGAGCTGCATAATGCTGAATCCACTTCAGACCACGGGAAGCCAGGTAGGGAGCAGGACGCAGGCCCGGTCGCGACTTTAATAATTCGTAGGAAATTTCCGAGACTTTGAAGGTAAAGGCCGGCTGCTCTCCCCACCCGCCAATTGCAAACACCTTGCCTCCCACTTTCCAGACATCGGCGCCACCCCATTGCACGACATGGGTGGTGGCCGGGAGTGATGCACAAAACTTGTTATATTGCTCGAAGGTCATTTGACAAGACCCTGCCACTGTTCAACAGCTGCTGCGGATCCAGCGCCTGCTTCAGTGTTTGCATCAACGCCAGTTCCGCGGGCGAACGAGAGTAATGCAGATAATTCAATTTCTGAACTCCAATGCCGTGCTCGGCCGATACCGAGCCGCTGAACTGGCCAACTGTGCCATAGACAATGGCGTACATGCCCTTGATGTCTTCGCGGCGACCGGTGTAACAGACGATGTGAAGATTGCTGTCGGCGATGTGGCCGAACACCAGCATCCTGGCACCTGGCAGCTTGGCAGCCAGTTCACGTTCAATCGCGGCCAGAAAAGGCTGCATGAATGATATGGGTACACTGACATCGAAGTTGGCTGACTCGCGCAAGAACGGGCCGATCTCAGCCACACCATCACGGATTTTCCAGAACTTTTCACGTTCGCGCTGCGAGCTGGCCACTACCGCATCTGCCGCCATGCCCTGCTCCAGAGCATTGCCCAGACTGCGTTCAAACAAGGCCTGGTCACGTTCCTGATCACCGCCTTCCAGTTCCACCAGCACATACAGTGGATGCCGCTCGACGAACGGCGAAACAATGCCGTTCACATTGTCAGTGATATAGTGGTAGTAGTTGTTCCACATCACTTCAAATGCACTTAGGCTGCCGGCAAAATCACGCGTCACCTTGTGCAACAGCTCGATCACTTGGGGAAATTCGCTGACTGCCACCAACGCACTGCAGCGACTCAAGGCTTTCGGATACAAGCGCAACACTGCACGCGTAACAATGCCCAGCGTGCCTTCGGTGCCGATGAAAAGCTGCTTCAAATCGTAGCCTGCATTGTTTTTCAGCATCTTGTTCATTGATGAGATAACAGTGCCGTCGGCCAGCACTGCTTCCAGACCCAGCACCAGATTGCGGGTCATGCCAAAACGCAGTACCTGATTGCCCCCGGCATTGGTGGAAATGTTGCCGCCGATGTTGCAAGTGCCACGCGCGCCCAGATCCAGCGGAAACACAAAACCTTTGGCAGCGGCCGCTTCCTGGATAACCTGCAGTGGTGTGCCAGCCTTGACTGTCATCGTCATCGAAGCAATGTCGATTTCTTCAATACCGCTTAAGCGCTCCAGGGAAAGCGCCAATTCCCGGGGCCGCGGATTTCCGCCACCACATAAACCAGTGAGGCCGCCTTGCACCACCACCTTCTGGCCGTGCTGTGAACACAGCTGCATGATGGCCGACACTTCGTCAGTGCTGCCAGGTCGTACTACAGCCAGCGGCACCCCCGCCGGTTCCGAGGACCAGTCATGCTGATAGCGTTCGCTGATATCGGCACCGGTGAGCAACGGCGAGCCAACTCGAGATTGCAGCAGTTCCAGAAACTTGTTCATGTCAATTCTCGTTCTTGAAGTCACTAATAAGTCAGCCTTTCAGCTTGCCCGCAATAGTCTGCTGATCGGTCAATTCAAATACAACGTCTGCAAGTGCAGGCAAAACTTCCAGACCATGCCGGGTCAGTCTTTCATAGTGCTGGATGAAGCGCTGCAACTGCTCAACATCCATCAGCTTGCTGGCAGTGCCGGCCCCGCCCGCCATTGTTGCGGCCAGTTTAGCTTCCTGGTTTTGGCGCCACTGGTAAACCTTGTCAAAGCCGGGGGCTTTCAGCATGACCAGAAAATCGACCAGCGCATAAAATTCTGTGTAGTTCTGCCGGATCTGCTGATTCACAAACTGGCGCCAGCGGCCATCGCAATCTTCCTGGGTTTCCAGCACATTTACCGGCAGCGACAACTGGGCATCGGGCTGCGGCGGAATCGACAGGCACCAGCCTTCCAGCACGATTACATCCAGCGGGGCCTGCACCTGCGTCCACTCCTGTACAGGCATGCGGTCATCTACTCCCTTGTTGAAACGTGGAACCAACACTGCTCCCGGCTGGGTCAAGGCCTTCAATGTCTGCATCGCCAGTGCCACATCATGAGTACCTGGCACACCGCGGGTTGCAAGCAAGGGGTGGACGGTACGGGCCAACTGCTGCCGATACGCATGGGTATGATAAAAGTCATCGATGGACAGATTGAGTGCACGCAGTCCCAGCATTTCGCGCAGCAATACCACCAGCAACGCCGCCAGTGTCGACTTGCCACTGCCCTGGCTGCCACTGATACCAACGACGAGGGTGCGGCGACTGGTGGAGACCTGTTTCAAAATGGATTCCGCCAGCGGTAAAAACCATTGCTCAACAGTAATACGATAGGTATGGGGCAGCTTTTCGCGGGCAATAAAGCTATCTATGGCTGTGTATATCGAAGAATTCATTACTCTGGTCACGCATCCGCACACTGTGCCCAAAGCTGGCAACCGGCGGGTCAGGATTGAAAGAAGGCAAGCATGCAGCAAAGATGGACATGGCTGTGATTGCCTTGCGATTGTAGCAGAGCTTAATTACCCTCAGGCGAACACTGAAGGGCTATGCCATGACTCCTTTTAATACCCTGCGTCCTTGCTGGCTGGGACTGATATTGCTGAGCGTGCTGAGCACCAGCCCGACAGCCCTGGCACAGACTGTCACCTCCAATGCTGTTACCGGCGGCGAGTTCTTTGTTGAGCCTGCCACGCTGATGGCTTTTGGTTTTGAATGGCACATCAACGGTGATGACAACCGCAATGCCAATGTGGCGGTACAGTATCGCGAGACGGGCAGCAAGACCTGGCACCAGGCCTTGCCTTTGCTGCGATTGCAAGGTGAATACACCAGGCAATATGAAGCGGTGGATTACACAGCACCCAATATGTTCAGCGGCAGTATCTTCGATTTGCAGGCGAATACCGCCTATGAAGTGCAACTGACTCTGAGCGATCCTGATGGCGTCAGCGGCACCGCTGTACAAACGCTTGCGTTGCATACCCGTGCCGAACCGCAACCGGCTGCGGATGGCCACATCTACCATGTTTACCCCACCGACTATAAAGGTGAAATGCAACAGCCTGGCTTCAAAGGCCTGCTCGGCGCCTACTACACCAGTTCAGAGTC
>CAINTJ010000133.1 GCA_903853385.1 uncultured Gammaproteobacteria bacterium
CAACAAAGCCCAGTTCAACCCCGACATCCTGCAGTCCGAAGCTTCCTTTACTGACCAGGTTATCGGCGTTTACCCGACTGGTTATCTGGATGCCAGCACCGCTGTCAAAGACTACTACGTAGAAGCCCTGGTACCGGTGCTGTCAGGCATCAAAGGGATCAAGAAGCTGGAACTGGAACTGGGTGCCCGTTATTCCGATTACCGGGAAACTGCTGCACAGACCACCTGGAAAGCCCTGGCCAACTGGGAAATCACCGACTATGCCCGCGTACGTGGCGGCTTTAACCGCGCTACCCGCGCGCCTAACCTGGGCGAGCTGTTCTTGAACCAACAGGAAATCTTCACCGGTGGCGGCAACTTCGGCGATCCATGTTCGGTACGTGCCAATGCTCCTTACGGCGCTGGCGGCACTGATTTGGCTACCGACCCGGTTATTGGACCTACAGAAGGTGCTCCGGTAGTTGCGGCTGGCCAGACCAAAGCAGGTGCCAACAGCACTTACTTGATTTGTCAGGCCCTGATGGGTGGTGCAGGCAGTCTTGCCAACAAGAACTTCTACTTCAACGGCGCTGACGTTACTGCACAAGGTGCTGGCGGCGGCTTCGCGTGGGTTCTGCAGCAAGGTAACCCAACGCTGAAATCAGAAACTGCCGACACCTGGACTTTGGGTGCTGTCGTAAAATCACCATGGGATAACCGTTGGCTGAAAGGCTTGAGCGGATCTTTCGATTACTACAACGTAGAAATCAAAGATGCGATCATGCTGTACTCACTTGACTACGCTGCCTATCGTTGCTTTGGTGCCGCAAAAGTTACCACTCCGGCTGAAGCTGCCATCCAGGCCGCTACACTCGGCTGTCAGTTGAATGCACGTGAACAGCGCAGTGGTGCAGCCCTCAATGGTTTGCTGTCCTATGACAACCAGGCCAACATCAAAACCTCCGGTCTGGATATTGGTTTGAACTGGTTCTCCACCCTCGGTGACCTGGGCATGAAAGCACCTGGCAGTATTGCCATGGGCTTGAATGCAACGATTCTTGACTCTTACAAGACCAAGCAATCGCCTGCAGCCTATGACGTAGAAACCGAATGGAAAGGCTCACTGGGACCAAACCTGTCCGGCACCAACGGTGGCGCATATGATTACCGTCTGTTCGGTAACATAGCCTACATCATGGACAACTGGAGTGTGTCTCTGCGTTGGCGTCATCTGCCGGCTGTTTGGTCGGCTGGCTACGCTTCACAACAAGCAATCAAGGCGAACGATGCTGCTGTCAAAGCCGGTGCTCCTGGCGTCCTGCTGTCGTATACACCGACAACAGAAATCCAGACCCCCAGCTACGACATCTTCGATTTGTCAGCTAACTGGAACATCAACAAAACCTTCAGCGTTCGTGGTGGTATCACCAACCTGTTTGACAAGGCACCACCAACTTCTGGTGACACTGCCGGTCGTCAATCTCCGGCTGTCCTGAGCACCGTATGTAACGGCGCACCGGGCTGTGCCAACCCTGGCGCTTACAGCATGCCGAGCGTTGGTGGCTACAACGGTGGTTACTATGACACCTTGGGTCGTCGTTGGTTCGTAGGTGTTAAAGCCTCGTTCTAATCAGGCCATGATGTTGTAACAAAACAGCGGCGTGCTCTTCGGAGCCCGCCGTTTTTTTTGGTGCCTGCATAAGTTGTGCGGGCCAGTGATGCTGGCTGCCCTTGCATGAAATTGCGGGTTAGAATCTGCCGCCACGGAAGCACGGTCTGGCATCCGCGACCGCACCAGCAACAAGCGCAAGATAGCGCCCTGTAAAAATAACAGAGGAAGTAACCATGTTCAGATCTAGTGTACGCATACTGACTTCCACCATGGCGCTGGCAGGCATGATGCTGGCGCTGGCAGCTTGTAACAAGGCTGTCGACACCAAGGCCACTGCCCCGGTTCCGGCCGCAGCCGCTTGTGACCGCCAGTGCCTTATCAGTGCCACCGATGCTTATGTTGCTGCGATCGTCGCGCACGATCCGTCCAAGGCACCGCTGGCAGATAAAGTGGTCTTCGTTGAAAACCTCACGAAGCTACAGCCGGGTGAAGGTCTGTGGAAAGCGGTCGTCACTGCCCCCGGCACCTTTGCGATCCATGTGCCGGATGAAATCAACCATACAGCAGGCTATCTGGCGATGATGACCTACATGGCGCCGCCACCGGCACCCCAGGGGATGTCGCCGGAACAGCGCGCTGAATTCGCCGCCAAGAATGCACCGGTCGAACAACCGGTGGTGGTGGCGTTGCGGCTCAAATTTGATGACACCGGCAAGATCATGGAAGCCGAGCATCTGTTGTCCGGTGTGCGCGAAGCCCAAATGGTCAATCTGGCCACGCTGCGCCCGGGCATCCTCACCGAGATCGCAGCCGACCAGCGCCTGTCGCATGACAAGCTGATCGCGATTGGTGCCACCTATTACGATGCGCTCGACGACAACAACGGCGAACTGGCACCTTTTGCCGATGATTGTGAGCGTCACGAAAACGGCATGATCACTGCCAGCAGCACGCCAGCTCCGCAGGCCCCTGCGATACCCGGAGTTGCGCCGCGGCCGAAAGTGGCCCGCGATTGCAAAGGCCAGCTCAACAGCGGCACATTCCAGTACATCGCCCGCATCGAAAATCGCCGCGTGTTTGCCGCTGATCCAGTGACTGGTCTGACCATGGGCCTGTCGCATTTCCGTCACCCGATGGACAACCTTCCCTACACCGTCAGGAACCTGGATGGCAGCACTTCCCAAGCTACCAAGGAAACTTTCAATTTCGCCCCGTTTGATCTGCCCGCCGCGCACATCTTCAAGATAGGCGCTGATGGCCAGATGCATGAAATCGAAGCGATGGGTTTCACCACTACTTACAACTCACCCACTGGCTGGGAATAAGCCCGGGTTGCAAAGTTGTGAAAAGGGCGCGCCTGGGTAACCGGCCGCGCCTTTTTTATTTGCGTGTTCGGGGCAGCCGGCATGCTTTGATCGGTCACGGTTCACAACCGGAAATAGACAAACGGTAGCTGCAAGACTGGCTAGGGAGCCTTGAACACGATGTTCAGCGATTGCCCGGCGAAGGCTATGCAGTCGCCGTGCACTATCTGTTTGCGCTTGCGGGTCTCCACGATGTGATTCACTTGCACCAAGCCTTGCTCTATCGCGGCTTTGGCAGCGCCGCCACTGTCGACCAGTGCTTCGAATTTGAGAATCTTGTAGAGCTCTACCGGTTCCCTGGTAATGATGACGTCACGCATTGGGGGTGTTTCCTTATTTCTGGGCAGCATCCATCAGCGCCTGGGTTTCCACGCCGGTGCAGATCAGCGGCAACAGCTGATCATCCGGCGACAGTGTCAGCGTTTGCGGTGGCACCACCCAGGCAGCAGTCAGCACCTTGGGATCATAGACAGTGGCTTCGATGCGCAGGGTTTTGGCGTCAGTGCGGGTGTAACGCTCTACCACCCGCAGCTGGTCGGAATGGAACGACACGCGGCCTTCGGCGAAGATCCAGGTGTCATCGGTGAAATTCTTGGTTTCCACTACGAAGGTATCGCCTTCCCAGTGACCGACGGCATCGCCACGAAACGAGGGTGGCACGTTGCGGTGTTTGCGGCCATCAGTGGGGATTTCCTGGTAACCGTGAAAAGTTTCCTGCAGGAAAAACATCATGGCAGGTGTGGAGACAATGTGGCCAAGCGTGCCGACATCAAACAAGCGCACGCTCAAGGTGCCGAAGGCTGTCGGTCGGCACTGCAGGGTCGGATCGTTCTTGTCCTTCAAGGTTTTGGCATGCTCGACTGCCCAGGGTTGATACAAATCTGTGAACGAGGGCAGTTTGGGGCCGTTGGGGCCGGTGCCTGCGGCCTTGTTGCTGCTGCCATAACCAGGGCTGCCGAGGTCGCCGCCAGTCCACCAGATGCCGCTCAGGTCAGGATGGCCGTCGGCCATGCGGGGTGCCGGTGCCACTTTTGCGGCGGCGGGCTGCGCGGCAGTCTGGGCAAGAGCCGGGTTGATGCCGACCAGGATTGCCATGAGCGCCGTGCAGGCAACGTTGATTACAGTGGCGGGCAACATAAGTTTGTTCATGGGCTTCCTCACTTGGCGCCAGCGCTTTGCTGGGGGCCGAACATGCCATAGACGGTGCCATCACTGGTCACCAGTTCAGTCAGCATGCCGTTGTTTGATTCATTGCGGGCGCGGAAGCCTTTGATGGTTACCGTGTCACCTTGCTTGATCACCTGCGGTGAATAGCCGTTACGCAGCATGCCGCCGGGGGTGCCGGCCTCGAAGGTCCAGTGTTCGGTTTCGCCTTTGGCATTGACGACGTCGAGGAAAAAGTGCGAATGCGGATTGGTCAGGCGCACTTCGACCACCTTGCCGGTGATGGTAATGGCATCCTTCATGTCATAGGCCGCCGCAAAGGAATGGTGCGCCCAGGCCGGTGCAGTACCCATTAGTGCCATGAGTCCCACTATGACTGCTTTAACCCCTCTGGATTGCATCTTGTTTCTCCTTCCCCGCCGGGGGAATGTGGTTTTGGTGTCGCCCGGTTCGATGTCAGCCACAGGCTGGCAATCCCGATCATAACGGTTTTGTCAGTCCGGGCGCGAGTTATGTGACAATAGCCCACACCACAATTATTCGAGGGGGCTCCATTCATGCGGAATATTTCCACTTTTTGTTTCGGACTGGCCTTGGTGCTGGGCAGCAACATCGCCACAGCCCAGCCAGCCGGCATCACCATGGACATGATCAACACCACGTTGCCACTGGAGGGAGCCCCGCTGGCGGTGGCCGGCCCTTATCAAGTGACATCCGAAGGGGCGTTTAACGCAGCCGGTCTGCTCTTGTTCCGGCCTGCGGATCTGGCCGCCTTTCCGGCCAAGGACAAATTGCCCGTTCTGTTGTGGGGCAACGGTGGCTGCTCCATTGAAGGAAAAACCTACAGCGATTTCCTCGGCACTATTGCCTCGCATGGATTTCTGGTGCTGACCACTACCGCAGTCGCTGGTGAAAAAACACGTCAGCAGAACGCAGGCGACCTGTTGGGTGCACTGGAATGGCTGGCAGCAGAAAACGGTCGTGCCGGCGCGCCCCTGGCAGGCAAGATCGACAAAACCCATATCGCAGTGATGGGACAGTCGTGCGGTGGCTTTCTGTCAATCAGTCTCGGTGGCGACCCGCGGGTGAGCACCATCGGTGTATTCAACTCGGGTGTGCAGCCCGCCACTGCCAATGCTGGTACCGCTCCCGCTCCCGCTTTCCCGTCCCCCACTACCGAGGCGCTGGCCAAACTGCATGGCCCGCTGATGTTCATCAATGGTGGTGATCGTGATTTTATGAAAGCCACTTCCCATGCCAACTATGAGCTGGTGACCAAGTTGCCGGTGTTTTACGGCTCGCGTCATGGCGCCGGCCATACCGCTACCATGCACCATCCCGGTGGCGGTGAGTTCGCCAACGTTGCCGCCAACTGGCTGTTGTACCAGTTCAAGGGAGATAAAAAAGCCGGCAAGATGTTTGTCGGCAAAGATTGCGAGCTGTGTACCAATTCCAACTGGGATACCGAAGCCAAGGGTCTCAATAAATAGCCTGCACATAAAAAACCCCGCAATTGCGGGGTTTTTTATGACTTGGCACGCTGTGGAGTGTCAGTGCTATTTCGTCAATACACTCTCTTTCACATAGGTTGCCACACTCTTCAACTCGGCAGCAGTGAACGCGGCACCGAACGGTGCCATCTTCTGTCCGCCACGGGTGGCAGTAGTGAAGATGTGTTCAATGCTTGCGTCTTTCGGAATGGGTGCGCCTTCCGCATGGCCACCTTGGCCGCTTTCACCATGACAGGTCATGCAAATACTGCCGTAGATTTCCTTGCCGCGCGCGAGATTGACCGGGTCGGCTGGCAGCGCGAGCTCTGGCGCTTTCGGTGCAGGGTCGCCAGCATTATTGATGGAAGGGGGCGGTGCGGCGCTCACGGCTTTTTCGGCTTCCGGCAAAGTTCCGTCCAGTGAGAGCAGCCACAGGCTGTCGCTCTTGCCGCCACCGGCAAACAGACTGCCGGCAGCGAATACCAGGATCTTCTGCTTGCCCTTGTGCTCAAACACCACCGGACTTGGGATCGGTGGTGCATCGAGCTGGAACGACCACAGTTGCTGGCCATTGCTGCTGTCATACGCCATCAGCTTGCCGTTGCTACGGCCGATCATCAGCAAATCGCCAGCCGTGGCGGTAGAGCCGGCACTGCAGCCCACAGTGGATTCAAACTTCCACACGATCTTGTGCGTGCGAACGTCCACGGCGACCTGATAACTGTGACGCTCGGTGCCGCGTGGCAACTGGAATGCGCCACCGTAGATCATCTGGCCGGTTTGTACGCCCAGATCCTTGTTGCCGAAATTCTGCATGACGGCACCGCCTATGCTTTCACTGGCGCATACAAAGAGGTTGCCGCTGCGTGGATCGAAGGACGGTGGCATCCAGTTTGAGCCGGCCAGCGGGGCGTATAGCGCGGGCTTGCGACCATAAGGAGTGTAGGTGCAACCCTTGTTGACCAGCGTCCAGCCATCGGGCACTTTGTCGATGCAGTGATTGATCATGGCGTCACCCTGCGGGATCGGCTGGGTGGCGGCAGTGAATTGCTCGGGTTCCTGCGGTACTTTGGTATCGACGATCGGCGTCAGGCCTGCTCCGGTCACCCGGTCCAGCAGAAACAAGTAACCGCTCTTGCTGATTTGCGACAGCCCCTTGCGCATCACGCCGTCCTTTTCCACATCGAACAATACCACCGGGCTGGAGGCATCGTAGTCCCAGATGTCGTGGCGGGTTTCCTGGAAATGCCAGCGGTATTGGCCGGTGTTCACATCGAGCGCGAGGATGGAGACCGTGAACAAGTTGTCGCCTTTGCGAATGTTGCCGTTCAGATCCGGTGAAGCGTTGCCGGTACTGAAATAAATGGTCTCGAGTTCAGGGTCGATGGCAGAGGTCTGCCAGATTGGCGCGCCGCCATATTTCCACGCATCGTTATCAGCGGGCCAGGTGTCGTGGCCAAATTCTCCAGGGCCGGGGACGGTGTTGAAGGTCCACAGATGGGCACCAGTCTTCGCATCAAACGCCTGCATGCTGCCGCGGGTCTGATATTCGCCGCCAGCCACACCGGCATAGAGCTTGCCATTGTAGTAACGCGGGGCGCCAGTGATGCTGTAGCCCGCTTTGGGATCGGCAACTTCAGTGTCCCATACGACAGCACCGGTAAGCTGGTCAAGGGCGATCAAGTGGGCATCCAGCCGTGGCACGAATACCTTGCCATCGCCCAGCGACAGACCGCGCACGGCCCAGCCGCAGCAGACCGTGACGCCGGCGGGATCGAGACCGGCCGTGTATTTCCACAAAATGGCGCCAGTGTCGACGCTGATGGCGAACACATCATTCTGGCCAGTGACCTGGTAGATGATGCCGTCATAAACGATGGGTTCACCCTGGCCACTGTGCTGGGGACCCAGACCTGAATTCAGATGCGTCTGCCATTCGGCCTTCACCTGTGTGATGTTGGATTTGTTGATGGCACTCAACGGCGAGAAGCGCTGGTTGGCCAGACTGCCGCCACTGGTAAGCCAGTTCTGCGCCGGTTGCGCTTGCAGCTGTCCGGAAGTAAAAGCCGGCGCCACGCTGAGGGCTGCGGAGGCTGGCTCTACCTTTGCCACAACTTGTGCCGGCTGCCTGGAACAGCTGGCAAGAGTGAGTCCTGCCAGCATGGCCAGCACGCGCAGTTGTGAACGCAATTGTTGAACCATGGCACGCATGGACGCTGTAGGCAGGATGTAATTTTTTATGGGCATATCGGTAAGCCTTCCCTGAAGAAATCAGGCGGCCAACTTAGCAGATTTGTTTGCTGGAGTAAGCCGTGAATAACCGTGACTGCAGCCTGCAGTAGTGCGATGACCAAACCCTTCCCCCAATCACCCACCTTCAAATAGCACTCAGTGCAACAAGGCCTGAATTGCGGCATCAACATCGGAGAAGGTGTAATTGATGTGCACCTCAGCGCCATGTGGATGGTAAACATTGCCGCGGAACGGCTTGGCCAGCACTGCGCCGCTATCCGATATCAGCCAGAAACCGGGCACGCCATAAAACTGGGTTTCCGCTTCGGCCCGGAATGCACCCTGCCAGTCAGCCCGCTCGCCGAAACCAGCGCCGGGTTGCAGGCGTGGGGCAGGGTTCAGCATCAGTCGCAGGCGCAGATCAAAATACGGTGCTATCGGCAGAATGCCGCTTTGCTGCGCGGCCAGCGTACTGGAGATAAACGCAGCGGTTGCAGTTTTGAACTCAGTGGAGTCGTCGGCCGCGTCGAGAAATACTTGGGCTGGTTGACCCAGGGTTTGCGAGTGATAGACCGGTGCTGAAGCCACCGCAATAAACTTCACCGGCTTGCCCTCGTACTTGCCAACCAGAGTACGCAGAATGTGGGTATCTTCGAACGAATCCGGACACCACATCGCCCACAGCATCGGCATGCTGGTGATTGCGGAAGGCGTGACCAGCGCGGCCGAGCTGCAAGCACTCAAGGGAGTCGATTTTGATGGCGCCACCGGGCCGGCGATCAAGTAGTGCGCAGCAATAAATTTCTACTTCAGTGATCCAGCAACCCGTTATGCAACGCAATCAAGGTCAGCTCCGCGGAATTGGCGGCCTTGAGTTTCTGTTTGATGTTGTACAGATGGGTGCCCACGGTACGCGGGCTGAGAAACAAGGTGGTGGCGATATGCACCACTGACTGGCCTTTTGCCAGCAACATGAATATTTCGAATTCGCGGTCTGACAACACTTCCACCGGATTTTGCAGGCCGGACAGATTTTGCACGGCCATCGCCTGCGCCAGTGTGGGATCGATAAAAATATGGCCGGCTGCCACCTGCTTGATGGCCTGCATCAACTCCTCGGGTGCGCTGCGTTTGGACAAATAGCCGGCGGCACCGGCTTTCAGCAAACGCGGTGGGTGGATGCTGTCTTCATGGGCAGACAGGATCAGC
This sequence comes from uncultured Gammaproteobacteria bacterium, assembly GCA_903853385.1. Lineage (GTDB taxonomy): Bacteria > Pseudomonadota > Gammaproteobacteria > Pseudomonadales > Pseudohongiellaceae > CAILUG01. The sequence goes on from CAINTJ010000133.1 coordinate 9,051, forward strand.
ACTTTCACGGCTGGATCTTTCGCCACCAGCCGGGTGACGGCTTCGATGCCGCCCATGCCTGGCATCGCGATATCCATCACTACCACATCGGGTTTGATTTCGAAGTAGCGTTTGATGGCTTCTTCACCGGTGGCGGCTTCGGCCACCACGGCAATATCGTCGGCTTCCTGCAGCAATAATTTGAAGCCCATGCGTACCACCGCATGATCGTCGACCAGCATCACCGTGATCATTGCCATTATCGCTGCTCCGTTACTTGCAACGGCAGGCTCACCACCACCTTGACGCCATTTTCGCCCTGCCATTGAAAGCTGCCACCCAGACCTTCGGCGCGTTCGCGCATGCCGATCAAGCCAAAGCGCTCACTGGTGTCATTGGGATGCACACGCGCGCCATGACCGTTGTCTTGTACAGTAATCGTGATGGAGCCGGTGGCTTCCACCATGATGCTGGCCTTGGTGGCGCCGGCGTGGCGCGCAATATTGGTCAGGCATTCCTGCACCATGCGGTAAGCGGCAATGCCCACCTCGGCATTGACGCGCACCAGCTCGCCGCTGATGCTCAGCATAAGCTGGATATCGGGATGCCGGGCCTGGTGAGTGGCTACCAGTTCCTGCAAGGCAGCCTGCAGGCCGAGCTGGTCCAGCACCAACGGTCGCAGTTGTCGCACCATGTTGTGCATCGAGTCATACATCTGGGCTGACACTGTCACGATCATCTGCGCCGCCTCATGCAACTGCGGCTGCTGGTCGCGGGTCCGATTGGCCAGGGTAGTAGCGATGGTTTTTATCGCGGTGAGTGATTGTCCGACTTCGTCGTGTAATTCCAGTGCCAGCTTGCGACGCTCCTCTTCGATATGGCGCTGGATCAGCAGCATCCAGCTGCGATTGTCCTTGAGTGCACGCCCGGCAAACCAGAACACCAGCCCGTTGAGCAGCGTGAACAGCGCCAGCGACAACAGGAACAGGTTGAACAATTCATCCCAGGCATCCAGCACCATGCGCGAATAATCCGGCACGATCTGCAAGCTGCCACTGTCCACTGACAGCATGGTGGTAACCACCTGCGGTGATACCAGTGCAGTAAACCAGTGCGGCGCCATGCGGCCGGATTTATAGGGCGATGGGGGAGAGGTATAGAGGCTGCGTCCGCTCGCGTCATTAACCGTTATGTCATGAGCACGAATGCGGCCGGCATGTTCAAGAAAGGCCACCATCACTTGCGGTGACACGCTGCCGGTGTGGGGCGGGTCGCTACTGATCACGTTGCTCAGCATTTGCACGGTCACACGGGTGGCGGCCTGCATCTCGGCATCGATGGAGCGGCGATCGGATTCGATCTGCAATGCCGTCAGCGTGATGATGAACAGCAGCATCACCAGCGTAATCAGCCAATTGATAGTGGAACGTAGACTCATGCGACGATGGTACTACACTGGCATCATCAAGCGAGGCTGCGGTCGCCCTGAATCGCTGCGCGCAGGGAAGCAGTTTTATAATGATTTTCATTAGAGCTGGAAATTGGGGTTTTATTCCGACCCCGATTTCAACAGGCTTTGGAGTGCCGCAACCCCCACTGGCGGCTCTGCGGTCCATGGCACTGTATAGAATCCTTGTTTGGCATGTGCAGCCACGCGCTCGATTTGGGCGCTCTCACCGTGCAAGCGCGCCTGCAACAACGGGTCGTGCGTGCCGGAGGCCAACAAGGATTTGTTGACCACCCACGCAAACGGTTCAATGCTGGCGCGCTGCAAGTCAGCTTGCAGTGCAGCAGCTTGTGACACGGGCGTGGCTTCCGGCAAGGTCACCAGGATGATTCTGCTGTAGCTGGCGTCCTGCAGCCGCATCAACGGTGTAATGATGCGGCCTGAGCCCTGGCCGGCAAACTCGCGCATCATTTGCTGGTGATAGGCGCCGGTAGCATCCATCAACAATAGCGAATGGCCGGTGGGCGCGGTGTCCAGCACCACAAAGGCACTCAGTGCTTGCGCGACCACATGCGAGAACGCGTGAAAGACTGCGACTTCTTCGGTGCAGGGTGAACGCAAATCCTCAACCAGCAAGGCCAGCTCATCCGCGCTCAGGTGGGGTGAGCGGGCAGCCACAATCTTGTCAACGTATTTGCGGGTTTCCGCCTTGGGATCAATGCGCCCCACGCTGAGTCCCGTCACCTTGCCGTCCAAGGTGTTGGCAAGGTGTGCCGCCGGATCGGTGGTGCTCAGCTGCACGGTCTTGCCGCTTGCTACCAAACCCAGTGCGATGGCGGCTGCAACCGTGGTTTTGCCGACACCGCCTTTGCCCATCACCATGATCAGGCCACGCTCGGCCTTGGCTAGTTCGGCTACCAGCGCCGACAGTGGCTGATAGTCGAAGTTAACCGGGTGCTGGTCACAAACCGCAACTGCCAGGGTCGCTGCCGGCGCCAGCAAGGCGCGCAGCGCTGGCAGCCCCACGCTATCGGTGGCGCGTAGCGGTATGTAGTCCGTCACCAGCAAGCGGAGCGACGCCGGCATAGTGTCCAGGGCCTGCTGCCCCAGTGTCTCAATGGCGTTGGCTACTGCATCGGTGTGGTTACTGGCCGTGAACACTGCGTTCACCAGCAGGCATTGATGACCAAGCCCAAGCTCACGCAGTTCGGTGGCGGTGCGGGCCGCTTCCGCCAGGGCGCTGGTTTCCGGTCTGGCCACCAACACGACCGTTGTCATCGCGGCATCGTTGAGTGCGGCCAGCGCCTGATTGAAGAGCTGCTCCTGCATCTTCAAACCGGAATGCGGGCCCAGGCAGGAAGCCCCCCTGTCATTGCCAGCCAGAAAGCCACTCCAGGCTTTGGGCAAGCTCAACAACCTGAGTGTGTGTCCGGTGGGAGCAGTGTCGAAAATGACATGGTCATAAGCGGCACTGCCTTGCGCCAACAGAGTGGCGAATTCATCAAAGGTTGCGATCTCGGTAGTGCAGGCACCCGACAGTTGTTCGTGCACCTTGGCGATCTCAGCGTCGCTGGTATCGGCTGCCATTTGCGCCACCACCCGCGCGCGATAATTGTGTGCGGCAGTGGCTGGATCAATGTTGAGCACCGACAGGCCCGCCACTCCCGGTACCGGCACCGGCTGATTGCGCAACTCAATGCCCAGCATTTCATCAAGATTGGAGGCGGCGTCGGTGCTGACCAGCAGCACGTTAAGGCCGGAGTCTGCCAGCGCAATCGCCACCGCCGTCGACACCGAAGTCTTGCCAACGCCGCCCTTGCCAGTGAAGAACAGATAGCGGGTAGGCGCGGTGAGCAGTTGGAGTGTATTCGACACAGTGCTGGCTTTGGTCATGGGTGGTACCGGATTCCGGCTCCGTAGATTTTTACTTTACGATAATTCGATAATCGTTGTATAGTTAACTCATGAAAGAACATGAAATAGTACGTGCGCTTGCTGCGCTGGCCCAGGACGTCCGTTTGCGCGTGTTCCGCGCGCTGGTAGTGGCCGGCAATGATGGACTTACTCCCGGTGATTTGGCAGCACAATTGGATGTGGCTGCCAACACGCTCTCGTTTCACCTCAAGGAGCTGGTGCATGCCGGCTTGATCAGCCAAGAGCGCCAGGGCCGCTTTTTGGTTTATCGCGCTGCGTTCAGCGCAATGAATGAGCTGGTGGGTTATCTCACCGAAAACTGTTGCAACGGGGCTGCGTGCCTTGTCAAGAAATCCACTGCTGCCAAACCCCGTGCGGCCCGAGCCAGAACATGAGCAATACCAAAGCTGAAAAATCCGCCGGGCCAGTGCAGTCGGCCCCGATGAGTGTGTTTGAGCGTTATCTGACCGTGTGGGTATTGCTGTGCATCGTGGCGGGTATCGCGTTGGGCCAATGGCTGCCGTCAGTGTTCCAGGCCATTGGCAGCCTGCAGATCGCGCAGGTGAATCTGCCGGTCGGCGCGCTGATCTGGGTGATGATCATCCCGATGCTGGTGAAGGTGGACTTCGGCGCGCTGGGCGAAGTCCGCCAGCATCTCAAAGGCATTGGCGTGACCCTGTTGGTGAATTGGCTGGTGAAGCCGTTTTCGATGGCGTTGCTGGCGTGGTTGTTCATCCGGCACTGGTTTGCGCCGCTGCTGCCGGCCGGGCAGCTGGACAGCTATATTGCCGGTCTGATCCTGCTGGCAGCGGCGCCATGCACGGCGATGGTGTTTGTGTGGAGCCGGCTTACCGGCGGTGATCCGCTGTTCACACTGTCGCAAGTGGCGCTCAACGACTGCATCATGGTGGTGGTGTTTGCGCCGTTGGTGGCGTTGTTGCTGGGCATGTCCGCGATCATCGTGCCATGGAACACGCTGCTGGCGTCGGTGGTGCTCTACATCGTGATGCCTGTGTTGTTGGCGCAGTGGCTGCGCACAGTGCTGCTGGCCAAGGGGCAGCCAGTGTTTGCGGCGGCGCTGGCCACAATCGAACCGTGGTCCATCTCCGCACTGCTGGCCACACTGGTGCTGTTGTTTGCGTTCCAGGGGGAAGCGGTGTTGCAGCAGCCGCTGGTGATAGCCCTGCTGGCGGTGCCGATCCTGATCCAGGTGTTGTTCAATGCGGCGCTGGCCTATCTGCTCAATCGCGCTGTGGGCGAACAACACAGCATCGCGGGTCCTTCCGCGTTGATCGGGGCGTCCAATTTTTTTGAGCTGGCGGTAGCGGCGGCCATCAGTTTGTTTGGCTTCAACTCGGGCGCGGCACTGGCCACCGTGGTGGGCGTCTTGATTGAAGTGCCGGTGATGTTGCTGGTAGTGCATATCGTCAACAGCAGCAAACAGTGGTACCAACACACAGCGGCAAAACCGGCATGAACAAGTTTACGATTTATCACAACCCCAAGTGCGGGACTTCCCGCAATACGCTGGCGATGATGCGCAATTCAGGGGTGGAGCCACGCGTGGTGCTTTATCTGGAAACGCCGCCGGATCGCGCTGAATTATGCGGGTTGCTTGCCGACATGGGCATGGCGCCCAGAGCATTGCTGCGTCAGAAAGGCACTCCTTATGACGAGTTGGATCTGGGCAATGCCAAGTGGTCGGATGTTGAGCTGATCGATTGCATGCTGCAGCATCCAATCCTGATCAATCGGCCGATCGTGGTCACGCCGCTCGGTACGCGCTTGTGCCGACCGTCGGAGCTGGTGCTGGCGCTGTTGCCGGCTCCGCAATCACAACCGTTTGTCAAAGAAGACGGTACAGTGATTAACGACGATGCTGGCGGTCGCGCTGCCACCAAACCATAGTGTAGCAAGCATCAGGTTACTTGATCTGATAGAACTTGATGCGGATCGCAGCCAGCGGCGCCGGTTTGCCATCGGCGGCGGGGGCGCCGGCATTGTCCAGTTCGATTGTGGAGACGAACACACCGCGGGTGAGCCAGCCGTAAGCTCCTTCCGGTGCTTCAAAGCGAGGGCGTGTGTAGCTGCGTTCGCCATTGCTGCCCACGCCACAATTGAAGGCTTCATTGAGCACGTGAATGATGGTGCCGTCTTCCGCTTCCAGAAAATAATCTGCACTGAGCGTGCCGCAGCCGCCCGGCATTTGCAGCTGATAGTCCCAGCCGCCCGGGATCACTCGCCCTTTCAGTTTGGGGCCGGCCACGGTGCCGCCGGTGATGGGAATGTATTGGCGGCCACCGAGCGCAGTCTTGCCTTGTACAACGGCAGTGGAGAGCGTAACGCGTTCTTCAAACACGAATTCGGCCCTGGGTAATTTGTCGGCATCCGGCATTTCACCAAGTTTTTTCGCTACTGTTTGCGCCGACACGCTGCCGCCACACACCGCTGCCAAAATCATGGTGAATATAATTGGTTTGAGCATGACACTGTTGCCTCTGAAGTGTTGTTATGGAATGTGCACGGGTTTGGTACAGGTATACGACGCCGCCAGTGCCCGCTCTCCACCGTGATAATACGGATAGTCCGGATAGCTGCACATCGGTCGGGTGGCGCTCTTGCCTGCCACTTCCACCGCGGCGGCCGGTGCCTTGCCTTGTTCCACCCATTGGGTGAGCAAAGCCAGTCGATCAGTCTGGCTGGGGATTTCTTCCGGCATGATGGAGGCCCCGTCACCGTTTATGGTCGCGGAACGGCCGGTCAGCCCGTGCCCTGTTTGCGGCAGCACATACAGTCGTGCAAACGCATCGACTTGGCCGCGGCCCATCTTGTCGATCACTGACTGGTAGTAATTCAGCTGTTCGCCCGGTGCAGCAATGGTGTCGTCAGTGCCGATGATGGCGATGAGCTTGCCGCCGCGTGCAGCAAACGCACTCAGGTCTGACTGGGTGGAGTCCAGCCATGGGGCCAGCTGCTGCTGTCGTTTGCCGTGCAGTTTGTTGTCAAAGTCGAGCGGGTTGGCAGCCGGATTTTGCATGAAAAGGCCAGTGACGCCATCGGTGCCAAGGGTAGTGAATACCGGGGCATCAGCAGCGGCTCCTTGCTGGCCTTGGTAACGCTGCGACATCAGCAACGCCCCCGGCGGTGCCATTGGCGGCATGCCGGGCGGCGCGAAGCCTGGCCCTTGGCTGACCACCGCCGTGGTCGGTGTCCACATGCCGAAACTGTTGCGGCCGTTGGGAAGGGTAATTGCGGCAGCCTGATCGGAAAAAATATAGCCCAGGGTTTTGATCTGGCTGGCAGTCAGGCAAGCGTTGTTCGAGGTGTCGGCCGGCGCCGGATCATTGTCACCCGCACAATGTAGTTTGGCCCACGAGTCTTGCAGCGTCTTGCTGGTTGCCGTATTAAACAGGGCGCGACAATCAACGTAATTGTGGATGACGCCATCTGTCAGACCATCAAGCTTGTCGCATTGCCGCATGAACTCGGCAAGAATCGCCGTGCCTTTGCTGGCCGGGATCCAGTTTGCGGTAGTTTTCTCCTGGATGCGGATTTTGCTCGGTCCCAGCATCAGCGATGAAAAGCCGACGATCGGCACGGTAGCCACTACTCCGTCGTAGTCGCGCGGATAGCGCTGGGCGACAGTAAGTCCTTCGCGGCCGCCTTGCGAGTTGCCGACATAGTAGTTGAATTTTGGTGCCTGGCCGTAGGCTTTGCTGATCAGCAGCAGTGCAGCATCGTGGGTCTTCTTCATTTGCATATAGCCAATGTTGCGGATGGCTTCGTCATTCAGCAGCCATTGCGTGTCGTTGACTGCATGGCCGGAATCGCTGCCATAAGTAGCGTAGCCGCGTGCCAGTTCTGACTGTTCGCCGCGGCCGGCCAGTTGCGGAATGGTGCCATTCATGCCGCCGCCACCCAGCTGGATTGCGCGGCCGTTCCATGCCGCCGGCAGTGCCACACCGAACTTGATCGGTCGTGCAGTAGCACTGGTGTCAACCGGATCGAGTTGGCCGTTGATGCGACAGTGTGTGGGTGCGGTTTCGATCCAGGCTGCTGATTCGATGATCACCCTGGCTACTGGTTCGCCGATCTGCGCTGGTGTTATTGCGACGGCTTGCAGTCGTTCGCAAGCGGCTTTATCAAGGCCGATGGGGCTGCCGGCGTTGGTCTGGGCATGGATAACGGTGGGCAACGCGCATACCAGCAGCAATTGCAGAATGGGTTTCATCATTGCCATGAATGCATTTCCTCGGTTGGGCGGCGGTCCGGTCTGTGTCTGCTTTGTTGGTTTGAACCATCCCCGGTTTTCGCGATCAAGCCGGGCTGGCCATTGATGCTGGCGCCTTCGGCACGGGCGTGGGTGAAATCAGGGCCAGCATGGTTTTTCAAGTCTCTGGCTCTGTTAGGGGCTGTGCAATCGTTTGCAGGCAAGAGACTATAGTGGCATTGGCAAATGTGCAACCGGCCCACCGCCGTACCAGTCTGTTGGCAGTAGCACACGCACTATCGCCCCTGTACGAAGTGCGACATGCCGGCATACGGCATATTGAATTAATTAAGTCTTATAGTTAATATTGTTAACTATATTGGCAGCGGGTGCGGTGCAGGCGGCTGTCGGATCGGGGCTGGATGATTCGGGTCGTCGCCCGCAGCTGATCTTGCAGGATAGATTGTGAACTGCGCGGGCTTTAGTGGTTTTCGTAAATCTTCTGGAGCAACTTGATCAGGGTGTGTTGTTCGCGTACCGACAGATTGCGGTTGAGTTCAGGCTCCAGATTCTCTGCAAAGTATATGAGGACCTGATTGATGAAGCTGTTGCCCTTGGGAGTGATGAACAGGCCTTTTTGCCTGCCATCCAGACTGCAAGCCTTAGTTTCTATGAATTTTCTTTTCATCAGATCAGTCAGCAGTTTGGCCATCAGCGAGCGCTCGATTTCGATGGCGTCGGCGATGGCGGCGGGTGTGATACCGGGATTTTCGCGGGTAAGGATGAGAATGGATGTTTGTTGGCTCTTCAGCTGGAAATGCTTGCCGTTGGCTGCAAACAGCCGGATGAACGTCGAGTAACTACGTCTGATGTGATAGCCGGTGTGGTCGGTAAGTTCTCCAAACTTTATTTTTGTGACTGTTTTTTTCATTTTTTCCCGGCTTTTTTGGGGTATTACACAAGATGTCAATCCTAAGTTAATGTGCAGTAAAATTGAACAAAAATATTTGCATTCTTGCACTGCCGGTACCGAAAAAGTCTTGCAGTCTCGCAATGCCGTAATTCAGCCGGAGACGGATGGGTTCAGGCAGGCGGCTGCGCGTCTTTTCCAAGCTTCATAATGAAAAATATCAAACAAGGAAATTGAAATTCCAGAAATTATCAATGAAATTAAAAAATATTTAAATGCCATGTATAACAATTAAAAATGTAGTTACAAATTAAATGGGGAGACTGGATATGAATATGAAACATGTGAGAACAGGCCTGATCCTGCTTGCCGTGAGTCTGGTTTTCCGGTGCGCTGTCGCGCAGGATCTGATCACCAGTACTGAGCCGGGATCACCGCTGACCCTGGCCACCTTCACTTCAACGCCGCATGGCTACGCGGTCACGTCGACGATTGTCTATGGCAAGAAGGATCTGCTGTTGATAGATCCGCAGCTGTTGCTGAGCGAAGCCGGTCATGTCATTGACATCATCAAGGGCACAGGCCGCAAGTTGACGACGATCTATTCCACCCATGCGCATCCGGACCACTTTCTGGGCGTGGCAGCCGTGCTCAAAGCCTTCCCGGATGCCAAATACGTGGCGTTGCCGGAAGTGCGGGAACGCATCGTCACGGCCTGGCCGGCACGTCGCAATTTCTGGTTTCCCACGTACGGTGATGATCTGCCTTCCGAAGTGGCGATTCTGCCGGAGCCACTGGCCAAACCGGTGCTGACACTGGAAGGTTTTGATATGCCGATCACCCGTGAACAGATAGGCCTCGACGGCGCTGGCAATTCCTTTGTCTACATCCCTGCCATCGATGCAGTGGTGGCCGGCGATATCATTTTCAATTCCCATCTGCGTCCGCCAGCAGACACGGTGCCCTTGTACGCAACGCTTGATCGCATTGCCGCGCTGCATCCGAAGATTGTGGTAGCCGGTCATCAGGCCAAAGGTACTGCCAATGATCCCCAGGTGCTGAATTTCATTCGCGAATATATCGGTGCGTTCAGGATGGCGCGCCTGGTTTCGACCACACCGGCAGAGCTGCAGGAAAAAATGTTGAAGCTCTATCCTGGCCTTGGACGTGAAGATGCGCTGGAACAAGCTGCACAGCAGATCTTCGTGCCTGCCAATCCAAAATAGTCTACGCAGTCTGTGGGCGGGATAACGCCATGAAGTTCTACCACTTTGTGCCACAAGCGGATACGCAACCAGCCAGTCAACTCTACAGGCTGGACACGGATATATTCAGCATTGAGGCCGACCCGGTTGACCGCAATAGTTACCGGGCCAGTGCCGAAACTGCCACGCTTGGGGCTCTCACACTGGCCCGCATTCACACCTCCTGTGCTGTGATTGCTCGCAAGCAAGATGAGTTCATGAATGCGGCATTCAAAAGTTACAGTCTGCTCTATGTGATAGAAGGAGCACTGCTGATCTCACATCCGCTCGGCACGAGTACATTGGAAGCTGGGGAATTCACACTGATGGACAACAGCCAGCCGCGCACAATGCTGGTAAAAGACTGGGTGACTTTGTTTCTGGTCAGTATTCCCCATCAGGTTTTGCAACGCTATTTGCCGACTCCAGAAGTATGCGTGGGCTTGTCGATGGAGGCTATATGCGATTCCGATTGCCGGCAGGAGCCGGTGTTTGCGCCGTTGCTGGCGGTTTGGGAAAAACTGAAATGCGGCAGCCTGCGGGAATTCGCACCATGCTTGTCTGCAAAATTTCTGAAACGGGTGACTCGCATATATGCAAGCCATTATTCCGGTCTCAGCAGCGCGGCATGTCGCCGCATTACCGAAGTCAAACAAGCTGTTGAGGCACAACTGTGCAATCCGCAGCTGTCGGTGGAATACATCGCCAACGCAATGGGTGTCAGCTCACGATATCTGCGCGGGCTGTTTCACTGTTCGGAAAGAATATCCAATCTCATCCTGCGCCGCCGGCTGGAGGAGTGCGCCAGCCAACTCCATAATCCGGTTTGCCAGCACGACTCCATTGCTTCAATTGCGCAGCATTTCGGTTTCATCAGTCCTGCGCATTTTTCGCGCGCATTCCGCAAGCAATTCGGCTTCACGCCGCGCGATTTCCGTAAAAGGAACCTGCTGGTACAGTCAAACATGTGACGCATATGCGCTGTCAGCAGCTTTTTTGAATTGTTGCAAGGTCCTGGCATGAAACAGGCTCACTGACTGGCCGCCGGTCCGAAGTGACCATAAGATGAAAAGAACGTTTCATGTGAGTCCGTGAGCGATTCCTTGAAATTATTGATGGGTGGTCCGGCGACCATCTCCTGGTCGACCCGCTGGGTCAGCTGGGCTGCGCAACCGCGCATGGGTGGAGGGTATCGACATCGACAACAACACTATTGCATCGCATCATTTGTCCAATTTGCGAGTAAGCTGGAACTTGGAAAAAATGGGCAGCGGATCCCAGGTGTATATGTCGATCAACAACATCTTCGATGGTACCCCGGGCGACCTTAAGGGCTTGCCCAGCATTTATGACATGGTTGATAGACCAGTTATTTTTCGCCGGAAATACAGTAAGATTCCCGCGCTAGGTGATACTCGCGCCGCGGCGAACGCGAGGTATACGCATGAGTAACAAACACATTTATTTGCAGTTGGCGATAGGGGCAGGAATGCTCGCACTATCGACTGCTCTCTGGGCACAGGCACCCACATCCAGGGATGCGGTAGATTGGACAGTGCTGGAAACCTACTGCGGTGACTGCCACAACTCCGATGATTTTGCCGGCGGCACTGCTTTTGACGTGCTGACACACGATTCGCTGGCCAAGGATGCTGCCACGTGGGAAAAAGCAATCCGCAAGATAAGAACCGGCATGATGCCGCCGGCCGGCAAACCGCGGCCCCCGCGCCCAGTGCTCGATGCTTTCATTGCCGTCCTTGGCGACCGTCTCGACACTGAAGCCGCAATGCATCCGCACCCCGGCAACGCCGGCATTCGCCGTCTCAACCGCGCTGAATACACCAACGTCATCCGTGATCTGCTGGGCTTTGATGCTGCCGGCATCGTTGCAACACTGCCACCAGACGAATCCTCTCATGGCTTCGATAACATGTCTGACGTACTGAGCGTGTCACCGACCTTGATTGATTCCTACCTAGGGGCCGCCATGAGAATCGGTCGTGAAGCTGTGGGTGACAACTCGCTGATTCCTAGCCTGGTCAAATATCCGGGCCCCAGTGGTGCGCAGACCAGACATGTCGATGGCTTGCCGCTGGGTACCCGCGGCGGCATGGTGGTGACACACAATTTTCCGCTGGATGCCAAATATGAAATCCAGGTCAAGGGGCAGGGCGCTGGCGGCATTTTCAACAACCAGGCTTTTTGTCCAGGTGCCGGCCCCGACATTTTCGTCTCGATCGACGGTGAGCCGCTCGACGTCAAGGATGCGTCGAAATTCCAGCTGCAGTTTCCGGCCGGCCCGCACCGGATCGGTGTTGCGCTGGCCGACAACAAGCATTGTGAAGGTGTGAATGATTTCTACGATTCCTACTCGGTCGGCGGGGCCATTGCCGGTATCGAGATCAATGGTCCCTTCGAAGCGAAAGGCCCAGGCGAAACACCGAGCCGCAAAATCATCTTCAATTGCTATCCGGCCAAGGCCGAAGAGGAGAGCAGTTGCGCGCAACGCATCATGACGACGCTGGCGAGTCGTGCCTACCGTCATCCGGTGGTCGCCAATTCGCCGGAAATTGCCACGCTGATGCAGTTCTACGAAAAAGGCCGCAAGAGCGCCGATTTCGAGACCGGCATCCAGTATGGAATCTCGCGGCTGCTGATTGATCCGCGCTTCCTTTACCAGGGCGAACAGCAACCGGAAGCGTTGGCACCGGACTCGTTCTATGCCATCAGCGATCTTGAATTAGCCTCACGTCTTTCTTTCTTTCTCTGGAGCAGCATTCCCGATCGCGAGTTGCTCGATGTCGCTGTGGCCGGGCATTTGCACGAGCCGGCACAACTCGAAAAACAGACCCGGCGCATGCTGCGCGATGAAAAGGCCAAATCCCTGGTCAACAATTTCGCGGCCCAGTGGCTGAAGCTGCGTGAACTTGATGCAGCGCTGCCGCAGGATGCGGCCTTCAACAGCAAGTTGCGCAAGGCTTTCCGTGCGGAGACCGAGCTGCTGTTCACTGATGTGATAGCCAAGGACCTGAGTGTTTTGCATTTGTTCAATCCGGATTATGCCTGGCTGAACGAGGAGCTTGCCCATCACTACGGCATCAATGGCGTACGTGGCGACTACATGCGGCGCGTGACGCTGCCAGCGGACAGCCCGCGCCGTGGCTTGCTGGGCAACGGCAGCATCCTCACTGCCACTTCAGCGGCCAATCGTACCTCGCCGGTGATTCGTGGTGAGTGGATAGTCGAGAACATCCTCGGTGCACCGGTACCGACACCGCCTCCGGGTGTGGAGACCGACCTGACCAAGGAAACTGCCAAGGGACGCGTCACCAATACCTTGCGAGAGCGTATTGAATTGCACCGTGAAAACCCGACCTGTGCGGCCTGCCACCAGATCATGGATCCCATCGGGCTGGCACTGGAGAATTTTGACCTGGTCGGTCGCTGGCGTGACAAGGAAAACGGCTATCCACTCGATACGCGTACCAAAATGATTGACGGCACAGCAGTGGACGGGCCGGTGACGCTGCGCAACGCGCTGCTCAGCCGCAGCGACAGCCTGGTGACCACCATTACCGAGAAACTGATGATGTACGGGCTTGCCCGCGGACTTGATGCTACTGATATGCCCGCAGTGCGAAAAGTAGTACATGGAGCTGCAGGCAAGCAGTTCCGTTTCTCCGACATCGTCACCGGTATCGTCAACAGCCAACCCTTCCTGATGCGAAGTGCGGCTGCATCCAACACCAAGATCGCAGCACTGGAGGAAACCAAACCATGAACTTCCTGACTCGCAAACATCTTTCACGCCGTTTGTTGTTGCGCGGTGCCGGCGCTGCCATTGCACTGCCGTTGCTCGAATCCATGCTGCCGGCCGGGGCCAGTGCGGCTGCTGGCACGCCAAAATCGCGGCTGGCTTGCATCTATGTAGCCCATGGCGCGGTCATGAACAAATGGACACCAACCAGCGATGGCAAGGATTTCGAATTCTCGCCAACGCTGAAATCGCTGGAGCCGTTCCGCGACAGGCTCAATGTCATCAGTGATACCAGACTTCCGCTGGCCTATGGTTCTGATGCCTCTGCCGGTGCCAATCATGCGCGATCTTCGCAGGTGTGGCTGACCTGTGCTGCACCTGGTGCGGGACCTTCGCCGACCTCGCTGGATCAGGTCGCGGCTGGTTACATCGGTCAGGACACGCCAATGCCTTCACTGGAACTGTCACTGGATGACGGCAGTTCGATTTCCTATCGCACACCGACAACTCCGTTGCCGATGGAGCAGAATCCACAGGTGGTGTTCGAGCGGCTGTTCGGTGATGGCAGTACCGCCAAAGAGCGCTCGGTCCGCATGGATCTGAAAGGCAGTCTGCTCGATTCGGTAACTCATGACATGGCAGCATTGCAACGTCGGCTGCCGGCTACTGACAAGGCGCGACTTGAACGCTATCTGGAGGACGTGCGCGAGATTGAACGTCGCCTGCAATTGGTGGCTGCTTCGCCTGCCAGCAATCTTGAAGTCCCGGCCAAGCCGCTGGGCATACCTGCCACTTTTACTGAACACTCCAAACTGATGTTCGACCTGATCGTGCTGGCCTGGCAAGCCGAGATCACCCGCGTGTCGACGCTGATGGTGGCACGGGAAATCAGCAACCGTGTCTATCCGGAAAGCGGCATCAACGATCCTTTCCATAACCTCTCGCATCATTCCGAAGTGCAAGCCAACAAGGATCGTTTGCAGCGTCTCAACGATTTCCATACCCGCACAACCTTGGCCTATTTCCTCGGCAAGTTGTCGAAAACTCCGGACGGAGACGGTTCGTTGCTTGATCATTCTGTGGTGTTGTACGGCAGCGGCATGAGCAATTCCAACCAGCATGATCACGATCCGTTGCCGATCCTGGTCGCTGGTGGTGCTTCCGGCCGTTTACAGGGCGGACGCCACATCCGCACCGGCAAGGGTACACCGCTGTCGAATGTGCATCTGGCTTTGCTGGACAAGCTGGGCGTTCCGCTGACAGCCTTTGGTGATAGCACCAACATGCTGACGCTTTGAGGAAGACAACATGGTCAAGCCAAAACATTCGATACTGCTGGTCTGCATGCTGTTGGCGGCTACGCTCAGCGCGGCCGAGCCCCAGCCCGCCAGGCTGGCCAAGGCCGCCATGGATCGCGATTTCGACACAGTGCGTGCCCTGATCGCCGAGCGTGGCGTTGATGTCAACGCATTGGGTCCCTATGAAACGCCTGCGCTGCACTGGATTGTGCGGGTGGAAGACAAGGAGCTGACCAAAAGATTGCTTGATGCCGGAGCCAATCCCAATCTGCCCAATGCCCTGGGGCTGTTGCCACTGCATCTCGCCATCGAGAATGGCGACGCCGGGATGGTGCGCCTGCTGCTTGACCGCGGCGCTGATCCGCGACGTGCGGATCGTACCGGCGAAAGCCCGCTGTACCAGGCGGCGCGCGGCGGCTCGGTCGAGATCGTCAACCTGCTGCTGCTGAAAAACGGAGTCGAAGTTGATGCGCGCGAGCCGGCCTTCGACCAGACGCCGCTGATGGCGGCCATTCGCAGCGGCGCGCTGGACGTGGCGAAGGCGCTGATCGGCAAGGGCGCCAATGTCAACGCCGTGGGCAAGACTGGCGAGCTCTCCAAATTCCGCCTGCCTGCGAGCAATGCCGGCTCCAAGGGCGTGGGCATCGTGCGCGGTGGTTGGCCCGAGCAGGGCGAGCGTGCGCCGGTTGGCGGTGGCAAGACCCCGCTGCAGTACGCCACTCGCAGCGGCAATCTGGCATTGGTCAAATTGCTGGTTGAGGCCGGTGCTGCTATTGAGCAGGCCGAACCTAACGGCCTGACGCCCTTGCTCAATGCCGTGCTCAACGCCTCGGTGGAGAGCCAGGGTCGCGTGCAGGCCAAACACATGGAAGTCGCCCAATATCTGATCAGTCGCGGGGCCAATGTCAACGCGATGGACTGGTACGGCGAAACTCCGTTGTGGGCCGCCGTGGTGCTGCGCAATCTCGATCTGGGTGGGCCCGGCAAAGACAATGGCATCGACCGCACAGCTGCATTGGGTCTGGTCCGCACTCTGCTGGAAAAAGGAGCCAATCCCAATGTACGAACCAAAGAGCAACCGCCCGAGCACAGGTTCCTGACGCGGCTTGGTGATCTGTCGTGGGTAGACTTTACCGGGCAAACTCCATTTCTGCGGGCGGCGCTGGCAGGTGACGTAAGCACGATGAAACTGCTGGTTGAACATGGCGCCGATCCCAACATTGCCACCTTGTCCGGCACCACGCCGCTGATGGCAGCTGCCGGTGTCAACTGGGTGATTAGCCAGACCTTCGATGAAGGCGCCGAGCATCTGCTGGAAGCGGTGAAATACGCGCATTCACTTGGCAATGATGTCAATGCAGTCAACTCGATGGGTCTGACTGCTGTGCACGGTGCCGCCAACCGCGGCTCCGACGACATCATTCGCTGGCTGGCGGCCCACGGTGCCCGACTCGATGTCGCCGACAAGGAAAAGCGCACACCAGTGATCTGGGCGCATGGAGTATTTCTCGCCACGCATCCGCCGGTCGACCGGCCGCAGACCGTGGCATTGATTGAAGATCTGCTCAAACAACAAACCAAGGGGAACTGATGAACAAGCCAATCCGTAAATTCGTGTGCATCGCTCTGGCTGCGCTGGCGCTACCGTTGACCGCTCTGTCCGCGTCGTTGCCCCTCAATACGCCGGGCCTCGATCACTTCGATGTGATGGTGCCCAACGTCGAGACCACTACCAAGTTCTACATGAACGTGTTCAAGACTACGCTGCATGCCCAACCTTTCCAGGGTGGCTTCCGCTATTTCATATTGCTGGGACCATTGCCGGAAAATCGGGCTGTGGGTTATCTGGCCATTGGTGATGCCCGTGGCCGCGGTACCTACATTGGTCATTTCTGCACATCGGTAGTGGACTGGCGCCAGAACAGCAATGCTATTTTCGATGAGATGAAAACAGCCTTCCGTGGTGCCGGTTTGGGTGAGTTCCCGGGTTCCACTGGCGTGGGCGGAATCTTCCAGGACCCTGACGGCATCGAAATCCAGTTCCTGCCTTCTCCCGACACACTGGTCACTGCTGCAGTCCCTTCGGATCTGGTGCCGCCACAGCAAGGTCTCGTCATGCCACTGCGAGTCGACAATGTTCTGGTGCAGGTGTCCAGCCTCGACAAGGCACTTACCTATTACCGTTTGCTATACGGCAAAGAAAGCAGCCGTGATGATGAAGGGCGCGTGATTTTTTCTTTTGCCAATGGTTCGCGCCTGATTCTGGAGCAGACCCACTATGTCTATGGTCAGGCCAAGACGCACATTGCCCGCATTGGCATACGGGTCGAGCCCTTCGACAAGGCCAAGGTGGGCGCTGCCATCACTAAGTTGGGCGCTACTATGCTGGACGCGAAGGAAGCCGGCGTGCTGCGCTTCCGTGATCCCGACGGTAATGTGGTTGAACTGGTACCGCGCTGATAAAGAATGATGCTGGCGCCCCATCCAGTCAGTAAGGGGAGAAAACCAGTGGAGTCCATACAGGACGCATAGAGCCGCAAAATAAGCACAAATCAATGAAGAAAAGCTTTCACACAATCAATGCTTGCGGCATGCTCGCTACGAACCAGGAGAGCCCCATCATGAAATGTGTTTATGCAACTACGTGCCTGCTTGCGTGCAGTTTTTTGCTCAATGCCCAGCCTTCACTCGGCCAGAGCGGAGATAAATTGATCCAGACACACGTGGATGCAGCGCGCGCTGCTGCTGGCAAGGATCATGCTTTCATATTCGGTCGTCTGTGCGAAGGACCGATAAAAGCCGTCAAAGCCAGCCCGGTGACCGGCGCTGTACCGGAGGCTTTAGCTTCCACGGATCCCGCGCGGCAATGGTATGCCGAGCCGTCACGCGTTTTTGACGATCTCTTCTTTCTCGGGCAAACAGCCTTTTCTGTCTGGGGCTTGCGCACTTCAGCAGGCATCATTCTGGTCGATTCGATTTTTGATTATTCCGTGGAAGCGGAAGTGATCGAAGGATTGCGCAAACTCGGGATTGACCCGGCCGAGATTCGTTACGTGATTATCAGTCATGCCCACGGCGACCATAGCGGTGGTGCCGGAATTTTGCAGCAGCACGGCGCCAGAATCGTGATGTCGGCAGCCGACTGGGATCTGTATGAAGCAGGCAAGGACAAGATAAAAGCCAAGCGCGATATCGTGGCGACTGATGGTATGGAAATAAAACTGGGTGACAGCAAAGTGCATGTTTATCTCACCCCCGGCCACACGCATGGCACCATTTCGACCGTGCTCCCTGTCCATGAAAATGGCCAAGCGCATGTGGCAGCATTATGGGGAGGTACCTTGTTCAATTTCAAAGGCACTCCGGAAGATCCGCTGGACCAGCGGCTCAAGGACTATGCTGCCTCTGCAGTCCATTTCCAGCAAGTCACGCAGGCAGCGGGAGCCGATATCCTGTTGTCCAATCATACGGCGTACGACGGCACCACCCTGAAACTGCCGATGTTGGCGCAGCGAAAGCCGGGTGATGCCAATCCATATATTATTGGCAAGGATGCCGTGCACAGGTATCTGAAAGTGGCCGAAGAGTGCGCTATCGCTGCAGGCCTGGTCGAATCTGCCAGTCACTGAACCCGTGTCTGGCTGTGATGGCAAGCCAAGGGCTGCAATCGTAGTTCACAAACCGCGCATCAAACCCAGCAGGCCGTTGACGATGCCTGCCTCGGCGCAACCCGGTTTCAGTCGCGAACCCAGCACGGTAAATACATTGCGGCCATAGGCATCCTCGCTGGGAATGTAACCAGTGGGGGCGGAGCCAAGGCGGCGGATACGAAACAGCATGACTAGTTCTCCTGGTGCAAGAGGGTGTGATCAGCGTGTTGGCGGCGAGTTCTGTTGCATCACTGCCGGCAGTTCACCTTTGGAGGCAGTGTCCGAATGCTCGATGCCCCGGTGATTCTCTATTCACAACATGTCGAACCAGGCAACTGGGCACCTCAAGTATATCGCCGGGCGTGGTGTGTTCAAGGTCGAAAACAATGCGATAAGACTGGTAGAGTCGGTGTTTGCCAGCATGCCTTACAACATGCCGTCGGTGTGGTAAGTGGCGGCCGCATAAAGCTAGCGTTGGCGCTTGCGGGAATTCATAATAGCGTTGACGTATTTTTAATACCAAAAAGACCGTGACCTTTAGGGTCTTGCTGCGCAGCGGCAAATGGAACACACAGATGAATGCAAAAGTTGTGGCTATATTTACTACCGCCGCAGCCGGGTCAGCACTGGCGTCGATCGAGGCGGCTGCGCTTGAAAGCGGCAAAGGCCTGGTCGGCGATCGCTATTACCGGCGCAATGGCACTTTTTCCAAGAAGCTTGCCTCTGCGCAGGACTGGGAGATCACGCTTATCGAGCAGGAGGAAATTGACCGCTTCACAGTTGAGGAGAATTCCCGATTTACCGCTGCCGACTTTCGCCGCAACATTGTCACCAGCGACATCCGGCTTAACGACCTGGTGGAGCGCCGTTTTTGCGTGGGCTCAGCAGTGCTTGAGGGTATCCGTCTTTGCGAGCCCTGTGCATACCTGACCAGGTTTCTGGGGCCAGCCTCGATAACCGCACTGGCGCATCGAGCCGGTCTGCGGGCGCGTATTGTGCGCTCAGGGGTGGTGCGTACTGGCGATTCCATTGAGGAGTTCAAGTCCGGCTGACTCCCGCAGCCGGATGCAGAGGTGTTTGAGTCTGGATCAAAACTCTTCCCCAAACCGCTCCTGCTGCCTACTTCGCCAACCGCTTGCTCACATAGCCTGCCACATCCCGCAACTGCTCCGGTTTGAACACGTTGGCAAACGCCGGCATCGTGTTGCGGCCATTGGCGATGGTCTCGGCCATCTGCGTCACAGTGAGTTTGCTCACGGTCAGATCGGCGCCTGGCTCAGCCCTGCCGGTGAAAACGCGGTGGAGTTCTGGCCCACGGCTAGCGAGCAGCTGGCCAGCAAGACCAGGGATGTCAACAAGAGGCAGACTGTGGGTAAGGAATTTTTCAAAATAGAAGCTTCACGAGTGATATTCCTGTTTTTTTTCGGTAGGCAGCCGGTAGTACGTTACTGCATAAATCCATAAAACCAAAATCCAGGAAAGTGCATGCGCAATTTTGTTGGTTTGCTGCCGGCTGTGCTGCTGCTTGCCAGTTCCGCAGCCTGCGCCTGCCTATCTCTACAACAACGACTGGCGGCCTTCGGCCGTGAAGGCCGGCTAGCAGTGACGCCCGCCCGTAGTTGTCGTAAGCTGCAGCAGTACCGCTAAAGGAGACACCTGCTGCCATGCCCCGATATATGCTGCTGATTGATGGCGTCAAGCGTGAGGTAGACGCCGATGCCGACATGCCCTTGCTCTATGCCTTGCGTGGCGAGCTGGCCCATAAAGGCCCCAAGTTCGGTTGCGGACTCGCGCAGTGCGGGGCTTGCACGATAATTCTTGACGGCACTGCCACGCGTTCGTGCGTGTTGCCTATCTCGGCCGTGGGTGCTGCGAAGATTCGCACGCTGGATGGGCTCGGCACTGCCGGCAAGCCGCATCCGGTGCAAGCCGCCTTCATCGCGGAAGAAGCCGCCCAGTGTGGTTATTGCACCAATGGCTGGGTAATGACCACAGCTGCCGCCCTCGAAAAAAACCCCCACGTCACTGATGACGAAATCCGCACCATGCTCACCGGCCTCAAGTGCCGCTGCGGCACCCATATGTCAATCATGCGCGCGGTACGCCGCGCAGCGGATGCGATGGTGCGCGCCACCGCCGACACCACGCTGTTTACTGATGCAACCCGGGAGGCTTGAACATGAGTCATGCTAACGACATCACGTCAGTGCCGGGTCGCCGCCGCTTTCTGCAACGCAGTGCCTCACTGGTGTTTGCTCTCGGCAATACCGGCATGTTATCGCTGCTGACGCTCACTGCAGCAGATGCACAAACGCTGGCGATGGCACCACGTGCCATTGGCCCCAACAGCCTTGATTCCTGGCTGGCGTTCGATACTGCCGGCAATATCACCGCCTTCTTCGGCAAGATGGACATGGGGCAGGGGGTCGACACTGCCATTGCCCAGGTGGTTGCCGAAGAACTTGATGTTGATGTGGCGCAGGTCAGCGTGGTGATGGGTGATACCCACCGCACGCCCAACCAGGGTGGTGCCAGCGGCTCCAGTGGTTGTCGGCAGGGAGCGGTGGCCTTGCGCAATGCGGCCGCAGAAGCCCGCCGCGTGCTGGTAGCACGCGCCAGTGACAAACTGGGTATGGCGGCTGACCAGTTGGTGGTAAGCAATGGGCTGGTGCAGGTGCAGCGTGATCCCAGGCGTGCGGTCAGTTACCGCGAGCTTATCAAGGAAGGCTTTGCCACTGAGCTTGACTGGAACAAACGCTATGGCAATGCGCTGGTGGTGAGTGGCAGCGCCAAACCGAAAGCACCCGCTGACTATAAGGTGGTGGGTACCGCCGTGCCGCGCAAGGACATCACCGGCAAGGTCATGGCCACCACCGAATATTGTCATCACGTCACTTTGCCTGGCATGGTGCATGGCCGTACCATTCGGCCGCCCGTGGCCAACGCGGTGCCGGTGAGTGTTGATGAAAGTTCGATCAAGGCCTATCCGGATGCCCGCGTGGTACGCAAAGGCGATTTCATTGCGGTGGTTGCCAACACCGAATGGCATGCCATCAAGGCCGCACGTGAGCTCAAGGTCACCTGGAGTGCAACCACAGCGCCGTTCCCGCCTCAGCAAAAATTGTTCGATTACATTCGTAACACACCGGCCGCATCCGACAGCTCCAAAGGCGGCTTCGGCGGCACACCCTATGATGCCGCGCCGGTCTTGGCCGCCATCAACCGCGCCAGCAAACGTGTCGAAGCCGAATATGAAGTGCCATTCCAGTCCCATGCGCGCATGGGGCCATCGGTAGGCCTGGCGGATGTGAAGCACGATGCAGCGCTGATCTATTCCGATACGCAAAAACCGCATGACCAGCGCGACGGTCTTGCCAAATTCCTGGGCTTGCCACCTGACAAGGTACGCGTGATCTGGAAACCAGGTCCGGGCTCCTACGGTCGCAGCGATGCCGACGAAGCGGTGTTCGAAGCAGCGCTGTTGTCGCAGCTGCTGGGCGTACCGGTGCGCGTGCAATGGATGCGCCACGAAGGCCACGGCTGGGATCCGAAAGCGCCCGCGTGTGTAATCGCTTGCAAGGCCGGACTCGAGGCCAGTGGCAACATCAATGGCTGGTATTTCCATGCCAAGGGTTTTTCCGGCTGGGATGTCTATTTCAACGCCGCTGATCCGCGCGACACCCTGGTCGGCCAGCTCACCGGCCTGGTCAAAGCCGACGCCCACAATTTTGGCGCGCCGGTAGAATCCTATGCCTTCCCCAATAGCGTCAAATTCTGGGAGACCGTGCCCACTTTTCTGGCCAAGGCGTCGCCGTTGCGTAGCTCGCACATGCGCGCACCGCAAGAGCCGCAGGTGCATTTCGCGCATGAAAGTTTTATCGACGAAGTGGCGCATGCCGCTGGCAACGACCCCATCGCCTTGCGACTCAAGCATTTGCATGACCCGCGCGAGATCGCGGTGCTGGAAGCCGTGGCCAAACTCGCCAACTGGCAACCACGCACTGGTAAGGAGCCGAAACCAACCGGTAATGTGATGAAAGGGCGTGGGGTTTCCTTGTGTTCCACGTTCGGCGGCTATGTCGCCACTGTGGTTGAAGTGGAAGTCGCACGCGACACCGGTCGCATCTGGCCACGCCGCATTTTTGTGGCGCACGACTGCGGCCTCATCATCAATCCGCAGGCATTGCGAACCACCATCGAAGGCAATGTGGTGCAGGGCCTCAGTCGCACGCTGTACGAAGAAGTCAAATTTGACGAGAGCAATGTGCTGAGTGTGGACTGGCTGAGCTATCCGATTCTCGATATCAAGGATGCGCCGGAAGCCATCGAGATAGTCACCCTCAATCGCCCGGATCAACCTGCGGGCGGGGCCGGTGAACCTTCGCATGTGACGATCCCGGCCGCGGTCGCCAATGCAGTATTCGATGCGACCGGCGTACGGGTGCGACGCTTGCCGCTGAAACTGCCAAAGCTGGCCTGATCAGCGCGCAAGGCCGCAAGCACGTGGCTATGGCGCGACCGTGATGGTGATTTTAGTGGAACTGACCGCCGGGTTGTTGGGGATATGCAGGTGATCGCCCAGCATCAACTGCAAGGTGTGGGTGCCCGGCGACAGCGTCAGGGTGGTTTCAGTCTGGCCTTTGCCGAAGTGCAATACCTTGCCTTCCACTGCCGGAATCGGTTGGGTGAGATTGGCCGGCAAGTCGGTATCAATAAACAAATGATGATGGCCGGTGTTTTCCATCTGGGTGCCGGCGGGCGCAATACCCATGCCTTTCAGACCGAAACGCACCACTACCGGGTTGCTGAGCTTGGCGCCGTCAGCAGGCGAGATCACATAAGCAGCTGCCCCGGCGGGCGCAGGCAAGGGCTGTTGTGCATGGAGGGGCGCAACGCTGGCCAGCAGCAGTCCTGCCAGCAACAATGAACTACGAATCAACGATTTATGCGAAAAACGATTCATGAATAATTACCTGTAAATGGGTAGTGGATAACAACTCGCCACAGCTATTGCTGAGAGAGCGCATTGCTTAAACTTACGCTCTCACCTGCCCTTAATCCACTATCATGAAGCCCGGCGGGGGGGCTTGACCTTGTCGGCAAGGGTAATGATAATCATTCTCATATAAAGCCGGGTGGATGCTCCCTGTATCCGCCGCTTCCATGCTGAATATCGACAAATGACATTGGGTGACTTGCCAGCTTTGACGTCTGCCCGGGTGGTGGACGTGTTCGACACTGTTGAAGACGACAGCATCAGCCGCCGTTTGCGTGAACTCGGTTTTGTAAAAGGCGAGCCGGTCAAGGTGGTCGGGCGTGGCGTGTTTGGCGGCGATCCCTTGCTGGTACAAATCGGCTTTACCCGCTTCGCCCTGCGCCGTAGCGAAGCCGCACGCATCACAGTGGAGCGCCTGTGACGAGCGCACTCACCATCGCCCTGGTCGGCAATCCCAATTGCGGCAAAACCGCGCTGTTCAATCAGCTCACTGGCGCGCGCCAGAAAGTCGCCAACTATGCCGGCGTCACTGTCGAACGCAAGGAAGGTGAATTCACAGCACCGTCCGGCCGCAAAGTGCGTGTGATTGATCTGCCGGGGACTTACAGTCTGCTGGCGATGGGCCCGGATGAAATCGTGACACGCGATGTGTGTCTGGGTTTGCACAATGAAGTAAGACCGGATCTGATTGTGTGCGTGATTGATGCCACCAACCTGCGCCTGCATTTGCGCTTCGTGCTGGAGGTCAAACAACTGGGTCGCCCGATGATCGTGGCGCTGAACATGATGGATGCCACCGTGGCTCGCGGCATTAGCATTGATCGGGAAAAACTGGCACAAGCACTCGGACTCACGGTGATCGAGACCGTAGGCATCAAGGCCGGCGGCACCCGCGCACTTATAGAGTTTATCGACAGCGCTGCCACTCCAGCCCTGCCAGTGCCCGCCAGCGTGCCTGAGGATTTGCATGCGGAAGTGCGACGCTTGCTCGACGCTACAGTGGTGATGCCTTCCCGTACCTCGGCCATCGATGACATGCTTGACCGCATTTTCCTCAGTCCGCTGGCAGGACTGTTGATCCTGTTCACCGTGATGTTTGTAGTGTTCCAGGCGGTGTTTGCCGGGGCAGCGCCATTGATGGAACTTATCAAGACCGGCTTCGACTGGTTGAGTGCAGTAGCAGAACAAACCATGCCAGAAGGACTGCTGCGCAGTTTTGTGCGCGATTGCCTGATCGGTGGCCTCGGCTCGGTGGTGGTATTCCTGCCGCAAATTCTCATTCTGTTTTTGTTTATTCTGTCGCTGGAAGAATCCGGCTATCTGCCACGCGCGGCCTTCCTGCTCGACAAGCCGATGTCGATGGCAGGTCTGACCGGCCGCTCCTTCATTCCGTTGTTGTCGAGTTTTGCCTGCGCCATTCCCGGCATCATGGCCACCCGCAGCATTCACGATCATCGTGATCGCATGACCACGATCCTGATCGCGCCGCTGATGACCTGTTCGGCGCGGCTGCCGGTCTATACCTTGCTGATCGGCGCGTTTATTCCTGAGCAGACCATTGCCGGCTTTTTGAGTTTTCGCGGACTGGTGCTGTTTGCACTGTATCTGGCCGGCATCAGCGGGGGGGTGCTGGTGTCGATGGTGATTACCTGGTTCCGGCGCGACAAGACCGAACATTCGCTGATCATGGAATTGCCGTCGTACCGCTTGCCGAATATTCGCAATCTCGGTATCGGTCTGCTGGAGCGCGCCAGGATTTTCCTGCGGCGCATTACCGGCACCATCTTTGCCGCCAACACCATATTGTGGGTGCTGACTACTTTTCCCGGCAAACCAGTGGGTGCCACCGGCCCGGCCATCGACTACAGCATGGCGGGGATCGTGGGCCATGCGATGCAGGTATTGTTTGCGCCGATCGGTTTCAACTGGCAGATCTGTGTTGCACTGATTCCCGGACTCACCGCGCGGGAAGTGGCAGTGTCGGCGCTCGGTACGGTGTATTCAGTGTCGGCCAGCGGCAATGAGGCTGCACAACAGCTCGGCAACTTGATCGCCGGTCAGTGGCCACTGGCCACCGGCATGTCGTTGCTGGCCTGGTATGTATTTGCTCCCCAGTGCATGTCGACGCTGGCGGTGATCCGCCGCGAAACCGGATCATGGAAAATGGTGGGTATTACCGCCGGCTATTTGTTTGTGCTGGCCTATATCGCTTCGTTTGTTGCCTATCACCTGACGCTGGCACTGACATGAGCTATGACCTTTTCCAGAATGCAGTGATTGCGCTGGTGGTGGCCTACAGTGCGGTGCAACTGTTGCGCAAGCTGATGCCGCAGACCACAAGCAAGTTGCAGAAATTTTTCGCTGCATTGCTGCAGCTGCGCCAACTGCCCGGGTTTGTGCAGCGCTGGGGCCGCGCTTTGCAACCGGCGGCATTGCCACCGAGCGCCTGTGACAGCGGCTGCAGCACCTGCAACATGTGCGCAACCGGCACTGTCACAGACCAGGCCGTGCCGATACGCTTCATCTGAGCCTGGTAGCGGAGCCAAGCCTGTGTCTGAAAAAATTGTCATTACCCCAATCAAGCGCGGCAAGCCCGGGTCGGTCAGGCAACTCCAGTGAAATGATCAGCCACGCCCAGCAGCAAGCTGAATCACGATCTCCCGCGGCTGCATTGAATCCGGAATGTGACTCTGCCGCGGATTTACTGGTGCAGGCGCTCACTGGCAAACAGCAACAGCATGCCGCCGGCGCGGTCATCGCGCCCGCTCAGTGCCTTGCGGTGCAAATAGGCGTCGAGTGAATCCTGGCCTGGTGTGGACTCGCACATGTCGAGCAAGCCCCAGCTTGCGTCAGTGCGGGTCACTACTGCATCCCACGCGCGGTCGGCCACATTCTGGTAGAAGCCCGGGAGCCAGCCGCGCGCGACCCCGCGCTGGATGGCAGCGCCATGGCGGGTATGTAGGTGAGCGCTTTCAGTTCTTGGCCATAAACGCTGGCACTGAGTCTGTGCTGCGCCATGCCCCCACACGGCCGGGCCATTGGCAGTGTGTCGCCACTGGCCGGCGGCATTAAGTGAAGAACTTGGTTAACATGGCCTGATGCAAACTTCACCCCGCCAAACACACCACCAGCTCCGCTCCATCATCGGCGGTTCGCTCGGCAATCTGGTGGAGTGGTACGACTGGTACGCCTACTCGGCGTTTTCGGTCTACTTCGCCAAACATTTCTTTCCGGCTGGCAACACCACCGCACAACTGCTTTCCACGGCTGCGATTTTTGCAGTGGGCTTTCTGATGCGACCCATCGGCGCGTGGGTGATGGGCATCTACGCCGATCACCACGGCCGCAAGGCCGGGCTGGCCTTGTCGGTGGCAATGATGGGCGGCGGCTCGCTGCTGATCGCTGTGACGCCAGGTGCCGAATCCATCGGTCTTGCTGCACCACTACTGCTACTGCTTGCGCGTTTGTTGCAGGGTCTGAGCATTGGCGGTGAATACGGTGCCAGTGCCACCTATCTCACGGAAATGGCCAGCGCCGGCCAGCGCGGCCGCACATCCAGCTATCAATACGTGACGCTGATCGGCGGGCAGCTGGTGGCGTTGTGTGTGCAACTGGCGTTGCAGTCGCAGTTAAGTGAAATCGCAATGGAGCAGTGGGGCTGGCGCGTGGCCTTTCTGGTTGGCGCGCTGCTGGCATTTCTGGTTTACCTGCTGCGCCGTCGCATCGACGAGACTGCAGATTTTGCGAAAGCGAAAACCGGGACGCCACGTTCAAGCGGCACCGAATTGTTCCGCACGCATCCGCGCGCAGCGCTGCTGGTCATTGCGCTAACCGCGGGCGGTACGCTGGCCTTCTATGCCTACACCACCTACATGCAGAAATACCTGGTCAATTCGGCCGGTTTTGCACGGCCGCAGGCAACCTTGATCATGACTTTGGCGCTGGCGCTGTTCATGCTGTTGCAACCGGTGTTCGGCCATCTCAGTGACCGCATCGGCCGCAAGCCGTTGCTGATCAGCTTCGGTATAGCCGGCACCTTGTTTACCGTGCCCTTGTTCCAGGCCATCGCGCAAACCCACTCGCAGCTGGTGGCGTTCGCGCTGGTGCTGGCGGGCCTGCTGTGTATCAGCGGCTATACCTCGATCAATGCGGTAGTCAAAGCGGAGCTGTTTCCCGCGCATATCCGCGCGCTGGGTGTGGCGTTGCCTTATGCCATTGCCAACAGCTTGTTTGGTGGCAGTGCGGAATACGTGGCGCTATGGCTCAAGGACGCCGGCATGGAACCAGTGTTTTTCTGGTACGTGAGCGGCATGTGTGCGTTGTCGCTGATTGCCTATGTGAGGATGCGCGAGACGGCGCAGCATGGTGCCATGTAGTTGGCGGTCCGCGAACGCTATTTTGCTGGCAGTGCCGCGTCAAAGTCGAAATCGGCGTCGGAGGCTTTGGCCTTCGGCTTCTCGTATTTGCGCAGAAACAGCAGGTGACAGGCATCACAACTTGCGCGCAGCTGCGCGGCTGCTGCGAGCTGGGCATCCTTGCCTTCAGCGGCAGCCATGCTGTTAGCAGCTTTGGCAGCAGCGCCGGCAAGATTGTAAAAGGTTGCGAAGTCCTGCCAGATAGCCGGCAAGGCTATCGTGGCCGGCGTCTCGGCTTTCGGATCATAGAGATCAGTGGTGGGCGGGAACAAATGAGGGAAGGCCTGCAGCATGGACGCCACGGCTGCTGCGTTGATACTCAGCACGGCGGGATCACCGCCACCCTGCACCGCCAGCATATCGATGGGCAGCATCAGCTTCTCGATCTGCACCATGAGCTGGAAGCGCGCCGTGATCACATCCTTGGGATTGGTAGTGCCGGTCCAGCCGGCGCCAGACTGTGCGCCAGGCGCGGTGCTGCCGGGTTTCGTATCCGTTCCGGCACCGCCGGAACAGGCTGCCAGTGACACCACGGCAACCAGCAACAACTGCGCAGCAAGTGTTCGTTTCATGAAGTGGATTCCTTGGTAGTGCCCGTTCATGGAGTAGCCAAATATTTCAGGAGCTCTAGGCTGCGCAGCATAAATACGCGGTAAGTGGCAGCATTCTCTGCGCGCTTTCCTGAGGATGCGTTCGGGCCGGATGCCCTGGTGTAAACAAGCCTGTGGTTACTGCTTGTGTTCCTTCTCGACCAGATATTTGGCGATATCCAGCATGTTCGTGAAGGAAGATCCGGTAACCATGTAGCGTCCATTGACGACCAATGAGGGCGTGCCCTCCAGTTTGACGCGCTTCATATAATCGGAAGCACGACGCACCTTGGCGTCTACCGCGAAACTTTTCATCATTGCCAAAAAGTCTTTTTCCTCAACACCGTATTTGGCATAGAACTTGGCAATACGTTCCGGGTCAGGCTTTTGACCTTCGGCCGGCAGCTGATGACTGCGGTGAATGGCTTCAAACACTGCCGCATGGGTCTTGTCGACCAGATTCAAAGCCTCGGCCGCGTAGTAGGCGCGCGCATAGATGGCAAAATCTTCGCGGAAGGTGGCCGGCACATACTGAAGTTTTGCGTAAGGCGGCAACTGCGCAGTCCATGCTACCAGCTGTGGCTCGAGCTGGTTGCAGGCCGGACAGATGTAGTTGAAAAACTCTTCAATCACTATTTTGCCTTCGACCGGTACCAGCGGGGTACCACCCGGGATTTCGATATAGTCCTTGCCGGCCACCGGTACTGGCGACTGGGCCTGTGCGGAAGTGGCGCTGATGCTTGCCAGCAACAGCAGCGCTGCCACGAGTGTGTTTTTCATTTTAAAGCTCCTGTAAAAGTGTCGTACTACTGTGTGATTTGGCGTTGCTGGACAGTCACTGCCAGTCAAGCCGGTTTAAACCGGTGTCAGCGGCGCCTTGCCAGCAAAAAAAGCCTGCACATTGGCCACAAACAAATCGCGCATCGCTGCTCGTGATTCAACAGTTGCGCTGCCACGATGCTGTGACAATACCACGTTTTCCAGAGCGAATAGTGCAGCGGGCGGATTGGCCAGATCGTTGAATACATCCAGGCCGGCCGCGCCCAGCCGGCCTTCCACCAGTGCGCTCACCAGCGCGGTTTCATCAACCAGCGAGCCACGGCCGATATTGATCAAGGTACCTTGCGGGCCGAGTGCAGTCAGCACTTCCGCAGTCACCATCTGCCGGGTGGCTTCACCGCCAGGGGCCGCCAGCATCAGCACATCCACAGCCGCGGCCAGCTCGAGCAGTGAGTCGTAATAGCGATAGTCGACATCGCGGCGCGGCGCACGATTGTGATAGGCGATGTGCATGCCGAACGCTTGTGCACGTTGGGCTATGCCCAGGCCGATCCGCCCCAGTCCGACAATGCCCACCGTCTTGCCGCGCACGGAGCGGGCAAACGCCATGTTGGGTCCGGCACACAGCCCGGCCCGCACAAAGCGGTCAGCCGCCACTACCCGACGCACAGTGGCCAGTAACAGCGTCATGGCCAGATCGGCCACGTCTTCGCACATCACATAGGGAGTATTGGTCAGCACGATGTGGCGGGCCCGCAACGCGTCCACATCAATTTTTTCGTGGCCGGCACCATAGATGGAAACCTGCTGCAGCCGCGGCAGCGCATTGATCAGTGCTGCCGGCATCGCCGCATGCGAAGTGCCGATCATGCAGGTGATGTGCGCGGCCACGCTGGTGAGCAGCGCGGCAGGATCGGCCGCCTGCGCATAATCATGGATCACAAAATCTTTTAGCAACAGCTGTCTGGCGTCTTCCGGTACAAAGCCGGCCGCAAGCAGCTCGGGTGCGGTTGTGTTCATGGCTTGGCTTCTTGGCATTGTTGGCAACCGTTCACTCAGCTGGCATCGGTAACTTCGTACGGCCACTCCAGCGCGCCGGCATGCGTGACGGCCCCTTTGCAGGCCGGGCCCACAATGGCGGCGTATTTCTGCAGCACACCGGCCAGCACTTTGCTGCGCGGTTGCCAGTCGGCATGGCGCTGCGCAAGTTCGGCGGCGCTTAATGCTACTGTTATGGTGCCCTTGCCGGCATCAATGCTGATGAGGTCGCCATCGCGCAACAACGCGATGGGGCCGCCGAGCGCAGCCTCCGGGCCGGCATAGCCGATGCACATGCCGCGCGTGGCGCCAGAGAAACGGCCATCGGTGAGCAGTGCCACTTTTTCACCCATGCCCTGGCCGTAGATGCGCGAGGTGACAGCCAGCATTTCGCGCATGCCGGGTCCGCCGCGCGGACCTTCATTGCGGATCACCAGAATGTCGCCGGCCTGATAAGCGCGCGCAGCCACTACTTTCATGCAGTCTTCTTCCGATTCAAACACGCGCGCGGGGCCGCTGATGGCCAGCGTTTGCAAACCAGCCACTTTGATGAGGGCGCCTTCGGGGCACAGGTTGCCTTTCAGTACGACCAGGCCGCCGCTAGGGCTGAGCGGTCGGGCGGCCGGGCGCACAATCTCACCATCGGGCTCGGGGACATTGGCCAGTGCTGCTGCCAGTGTGTGGCCGCTGAGGGTCAGGCAGCTGCCATCGATGAAGCCGGCTGTGAGCAAGGCCTTGAGTACCACCGGCACACCGCCGACGTGATGCAGATCCTTGGCAAAGAAGCGCCCACCCGGGCGCATGTCCGCCAGCAGCGGTGTGCGTGCAAACACCGCAGCAACATCATCCAGCGTAAAAACAATGCCGGCTTCATGCGCAATGGCCGGGATATGCAACGCCGCATTGGTGGAACCGCCGGTGGCTGCCACCGCCGCACAGGCATTTTCCAGACTGGCGCGAGTAACCAGCGCGCGCGGCAGCGGGCCGCCGTGTTCCAGCATTTCCATCACGCGTTCACCCGCCTGCCGCGCCTGCGCCAGCTTTTCCGAATAGACCGAAGGCATCGTGGACGAACCCAGCAATGACAGTCCCAGCGTTTCTGCCACCATGCCCATGGTATTGGCAGTAAATTGTCCGGGGCAGGCCCCCGCGGTGGGCACGCAGGCTTTTTCAATCGCCAGCAAGTGGGCTTTATCGGCCACTTTTTCCGCATCGCCCAGCACTTCGCCGGCATCCAGGATATTCAGCACCTTGCCATTCAGCTCGCCCGGCAGCGTGGCACCGCCATAGACAAACACGCCAGGCACATTCAGGCGCACCAGCGCCATCATCAAGCCCGGCAGGGTTTTGTCGCAGCCACCGAAGGCCACCAGTGCATCGTAGGCATGGCCGCGCACCACCATTTCGACGCTGTCGGCAATCAGCTCGCGCGAGGGCAGGCTCATGTGCATGCCGGCATGGCTCATGGAAACGCCATCGGAGACTGAAATGGTGGAGAAAGTGACCGGTACGCCGCCACCACTGGCCACCCCCAGTCGCGCCTGGTCCGCCTGCGGTGCCAGGTTCATCGAGCAGGGCGTGTTTTCGCCCTGGGTGGTGACGATGCCGACTATGGATTTTTGCATGGACTTGTCGTCAAAACCGGTCGCGCGCAAAAACGCACGCAAGGGCAAGCGCGACAGGCCATCGGTAATCATGCGGGAGCGGTGTTTGTGTAAAGACATGGTTATGGCAGTGCCGGTTATTGCGCAATGGCAAGAATACACTCTTGCAAAAAGACTAAAAACACCAGTGCTGCCAAATCCACTGCAATATGCCGGCTCTCACTCCGGATTTTTCAGGTCGGGTAACTATCTGGCTATTCGGATGTACAGGTTTGGTGCTCCAGCAGTGGTTTTCCAAAGATTTAACTACATTGGGCACGGCCTTCGTGTATTGTGCAAGTATAAAGAATCCCGCCTCTGTCTTTCCCCCGCCAGCAAGTCAGTTGTTCACGCTTGCAGTCCGACACTTAAACCAGATTCGCACATTAATCAGGGCTAGCTTTTGGAAAATATGCTGGATGATCCGCTACGGCTTGCCGCGCTCACCCGCCTGCAGTTGCTGGATGGCGACGAGGAAGTGATCTTTAGCCGGCTGGCACGGCTGGCGCAGCGTCTGGTTGGGTCACCGATGGCGCTGATCACGCTGGTTGATCACGACCGGCAGTTTTTCATGTCAGCCGTGGGACTCCCCGGCCCTGTGGCTGTTGCCCGTCAGACGCCGCTCACTCATTCGTTTTGCCGGCACGTCGTTACTTCCGGTGAGGCGCTGGTGATCGATGACGTACTCGGACATGCAATCGCGGGTGACAACCCGGCGATTCGCGAATTCGGCGTGATGAGCTATCTGGGCCAG
This sequence comes from uncultured Gammaproteobacteria bacterium, assembly GCA_903853385.1. GTDB lineage: Bacteria > Pseudomonadota > Gammaproteobacteria > Pseudomonadales > Pseudohongiellaceae > CAILUG01. The sequence goes on from CAINTJ010000133.1 coordinate 41,676, forward strand.
CCTTTGCACAGCCCGGACGGGTTTGTCATCGGCGCGTGCTGCGTCATGGACTCCAAGCCCCGCACCTGGTCAATGACTGAAATCGAGTCTATGCGTGAACTGGCTGAACTGGTGTCCGAACAGATCGCCCAGCGCTTTGCGTCCAGTCAGCAGCATGCCAAAGCAGCTCTGCTGAACGATAGCACCGAGCAAGTACCTGGTGTCTGCCTGCAGCC
>CAINTJ010000134.1 GCA_903853385.1 uncultured Gammaproteobacteria bacterium
ATCGCTTTGCCTCACCCTGACTTTTGAGTGCAGGCCGGGCGGCATGACGGCACTGCCAACACCAACGCTATTCGGCCGAACCCCTACAATGATGTGTTATTGACATTAGTCAAAGAGATCTAGAGCTCATTGCCAATACAATGCCCGCATTGTGTGGCAAAAGGTGAGTTAGATGTCTTTCTGCAAAACTGCAAAGTTGTCCCTGCGGTTAATAGTGCTGGGAGCCACCTGCCTGAGCCAGGCTGCCTTCGCTGCCGATGCTGCCGGTGTATTGAACGTGAGTGCGACAGTAGCCGCCGATTGTGTGGTCGGCACTTCGACGCTGGCGTTTGGCACTGTCCTCAGTACCGCTATCCAGGCCGGCAATGTCGACTCCACCGGTAACGTGACCGTTAACTGTAGCTACGGCGTTAACTACACGGTCGAGCTCGACAAAGGCGCCGGGGCTGGCGCCACTTTTGCCAGACGCAAAATGACAGTGAGTGGCAATAAGCTCGACTACTCCATTTACATCTCAACTGCTCGCACCGATGTATGGGGCAACGGCACTGCCGGCTCGGAGACTGTGGAGGGGACCGGGACCGGCGCTTCTCAATCTCTTTCTGCTTATGGCAGGATATTTTCCGGGCAGAATCCGCCAACGGGTGCTTACACCGATACGGTCAATGTCACGGTGAGTTACTGAATGATTATCAATTGTCCCAAGTCAACAGCTGCGCCCGCCGAAGTTGTTCAATAAGCAGAAGGAGCGCGTTAGTGATCCTGAATAATCAGTAAAAGACAGTCAGCCATAAGTTTGTTGAACCAGCCCCAAGGAGGCATAGCATGTTTCATCCCGAACTGAAGACGCTGCAATCGACCCGTAAAGCCAAGCCGCTGGTCCTGCTGGCCATCGCGGCTGCCGCGCTTTGCATGTCCCAGACCAGCATGGCAACTGATGTCACCGGCATAGTGAGCGTCAGTGCATCAGTTACCCCTGACTGCGCAGTCGGTACCTCGACTCTCGCCTTCGGCAGCGCCAGCAGCGCGACCATACAGGCTGGTAACGTAGACGCTACCGGCACCGTGTCGGTTAACTGTACCGCTGGCGTGGGCTATACGATCAAGCTAGATGTCGGTGCCGGTGCCGGCGCCACTTTTGCCAGCCGCAAGATGACATCGGGTGCCAACTTGCTCAACTATTCAATCTATGACTCTGCCGGTCGCACCAGCGTGTGGGGCGACGGCACTGGCGCGACTGTGACGGTGGCCAGCACCGGTACGGGCGCGGCCCAGTCGATTTCCGCCTATGGCAGGATCTTTGGCGCGCAAACCCCCCCTCCGGGAACGTACACCGATACCGTCAATGTCACGGTGAGTTATTAAATCAGGAACAATAATAATCCCAGCCTCCGGAGTGCGTCATGAACAACCGTTTTATGAAGTTGAAAGCGATTTTTGCAGGCCTGCTGCTATGTAGTGCCACCATTGCCTGGGCGGGGTCGATCGAAATCACCCCGGTGCGCATCAGTCTGTCCGACGCCAGCAAGGCCGGCGTGTTGACGGTGCGCAATACCGGCGCATCTGAATCGGTGGTGCAGGTGACGTTAAACAAATGGACTCTCAACGGCCAGGACTATGCCTATGCGCAGTCGCAGGAACTGGTCATCACGCCGGTTACCTTCCGGCTGGCGCCGGGCGGCCAGCAAATCGTTCGCGTCGGTTTGCGGGGCGGAGCCCCCGCCAACAATGAATTGGCCTATCGTCTGCTGGTGGAAGAAGTGCCACCACCACCGACACCAGGCGTCACCGGTGCCGTGTTGGTAGTGCGTCATGACTTGCCGGTTTTCGTCGCGCCGCGTGACAAGGCCAAAATCACGCTGCACATGGACCAGCACTGCCAGGCATCTGGTGCCCAGCTTCACATTGCCAATACCGGCAATCTCCATAATCAATTGCGCAGTGTCGCGTTGACGGATCCGGATACCAAAAAGGAGCTGGCTCACTGGGAGGCCTTCGATTATTTGCTCCCTACCGCTGAGAAAACCTGGATGCTCGCGCAAGTGGCACCCGCAGCTGTCGGTAAAAAGTTCGTTATAACCCTGCTCACTGATCAAGGTGCCTTCACGGCCGATGCCTCGCAACCATGCTCTTAGGACGGTCCTGTTAGTTTTAGCAACTCAAACTTGTCTGGTTTTTTTATTCGACGCACAAGCAGCCGAACCAAGTCCTGAGACGCTGGCAGAGCATGTCATGGCGCCGATGCAGCGGCAGCCGTTGGGCACTGCTGTGTTGCTGGCGGTGAGCCTCAATGGCTTGCTCGTGGATGATGGCATGCTGTTCATCCAGGACGCTGCTGGCAATCTCTATGCGCCAGCCAGTTTTTTTACCAGGTGGAACCTGCTGCAGAGCACGAGTGTCATGGCCGGGCCGGATGACGCGGATTACTATTTGCTCGCCGGTGACAAGGGTGTGAGTTACCAGTGGAATCATGAGCGCGGCGAGCTTGCCCTTACTGCTGGCCAGGCAGCCTTTCATTCCAGCCAGATCAATATCGGCTCAGATCGGGTCAAGGACGCTGCGCCTTACACGACCGGCGGCTATCTTAACTACGACCTGGCTTTTACCCAAACTCAGCAAGCGGAGACCAAGGGCGGCTTCTTCGAGCTGGCTTATTTCAGCGGCAAGGGCTTGTTCACCAACAGCCTGCTTGCCACCGACAGCGCCCACGCGCGGTTGATGACAACCTGGCAGACTGACCGGGTCGACAGCGGCCAGACCCTGCGCATCGGCGACTCCTACAGCGCCGGCAGTGCCTGGGGCTTGGGCGTACTGTACGGCGGCATCCAGTACGGCACCAATTTCGAGCTCAGACCCGAATACATCCCGTTTGCGATGCCGAGCGTGATGGGCAATGCGCTGTTGCCCTCGACTGTGGATGTGTATGTGAACAATGCGCTACGCTCACGCCAGCAGGTCAACGCCGGTCCGTTCCAGATCCAGAACCTGCCGGTCATCACTGGCAGCGGTGAGATGCAGATCATCGTCAAGGATCTGCTTGGGCGCGAGCAGGTCATGACCGAGTCGTTCTACGTCAATCCCATTCTGCTGCGCTCCGGCCTCAGCAGTCATTCCTTCGAATTCGGCAGGCAGCGCAAGCACTATGGTGTGCTGAGCAACGAATACAAGGATGCTTTTGCCACTGCCACTTATCGAGTCGGTGTCAGCGATAGTCTGACAACCGAAGGCCGCGTCGAACTGCAAAACCACACGCAAACCGCCGGCATTACGGTGGCCACCAAACTGTCGGGTATGGCCAGCGTGGTGGAAGCCAGCGCGGCAGTGAGCAATGGCGAGGGTGCGTCGCCCGGCACCATGACGGGTGCCCGCTTCAACTACCAGGGACCACACTGGTCCTTCAACGCCCGGCTGCAATTGAACAGTGCCAGCTTCCGTCAGCTTGGCAGCGATCCCAACAGTTTGCCGAAGCAAATCGTAGCAACCCAGCTGAGCACGCCACTGCATGGAGGCACCTTGTCGGTCAATTACCTGCGGCGGCTCAACCAGGGTGAAAGTCTCAACCGCATCATCAACCTCAGCTATTCCAGACGGCTATTCGGCAGTCTGCTGGCCTCATTCACGCTGCTGAAACCGTTGGCTGGTGCGGGTGACACTGTCGCCCAGTTCACCCTCACCCACGTGTTCGGAAACAAGAACATAGGCAGTGTCTCACTCGACAGCCAGCCGGGCAGCGCCGGACTCTACACGCAATATCAACAGACGACGCCACGCGAGCGCGGCACCGGCTACCGGCTGGCGGTAATGAATGGCGGCAACGTGCCGCGTCAGGAAGCCCAGGTGTCCCGTAATGAATCGTTCGGCAGCTTCCAGGCCGAATTTGCCAACGTCGCGGATGAAACCTCCACCCGGCAAATGGTGCAGGGCAGCATCGCCACCATTGGTGATGGTGTGTTTTTCACGCGCACTCTTGATCAGGGCTTTGCCATTGTCGAGACCAGGGAGATGGCCGGTGTGCCGGTGATGCTGGAAAACCAGATAGTGGCGCACACTGACGCGCGCGGCCGCGCGCTGGTGACCAATCTGCAAGCCTATCAACCCAACCATGTCAGCATTGACCCACTGGCCTTGCCGCTGGAGTCTTCCGTTGGCGCCATCGAGCAGACCGTGATCCCGCGCCGTAGCGGTAGTGTGCTGGTTAACTTCGACGTGCACAGGAAACGCAGCGCTACGCTGGTCATCGTGCTACCCGACGGTGCGCTGTTGCCGCCCTGGACACCGGTGACCGTGTCCGGCATGAGCAGCGAGTACATCAGCGGCAGCCGGGGAGAAGTGTTTGTCGATCTGCCCTATCTGACCAATAATCTCATCAAAGCCAGATTGGCCGACGGTGAGGACTGCACCTTGCGCATCGACCAACCTGCTGCGAACGCGATAGCGCCTTTCCTGGGACCCTTGCAATGCACTTTGCCAACTTATTGAAGCTAGCCGGTCTGACGCTGTTCGTTGCCCTCGGTGTGGGTGGCAGTGCACAGGCCGCCACCAAATGTAGGCTGGATGGCGGCACCGTGGCCTTCGGCGAATATCGTTCGACCTCATCGTCCCACCTGGATGTATTGGGTTTGGTCACGCTGAGTTGCAACGATCACTATCAAGTAGAACTCAGTCTGGGTGTCGGTACCGGCAGCGGCGCCAGTTATGCAGGCGGCAGGATCCTCACGGGCTCTTCTGCCGGCAGCACTCTGCGCTACAACCTGTACACAGATGCATCCCGCACGCTGGTATTGGGTGACGGCACCGGTGGCAGCAGTCGTCTATCCATCTCCGGCAAGGAAACGGTCAACCAGATCATCTGGGGCCGTATTCCCGGAGGTCAGCGGCAGGTGCCGGCCGACCGCTATAGCGACACCCTCATCGCGACTGTCAGCTACTGATTCTGCTCAGTAGGAAATCGTCAGCATTGTCACGGTGCCAGATGCCAGCCCGGTCGCGGTGCTGACACTGCTCACCGCGCTGTGCTGTGCTGACAGTAGTGCGGAAGCCAGCTCTGCCGGCACCAGTTGCTGGCGGCCGAACAGCAGTTGGCCGGCCTGGCCAGGGGCAACTTGCGCGCCGGTGACCCCGGCAAAGCTGACACGATAGGGAAACGCTTCCGGGCAGGTGATATTGGCCAGCCCGGGATCTGCCACCGCCACTTCACAGCTGCCCACCACCGTCACCGATACCTGTAGCGTGCCCTGAACCGATCCCGCATGAGCGGCGGCGCTGCGCAGCAGCAGGACCACAAGCGCGGCATAGCGATGGGAAATATGAACCAGCATGGGGGCCTTTCGTCAATTGTGCTGCCAAACGCGGCAGGTTTCGTGCCAAATGCTGTCTATAGCTTTTAACTTATACTGAGTCAAAGGAGCGCGGGCCTTGCAGCAATCAGACTACACCCAAACCACGATTCTTGCCGCCCTTGTTTGCCCGAGGGTGGAG
>CAINTJ010000135.1 GCA_903853385.1 uncultured Gammaproteobacteria bacterium
GGGGGCTCTGAATTCATGCACTTACACTATAAAAAGCTCCTGCGTGCCACGTTCGCCATTAGTTTGCTAGGTCTCGGCTTTGGCGCCAGCGCGCAGGAACACAGTTATGCACCCAGCGACATCGAAAATGGGCGGGGCATCTACCAGGCCAATTGCCTTGGTTGTCATGGCAACAATGGTGACTCGGTGGAAGGGGTGGCGCTTGGCAAAGGCCGCTTCCGCCGCGCCAGTACTGATGAAGACCTGATCGCCCTGATACGGGGAGGCATTCCCAATACCCTGATGATTGCCCGGCCCCAGTTCAGCTACGGCGAGTTGCGTTCACTGGTGGCGTTTTTGCGCACCATGCAAACCAGTGGCGCACTGACGGCAGCCGACAAGCGTGAAGTCAAAATCGGTGATGCCAAAGCCGGCGAACAATTGTTCTTCGGCACTGCCGGCTGCAGCAAGTGTCATGGCGTCAATGGCGGTGGTTCACGCTTGTCACCGGATCTGGGCGGCATCGCTTCCCAGCGTACGCCGGTCTCACTGGAAACCTCGCTGCTGGATTCCCGCAGGAATGTCCGGGAAGGCAACCGTTTCTTGCAGGTTACCACCAAGGCCGGTGTTGTCATCAAAGGCAAATTGATGAACCAGGACACTCACTCGATCCAGTTGATCAATGAGCAGGAAAAACTGGTGTCCTTGCTGAAAAAGGATTTGTCATCCCAGACTGTTCTGTACACACCAATGCCCATCTATCTGGACGTGTTGGCACCAACGCAGGTAGCGGATGTGGTCGCCTATCTGCTTACTCTGAAAAATGCCGAGGTACCTGCCAAATGAATAATTTTATCAAATCCTGCATGGCGGGTGCCTTGCTGCTGACCACTCTGCATAGCCAGGCCCAGGTTACTAATGAGCGTTTGCTGCACACGGCGGCTGATCCCTCGAGCTGGCTGCTCTATCACGGCAGCTATGACGGGCACCGTAACTCTGCGCTAACCCAGATCACACCGGCCAATGTCAGCAAGCTCAAACTGCAATGGATCTGGCAACAACGTACTCGTGGAGGAGCATCCGAAAAATTCGAAGCGACTCCCTTGTTGGTCGATGGCGTGATGTACACAGTCGCCGCTCCCAATGATGTGGTGGCACTGGATCCGCTGACCGGACGTGTGTACTGGACCCTCGCTTATACCCCGGCACCGGAAGCACGGGTGTGCTGTGGCCGTGTCAATCGCGGTTTGGCCATGCATGGCAACACGCTGTTCATGGGAGCAATAGACGGACATCTGCTGGCTATTGATGCGATTAGCGGCCAGATCAAGTGGAACATCGAAATTGCCGATGCAAGTCTGGGTTATTCGCTGACAGTAGCCCCCCTGGTCATTGGCAACAAAGTCATTGTGGGTCCCGCCGGTGGTGAATACGGCATCCGTGGCTTTATTGCTGCCTATGATGTGGAAACAGGCAAGGAGCTGTGGAAATTCAATACTGTGCCTGGCCCAGGCGAAGCCGGTTTTGACAGCTGGAAAGATCCGGCCAAACAGGCCTGGAAACAAGGTGGTGGTTCCATCTGGACCACTGGCTCCTACGATCCCGAACTCAACCTGATGTATTGGGGTGTCGGCAATCCCGGGCCGGACTGGAACGGCGACAACCGCCCCGGTGACAATCTTTACACTGACTCGCTGGTGGCGCTAAATCCTGATACCGGCAAACTGGTGTGGCATTACCAGTTCACGCCCCACGATGAAATGGATTATGACGCCACCCAGGTACCGGTACTGGCTGATATCAACTGGAACGGTAAAGCGCGTAAAGTCGTGATGACTGCCAACCGCAATGGCGTGTTTTACGTGCTGGATCGCACCAATGGCAGTTTCCTGCTGGGCAAACCCTTTGTATCAGTGAACTGGATGAGCGGTTTCGACAAGAAAGGCCGGCCAATACGGGTGCTGGGACCGACAGAAGCCGGCACCTTCATCATGCCCAACAACCAGGGTGCCACCAACTGGTATCCGCCTTCATACAGCCCGCAAACCGGCTTGTTCTATGTGCCGACCTGGATGGACACTTATTCGGTCTATACCAAGCGCCCGGTAAGCTACACCGCCGGTCAACAATATGTCGGCGCGTTTCCCACCATGACGATGCCGGCTCTGAGTGTAAAACCGGCCAACCAGCGCATTCATGAGGAAGGCTATGGCGCCATCCAGGCCATTGATCCCAAAACCGGCGACGTGGTGTGGCGTCATGAAATGACCGATGTCACTGACAGCGGCGTGCTGAGCACTGCCAGCAATCTGGTGTTCGCCGGGGGCAGGGAAGGCTTCTTCTATGCTCTCAATGCCAAAACCGGAGAAGAGCTGTGGCGTGCCAACCTGGGTGGCCAAGTGGCCTCCGGTCCCATCAGTTATCAGCTCAACGGCAAGCAATACATTGCGGTGTCGGCAGGCTCAGGGTTATTCGTGTTTGCACTGGAAGACTGAGTCCAGCACCAGATCCCTGGGTGGGCGTGCGCCCATTCAGGGAAATATTGATACCATCATTTTAAACTTCTCGCAGACTTGGGCTTGCTTCTTGCAAGCCCAGGCTGTGGGGCGTCGCCCTTAACCATTCATTTATCAAGTTTGCACACAAATCAGGCACGATATTCAGCTGTGGTGCAACAATGGGGCATAACGCAGTGACCGACCGCAGCACAGCAGGCAATGGCGCCCTTGATTCGCCCAGGCTCGACGCCTTGCTGCTCCGCTTTGGTGTGGCGGGCGAATTCATCGAATTTTCCGGCCATGTCGCCCACACCAGTGCCACCAACCGTTTACAAATGCTGCGGCATGCTAATTTCCTGTTCCTGTGCGGTTATGACGAGAAACTTGGCAACATGCTCTA
>CAINTJ010000136.1 GCA_903853385.1 uncultured Gammaproteobacteria bacterium
ATTTGCTGGTCACCTTTTCGTCGTAACCATAGACAAACTCTTTTGCCAACTTGGTGACGTAGGTCTTGGCGCCTACGCTCAGTTCGTCTTTACCTTTACCGTCCGTCATAATGGATGACAGGGCGCTGGCCCGGAATAGGATGCTCATAGTGTTGCCTTTCTTGCGTCTTTTGCTTTGGTGATCACATCACGGGCGCTTGGGTTATTGCCTGCTGTTTTTATTCCTGTGAAAAATGCTTCTTTTAGCTGGTCGTGAGTTGTGCAGGCTTCAATGTCTGCCAGTATTGCTTTGATCGTTGTTTCCGTTGATTGCACAACATGGGTAGATGCATCTGCATCGTTGTCTGATTCTGTTGGGATGCTGAACGCTTGGAACGCTGCATATTTGTAGGCCGCTGACATGGCTTTGTTGGTTGCCTTGTCTCCGCTATCCATTGCCTCACCAAACGTCTTGACGGTGTGTTTACTGCCATCCTCTGCTGAAACAAAATCAAACTCAACTTCCACTGTCACATAGAACAAAGCCGCGCCTGCCTTGCTTGTCCTTTCTATGCATTCACGGGTTAACACTCGAGGCAGAATGCAAAGCCCATGTTTAGCCAGGAGCGGACTAATTGCGTTGTAAACATCGTCAATCCCTCGGAATTTGTAGCCAGATCCTTGCGAGTTGGTGCGATCTTTGGTGATGCCAATGGTTGACAGTTCCGTTTGTACAGCATTGATTGCTTTGTAAACTTTCATACAGTCTCCTTAGTTTGGTTTGGTGGAAATGGCACTCCCAGTGCTTTGCACAAGAGTTCCATGTTTTCGTAAGCAGCGCGAGACTCCATGCCGATCGCGTACAGCAAATCAGCGCTGATGGTGCTTGGCAGTTTCAGCGGCTCTTCAGTGTCCGCAAACAGGGTGATTTCTGTTTCGTGGTTTGATGCGTCAATCGCAACCATCTTGCGAATCCAGAATGGCCGAGCGCTGCCGACCATGTATCTCGGCTCTGCAAATTGCACAGCTGTGACGCTGTGGACAAGTATTGATGTGGTTGTCATTTCCGATCCTTTGTGAGTTCAAGTTCAAGTTCTTTAATCCGATCTTCTGCTGTGCGGAGAAAGAACGCCATCTCCCGCAGCTTGCTAGACAGCATGCCTACCTCAAAGGACAGCCTGTCGGCCTGTTCTGAGCCAGCGTAAGCGCGATTGGCAATGTCCGTAATTGAGGACAGAATCTGGTTGATGTTCATGGCACCATATTCCAGAAGTAGATTACAAAAGGTAGCCCATACAGGGCCGCGCCAATCAAGGCAAAAATTAGGGTTTTCATCATGTTTCCTTAAAAGACCCTTGCGGGATTGATGGGGCCGGAGCCCCGTTGGGTTTACTTGTTTTTGAATGGAGAGTTGGCTTTGAAATCGTAGCCAAGTGATTTCAACTCTTGAGTCGTATCGCTGAGACTCATGCCGTTAACTTGTTGCTTGGAATAACCCAAGCTAATCAAAGCCTTGCGTTGAGAATTTGCCAGTGTCACCATCCAGTTGCAATTCATCATCATGTTTCCTAAAAGACCTCTACGATGTGTTGAGGATTGATGCTGATTGTATAGGGTTCTGAACAACGATCAAGAGGTTTCAATCTGTTTATCTAGGGACTTTCCCTAATACGGAGCCATGCTTTGTATAGTAAAATGCACAAATGTCGAAAGTTGATGCAATTTTGAGAGCTGGATCACAAGCAGACCTAGCGCGGTTGCTTGGGGTGACACGGGGCGCTGTTTGCCAGTGGAAGAGCTTGCCCAAGGGTAGGCTGTACCAGCTCATGGTTCTGCGTCCAGGCTGGTTTGTAAGTTAAAATTCGGGCATGGCTACCCTTAGCGGGGGAAAAGGCGATTCGTTACCGCCCTGCCAGGCCCACCTTCAGTAGCGACTGACCTAGAACGTAAGGTTGTCAATGCACTATTACAGTTTCCACATTGGAGACTACAAGTCTCATACCCATCACTTGATGCTGATGGAAGATTTAGCCTACAGGCGACTTCTAGACCACTATTACCTTCACCAAGCGCCGATAAAGCAACGGGACATTGCCCGTCAGATTGGCATGCGTGACCAAGAGCAGGACGTTTTGACTGTCCTGAATGAGTTTTTTGTCTCTACTGATGATGGGTTCATAAACCCAAGGGCAGACAAGGAAATAGCCGCGTACACACTGATGGCAGAGGCTGGAAAACGAGGCGCTGAAAAGCGATGGAACAAGGCAGGGGATAGCCACCCTATAGCCACCCTATTGCCACCCTTAACACCCCCTAATAGCAACCATGAACCATTAACCATTAACCATGAACCATCTTTAATACA
>CAINTJ010000137.1 GCA_903853385.1 uncultured Gammaproteobacteria bacterium
CAGCTGGGCTCTCACCCTGCTGGCGATGAGGAGGTAGATCCGGGCAATGGCTCCTTGTGGGTCCGCGGCAACCGCCGGATTGCCGGCATCGCACTGTTCGCGGATTTTGCCATCCAGTGGTAGGGCGCCCAGCAATTCAACTCCATAGGTCTTCGCGATGCGCTCAGCGCCGCCTTCACCAAAGATATGTTCACTGTGGCCGCAGTTGCTGCAGATATGCAAGCCCATGTTTTCCACTACCCCAAGAATTGGCACCTGTACTTTACGGAACATTTCAATGCCACGCTTCGCATCCAGCAGCGCCACGTCTTGTGGCGTGGTGACGATCACCGCTCCAGTCACTGGCACTGACTGTGCCAGACTCAACTGGATGTCACCGGTGCCCGGTGGCATGTCGATGATCAGGTAATCCAGCTGGCCCCACACAGTGTCATTAAGGATCTGGTTGAACGCCCCCACTACCATCGGCCCGCGCCACACCATGGCCTGGTTGTCATCGACCAGAAAGCCCACTGAATTGCACTTGATGCCGTGTGCAGTAATCGGCTCCATCTGGTTACCATTGACAATCTGTGGGCGCTTGCCGGCCACACCCAGCATCAACGGCTGGCTAGGGCCGTAGATGTCTGCATCAAACAGCCCGACGCGTGCACCCTGCCTGTGTAAGGCCAGCGCCAGATTGACTGCCGTGGTGGATTTACCCACCCCCCCCTTGCCGGACGCCACCACCACAACGTGGCTGATCTGACGCAAGTTTGGGCTGAGATTCTGCTGGACTTTAGTAGTGCTCATAGAAAGACTCGGAAAAACAAGGGTTATTTACAGAAAACAAAAAGGGGGCCTAGGCCCCCTTTTTTACATCAACAATGAATGGCCGTGCTGGCGATCACAGCAGGATACCGCCAAAGTTCACGAAGAATGGTGCGAACACCAGACTCAAAATCGCCGACAATTTGATCAGGATGTTCAGTGACGGACCGGAAGTATCTTTCAGGGGATCACCGACAGTGTCACCCACAACTGCAGCCTTATGACATTCAGAACCTTTGCCGCCGTGGTTACCTTTCTCGATATATTTCTTGGCATTGTCCCAGGCACCACCACTGTTGGAAGATGAGATGGCGAGAACACCGCCAGCTACCAGTGAGCCTGCCAGAATGCCGGCAACTGCTTGCACACCAAACAGGAAACCAGCCAGCAGCGGCGTGCCAATGATCAGGATGCCGGGAGCAATCATTTCACGCAAAGCAGCTTTGGTGGAGATGGCGACACAGGTGGCGTAGTCAGGACGTCCAGTGCCTTCCATCAAACCCGGGATGGTACGGAACTGGCGACGCACTTCTTCGATCATGTCGAACGCAGCAGAACCCACGCTCTTCATGGTCATGGCAGAAAACAGGAACGGCAACACGGCGCCGATGAACAGTGCGGTGTAGACCACTGGATCCAGCAGCGTAATATGGTTTACCAGATTGTAATCAGCACCATATTGCGGCAAAGCGCGCATCAGGCTCTGGGCACTGGTGATAAACGCACTGAACAGAGCCAGCGAAGTCAGGATGGCCGCGCCAATCGCAAAACCTTTGCCGATGGCAGCAGTGGTGTTGCCGGCAGCGTCAAGAATATCGGTACGACGACGCACTTCCTTGTCGAGGCCGGCCATTTCAGCTATACCGCCCGCGTTGTCCGCCACCGGGCCGTAGGCATCAATCATCAATGCGATTACCAAAGTGCCCAGCATGCCGATCGAAGCGATGGCTATGCCGTACATGCCAGCCAGATGCCAGGAGGTAAAAATGGCGATGGCAATGGCGATATAAGGCAGCACCGTGCTCTTGTAGCCGAGCGCCAATCCAAAAATGATGTTGGTGGCTGCACCGGTTTCGCAGGATTTGGCAATTTCTCTAACCGGGGCATATTCGGTAGAAGTGTAGTATTCGGTCAGGAAACCTACCGCCAGACCAGCCAACAGCCCGGCCAGGAAACACCAATACACACCCATGTTGGTGTAGCCAACACCATTTATTTCGAAAGTGGCCGGAATCATTGTCATGGTGACGAAATAAATTGCCACCATCATCAACAAGGTGGAAACGCCCAACAGCATTTTCAGGGCTTTGCCTACTTTGTCTTCGGCGCTCACAGTGACCAGCATCTGTGACACAATTTTGGTGACCAGACTTACCACGATACCCACTGCAGTAATCATGATCGGGTAAACCATCGCATTGATGTCGGAAGCAAAGGCAATCGCACTGATCACCAGCGCAGCGCAAGTACTCTCGGCGCAGGAACCAAACAAGTCGGCACCCATGCCGGCCACGTCACCCACGTTGTCACCCACGTTATCCGCAATTACGGCAGGGTTGCGCGGATCATCTTCAGGAATGCCTTTTTCAACTTTACCGACCAGGTCAGCGCCTACGTCAGCCGCTTTGGTGAAGATGCCGCCACCTACACGCGCAAACAGCGCGATGGTGGAACCGCCCAAACCGAAACCTGCAATCACTTCCATCAAGACATTGTTGGGAACATCTACCAGCAAATGCTTCATCACCAAATAGATCGAAATCATCCCCAGGGTGGCCAGACTGACCAGCGCAAAGCCCATCACTGCGCCGGCATTGATAGCAACCCTGAAGGCATCGGCCAGACCGTTACGGGCCGAGACGGTGGTGCGCGCGTTGCCGGCCGTGGCTACTTTCATGCCGATATAACCGGAAAGAATGGAAATAGCAGCCCCATAGACGAATGCAAAGGCGGTATACCAGCCTTCGTTGGTGCCTTTGGTTTCAACGTTATCCGTCAACAACCCGATCACAACAGAAAAAGCCAGTACAAACCACAGCAGCACTTTGTATTCCTGCTTCAGGAATGCCATGGCGCCTTCAGCGATGGCCCCATGAATGGCTTTCAGTTTGCCGCTCTCTTCCGGGTTAAGACCCAGATCAATAGGGATGGAGGTAACCTTTTTCATGTAGAAGAAAGCTACAGCGAGTCCGAACAGGGACAGCGCGATTATCAAGATGACGGAACCTGCCATGCAGTTTTCTCCCGGTAGTTACTGAAAATTAAGCGAAGGGTATGTCTTTTTAATATAGGTCACAGGCTGAACTTTTACCCGTAAAAAACCGGGCGCACTCTATCACAGCCCCCGACAGTAATTAAAGCAGGCTGGCGCCTGCCATGCTGACTGGAGAGAACTCCGTCCGGGCTTATTTGGAATCCTTGGTCAGTGCTGCTGCCTGTGCGCGCAGTTTCTCAACTTCTGCGGTCAGTTCTTCTATCTTGGATTTGGCCAATGGCATCTGGGTTTTTCCGGTGGCCGGGTCAGTAGCTGAGTATTTTTGCTGTTCTGCACTCAAGGTGGCAGAAAGTGATTCTGCAGCAGCGATGGCTTGTTTCAATGACTTGTTGGCCCCGTCGATCTTGGCAGTTTCAGACTTGTTGGCTGCAATCATGGCGCGCAAGTCGGCAATCTGCTTTTGTTGTTTGGCGATTTCCTGCGCCCGCTTTTCTGTATTTTGATTTGCAGGTCTCGCGCCGGCATTGCCAGCACTTTGCTGTTTTCTGGCCCCCGGTGGCTGTTTCGCAGCAGTTTCGCGACGGGCTTGTTCTTCAGCGGCAGCCGCTCTGGCTGCTTCTGCTTGCGCAGCCTCTGCTCTGGCTTTTTGTTCAGCCAGCAGCTTCTCTTCCTGAACTCGCTTGGCTTCCCGCTCTGCATCAAGCTGGGCTTGCTGCGCAGCCATAGCCTGGGTCGCAGCAGCCTGCGGCGTTACCTGCGGAGTTGAGGCGCAAGCGGTCATCAAGGCAAGCAAGACAATGATGCAGACTGGTCTTATGGTTCCCACGGGAGCATCCTCACTGGATCAGCGTTGTCGAGATGGTATCGCAACTTATCGGCAATAGCACTGGAAAGCCTGCAAAATCAGCGGCGAATCCCCTGAAAGCTCAGGTAACTTACCATGTACAAACGCTGGAGCATGCAAAGCAGCACAGGTATCATGACCTCCAGGTTTGCCCGGCCTCCTACCCCCGGGCAGGTGAGTCAATGACCAAAAACAAATTCAACACGACAGTTCTGCATGCCGACCGGCGTGAGCGCCCCGAACATGGCGTGCTGCACAAGCCCATCCATACTTCGGTTGCCTTTGGTTACGAAGATGCCCGAGAAATGGCTGCAGTTTTTCAGGGCAAAAAAAGCGGCTATTCTTATGGCCGTCAAAGCAACCCGACCGTGGAAACCCTTGCCCGCAAAATCACCGGCATGGAAGGCGGCATTGCCAGCGTCTGTTTTGGCACCGGCATGGCAGCCATAACCGGCAGTTTGCTGGCGTTGCTGCGCCAGGGTGACCACCTTATTGCCAGTTCATTCCTGTTCGGCAACACCAACAGCTTTTTTGGCACGCTGCAAACCCTGGGGATCCAGGTCAGTTTTGTAGATGCCACCGACGTCAACAATATCGCTGAGGCAGTTCAAGCCAATACCCGCCTGGTGTTTGTGGAAACCATAGCCAACCCGGCCACTCAAGTGGCCGATCTGCAAGGCATTGGCAGTTTGTGTCAAACCCTGGACCTGCTCTATGTGGTCGACAACACCATTACCTCTCCCTGGCTGTTTCAGCCCAAGCAAGTAGGGGCAAGTCTGGTGATTAATGCTCTGAGCAAAATCATAGGGGGCCATAGCAATGCACTGGGCGGAGCGGTAACTGATACAGGTTTGTTTGATTGGACAAAATTCCCCCATATTTACGACAGCTACAAGAATGTTGATCCATCACTATGGGGTATCACCCAGATCAGGAAAAAAGGCTTGCGGGATCTTGGCGGTTCACTGGCACCTGAAGCAGCCCATCACATCTCGGTTGGGGCAGACACGCTCGGCTTGCG
>CAINTJ010000138.1 GCA_903853385.1 uncultured Gammaproteobacteria bacterium
CAGTTCCGGGGCCGCTCGCGCGATAGATATAAACACCTGCATTTTCTCCTGAAGGTAAGTTAAATGTTTTAACATTTTTGGACTCTTCTATACTCTCCATAGGAACTGATGCGCAACCAGTAATGAGAGAACCAGTTACTACCACTAATGCAAGTTTATTATACATATTTACCCCTATTATCATTGATTAAAAATAACATAAAGCCGAACACAACAGGCGCAGCGAGAGCAGCTTCCTGCGCCGTAGGCGCACGTAGGTGACCTTGTTAAGTTCATTTAATCTCTATTTAACATGAAATTATTTCGGGTGGTTCAACGAACCTTATTTTGATCGGAGCCTGTCTAGGCTGTGGAAGCTCGTGCAGTATGGCATCCACTCGCGCTCCCCATATTTCCATGTAATTCCTGCGGTTTTTCTAAGTATCGAGGCCCAACCGCAACGTTCTCTTGAATATTTAACTGCTCATGCAGAAATATGCTAAAAGCCAGCTTAACGAAGTCATTAATTCGTTTCTGGGAGAATACAAGATTAGCTAGACAACCTTAATCCATAGCAGATGGGTGATGGAAAAAGTCTAAAAAGCCAAAGCAGGTTTTTATGATCCAGCGACAAAATCTATCGGAATCAATAGTCTTTCTAGCGACGAGACTGAGTCACACCTTGCCAATATAAGCCCGCAACCTCGGCGGAAAACTTTTCTTCTGCAGCAACTTCTGCAACTCCCACTGCGTGGTGCTGTCGTGGTTGCGCAGCAGCTTCACTTCGTCCTTTTCCAGCACGGCTATCGGCAGGCCGTCTTCAAACAGGATGCGATTGCCGCTCAGGTGCGGCACGCGCTTGTCGGGCAGCAGGCTGCCGAGCAGGTTGAGCGGGTCAGTGGCGTTGAGGATGTGGCGCTGCGGTGAGTGCGTGTGGGCATTGGCGCCACTGGTGGTGGTGCTGGTGTCGACGTCCAGCTTTTCCTGCCAGCTTTTCTGTTGTTTGCGCAGTGCACTTACGGTGTCGGCCAGCGCAAACTGCTCGCCACCCACGCCGCTGATGAAGCGGCCGCCGCGCACATCGCCGCGCAATTCGAGCCGGCGCAATTTGAGCAGCAGCTGGCGCCAGGGCGGCGCGTTCTGTTCGCGCTCCAGCACTTTGCGGGTGATGACGCCCCAGCGGGCGAAATAGAGCTGGATCAGGCGCTCCAGTTGTTCGTCAGTCAGCACTGTTTGTGTGGCTGTGCCGGTGTCGAGCAACGACCAGCGCCCGGCGTCTTCAATGCCGTAGATGGCGCGCCGGCGTTCGTGACTGCCGGCTTTCGGTTTGTGGCTGTCAGGCGTGAGCAACGCGCGCAGGCCGGTGAAGTTGTCGCTGGTGCACAGGCCAAGGCTGACCAGCTCGGCCAGCGCCTGCTCGACCTGGATCGGCATCAGGCTGCTGTGGCGTGTGAGGTCGGTGAAGAAACTGGCGCCTTTGGTTTGCAGCAGGTCGCGCAGCAGTGCCGCTGCGGATGACAGCAACTCATTGCTGCACGGCTCCTGTGCTGCCAGGGCTTGCCACAGATCAAGATTTTTCCGCTGCACCAGATTGAGCGGTGTGCTCTTGACCGGCCCCGCCAGCTTGCCGCTGCTGCCGGCTTCCCGCGGTTGCAGCAAACGGCCCCAGCTCACCTGCCCGCTGATGCACAGCTGATCCAGCCAGGCCGGATCATAGTGCGGCAGCCGCGCCGGCAAAATGTCGCTTTCCCACGCGGTGGCCGGTGCGGTGATGCCATCGAGTTGTTGCAGGATGCGGCGCAAGCTGTCGGTAGTGGTGGGCCCCGGCAAGGTGATCTCGTCAGTGAGTGGCTGCACTTCATGCAGGGCCAGCAGAAATTGCATGTAGACCTGCAGCGACACCGGCTTGATGCTTTCGCGATGCACATCAATGGTGTAACGGTGAATGCGGTGCAGCAGGCGGCGCTCACACCATTCCTTGTCAGTGGGTGTGGCACCGGCGGCAAGCGGCGTGTAGAAACCCTGGAATGCAAAGCCTTCCACTTCCAGCGCACGCAACGCGAATTCAATTTCGCTGGCCGGCCAGCCCAGGCTGTCGCTGAGCTGGCGCACCGTGACCGGGCCGAGTGCTTCCAGGCGACCGCGCATCAATTCAGTAAGCGCCGTTTCTTTTTCAAAGGCTTGTTGTTGCAAGGCTGCAGGTAATGCCACCGCCGGTTTAAACAGCCAATCGCTGCCGAGCGCGGCAAACAGCGGCTGTTTCTCGCTGGCAATGATCAGGCGCACCGCGCCGCGTCGCACTTCGGTGGCGCGCTGCTGCCTGACCAGCTCCGCCAGAAACAGCGACACATCCGCTTCCAGCTCCAGCCGCTCGCTGCCCACGCTGCGCGTTTCACTGTGGCCGTGCACTTCGCCGTAGCTCATGAAGCCCATCAGCATCAGCGCATCGTGCAGTTCGTCGGCGCTGCGGATCCACGGCCAGGCTTCTTCGCGCACGCGCTCAATGGCGGCCTGATCCAGCACGCTGTAGTCGGCGTTCTCGGCCGGATCAATCCAGCTGCGATTGCGGATCGCCAGCGTGCGGCGTTCTTCAAACGGTGCGTCGTCGAGAAAGGCATAAGGCCGTGCGTTGATGATCTCTTGCGCAAACGGCGACGGTTCGCGCAGGTCGCGCGCCACCAGCTGGATGGCACCCGACTCCATCTGGCCCAGGATTTCCTTGAGCTCGTCGATGTCCATGGCCTGATGCAAGCAGTCGTTGATGGTCTGCTGCACCAGCGGATGCTCGGGCACTGCACGCGGACCGCTGATATTTTCCTGGCAGGCGAGCTGGTCGGGGAACACCTGCGCCACAAAATCTTCGGCAGCCATGCGCTGGAACTGCGGCGGCACGCGTTTGCCGTTGCGATTGCGCGCCACCGCCAGTGCACGGCTGGCATTCCAGCGCCAGCGCACTGCAAACATCGGCGCATCCAGCAGTGCCTGAATCAGCACATCCTGCACGCTGCTGCTGTGCAGATAGCTGAACACTTCCGCCAGCTCGAAGCTGTGCACTGAGCCAAGCGAAATCACGATGCTGTCTTCATTGGCGGCCGCTTGCAGTTCGAAATTGAAACTGCGGCAGAAGCGCTTGCGCAGCGCCAGCCCCCACGCCTTGTTGACGCGGCTGCCGAACGGCGCATGCAGCACCAGATGCATGTCGCCCACTTCATCGAAGAAGCGCTCCAGCACCAGCGTGTCGCGCGTGGGCATCACGCCGAGCGCACTACTGCCACTATAGAGGTAACTGGCCAGCTGTTCGGCGGCCTCGATGGGCAGGCCGACTTCGTGTTCGAGATAGCGGGTGCCGGCATCGGGGGAATCAACAAAGCGCTTGAACAGGTCTTCGCGCAGCCGCGACACCGATTCCGACAACTCGCGTGTACGGCCCGGGCCTTCGCCCAGCCAAAACGGAATCGACGGCGGCTGCCCCTGCGCGTCGGTCACGCGCACCTTGAGGCCGTCGATGCGCAGCATGCGCCAGCCGTGATTGCCGAGCGTGAACACATCGCCAGGCAAGGATTCCAGTGCAAAGTCTTCGTTGACGGAGCCGACCACAATGTCGTCCGGATCCAGCACCACCTGATAGTCAAACATGTCGGGGATGGCGCCGCCGTTGGTGAGTGCGGTCAGGCGTGCGCCCTTGCGGGGCCGCACCATGCCGTTGATCAGGTCCAGATGCAGCAAGGCACCGCTGCGACCGCGCCGCGTGCTGTAACCTTCGGCCAGCATGCGAACAATCGCATCAAACTCGGCACGCACAAGATTGCGATACACCCACGAACGGGTGACCCATTGCCAGAGTTCTTCCAGCGCACAGCCGCTGTCAGTGCCTTCCATGCTGGCCAGTTCCGCCACGATTTGCTGCGCCAGAATGTCGAGCGGCTTGTCGGGAATCACCAGTTGGTCGAGTTCGCCACGGCGGATGCTGTCGAGCAGCGCGCTGCATTCGACCAGATCATCGCGCGTCAGCGGAAACAGGATGCCCTTGGGCACGCCGCCAACCTGATGGCGACTGCGCCCCACCCTTTGCAGGAAGGCAGCAATGCCTTTGGGCGAAGCAATCTGCACCACCAGTTCCACCGCGCCCACATCAATGCCCAGCTCCATCGAGGCGGTGGCCACCAGCACACGTAACTGGCCCTGCTTGAGGCGCTGCTCGGCATCGAAGCGATGGTCCTTGCTCATGCTGCCGTGATGCGAACTCACCAGTTCGGCGCCGATGCGCTCGCCCAGCGTCACCGCCAGCCGCTCGGCCAGCCGGCGCGTGTTGACAAAAATGATGGTGGTGCGATGCGCAGACGTGAGTTGTTCCAGCCGCTGATAGATTTCCACCCACACTTCATTGCTCATCAGTGCGGTCAATGGTGAGCGCGGCACTTCCAGCGCAAGCTCCAGTTTGCGTTGGTGGCC
>CAINTJ010000139.1 GCA_903853385.1 uncultured Gammaproteobacteria bacterium
CGCCCTGGCGAGCTCGACCGATTTGTTCACGGCCAAATCAATTCTCAGTGAGGAAGATCCGCGTCCGCGACTGCTGGTGCCCCTTACTGCCCGCCTGGTGCGTGGCGTGGTGGCTGGACACAGTGCGGCGGTCGACAGCGGCTTGCTGTCCCTGTTGATTGCCAACGCCCTGTTCTGCGCCACGACTGCCCTGTTGCTGACAATTGCCGGCAAAATGGTAACTGGTGATGATGCAAGCGCATTGACGGCTGCGCTGCTCTACCTGCTGTCGTTTGCTGTTTCCAACTATTACCTGACCGCACTGGTGGACTCGGGTGAAGCCTGTTTGCTGCTGGCACTGGCCTGGGCCCTGATGAGCGAACGCTGGCAGCTGTTGCCGCTGATTGGCATTGCCGGAGTATTGGCCAAAGAAACCTTCATGCCCTTTGCCGCCATTTATTCCACTGTGTGGTATTGGCGCGTTGCCGGCTTTCGCTTGACTGACCGCCGCGGCAAGTGGTGGCTTGCGTTGAATATCAGTACTTTCGGTACGCTGCTAGTGCTGTGGTCGTCGTGGTATCGGCAACCAGTGCTGCCGTGGACAATTGCGGTGGTTCAGCACGGCCTTGAAAGCAGTTTTTGGACAGGCCTGTGGGGCGCTGTGGCCAATCACGGCATACTGTATTTGTTCGGCTGGTTACTGCCGCTGGGTGTTTGGAAACTTCACCGGTTGCCGCCGGCCTGGGTACTGCCTTGCATTGCTACTGTCGTGGGCGCTCTGCTGATGGGAGCCTGGGATGATTCAGGCAGCAACATTGCACGCGCCTTGTTTAATATTTGTGGGCCGGTGTTGGCGCTCTCGACAGCTCTGCTGCTGACAGGCTCGGCCAAGCAGCCCCATGCTTTACGCTGACAGGCACCTGATCACTTGAACATGAATTGCAGACCTGGCGAGAAGATCATCATCGTAATGCCTGCTTTCAATGCGGTACGCACGCTGTCGCTCACCTACAGCAAGATCGACGCACAGTTACGGCAGTCAGTGATTCTGGTCGATGACGGCAGCCAGGACGGTACGGCTGCATTGGCGCGGGCGCTGGGTATCAAGCACGTGTTTTCGCACAGCCAAAACCACGGCTATGGCGCCAACCAAAAGACCTGCTACCGTGAAGCCTTGCGTCTGGGCGCCACCATCGTGGTCATGCTGCATCCGGATGAACAGTATGATGCCCGACTGATTTCCACCTTCGTTGACTTCGTGGCTGCCGGCACTTGTGACATCATGCTCGGCAACCGGATTCGCAACCGCCGGGAAGCACTGGCGGGCGGGATGCCCAAATACAAGTATTTTGCTAACCGCCTGCTCACGCTGGTTGCCAATGTGACCCTCGGCACCAACCTTGGTGATTTTCATACCGGCTTCCGGGTCTTCTCGCGCGAGGTGCTGGAAAAGGTGGACTGGCAACGCAATGCGGATGACTTCAGTTTTGATCCGGCCCTGCTGGCCAAAGCGGTTTATCAAGGATTCCGGATAGGTGATGCGCCAATCCCCTGCCAATATCCCGCCGATGCCTCTTCCGTCAGTTGCGGTGGCAGCATCGTCTATGGTGTGAAAATGTTATGGATACTGCTGCGTTATCTGCTGGCCCGCATCGGCATAGGGCGGGAATATTTCCTGTGAAGCCAAGTATGCTGGTTTGTTGCATACCCTGGAACTATACTCGGTAGCCCTACCTGTCCACACCCTTCTCTTCGTGCATCAGCCTCTGGCAATGAAGCCTTCCATCAGCATCGTCATCTGTACCCACAACCGTGCCGTGCTGCTTGAGCGTTGCCTTGCTGCGTTGACCACTATTGTTCAACCATCGATCCAGGTGCTAGTGGTAGACAACGCCCCCGCCTGTGGCGCAACCAGGTTGCTGGCGCAACAGTACAACACCGCGTATCAGCTGGCTCCGGTACGCGGTCTCAGCCGGGCCCGCAACATCGGACTGCAAGCGTGCACCAGCGACATTGTCGCCTTCCTCGATGACGACATGATTGCGCATCCCGCCTGGCTGGCTGAACTGGCGGCTTGCTTCGATGATCCTGCGGTTGTAGCAGTGACGGGGCCCATGCTGCCCATGGCGCTTGTCGACGGCTGCGAAGCGGCTCTTGCTTGCGGACTGCAGGAGTCGGCCTGGGGTGCCGCGCCATTTCACGTCGACCGGCACTCCCCCGACTGGTTCGCGCGCGCCAATTTCGGTGGACTGGGTGACGGCAATTTTGCGGTCCGGCGTTCCGTGCTTGCCAGCTGGCGCGGATTCGAAGAAACAATCGGGCGCGGCATGCCGCTCGATTCCGGCGAGGACCACTATGCATTTTTTTCCCTCATCGCCCAGGGGCATCGCATTGCCTACAATCCCCGGGCGATAGTGTTCCATCCTGCTGTTGTTGGTTCGCTGGAACACAGACTCTATTGCCTGACGCTGAATGTGGCGTACTCCTGCCTGCTGTTATATCAGCATCCACGCTATGCCCCGCACCTGCTGTGGCTGATCGTACGGGCCATAGCTGGCAACCAGCGCAGACGGCGCAATCACAAAGCGGCCTTGATTGGCTCGGTACCTTCCTTGTTGCAACGGCTACGGGCTTTTTGCAAGGGCGTGCAACTGTTCTGGAGCACCCTGCGCTCGCAACTTGCCACCGCCAGTGGTGGTTGAGTGGGAGTAGTCAGGCGCCTGCACTTGTCACGCCGGTTGCCGTGGCTGTTTGATGTCTACTGGCAAACAAGGTTTCTGCTTGCCATATTCCATGAACGCTTTCTGCTGCGGCGTGCCGCAGCAGCCAACCACTCCCATGCCAGCAACGAATGGGACTTCACCTGCGCCGCGGAACAAGAGCGTTATCGTCAGGTACTGGCAGCGATTGTCGGGCACTGCAGTGCCAGCCTGCCGGCGCGTGTACTGGAACTTGGCAGTGCGCAAGGGTTGTTCACGCAATTGCTGGCGCCGTTGGCTAGTGAGTTGGTGGGCCTTGATATATCAGCAGCTGCTTGCGTTGCCGCACGACAACGCTGTGCGCCATTTCCCAATGTAAGCTTCCGCCAGGCTGATTTGTTCACCGCCGCTGTGTCGGGCCCATATGCCCTGATACTGGCCATGGGAGTGTTGCAATATGTACACGGCGCCGGCCAACATGCCCAGCTGGCCGGCAAGCTGCTGGCCGCGCTGACGCCTGGCGGTCGGCTCTTGATCAATGAAGTCAGACTTCCGGAGCGTTATGAAGCAAGCTGGTGGGCCGGCGCACTGGTGGAGGGTGGCGCGCAATATGCCGATTTCCTCGGTAAGTATCC
>CAINTJ010000140.1 GCA_903853385.1 uncultured Gammaproteobacteria bacterium
AACGATAATAAGGACGGGGGCATGTATTTATCAATGGGTAAAACTAGACTCTTGGCTTCCGCTATCGCAGCGGTAGTATCCGGCAGTGCAGGTATGGCCAGAGCACAGGATAAGCAGCTCGAGGAAATCACGGTGACTTCAACGCGCCAGGAGTCCTCCGTCAACCGCGTGGCGATGTCAGTCAGCGCTATCAGTCAGGACAGCTTGACCAATCAGGGCATTAAGGCTGGCGCTGATCTCGCGCGCCTTGTCCCAGGTCTTCAATTCGGCGAGAGCGGCGGTGACCGTAAGCCGAGTTTCACCATTCGCGGTATCGGAGGCAGTTCCGTCGGCTCGGAGACCACAGGTTTCTATCTAGACGACACAGCGCTACAACGGCGTATGATCAACGGTTTGCAAACCGGCAACGGTGCACCGTTCCCGAACCTGTATGATATCCAGCGGGTGGAAGTACTGCGCGGCCCGCAAGGCACGCTTTACGGCGACTCGTCTGAAGGCGGTACCATCCGCTTCATCACCCCCACCCCGAGTCTGACGGAGTTTTCTGGCAGGGCTAGGGTAGATGCTGCCACCACCGAAGACGGCGCCCCCTCCGGCGAAATGGGTGTCGCTCTCGGTGGACCGCTCATCAAGGACGTGCTTGGCTTCCGCATCAGTGGCAGCTTCCGCCGGCAGGGTGGCTGGGTCGATTCCAAGTCGGTCTATGACGGTCTCAAATTTTCTGAGGACAACAACTGGAGTGAATCCAGTTATACGCGTACCTCGCTGCTCTGGAAAATAACTGATTCCTTGTCGGTCACACCGGCCATTTACTGGGGCCATGATCAGTCCAATGATGATAACGGTGTATATGGTCCGTCGGAGAAGATCACTTGGTCTGGTTCAGTCATCCGCAATGGCATTCCCAATGTTTATAATGCGGTCACCAATCCCGGCGGCATTGACTACGCAAAATACGGTCCGAACTCACTGCCCGTCGTTGGATTCACTTCCAGCAGCCGGCCGAGCGCCAGTGGCAACTTTGCCGCCAGGATCGGTCAGCTGGGTTATGTCGATGCCAAAGGCAATCCGGTGACCTACTATTACTCCGCTCTCGACAAGGAAGTTCCCGCGCACACCCAGAACGCCATGCCGTGGTACAACTTTGATTCGAATGGCAATGGCTTCTACCGGTCAACGCAGCCGGGCGATGTCCAGTACTTCGCGTCGCCACGTATATCCAGGTTGCTACTGCCTTCCTTGTCCATTGAAAAGGAATTCGAGTCTTTCAAAGTGAAATCCATTACCAGCTATATTGACGACGTCACCAATGGCCAGACCTTCTCGGGCGGCACAGGAGGCGGTACTCGCAATATCGGCGCCTACACATATGGCACTACCAGTTGTGTCGACGGCATCAATCAGCTGCGTCCAGGTCTGAATCCGAAAGACCCCCAAGGCTGCTACAGGAGTACTCGTTACGTTCCTGGCTTCCCGAATTATGCGGACTTTTACAACTACGAAAACCAACGTAATGCCACCAGCGAGGAACTGCGTTTTTCATCCAATAACAGCGGACGGCTGACCTGGGTCGGCGGTGCCTATTTCAGCAAATCCGACATTCACATGCACGGCCGTGAAACCAGCAACGAGGATGCGGTCGCCAGATCACTGGGGGGAATTTCAGGCGTTTGGCGCGGTGGCGGGTATTTCTTGCCACAGTGGGGCGTTAACTCACCCGCAGGCGTTGGCGCATTCGATACATGGCAGCAAGACGTTTCTGATCGCGAAGTGTGGTTGAATGAGCGGACCTGGGCTGTGTTTGCAGAGGGCAACTACGAGCTGACCGATAAACTGACAGTCACTCTCGGTGCGCGCTACAACGATTACACGCAGAACTTCCGGCAGCTTTACGGCGCGCTCGTGGCAGGTTTCCCCCCGAGGATCACGGCGGCAGGTCTGGAGGATGACGGCTTCACGCCCCAAGCCGCAGCAGTGCAAGCGGTGTCGCAGGATCCGACCAAGCCGAACTCGAAAACCAACCCGGTCGTGAATTTGACGAACTCTGCTGTATTGGCCACCTTGTTCCCGACCGACCTCGTCGGCTGTCCGGATTCCGCCAATTGCGGAATTCAGACCACGACGCTGAAGTCGAAAGAAACCAATGTCTCGCCAAAGGCGGCACTGGCCTATCAGTTCTCAGACACCAACTTGGCCTATGCCATGTTCTCCGGGGGCTTCCGTCCGGGTGGGGTGAACCCGCCGGTACCCGCGAGTGGTCAGTGTCAGCAGGCTTTGGCGGATCTGGGACTTACCTCGAGTCCGCTGACTTACAAGCAGGATACCGTGACCAGCTATGAAGTCGGCAATAAGGCCCGCATCCTCGATGGCAGGGTGCAGCTCAACACCGCGCTCTTCTACATCGACTGGCAGGATATGCAGTACAGCCAGTCCGTTGCCTGCGGTTTCAGCTATCTCAATAATGCCGGGCACGCCATATCCAAAGGAGTTGAACTCCAGGCCAATGGCCGCTTCGGCAATCTGAGTTTCTCCGCCAATGCCAGTTACAACAAGGCAACGTACGCAGAAGATATCCTTTCCAACCCGACCAATCCGAGCAGTGCCCTGGTCAGAAAGGCAGGCGACAACATCGGTGGCGTACCGGACTGGACGCTATCGTTCAGTCCGCAGTATGACTTCCATATTGCTGGTAACGAGGCGTTTATCAGGTTCGACTATTCATTCTCGCATACCTACAGGGCTGGCCTGATGGCTGAACTCGACAAATTCAATGCCGGGAACGCCGCCAACAGCTACAACCCCTGGGTCTGGATGACGCCATCCACGTACAACATGAACCTTCGTGCCGGCATCAATTTGCTGAACATTGACTGGGCACTGTACGTGTCGAACCTGACTGACAAGCAGGCGACACCCAGACTACCCGGCAGCTCCGCCACGGGTGACAGCGCCTACATCAACAGCACAATGGCGCGACCACGTACGATCGGCCTTCAGCTTAATCATAACTTCTGAGGACTGAATCAGGCTGAGGTAGCGGTGAATGCTGGCCGGTTCACCGCTACTGCTTTTCCCCGAAGCCAACACAAGCCCCTCACACAATTTGCAGAGTCCCCATCCCGGGGGCGCCCCTGGCAAGCCGTGTTGTTGCCAAGTCAGCGCGCAGGGTTTTAAAACATTGATGTTGTTGAAGACATCAGTGCTGCCTTAGTTGCCTGTTTTATTGTTGAGTTTCTTGATCTTCTTTGTCTGAAGCATTAAGAGAAAGCTCTCTTCTACTGCGTGTGTAGTGCGGGCTGTATTCAAGCCCATAAGAGGTTTTGGTTTTATGCTTAGACTTCTCTTCATAGAATTTTTTGCTTTTCACTAACCTGTCAGCGGCCTCCTGCTCTGTACCATCGCGAAAAGTAACGGGCTCTCGTGGCACGAAGAACACTTGCCCTACTGGCAGATTATAAGAAACGGTAATCATTTCTCCTGGAGTCAGGACATAGCGGAACTCGGAGTCATGCACGTACCAATCGGTTTCTACCCGTGTGACTAGCACCGGCGCAATAGGCCTTTCTGTATTATTTATTACGCCTGAATAAACAGTATCCCATCCAGCCGGTGTCTGAAAATTCCAGGCGCCACGAATTGTTACAGCGCCAGCTGGAGTGCCCAGATCGTCAGGTGCAATAAACATGCGGGCGATGCTTTTGGCGGTGTCCTTAAAGCCAGGGGTTTCTGGAACATAGAGATTTACTTCTTCTTTGCGGTGTCCAAAACCACCAGGTGCCAGCTGGTAAGCAACTGTAAAAACCTGTTCCCATTTATTGCCGGTGGGATTTACTAAATAAGCTAATTGGTAGAGACCTTCACCTTCATATCCAATCAAAAACTGCTCGTTTTTATTTAGCGAAGGATAAACAAGTGCACCTAGTGCACTGCCGGCCTCTAATACCGGGCACAATCGTGCCTGCTGGGGGAGCATAGGTCGATTAGCTTCTTTTTTGGGGCGTAGACCAATGCCTGGACGGCGAGGATTGGGGAACAGGATGGCTTCCATAGGTGTCGGATTCCGCAAATATAAAAATATTTATTTCAAATCAGCACAATTGTAATTGTGCCACTTTTTACGAAGTAACATTTTATGATGTTGGCACTTAGTGAACGCTCAGTAAATGATGAATTGATGGATCCTTCGCGGCCAATACTGAAAATATAACAATGGGTTGCAGTGGGTAAATAAAAAAGAATCACCCAACGCATACCTGGGTAAAGCAGGAGCCAGTGCAGGGGCTGCGGACCTCACTGCCACATCTTTTCAGTACAGATGCAGGTGCTGGGTGAACAGCGACAGAAACTCGTCTTCACGGTGGCTGGCCATCAGCACGGTAGTTGTGGTCTGGCTGGCCAGATGCTCGAGAAAATGGCGGACCCGACTGCGATTGATGTCGTCCAGCCCCTGGGTTGGTTCATCCAGAATCAGCAATACTGGTTGTTTGACCAGCGCTCGGGCCAGCAAGACCAGCCTCTGTTCGCCATAGGACAATTGTTTGAAGGGCACTTCCTCTCGCCCAGACAAACCGGTGAGCGCCAGCCAGGTTCTGGCATGGCGTATCTGTGAGGGTTGCACCGGGTCGTACAAGCCGATGGTGTCAAAAAACCCTGACAGTGCGATTTCCAGCGCAGAACCGGCAACCCGGTGGTCGCGATGCAGCGCTGGCGACACGATGCCCATTTGCTGTTTCAGTTCCCAGATGGTTTCCCCGCTACCGCGTTTGATGCCGAACAAGAGCAGATCATTGCCGTAGCATTGCGGGTTGTCGCCTGTCAGCAGGCTTAGCAATGTTGATTTGCCAGAACCATTGCGTCCGGTAATCAAGGTGTGGGAGCCGCGCCGTATTTCCAGCTCAATACCCTGGAAAACCGGCACTTGCTCATATTGGACGGTCCCATTGCGTAGCCGGACCAGTGGATCTGCGGGTTGCACGTGCAGCAAGGGTTCTGGCCACGCCGGCAACAAGGTAGCATCAAACTCCAGTAGGGCACGCACGGCCGGGTCATCCAGAATGCAGGCCGCTGGACCAGCCACCAGCAGTTCGCCGTGGTCGAGTACTGCGATATGGCTATGCCAGGGAAAGATGTCTTCCAGCGTATTCAGCAGAAACAGCAGCGTAGTGGACTGGCGGGTAATCGCGTCACAAAAGAAATTGGCAAGATTTTGCCTGGCCTCGCTGTCGAGACTGTCAAAGGGTTCGTCCAGAATAAGCAGGTCGGGCTGCTGCAGCCATTGCCAGGCCAGTAGCGTCTTACGGGCTTCACCGCTGCTCAGTTGCCGATAACCGCGCCGCAACAGCGGGTCAAGCCCGAGAAATGCCAGTTCAGGCGGCATCGCTGCAGGCAGCTGCAGCAACTCCTGGACTGTGGTGCCAATATCGGTGCCTTCCATGAACTCACTGTCGTCATTCCTGATTTCCTGTTCGAAAAACAGCTGCTGCATTTCAAACGACAACAAGCCGATTTTGGTGAAACCGTGGGAAAGTGTGCCTGTTTGCAACGGCGTTTTGCCAGTCAGCACTTGGGTGAGATAGTGCTTGCCGGCTCCGTTACGACCAATCACTGCCCAGCATTCGCCGGGCTTGACCAGCCACTGGCTGATCACCAGATTGGGGGTGATTACATGGCTGGCAAGCAACGACTGTGTGGGTAATGGCATGGGCAATAGTCTTGAAGTAAGCGCTTGACCAACACTGATCAGGCACAGCAATGGTTGGTGCCTGGCTCATCGCCCGGGGCTTGGCGGTGCTACACACTGGAAGCTGGCAGCGTCATCAATACTGCCATTACCTTTATAACGTGCCACCTGCGGATACGGACACAAGGGGCGTGAGCGTGTGGTGGCACCGTTCTGGATTTTCCTGGCGATCAGCAGCTCGGGGGGTTTATTGGCTTCTACCCAGTCGATGACGGCAGTAACTGCATCGTTCTGGTCAGGACCGACGCCACTGGCACAATGTGCCATGCCCGGCACCATGAACAAACGCATGAAACCGCGCGCATCCGGACTGTTGGCGGCCACCGCCTGTTCGTAGTAATTCACGCCTGCCAGCGGTTGCAGGATGCTGTCGGCCCAACCGTACGTGATGATGAGCTTGCCACCGCGCTTCTTGAATTCGCGCAAATTGATATCAGTGGCATCTGCCAAGCGGCTCCAGCGATCAAGCAATTCCGGATCACGATCATAATTGAACTCACTGGTATCGTAATCGGGGCGTGGTGGCTGGAATGCCAGATAACGCATGGTGCCTTCGCCGAGATTGAAATCCGCGGGTTTGGCTCCGGTAGCAGCCGGTGCGATCAGCCCTAGCCAGCCACTGGCAGCAACACCATTTGCTCCTGGCACCAGTGCTTCACTGCCCGGCATATAGCCCGGAAACAACTGCTTGCCCTTGCTGTTGCGCGGGCCTTGATAGATTTTTTGCACAGCTGCAGCCTGGGCAGGAGTCAGGCAGGAGTTATCGTCTTTGCCTGCCGGACAACTGGGCACATCCTTGGCCACGTTAAAGACACACGCGCGTGGATCGTCAATCAGGCCATCGGCCAGTCCATCAATTGCATCGCATTTTTTCATTACTGCATTGGCGAGCAGGGTTAATTTTGCTGGGTTTACCGGCGCTTCAGTCAAAGCACGCTGGTTCCACATTGCGCCCAGGGTGAAGCCGGTCTGATTCACCCACGGGGCGACGGCGACAATGCCGTCAAAATCATTCGGATAGCGCTGGGCTTCCAGCAAACCCTGGCGCCCGCCGTTGGAACAGGAATTCCAGTACGAGTAAGCCACGGCCTGGCCATAATAATGATTGGCAATTTCCTTGGCAGTGACTGCGGTCAGATGCACCGCGCGCCAGGCATAGTCAATGGCCTTCTGCGGGTTGCTGAGCACAAAGGTGGCACCTGGCTCCTTGATCGCATCATGGCCGGTATTGGTGGCAGCCATCACGAAATGGTTGGCAAGTGCGTCATTGCGCAGTGCCACGTTGAAGGCGTCATCAGGGTGTTGGCCGGCATGACCGCCATTGCCGATCATGTAAAAACGCTTGTTCCAGCCGGCCGGCAAATTTACCTGGAACAGGATTTCCGGCTCAAGCACGCCACTGACCCGGCAGTGCGCTGGAACCTTGCCATCGGCGGCAATCATCTGTGCGGAAATGCTGGCGAGCTCAGGCAGCTTGACTTTAGCCAGATCGGCACAGGCCTGCTTCGGCTCTATATTGCCGTGGCTATATTCGGTGATGGACGCGCTGGCATTCGCGAACGGCTGGGCCAGGCCCGCTTGGGTCGACAAGCCGACTGCTACCGCCAGCAAGGTAGTGAGCAGCGGGTGTTTGCAGACAGGTTTGGTGGTGGCGGGTCTGATCATGACTAATTCCTTGGGTCCGGAAATTTACAGTCATTACATGTTCATTATTTTGTGCGTGTCAATTGCACCACTTACCACGACTGGGTAAGTGAGGAAATGCGCAGCGCACTGCAAGGTGCCAACGAGGTTCTCACGTTAAGCCGCAATACACTAGAATAAAAAAAGGGCCAGAGCTTTTGGCTCTGACCCTTATTTTAATTCTGGCGCACTTGGCAGGATTCGAACCTGCGACCCTCTAGTTCGTAGCCAGATACTCTATCCAACTGAGCTACAAGTGCGTATTCCGGAAAGGCGCGCATTGTCTGGCAAGAGCACAAAAGTGTCAATTACAAGTTAACGGGATCGGAGGCAATCGTATGAGTCGCACGAGTCATGGCAAGTGTCTGTTTCTGTTGGTGGGTGCCCTGGTTTTAACCTCGAAAGTCAAGGCAGATGGGCTTGTGCGGGCCATGGGGGTAAAGGCAGGGCCGGAGCGCGTGTTTACCCGCCCGCTCAGCCAGATCATTCCTGAGCTGAAGGGAGCTACTGCCACTCACGAAAATGGTCGGGTCGGGGCTGAATTTGTATTCTGGGGTTATAAACTGGACAACGGCAAGACAGTCGACCTGTTCGCGTGTACTGACCACAATGATGTCAATTGCCAGGCGCGTATTCCGCTGGTCTGCGCCAATGGCGCGGGAACCTTGCTGACATCTATCACCGAACTGGGGGAGATCTTGGAACGCAAATGCGACATTATCGGGAAGGCCGGGGTTGGGGATTTGCATCCTGGTTGTATCGATACCGAAATAAGTAATAATCTGCTGGTGGGTCTGGTGAGTTGTCCCGGCAGTTGATTCAACCTGATCAACTGACTGCATCTTGTTGATTCGACCATTCCAATTGCCGTTGACAGATAATCTGCACAGCGAATTCCCTCTATAGCTATAGTTTTTCTTTCCAGCCAGGACCCCGCAATGCGTGATTTGACCCAAGGCTCTGTTACCAAAACCATCATAGCGATGGCCGCGCCAGTGGCCGCCGGCATGCTGTTCCAGACCTTGTATGTATTGGTCGACCTGTATTTTGTGTCTTCGATTGGTGATGCCGCCGTAGCAGGCACAGGCGCGGCCGGCAATTTGATGTTCATGGTGATGGCTATCACGCAGATTCTGGGGGTCAGTACAGTCAGCCTGATGTCGCAGGCCGTGGGGCGCAAGGATCAGCTCGAAGCCAATAAAGTATTCAATCAGTCGATGGTGCTGGCGGTTGTGCTGGGGGCGCTGACACTGGTGGGCGGGATGCTGTGTGCCGACGCCTTCATGGGCCAGATCGCCGCTGATGCCGCTACACGCGAGCAGGGCACTATCTTCCTGCACTGGTTCATTCCCGGCATGTCGTTGCAGTTTGCGATGATGGCAATGGGGTCAGCCCTGCGAGCCACCGGCATCGTCAAGCCCGGCATGCTGGTGCAAATGGTGACGGTGGTACTCAACACGATACTGGCGCCGATCCTGATTGTGGGCCTTGGCACTGGCAGGCCGCTGGGCGTGCTGGGCGCTGGTCTGGCCACTTCGATTGCGGTGACCATTGGCATTGTGATTCTGGTGTACTACTTCCTGACCCAGGAAAAATACGTGCAGTTTGACAAGCGTCAGTTTGCTCCGGATTTTGCCGTGTGGAAGCGCATGTTGGACATTGGCTTGCCGGCAGGGGGCGAGATGCTGCTGATGTTTGTGTACTTTGGTGTCATTTATCTGGTGATCAAGGATTTCGGTGCGGCTGCGCAGGCCGGCTTCAGTATCGGTGGCCGCATCATGCAATCCATCTTCATGCCAACCATGGCGATAGCATTTGCCATCGGACCCATTGTTGGCCAGAACTTTGGCGCCGGCCATTTTGATCGCGTCAAGGAAGCCTGCAAAATGGGTGTTTTATTGAATGCTTTGGTGATGCTGGTGGTGACGGTCGTGATGCAAATCAATCCACAACTGCCGATGCACATATTCACTGATGAGCCAGCTGTGTTGGCGGTGGGTGGCAACTTTCTTCGTATTGTGTCGCTGAACTTCATTGCGCAAGGGGTGGTGTTTTCCTGCTCCGGCATTTTTCAGGGCCTGGGTAATACCCGCCCGGCACTGCTCAGCTCAGCGCTGCGCCTGCTGGTGTTCATCCCGGTGGCTTTTATCATTTCACATCAGGCAGGTTTTCAATTGCACCAGCTTTGGTATGTCTCGGTGCTGGCAGTGCTGATCCAGGCGGTGGTGAGTTATCTGCTGGTGCAGCGCGAAATAAAAATAAAATCGCATACGCATCACGCCGCCAGAGTGGCGGCGTGATCATGCTGGATGAAAGCCGGCTGCATTATTGCGTTTATTCCGCGAGCGGGTCAGGCCGCATCTGGAAGTGGTAGACGATGGAAGTTGAGCCCTTGCCGGTTTCCATATGGAAGGGAGCGCGACTGCTGTAAGTGGCCCAGATGCCGCGACCTTTCCAGCCAGCCTTGGCATCGTCGATGCGGCCGTCCATCCACTTGGTATAGAAGCCGAGCGGGTAGGGCACAATCATGCGCACCCATTCACCGTTCTTGAGTGCCAGCAAAGCACCGCTTTCATTGCCGGTATCCACTGGCGTGTTGGCACCCAGGCCCAAGGCGTCGTGTTGATCAACCCAGGTGAAATAACTGCCTTCGGCACTGCCGGAGCGCTTGATATTTTTGTATTGCGGCAAGGGCTCGGTATAGAACTTCCAGCCTTCCGGACATTGCTGGCCAGTGGCCTTGGGCCCGTTGAGCGGCCCTTTGCACAGGCTGCGATCGAAACTGGCCAGATGACCACTGGCCAGTGCTACCCATGCCACACCGTTGCGATCAATGTCCATGCCCCGCGGTGAGTAGCCTTCAACCGGTTTGCCATCGGCGCCCAGTGGCAACTCGTAATATTCGGTAAGTGCGGTGTTGACCGGATCACTGCCTGGCACCAGGCGTGCAATCCCGCCCGGGAAACCCAGTATGGAGCCCCAGATGGAGCCGTCAGCGGCAGGGTTGACTGCATAAAAGCCGAAACCCGGCAGAATTTGGGTGTCTTTGTTCGGATCAGGTTTGTCGCCAGGTTTCTGGAATACATCACGCTTGCCGTTGCCGTTGGTATCAACGATGAAGGGGGTCCAGCCCTGAGCCGCTTGGTAATCACCAGTGGCCAGGTACTGTTTGGTATTGAGCCAGCCGATCACCGGGCCGCCGCCACTGGTCCATAGCGTGTTGTCAGCGTCTTCAGCGAACATCAAGTGATGAGTGCCGAAGCAGGTATCGATATGTTTGTATTCGCCAGTCTTGGGATCATAAAGGCCCAGCTGACGATTGTTGCCTTCGAGCGGATAAGCCTTGGCAGCCGGATGACTGGAACCAGCCTTGCACCAAGCCGGATTGTCACGCGAGCGCACGCGCGCAGTGATCCACAGCCGGCCATCCTGATCAAACATCGGGTTGTGTACATTGGCGCGTGAGTCCCATGGTAGTTCCGCGCCCCAGTTGGGGGAATCTGCTACCGGCAGATCCGGTACTGGCCCAGCGTTGGGATCCATCATGGTCAGGGGTACCCGGCTGATGCTGTTGGTGACAGGATCAAGCACTGGCAGGTAGTCATGACTCTCTTCCAGCGATCCATAAAGCTTGCCATAGCCATTGACGCCTGGATTGCGACGATCAGTCGATACTACATCGTGCAGATAGGCAGTCGGATCTGCCCAGTCCCATTGTGTGATCACTACATTGCGTTCTTCACCCTGAGGACGTTTGGGCACGGGTGGCAGCTCACCGGCCGCAATGCGATCAGTCCAGTTGCCAAACATGTGGGTAGTGGCCTCCAGCCCCATGGTGGCGATGGTGCGGGTCATGAACGCGCCCGCCTGTCCTGACTGGATGCGGCGTGCCCATGCGGCCTGGCTGTTGTCATAACCGCTGAACAGCGCGGGGATGGTACGAGTCGCCTTGTTGCCAAGTTGATGACACACCACACAACCGCCCGATGTGATCATGCGGATGTAATCAGCCTGCTGTTTGATTAATGGTGAAATGCCGTTGCCGGCCGGGCCGGTGCCGGGGAACTGGGATTCATCCGGGATTTCCAGCAATGACAACCAATATCCTGCCGGGTAGTATTCAGCCGCCGCCTTCGCATCCGGAGCCACTTTGGCATTCAGATCCTGCGTCTGGCCTGGACTGGCTTTCACTTTGTCGGAATCTACCAGTCCGTAGCCTCTCACCCATAAATCATAGTTGGCAGCCGGTAAATCCGGGATCAGGTAATCACCCTTGTCGTCGGTGACAACGGTGCGGGCAAAGCGAGTCGGTAAATCCCGGGTTTCCGCGATCACCCACACGCCAGCTTCGGCGCCGGCACTGCTGGTGACATGACCATGGATATTATGTGATGACGCTGCGGGGCTGGCGGCTTGTTTGCTGCATGCAGCCAAGGCTATGCAAGCAGAAAGTACGGAAAGTACCAAATGTGACCTGTGCATTTTCATGATGAATCCTGCCTGTTCTGATGTAATTATGAAGCCCTGCACAGCCTAAGCAGACAATCGGCGTTGTTGCAGACTAGCAAAGCACCTGCAAAGCGACAACAAGGGAGAACCGGCACCCTGCGAAAAAGTGGTATCGTGCTTGAAATTTGCACTTTTGAACAAAATTGGTTAGCGCTTGAACTTGCAGTGATGCGAGTGGGACAATCCCGGCGCTTTAATGGAAACCGCATCATCACTCAAAAAAAATAACTTCTTTGCTTTTTCAGTTTGTACCGGGGGTATTTTGCATGACTCGTTTCACTACCAGAACATTGGTTGCCTGTATGTTTGCAGCAACCTGCAGTACTGCCGTGATGGCCCATCACAGCGCAGCCGCTTTCAATACCGATATCGAAACTACCATTGCGGGCACAGTTACCGAATACAGTTTTCGCAATCCGCATGTCTACATGAGGGTTGATGTGAAAAAACCGGACGGCACGGTTTCGTCATCTGAAGTCGAAGCCGGGGCCGGATCCGTGTTGAGCCCGCTCGGCTTCAACCGCGATTCAGTCAAAGTTGGCGACAAGGTGAGTATCGTTGGCAACTCTTCCAAGGCCAATGGTGACAAACTTTTCCTCGGTAGAGAACTTTACAAGGAAGATGGCACCTACATGCCGTTAAATATTGGATCACGCAGTACTTATCAGGAGACCACTGTCAAGGCTGCCAGTATTGCCGGTGCCTGGTTTTCACCACGCACCTCCTTTTTTGCATTCCTGGGTGGCCAGCGTAACTGGCAGGTAACTGATGAAGGCAAAGCGGCTGTTGCTAAATCAGCCAGTTTGCCGACTCCCCAGAAAGACTGTCAGCCGATTGGCGAACCAGCCCTGATGTTTTATCCGGTAGCCACCGTGATCGAAGTGAAAAAAGATCGGGTCGATTTGCATGTGGATTGGCTTGATTCCGAACGTACCGTCTGGCTGGATGGGCGCGTGCATCCAGCCGCCACCCAAACCTTCCCGCATGGACACTCTACCGGACATTTCGAAGGCACTACGCTGGTGGTGGATTCAACCAATTTCGCAGCCAATCCCATTGGTCTGACGACCTCATTGCCAAGCGGCACTGGCAAACATCTGACTGAACGTTTCGCCATCAGCGAAGATGGCAAAGGCATGGTTTATTCAGGCAAGATCGAAGATCCCCAGTATCTGAAAGCGCCGGTGGAATGGAGTGGTACCTGGCTCTATCGTCCGGAGATGAAAACCTCCAACGAAAAATGCGATATCAAAGTTGCGCAGAAATTCCTGAGCCAGTAATGATGAGTTAACCGGTGCAAGTTACTTGCACCGGTTGGCCCGCGTTTTACCACAGATAGGTTTCTGACGGAGAGGGGACATGTTGCTTGCAAGAGCGCTGGTGGCAACACTGACAATAATTTCACTGGCTGCCAATGCACAAATCCCCGTATTGCCAGGGGTACAAGTCGACAAGACGCTGGTGGTTAATTCTGCCGCCCCCATGTATCGCCAAACCGGCGAGCAATACCGCATCTATGAATTTCCCGGCACTGGCGAGCCGATTCCCTATCGTCTGTTTGTACCCCGGAACTGGACGCCAGCCCAGCATTTGCCGATGCTGGTCACGTTGCGTGCGGGCACCAGCATCAACAGCAATCATCGTGAAACCAATGATCTGGTAGTACAAGCTGGTCAACATGGCTATATCGTAGTCTCGCCGCTCGGCTATCGTGGTTACGCCCAGCCTTACTATGGCAGTCCTTATCCGGTTGATCGACCGGCAGGGCCGTCAGTTCCGGCAGCAGGCTGGACCGCTGAAGAAAACCAGCGTGCTGAACAGGATGTGCTCAATGTGCTGGCGTTGGTGGCTGCTGAATATAACGCAGATACGAAGCGCTTGTTTCTGCACGGCCAGAATCCTTCAGGTTCCGCGGCGTTCAATTTCGCTGCCAAATATCCGGATGTGTTCAAAGCGATTGTTGTCAGTTCAGGGCCGATCATCACTGCCAGCTATCCGTTCGCAAATCTTGCCGGCAAGGTGAATGTACTGATGTTGCATGGCGACAAGGATAGTCAAAATACCGTTGCTGCGTCTGAACGCATGTTTCAGGAGCTGCAGCAACATGGCATCAAGACTGAATTTCATCTGGTGTCTGGCGGTGAGCATCTCAATGCTTATTTGAAAGATGCGGCCGGTATTTTCAACTTTCTTGACAAGCAGTAAGCAAAGGACTGTTGCCAGTAAACGAGTGCAACTATTATCAATCTATTAAGTGGTGGCAACCATGCCACTTCGAACACAACACACACTGCATCCTGAGGGGGATCATCCATGAAACATCTGCTATTGAAACTGGCTTGCGCAACAACTCTGACTTTTTCCATCAGTTCCGTGTTGGCAGCTGAAGGTCCCGGCACACCGCCACCGCCACGGCCAGGACTGTTTTTCGAAGAAGTGTGGAAACAGGTGCCCAAAGGCGGAGAAAATGCGTTGTCGCAAGCGAATGTGGCTAACGTCAATCTGGAGCTGAAAGAATACGGCCCCAAGAGTGCTGAATTGCAAGTAACTGGCTTCGATGGCAATGATACCAATCCAACCCACACCTGGACCGGTTTATGCGGTGCAGGTTGCACTTTTGCTTTGCGAAACAAGCGCAGCTTTGCCGATTTCAGCAAAGGCGCACGCATCATGGTGCAATCTAAAACCTCGGGTTTCCACAAGATCCATCCTTTCATCAAACTGGCTGATGGCAAAACCTATATAGGGGACATTGAGCTGGGCCAGACATTTGATTTTCTGTTTGAAGAGTTCCGTCTTGAGCAGGTGCAGTGGATTGCGTTCAATACTGAGCTGGGTGTGACCAAAGGCAATTTGCTGAAAGAAATTGATTTGAGCAAAGTGGATGAAATTGGATTCACTGATTTGATGCCGGGTTCGGATCATGGTGCTGGTGGCTGGTCGGATGTGGGCATCATTCGCGTTTATGCGAATGCGGTAGCCCGCTAGATTGTCAGTTATCGGGTAGTGTGCGGAGCCGGCTGAACATGAATAAGTGGTTAACCATCACCGGCCTTTGGCTGTGTGCGCAGCTGGTATTCGCTCAAGACAATGGTGAGGCGGTTTTCACAGCGCACTGTACCGCTTGCCATTTGAATCCCGATCCCCAGGCAAACGCGCATGCGCCCAGCAAGGCAGACATGCAACTGTTCACTCCCAATGTGATCTTTGCCGCGCTCACCGATGGCTTGATGCGTTTGCAGGGTTCCACCATCAGTGAAGGTGAACGACGTGCAGTGGCAGCCTGGCTAACCGGCAAGCAAGTCACAGACGTCAATTTGCAAATCACCGGCAATCGCTGCAGCAAGAATCCGGCTTTGCGGATTGCTGCTGACAAGCCGCAGTGGAATGGTTGGGGGCCCGATATCCATAACAGTCGCTATGCCGCCAACAGTACTATTACTGCTGCATCGTTGGCTAAATTGAAATTGCTTTGGGCCTATGGTTTGCCAGGTGAAAGCCAGGCGCGTGGCCAGCCAGCAGTGATCGGAGGGCGCTTGTTCGTCGGCAATCGTGCTGGCGCCCTTTATGCGGTCGATGCAGCTAGCGGTTGTACGTATTGGACGTTTCTGCCGCGTGCCGGAATTCGCAGTGCAACATCGGTAGCGGCGGTTACCCTGCCTGATGGTAAGCAAGGATATGCCGTTTATTTTGTCGACATGCTGGCCAATGCCTATGCTGTGAATGCACAAAATGGCGAGTTGATCTGGCAATACCGGGTCGAGACCAATGCTTCCGTGCGCGGCACTGGCTCGGTCACGGTCTCCCACGGTCGTGTCTACGTGCCAATGACCGGTGTGAACGAAGAGAACTCGGCTTCCAATCCCGATTTTTCGTGCTGCACCTTTCGGGGCAGTGTGAGTTCACTGGATGCGCAAACCGGCAAGCTGTTGTGGAAGTTCTATACCGTGGACGAACCCAGGCCGCGTGGTACCAGTGCCAACGGCAAACCGTTGTTCGGGCCGGCTGGAGTTGGAATATGGAGTGCGCCCACCATCGATGAGAAGCGTGGGCTCATCTATGTTGCCACTGGCAATGCCTATGCTGAACCTGCGCCAATGACAGCTGATGCGGTGCTCGCCATCAGTATCGACAAAGGTGAACTGGTGTGGAGCAAACAACTTACATCGCCATCTGATGTGTGGATTGGTGGCTGTAGCACTGACAAACCCAATGTGAATTGCCCTGGTCAAATAGGGCCTGATTATGATTTTTCGGCATCGCCGGTGCTTACCCATGGCAAGAGCGGTCGCGAGTTGCTGGTAATACCGCAAAAATCCGGGCTGGTTTACGCACTCGATCCTGCCATGCAAGGAGCCTTGCTTTGGCAGTATCGGGCCGGTAACGGCAGTGCCTTAGGAGGAGTCTGGGGCGCAGCGGTGGCAGAGGGCACAGCGTTTGTTCCGGTTGGCGGCTATCGCCTTGCCGAACCCGGTGGCATCCATGGCATTGACATCGATAGTGGCAAACGCCTGTGGTTCACACCAGCACAACCGATATTGTGTGCAGCAGGTGCTGGCTGTGGTGCTGCCCAGTCTGCGGCAGTTACTGCAGTCCCTGGTGCGGTCTTCTCCGGCTCACAGGATGGTGGCATGCGTGCCTATGATGCGGTCACTGGT
>CAINTJ010000141.1 GCA_903853385.1 uncultured Gammaproteobacteria bacterium
AAGTAACATATTAAGAAAATCCAAGGCTACTTTCAAGCCAAGGTTCTGACCTACCATCCGTAGATAAGACTCAAAGTTGACGCAGTTACCCGCAACCAACGCCTGAGCTATCTCGTTCTGACGCGCTTTTACAGCGCTTATAAAGTCGCTTTCGTATCGCATAAATTAAGCGTTTCGCTTGTCAATACCTTTGCCGCTTGTAAAGTTGCCGTGGTCGCTATTTGCTTTAGGCAGAGTCGCCGAAGCCTTTTCTTGCAATTGATCACCAGTCACCCATGCACCAGCTGCCATACGGTGATGCTGTTTTACGGTTTCGCCCTGTTCATCTTTTTCAGTAGTAGCCATGATTTATCCCCTTAGGTTGCGTTGTGCTGCCTCTTGCAGCGATAGAGCAGTTTCCTGCTGTTCTTTCTGTAGTTTAATCTGATCATTAGTCAAATCAGCTACCTTCAATCGTTCTTTTGTCAAGTTGTTTTCAGCATTCATAGCAATATCTGCCTGCAAACGCTGACCTTCCATCTGAATATCCGCCTCATCACGCTGTTGACGACGCTGTGTCTCAGCCATAGACGCCTGCAATACAGCCTGTGCTTCTGGATCCTGCACCATTGCCTGCTGAGATTTAGCCTGCTGCTGAGCCATCTGACTCATTGTCTGACCCAACTGCTGCAGCGCCTGCATAACCCCTTGGAATACCTGTTGCGAGTCTTCTTTAACGTGCTCAGAAGCCGCGGCAATCGTCTGATCAATCTGTTTAGTCATCTTGAGCTCAGCATATTTCTGCAGGTTGATGTCTATTCCACCACCTGCGTACTGCATCATCTGCGCCTGATACCAGAGAATCATGTGCTGTTTGATGTGCTCCATCTCCATAGGCAAACATTTCTGGGCAATCATTGGATTGCTGCCAAAGACTGGATCTAAAGCAAAGTTCAGGTGGCTCTGTATATGAGCTAGGTGATCCTGATTCGGATACGCAAACGCAGGCTTACCCAATGCCATAGACGCGTTCTCGTCTGCCGCATTCATCTCAATCGGCTTAATCGCATTTGGCATTAACTCGTTGACGTTTGGAATCTTCATCTGCTTTAACGCCCTAGACACAACAGCTCGAGGGTCAAACAAAGCAGGGTACTTGTCCATGTACGCCATCACTGCCTGCGTCTGCGCCATCCTCTGAGTCTCAGAGAAGATATGCGGATCACTTACAGGAATGACATCTGAGTTCTTCTCAAAGTCTTCTTTGGTAATCGGCAAGTCAGCAACAACGTCGCCCTTGCGCTGCTCATCCAAATACCAACGATTAATACGACCCAAGACCTGCAACAACTTCCGCTGTGAACCATGTAATCGGGCATGGATAGCTGAGAACACTGCAGCGCCTTGCTCTATAAGGGCTTGTGTGGTGCCTACAGGCGCTTGGGAAGTGATGTCGGCTATCTTCTCCTCAGACGTTGTTATAACGCCCTTAGCGGCGTCCTGAAGGAAGCCCATAAGATTGAACAAGACTTGGCTCGGAGGATTAAACGGCATAGGCATAGCAATCTTGCGAATGTCGTCAATGCCCGGAGCGCCCTCAATCTCAACCACCTGAGTCACATCCACCTGATCAGACTGACCAGAAATCTTCCCGCCCTTCAACTTCAACAAGGTTGCCGCGTTATTGATGTGAGCAGAATCCAGCAACGCACGCAATGCACCTGTCAATGCAGCCGCCAAGTCACCCATCAAATGAGGCAAGCCAATCGCATACGCACCACGCCAAGGAATAAACTTAAACTCAACGATCCAGTCCAGCTTGTCCATCGTCTCGTCGCCATCTTCCCAGTTACGGTAC
>CAINTJ010000142.1 GCA_903853385.1 uncultured Gammaproteobacteria bacterium
GGCACATCCGGATTGATCCATTTGACATGGCGAGGGTCCGGATTGAACGGCGTGCGCAGGATGATGCGCTCTTCATTCATGTCGGCATCCCAGTCATCGGCGGGCAATTGCTGGTAGTACCACAACAGTTTGCCGGTATCTGGATCCAGTGCCAAGGTGGAGTTGCTGTACAGGTCAGCCGGCGCGGTGTCAGAAACGGCATCAGGACTGCCGTGCCGTTCCAGACGCGTGTAAGGCGAGGGATTGGCAACGCTCCAGTACAGGATGTTGGTTTGTTCATCGTAGGAGCCCGGCAAACCCCAGGTGGAAGCCCGGCGCTCATCGAGCGGCTTGCCGCCCCAAGTATCAAAACCCGGCGGGTCAGTGGGTGCCTGGGTAGTCATGAACTTCCATACCAATTTGCCAGTGTGGGCATCATGCGCAGAGATATAGCAGGATTCGCGGCTGCGCATGCAGGTGCCTCCCGACAACACCTTGCCTTTCACCACGATGGCACCACTGGTGTTGCCGCGGCCGGGCGTCGACGCTTCCCAGCGTACCGCGCCGGTACGCGCATCCAGCGCCACAATGGCTTCATCCGGCGCAGTGAAATAGATCATGTCGTCATAGATCGCCATGGTTTTGGAACGGCCGGAGCCACCGGCACCCGCACTCTTGTATTCACGGCGATATTGCCAGATCTGGTCACCGGTAGTTGCATCGAACGCAGCCACGTTACCCCCCGGCAGCGTCAGATACATCACACCGTTGTACACCGTGGGTATCGTTTCCGTAATGCCAGCCGGCAGCCCGCGTGACCACGCCAGGCTCAGTTGCTTGACGTTTTCGCGGTTGATCTGATCAAGCGGGCTGAAGCGCTGGGCATCCGGCGTGCGACTGAACCACAGCCAGTCATTGGCACTGGGATGGTTGAGAATCTGGTCAGTGACCGGCACAAAGTTCTTGATAATCGGCATCGACGCATACTGGTTGCGGGTGTCGTCAGTGGAATAGGTGGCATCTGATACCGTGCTGGCCAGAAAGCGCAGATAACTCATCAGCGCAGGGAACTCCGCGAGTGGAACTGGTGCCGGCGGCATGCCTTTGACCGGATTGCCAGTGCGCAAAAATGCAGTCAATGCCGCATCATCCGAATCCGCCACTTTTTTCAGCAGCGAGGGAGCCAGTTGCCCCCCTTGGCCATTAGCACCGTGACAATTCGAACAGTTATTATTGAACAACTCAACACCGCTGGCGGCTTCTTGTGCCGCCACACGGGAAACCAACAAAACCGCTGCGATCAAACTGTATAACTTGACTGACTTGTTCATTTGCTCATTCCTGAATGTTTAGTGGGAACCCCCTCAAACTTTTTGCGGATCTCCCAGCTGCCAATCGTGGATCATTTTGTAACGCGCACTTTTTACCCGGCTGAATTTGCGATCCACCACTTTGTAAAAACCAAAACTCACAATGCGCATGACCTGGCCTTTCTTGAGCGGAACGCCCCAGAACGAATCGGCCCAATCGGCAATGCATTCAAAGCGCGTGGGGATTTCCACTGCGAGGCCACCTTCATCCGAAATGAATTCGGTTACCTCCACAGTTTCCTTGATGTACTTTTTCACATTGGCATAGAAATCACGAATGCCGGTATTGCCCCTGATCTCTTTGGCTCCCAATTCCAGCACCACATCCGGGTGGTAGAAGTCGATGAAGGTCATGTCATTGGAGTTGAAGCGTTTCAAATAGACATCGTATTGCTCGCGGCTGATACGATTGGAACCAGCGGCAAGGACAGTACCAGTGGCAGTTGCTGCCAAAGCCAGGCCGGCTC
The DNA here is from genome assembly GCA_903853385.1 of uncultured Gammaproteobacteria bacterium. GTDB lineage: Bacteria > Pseudomonadota > Gammaproteobacteria > Pseudomonadales > Pseudohongiellaceae > CAILUG01. The sequence continues at coordinate 1,817 of CAINTJ010000142.1, forward strand.
CGGTCAACAAGAAATCACGTTTGTCCATTAGGGGTTCCCCTGTTTGGGTGCAAGGTACACGGCAGGGAACATGACTGCACACCACCCGACTCAATCAATCACTGAATTTCCACATTCTACGCGGAAGCTCCCCCTATCCTTTTACCCTTACTGCCACCATAATCGTTAACTGCCAGGAGGGCGGTGTCAGAAACTTTGAGACAATATTTCCTGGTCTGATGTGGGGGTAATTCACCCTTGGGGCGACTGCTGCTGTTACTAGTATTCTGTTCTAGCTACTAGTGCTCTTGAAGATCCTGGTGCTGGTAACCACCAGTACTCTTGAGAGTTGGCGCAAATTGCTCACTGAATTTCTATTAACCATAAACTTGCAATATTCAATAACCAAAAGGAAACCATCATGGCAATATTTACTCATGTAACTGTTGGTACCAACGATCTGGACAAAGCCAACAAGTTCTATACCGCTGCGCTGGGTGCAGTTGGCATCAATAACCTTGGTGCATTTGGACCAACCGCTACCCTGTACGGCGCCCAAGGCCCGGAATTCATCGTGCTGAAACCAGGCAATGGCCTGCCTTCTACCTGGGGCAACGGTGGCACCATCGGCTTTGCAGCCCCGACTCGCGCCGCTGTGCGTGAATTCCACGCCAAAGGTCTGGCCAATGGTGGCAAAGACGAAGGCCAGCCTGGTCCACGTACTTTCACCCCAACCAGCTATGCTGCCTACCTGCGCGATCCAGACGGCAACAAAATCTGCGCATACTGCTTCAAAGATGGCGAATAAGCCATTGATTTAAATGAATTAATTATCTTCAATAGATAATGTTCAAGGCGAAAGCATCCCGGTGCTTTCGCCTTTTTTATTGCCGATTTACCTCCCTCTGTATGCTCAGTGCCACGCCAAAAAAACTGCCGGCTTTATCCTGCCCGGGCTGTGCGAAAAAAAGCCAAGTAGCCATATAGCACAACATCTTATTAAAATTATTTGCAGCACTACATAAATTTAGTATTATTACCTACTGATTAATAAGTGTTTTTGTCAATTTGACAGGATGCATCCCGCTGCATGAGCACGCCCACAGCCATTTATCTGAATGTTGGCCCCTACCTGGAAATCACTTCCGGTATCAGCACAATATTCTCTTTCAGCGACGGCGTTGTGAAACTGACCGGACCACTTGGCGCCGGCAAATCCGCACTTTTGCTGGAACTGGTCAAGGAGCTGCGCGCCGAGAATTTCGAGGTTGTGGAGTTCAAGGTTCCGCCCAAATCCGTTGAAGATTTGCAGTCCACCCTCATCAGAAAATTCAAACTGGGCGCCGACCTCAGTTTCAGAAAATCGCTGATCCGCTACCTCACCATCAAACCCAGGGACCTGCAAAAGCTGATCCTAATCATCGACGATGCCCATCAGATGAACGTCGAAGCCCTGGCCGGTCTGCATGCACTGCGAGATCTCGAAAACAATGGCCAGGCACTGATCAGCATCCTGCTTTGTGGTGACAAGACCCTCAATGCCCATCTGGCCCAACCCGAGCTGGCAGCACTGCAGGCCGACATCAGCCTGAATTACTCCCTCAATCCTCTGGAAGAAAGAGAACTCAGCGACTTTTGCACTGGCTATCTGCAACAGGCAGGCAAAGGCCGCATCGCGCTCGATGAAAGATATTTGGAAGCTTTGCAGGAGCGGACGCGCGGCCTGCCGGCAGAAATTCTCGGCGAGCTGGCGGCCATGCTGTCTGATCCCCAGTTGTTGCTGCAGCACAAAGGCTCTGATTTACCCCCGGAAAAGGCGGACGCAGAGCCCGCAATGATTGGGCAAATGTTCAGCTCCATTACCACCCAGATCAACAATATCCCGCCGGATACCAAGCGCTGGCTCAAGCCCACCTTCAATACGATGCTTGCGGTTGCGGCTGCCAGTACCGTCTACATCTACTACCCCAAAATACTGGCGCTCTACGGCGAGTACATGCATGCCCCCACCACCAATAGCCAGCCTCAAATTGCCGCCACCCCGGCGCCCGTGCCCCAACCCACCAGGGCTACCTCCCAACCGGTAGTTGCCGCCGTCGAGGCAGTGCCAGCCCCGCCACCAGCTCCAGCGGCGGCACCCGCCCTTGCGCCCGCACGTCCCGCTACTCCGGCGCCAACCCTGGCAGCAACTGCTCCCGTAGCCCCTGTACAGGCCAACATCGCCACCGCCAACCCAGCAGATCTTGCCGCCGTAGTGAATCGATGGATGACGGCCTGGCAACAACAGGATGCAGATAAATACCTTGGCTTTTATCACACCGATTTTGCGTCGCTCTATCACGACAACCGTAGCAGCTGGCGCGACGATCGCGTGCGGAGCCTGACCAAACCGGCCCATATCGAACTCGCCCTCAGTGATCTGGAAGTGGCGGCAACCGATCCTGCCGGTACCACCGTGCGGTTCCGGTTGAACTATCGGTCCCCTACTTATGCAGACAGCACCTTGAAAGAGCTGGTGTTAGGGCCGGATCTGGATGGGCAGTGGCGCATCCTGCGTGAATTGAACCTGGGCGTTGAAGTCCAGCCAGGCAGTCGTCTGGCAGCCGGCCAGAGCGCCTCGACTGCGCTACCCCGCCAGAGCGCCACCTCCAACACCACTGGCACCCGCATTGGCCAGCCCATGGTGATCCAGCCCAATGCCGAGGTGGCAGCGCTGCCAAACAACCGCAGCAACATCAACCAGTTCATCAGCAGTTGGCTGAACTCATGGCAGCACAAGGATCTCGACGGTTATTTCAGCCACTACATTCCACAATTCAAAGCCCCCCTCATGGCGAGTGCGGACGAATGGCGGGATGACCGGACCACCAAAATCATCCGGCCGGCCGTCATCCAGCTGCAATTGGAAAGCATGGAACTGGTGAATGAGACCAGCGAGGGGGCCGTACTGCGTCTGACCCTGGCTTACCACTCCAGCTATTACGCGGATCGCACCCACAAGGAATTGCGACTCCAGCGCGGCAGCAATGGCAATCTGCAGATTGTTGAAGAGAAAAACATCGCGGTAGAAACTTTGCCGCTGTCACGACTGCTGCCATCCAACAGTATGGCGATGGTTGAGCTGGCCCGCTCCATCACAGCCAACCAGCTCTGAACCCAGCCCTTATTTGCTGTCAAACGGTTGCGGAGCTGGAGTATCCGGCCCTGAGGGTGGTAACTGCGGGAGTGGAAAATCCGGCTGCTTGCCGGTTAAAGTCTTCAGAAAAGCGACTACTTTGTCACGCCCGGCCGGGGTGAAATGACGATTCAGCTGCACCCACACCATCGTGTCCACCGCCGCTTCCAGTGTCTTGGCAGCGCCATCGTGAAAATAGGGAGCAGTGAGTTCTATGTTACGCAGGATTGGCACCTTGAAACGAAAACGGTCGATGCTCTGGCCACTGATTCCTGCCACACCCAGCGAGGGATTGCTGGTATCGTAAGGATTGAACGACCCCATGCGCTGAAGAGTCCCGCCGCCGACGGCCGGGCCGTTGTGGCAACCCACGCAACCGGTAATCTTGAACAATTGATAGCCGGCAAGCTCTTGCGCATTGATCGCGTTCTTGTCCCCTTTCAACCACTTGTCGAAGCGCGAATCAGGCGTCACCAGCGTACGCTCAAACTCGGCAATGGCATCAGTGGCATGGTCAATTGTTACCGGACCTTTGCCATAGACTTTTTCAAATTCCTGTACATAGCCGGGAATGGTTTGCAGCACTTTCACGGCCAGTTCATGGGTCGACGCCATCTCGCCCGGATTGGCAATGGGACCACCGGCCTGAGCCTTGAGATCGGCTGCACGGCCATCCCAGAACTGCGCAACGTTGTAACTTGAATTGAGTACGGTGGGCGCATTGATCGGACCCTGGGCCCAGCCATGTCCAATCGACGACACCAGATTGTCAGTGCCGCCGCGGCTGAGGTTGTGACAGGAATTGCAGCTGATCCAGCCGGATTTGGACAGACGCGCATCGAAGAACAACTGCTTGCCCAGCTCCACTTTGCCGGCATCCAGATGCTTGGGGCGTTCAACCGGCTGGATCGGCTCCTCTGCCGCCACTCCATTTGCCGACATCAAGGCCATTGCTATCAGTAACAGTGCTTGCTTCATCGGGTTCTCCTGTACCTGCAGGCACTCTACCCGACCAGCCCCTGCGGTGAATTGCCTTCGATCAAGAAATTACTTCTTAAAGATGCAAGAAATATACATGTTTAATGCGCCACCTAGCAGAGGGCGCACTTATTGAGCAAACGGCATTAACTATTTCGCAAGATAAAAAACAGTGCCGGCAAACAGCAAGCGCGCAGTCCGCATGATGGACGTGCTTTTGGGTACCTTGTCGTCGGGATCATCGGCCAGCACTACTTCCACTCCCATGGTGCCGGTCGGGTGTTCCACTTCACACACCCGGCGCTGGCCAGTGGGCAGATTGGCAAATTCATGCCCGACTGCACCCGGGATGTTGGCAGCAGTCGCCACACTGGCTGCCGCCAACACACCCACGGCATCATGCACCCGGTGCGGGATAAAGCTGCGGGTATTGAGAATGCCGCCGGCTGTGGGCGCCGACACGATGGTCATTTTCGGCACAGTCTTGTCCTTCACGTCCCCCAGATTCATCAGCGGACCCACTGCCAGCCGCAAGGCTTCCACCCGTTGCTTGAGGGCGGTGTTGGCTTCCAGCGCCTCGATGCTCTCATCGCCTTGCAGACCAAGATCCGCAGCTGCAATCATCACCACCGGCATGCCGTTATCGACCATTGTCACTGTGAGACCATTGACCACATCGGAAAAATTGCCGGTGGGGAACAAGGCCCCACAGCTGGAACCGGCTACCTCCAGAAATTCAATCATGATGGGGGCGTGGCTGCCGGGCACACCATCAATGCGGGCATCGCCGTGATACTGCACTTTACGGCCCGGCGTCAGAATGCGCTGCTTGGCCACACTGTCAGTGTTTTCCATATAGACGGTTACCACGGTTTCTCCGTCATTGGCCTGCACCAGTCCATTCTCGATGGCAAACGGACCCACACCTGCCAGGATGTTGCCGCAGTTCTGCGAAGTCGACACTTTGGCCTCCTCCACCAGTACCTGCACAAACAGGTAGTCCACATCAATGCCCGGTCGCACTGATTTTTTGATAATGGCAACCTTGCTGGTAAGCGGATGCGCGCCCCCCACCCCGTCAATCTGGCGTTTGTCGGGTGAGCCCATGATGCCAAGCAAGGCCAGGTCGCGGCTGGCAGCATCCTGTGGCAGATCACTGGCCAGGAAATAGGCACCTTTGGAGGTGCCGCCGCGCATCAACATACAGGGAATTGCAACTTGCATGACCAGCCTCGTGAGCGTCAGAAATTAAGATGAAAACAATCAGCAGCAGATGAAAGACTACAATTGTGCAAGCAAAAATGCCTTTGAGCCAGCCTTGTGTAAGCATCCATGGGGTCAGCTCGCTGAAAATGGAAAAATTGTACCAATGACTTTTTCCAATTGAGCCGGCCTTGTGCAAATGCATATAATGCCGCAGTTTTTTTTTACCGGGAAAGCCCTATGTTCAAGCCAGTCGCTGTCCGCAACATCCAACGAGCCGAAGCCTCCGTTATTGATGATCTCGCCCTACTGGGCGTTGCCACCACCCATGAAGCCCAGGGCCGTATCGGCCTGATGGCACCCTACATGCATTCCGTTTGGGGCACGCCGCGCATAGCCGGTAGTGCAGTTACCATCCTGGCGCAGCCCGGCGACAACTGGATGATTCATGTTGCCATCGAACTCTGCCAGCCTGGCGATATCCTGGTAGTGGGTCTCTCCGCTGACTGTACCGACGGTTTCTTCGGCGATCTGCTGGCTAGCTCCTGCCTGGCTCACGGTGTGCGTGGCCTCATCATTGATGCCGGCGTGCGCGACATCAAAGATCTGCGTGAATTGAATTTTCCGGTGTGGTCGAAAGCCGTCCACGCCAAAGGTACCGTCAAGGAAACTCTCGGCTGTGTCAACGTCCCCATCGTTTGCGCCGGCGCTTATGTCATGCCCGGCGATGTCATCGTCGCCGATGAAGACGGCGTATGCGTGATCAAACGTCAGGATGCTGTGGTGGTGCGCGATCTCGCCAAAAAACGCGAAGCGGCTGAAGTAGCCAAACGTGAAAAATTGCAGAAAGGCGAATGCGGCCTTGATATCTATAACATGCGCGAACGGCTGGTGACGGAAGGCCTCGTCTATCTGGATTCGCTCGACGATTTGAAATAGCACAAGGCAATGCCTGTTTATCATTGCGCACAATAACAACCCATTTCCCACAATCTGTTTTCTATAACCAGTTTCCAACTCCCAAAGGCCATTTCCATGGACTATGCTGAAATCCAGGCACTCAAAGCCAAGTTTGAACAAGTTCCCGGCACCTATCTGTTCAATGCAGACCGCTGCCGCCAGGGTTATTTTCTCAACATGTTCTGTTCCTCAATGGCGAAAGACGAAAACCGCAAGGCTTTCCTCGCCGACGAAAGCGGCTATCTCGACAGCCGCTTTCCCAAGCTCACTGCTGACCAGCGTCGTTGCGTACTCGAGCGCGACTGGCTCGGCATGATCAAGAACGGCGCCAACATCTATTACATGAGCAAATTCGGCGCCACATTGGGCCGCTCGTTCCAGTACATGGCAGGTGCAATGACCGGCCAGGGCCAGGACAACTATCGCGCGATGATGATGGATGGTGGCCGCGTTGTGAAAGGCAACCAGAACAAGAAGGACAATGGCGGCAAAGTGCTGTGCATCTCCAACAAATCCCACACAGACTTCAGCGGACAGGCGTAAGACTCAGATGGCAAAAATTACTGCAGGTATTGGTTGTTCCCACGTTCCCGCCATCGGCGCTGCTTTCGACCAGGGCTTGACCCAGGATCCGTACTGGAAGCCCTTGTTCGACGGCTATCCAGCCGCACAAGAGTGGATGCGCCAACACAAACCCGACGTTGCCATCATCGTCTACAACGACCATGGCAGCGCCATCACCCTGGAAACCATTCCGACTTTCGCCATCGGTGTGGCCGACGAATTCCAGCCGGCCGATGAAGGCTGGGGCCCGCGCAAAGTGCCGGTAGTCAAAGGTCACTCCGCACTGGCCTGGCATTTGGCAGAAACGCTGATCATCAACGAATTCGACATGTGTGTGATGAACAAACTGGATGTCGACCACGGTCTGACCATCCCGATGAACATCACTTGCGGTCTGGTTGATGAATGGCCCTTTGCCGTAATCCCGATTGCGGTGAACGTGGTGATGTTCCCGGTACCGAGCGGCGATCGCTGCTGGCGTCTGGGCGAAACCATTCGCAAAGCCGTGGAATCCTTCCCGGAAGATCTGAAAGTAGTGGTGTTCGGCACTGGCGGCATGTCGCACCAGATTCACGGTGAGCGCTCCGGCATGATCAATACCAAGTTCGACACCGCCTTCCTCAACGACCTGACGAAGAACCCGCAGCGTCTGCGCAAAATCAAGCATGAAGAATTTGTCACCGACAGCGGCGCCGAAGGCATCGAGATGGTGATGTGGATGGCCATGCGCGGCGCGCTCGGCGATAACGTGCATGAAGTCTATCGCCACTACCACGTGCCAGCCTCCAATACGGCGGCTGCCGTGATCGTGCTGGAAACCGACGACAAGAAGCCAAAGAGAAAGTCGGCAGCCAAGAAAAAAACCGCTGTGAAGAAGGCTGCAGTCAAGAAAGCTGTTAAGAAGCAAGTGGCGAAAAAAACACCTGCGACCAAGAAAGCCATAGTGAAGAAGCCGGCGAAGAAAACAGCAGTGAAGAAAAAGGCTGTGACAAAGAAACCAGTTGCCAAGAAGGCAGTTGCTAAGAAGGCAGTGGCTAAGAAGGCAGTGGCTAAGAAACCAGTTGCTAAGAAAGCAGCTGCTAAGAAAGCAGTGGCGAAGAAACCGGTAGCCAAGAAAGTAGCGGCAAAGAAAGTCGCGCCGAAAAAATCCGTGAAGAAATCCGCCAAGAAGAAAGCCGCTAAAAAGTAACCTGAGGGGAAATTGCAATGACGAAAGTATTGATGGTTGGCCATGGCGCCTTCGCTGACAAACACATGGATGCGATCAAGCAAATCCCGGGCGTTGAGGTCGTGTCGATTTGCGGCCGTCGTGACGACGCTACCAAAGCTGCGGCTGACAAGCGCGGCATCAAGCACTGGGGCACTGACCTTGGTGAATGTCTGAAGCAGGACATTGATGCCGTCATCATAACTTCCGCCACGCAAGTGCATGCCGCGCAGGCGATCCAGTGTCTGCAAGCCGGCAAACATGTGCAGGTGGAAATTCCGATGGCCGACACCGTGGCCGATTCGCGAGCAATTCTGGCGGCACAGCAGCAAGCCAGCCAGGCTGGCAAGAAGCTGGTAGCGATGGCAGGCCATACTCGCCGTTTCAACCCTTCGCACCAGTGGATCCATAACAGGGTCAAAGCCGGTGAACTGAAAGTGCTGCAGATGGATGTGCAGACCTATTTCTTCCGCCGCACCAACCTCAATGCCGCCGGCAATGCTCGCAGCTGGACCGATCACCTGCTGTGGCATCATGCCTGTCATACCGTTGATCTGTTTTCCTACCAGACCGGCGAGCCGGTGAAGCACTGTCATGCGCTGGCCGGCCCGCATCATCCGGAACTGAAAATTGCCATGGACATGAGCATCGGCCTGAAAACTGCCAGCGGCGCCATCTGCACACTGTCGCTGTCATTCAACAACGACGGCCCACTGGGTACCTTCTTCCGTTACATTTGTGACAACGGCACTTATCTGGCCCGTTACGATGATTTGTTCGACGGCAAGGACAACAAGATCGACGTATCGAAAGTGGATGTGTCGATGAACGGCATCGAGTTGCAGGATCGTGAGTTCTTTGCTGCCATCCGGGAAGGCCGCGAGCCCAATGCGTCCATTGCCCAGTGTTTGCCAGCGATGGAAACCCTGGACAGACTGGAGCAGTCACTCAACAGCACCCAGTAAACATCCGGGGCCGCAAGGCCCCGACTTGTTTCTGGAGCTTTGCTATTATCAGTGCATTCCTGTTTCCGGAGTCTCCCCACCATGCAAACCCGCAAACTTGGCCCCTTCACGGTCAACGCCATCGGCCTCGGCTGCATGAGCATGTCGCATGCCTATGGCACGCCTGATCTGGTGGAAGCCGAGCGCACGCTCAATGCCGCGCTTGATATCGGCTACAACTTTCTCGATACCGCCTATCTGTACGGCTTCGGAAAAAATGAAGAGCTGCTGGGGCGGGTGATGAAAGCGCGCCGCCAGCAATTCGTGCTGGCCAGCAAGTGCGGCATCGTCAAAAGTCCGGAAGGCAAGCGTGTGATCGACGGCAGCCCGGCCAGCATTCGCGCCACTTGTGAAGGCTCGCTGCAACGCCTGCAAACCGAGGTGATCGACCTCTACTATCTGCATCGCCGCGATTTCAAAGTGCCCATCGAAGACAGCGTGGGTGAACTAAGCCGGCTGGTGGAGGAAGGCAAGGTGCGCGCGATCGGCTTGTCGGAAGTGTCCGCCGCGACCCTGCGCAAGGCGCACAAGGTGCATCCGGTCACCGCACTGCAAACTGAATATTCGCTGTGGAGCCGTAATGCTGAAATCGCGGTGCTGGATACCTGCCAGCAGCTGGACATCGCGTTCGTCGCGTTCAGTCCGCTGGCACGCGGCTTTCTGACCGGCAAACTCAACGATCCCCAGGCCCAGCTGGAAGCCGGTGACATTCGCCACAACTTTCCGCGTTTCTATCCGGAAAATTACCCGAAAAACCTGCAGCTGCTGCCCGCTTACCAACAGATCGCCCGGGAAGCCGGCTGTACGCCCGCACAACTGGCACTGGCCTGGCTGCTGGCCAAGGCCCCCCACATCATTCCGATACCCGGCACGCGCCATCTTGACTATGCCATCGAGAATTTCGGTGCAATCAATGTGAAACTTGCTGCTGCCCAGGTAGCTAAACTCGACGCAATCATTAACCATGAGACTGTGGTCGGCGACCGTTACAACCCGCCCACCCAGACTGAAATAGATACAGAACAATTCCCGTCCTGAAACTGTGAGCTCAGGCGCCTTTCAACCTCTGCACCCGCCGGTGGCGTGGATGCCTACGACTTTTCGGAATTCGTCATGCGGTTACTGTTTGCGTTAATGCTGGTACTGGGCTCGCTGTCGGCGCTGGCTCAACGGCCTGATCGTCCCTCCATTCCTCTCAACAGTTATTCGCTGCCCGGCTATCACGCCGTGGATCCTGCCACCGCGCTGCATTTGCCGGCCGGCGTGGTGTTTGGCGCCATTGCGGCCGTGGCCATTACCCCCGACAACCATTTGCTGGTGCTCAATCGCGGTGATGTGCCGTTTTATGAATTTGCCACCGATGGCACTTTTATCCGGGCCTTTGGCGACAAGGAACTATTCAAGATGGCGCATGGCCTGCGCTATTCGCCCAAAGGTGAACTGTGGGTCACCGATATCGGCAACCATCTGGTACGCAAATTTGACAACAACGGCAAGGTGCTGATGACCATCGGTTCCGGTAGCGCCGGCGATTGGGATGAGGCCACAGGCGCGCACAACTTCAATCAACCCAATGAGACTGCGATCGACAGCCACGGCAATATCTATGTGGTTCAGGGTCACGGCACCGGCGAACCCAAAGTGCTGAAATTTGACAGCAGCGGCAAGTTCATCAAGCAATGGGGCAAGAAAGGCACCGGCCCCGGCGAGTTTTTTGCAGCCCATTCCATCGAGATCGACAGCAGCGATACGCTCTATGTCGCCGATCGTGAAAACATGCGCATCGAACGCTTTGATACCGACGGCAAGTTGCTAGGTGAGTGGAAATACAACGCCATGGTTTGCGGACTTTATCTGCACAAGGACGGCTTCATGTACATGACCAGTGGTTTTGACGGCGAATGGGCCAAGCTCGACCATGACGGCAAACTGCTGGGCTCGCTGGGCAGCCCGGGCAAGGCCAGCGGCCAGTTCGGTGAGGCCCATTATCTCGTGCTTGATCACGACAACGATGTGTTCATCGCCGACGTCTCCAATCGACGCGTGCAACTTTACCGGCACGATCCGTGAGCGTAGTCTTGCAGCCAGTGCGGAGGCAAGCTCATGCGTTTGACCAGTTACACGGATTACGCCCTGCGGGTATTGCTGTTCGTGGCAGCCACTGATGAGGCCGTCACCATCAATGTGATTTCTGCCGCCTACGGCATTTCCAAGGAACACCTCCGCAAGGTGGTACACAAGCTTGCCCAACTGGGCTATCTCCACACCACCCAGGGCCGCAACGGTGGCATCCGGCTCGGTATTCCGGCCGAGAACATCAACATCCGCGACCTTGTGCTGCAGTTCGAAAGTACCGAACTGGTGGAATGTTTCAACGCGGACACCAATAGCTGCCCCATCCTCGGCATGTGCGGCCTCAAGGGCGTGCTGCAAAAAGCCCAGAAGAGTTTTCTCGAGGTACTGGGCCAGTATCACTTGAGCGACCTGGTTAAAAATCCCCGCCTGTTGATCTTCGTCAAGAACGCTGCTGCCTGAGCATTGTTTGCATGGTTGACTTGACCTGCCAACCACAAAATAATGTACTCTTGATACATCAATTAACTTCCTATCCTCAGGAGTAATGTATGGCCAGTGTTTTCGAAGCAATCGGCGGTGCCGCCGCCGTCGATGCAGCAGTCGATATCTTTTACCGCAAAGTGCTCGGCGATCCGCTCATCAGTAAATTTTTCGATAGCGTCGACATGGATCGGCAGACCGCCAAACAAAAAGCCTTTCTCACCATGGCCTTCGGCGGCCCCAACCACTACACCGGCCAGGACATGCGCAATGCCCACAAACACATGAAATTGACCGATGTCCATTTCAATGCCGTTGCTGGTCATCTGCAATCCACACTGGCGGAACTCAATGTGCCTCAGCAACACATCGATACCATCATGGGCATTGCCGCCAGCACACACGATGACGTGCTGAACGTCTGATTGCAGCACCCACTGGTGACTATGCTTGGTTTTCAGGCGGGGCACTACCCGCTTGCCGACGGCGAAAGCGTGCTGGATTGCCTGCTGCGCCACCAGCAGCCAGTGCCCTACTCCTGCAAAGCCGGCCTGTGCCAGTCCTGTCTGGTACAGGCGGTGGATTGCCAGCCGCCAGCGCTTGCCACCCGGGGCCTGAAAGCAACATTGCAAAGCAGCGGCCATGCCATGGCGTGCCAATGGCATCCCGACAGTGATGTATGTGTACGCTTGCCTGACAACCAGGCACTGTCAGTGCAAGGCCACATCGTTGGCTTGCAGCAGCTCAACGCGGTGGTGATGAAACTGGTGGTGCAAGCCGACGACCCCACTGCACTTGCCGAATGCCATCCGGGCCAGTACCTGAATCTGGTAAACAGCGCCGGTACCATCCGCAGCTATTCGGTGGCCAATGATTGTCGCCAGCATGGCCGCGCCGAATTTCATATTGCCGCCACCGCCCAGGGACTGTTCAGCCACTGGCTGTTCAATGCCGCCAGCCTGGGCGACGTGCTGCAAATGCGCGGACCCGCCGGCAGCTGTTTCTACGTGGCCGACGCCGACCAGCAGCAACCTTTGTTGCTGGTCGGCGTCGGCACCGGTTTGGCCCCGCTTTACGCCATCGTCAATGACGCGCTGGCACAAGGGCATCAAGGCCCGATCCTGCTTGTTCATGGTGCCAGCTCGACAGCCTCGCTTTATTACCGTGCAGAACTGCGTGCGCTGGCAGCCTCACACAGCAAGTTCAGTTACAGCGCTTTGGTGCGGGCGGGAGCTGCCGACGCCGACTGCCAGCAAGGCGATGCAGCCGAATCAGCGCTGGCACTGCTGGCAGCGCTGCCGGTTGCCCAAACGCGGGTGTATTTGTGTGGCAATGCCGCCTTTGTACACAACCTGCGCAAACTGGTGTTCATGCGAGGGGTCAGGTCAGCCAATATCTTTTGCGATCCGTTTGTGGAACGCGCCACCCAGAGCAACTGAACCCGGCCAGCACAGCCACCTGCAGCCAGGCTTGAGTTTGCAACCCCGCTGATCTACCCTAAATGCGTACTCTCTACCCTGGAGCAGTGCCATGCCAATCCTGAATACGGTGCAACTTTTTATTTCCCGCAACCTGTGGCTGAACCGACGTGTATGGGGGGCGCTAATAGCCATGCTGTATGCCGCCAACTCCCACGCACAGGCCATTACCACCATCAGCAATAGCAGCGATGCCAGAGACTGCTATCTGGCGGCCGCTTCTGCAGCCGCCAAATTTTCAGCCAACCAGGAAAACCTCGCCACCTGTACGCGCGCGCTTGACCACGAAATCCTGACCCGCACCGACAAGGCCCGCACCTTGATCAACCGCGGCATCGTGCTCACCGCACTTGAGAAATACCAGGACGCACTGGCCGACTACAATGCTGCCTCGGTGCTGGAACCCGACATGCCGGAAGCTTTCATCAGTCGTGGCAATCTGTGGTACCTGGCCGAGAAATACCAACGCGCGGCCGATGAATACAGCAAGTCCATGAAAATGGATTTTTCACGCATGCACATCGCCTTCTACAATCGCGGCATTAGCAACGAAAAGCTCGGCAACAAGGACGCGGCCATTGCTGACATCAAGGAAGCACTGAAATTGCAGCCCGACTTCAAGCAAGCCCGAGACCGGCTGGAATTTCTTAGCAAGCCAGCAAAGTAAATGAAATACAGCAATCCGCATGTCGCTTGGCGTGATGGTCAGCCCGTAGCTGGCGGCAGGCTCGCGGGTCAGCTCATTACCACACGGTCACCGCCTTCACGGCGCGCCTGAGACAGATTGGCGGCGGCCTGGGCAATGAATTGGTCGGCGCTCGATGCATTGTAGCAAGCCACGCCCACACTGATCGTGAACTTCACTGCCGCGCCCTGATACAGGAGGGATTGATTGCGGCATGCGGAAATAACGCGCTGTGCCAGCGCAAAGGCACCAACGGTCATGGTTTGCGGCATCAATACCAGAAAACGTGCGTCATCCCAGCAGCCGGCAATGTCGGTTTCCCGCAAATGGGACTGCAGGGTTTTGGCAAGCTGTACATGCATCATGGTGGCGTAGGCGCTGCCATAGCGCGCGGTCTGCACGTGCAAATAATCCGGCTCGATGAAAAGGATGCAGTAATCGGAGTGATAGCGCTTGATGCGTGCCAGTTCTGCCACCAGCAATTTTTCCAGCAAACGGCGATTGGCCATACTGGTGGTGAGATCACCGTAAATCAGCTGGTTGAGGTCATCAATGCTGACCAGCAAGTCGCGTTCAGCCTTGACGCGAAAATATTCAAACATCACTGCCAGCATCGACACGATGCAATAGACAGCCATGATCCGTTCAAAAATAATGTCGGAGTAACGGTCAATCTGGAAACTGAATGCGCCCGTATGCAGAATCAGCGTGATCACCAGCAGTGCGATCACCGAGCCCAGCCCCGTGGCCATGCCCTGCAGGAAAATGGCGACCAGCGGAAACACAAAATAGAACAAGGGGCCGGTATTCTCGGTGCCGCCGGTGTAGAACAGATACACGCACAACAAACCCATCAACAGCGTCAGCAGGTGTTTGGTAAAACGGTAGAAATGTGAATACCAGGCAGTGGAGTACACCAGCAAGGTGACCACGGCAAAACCGAAGATCACTTCCGCAAACTTGATCTCGCCGCGCACCAGCGCCGCCAGGCCGAACAACACCAGGAAGCTGATGGCCACCGCACTGTAGAGCCCGCACAACAAAAAGTGCTGGTATTCACGGTCTTTCAGGCTCGCCTTCAGGCGGTCCTGGATGGGAACCGGAATCGTCCACAGTGGCTCAGTAGAAATTTGCAGATCTCTGTCAGCCACGATTGCACTCTTCGGATGACAGCAGAAAAGTCACCATAGGTTTATTAGTCAGTACAGGAAATTACGACCACCCTTGTACTGAGCATAAACCAATTTGAGTGAGCCCGGACACAGTTTGGCAAGATAAGGTCCGATATCAGAATAATCTCATCATCACCAGAATTTTAGCCAACCTGCAAAAGCGGCTTATTTGCGGCAAAAGTGGCATAAAACACCCAGCCACTGGCCAGCACAACCAGCGACAACACCGCCAGAATGTCACTGTAGACAAAGCCGTGGGCATTGGCAGAAAACGCAAGCAAGCCGGTATCCAGCCAGTGGCCATCAAGAATGCGACCCACCAGTGTGGTGCCGAGCGCGCCCGACACAATGCTGATCAGGTTGAAGATGCCCATGCCGATGCCGCTTTGTGCCGGCGCCAGCGTTTGCGACACCGAATTGATCATCGCAGTCTGGAACATCGTGAAGCCCACATAATTGCCCAGCATCGCCACCATGATCACCCACGAAGAAATCGCCAGCATGGTCGACATCAGCAGCATGCTGCCCGCCAGCAGCAACACGCCGATGCTGGCCACATAGGCATTGCCCTTCTTGTCGGCCAGCGCGCCGGCTTTCGGGCCCATGATGACCGCGCTGATTGCGCCGGGAAACAACAACAGGCCAATCTGCTGGGTGCCGAGCCCGTGCACTTCCGTCAGCATCAGCGGAATCAAAAAGAACACGCCCATCACCACCGAGAACATGGTCATGCCCACAAAGATGCCATTGCAGAATTGGCGATTGCTGAACACCTGCGCATCGATGAACGGCGATTTGGCCGTACGCATCCACACAATCATCACCACGGCCGACACCACCAGCGCCACCAGCAACAGCGGCATCGCCAGATTCAGCCACAGCACCAACAAACCCACCGTGAGCGACACCAGCGTGGCACCCACTACATCCACCGTGCCGGGCTTGGTGGCTTCGGCCGGGATGTAGCGCCGCAAATACGGCAGCGCTATCAAGGTCGGCAACGGAATCACAAACAGCATGGCCCAATGCAGATTGGCTGAGACAAAGCCGCCGATCACCGGGCCAATGCCGATGCTCACCGAAATCATCGAGGTGATGAAGCCAAACACCTTGCCGCGCTCCTGCTCCGGTACATAGCGCGCAACCACCACAAAGATCAGCGCCGGAATCGCCGCTGCGCCCATCGCCTGCAAGCCACGCGCAATCACCACCAGCCAGTAATTGTTCTGGCCGATAAAACCCAGCACCGACGCCACACAGTAAAACCAGGTGCCGAATTCAATCAGGCGCCGCAGCGAATACAGATCCGCCAGCTTGCCGTAGATCACCGAACCGATGCCGAAGAACACCATGAAGATGGTCATCACCCAACTGACGGTGGCGGCATTGAGCGAGAACTGTTCGGCGATTTTCGGAATGGAAACGTTGAACACCGTTTCGTTGAGCACCGCGAAAAAGATCAGGTAGGTGAGCCAGAATACCAGCTGCTTGGTTTGGGCCTTGTCTTGCATAAAACGCTTCCAAAAAAAAACAGCCCGCACCTTAGTCAGCTGCGGGCTGTTTGGCTATCACTTTTCAGGCTGCTGGCATTTGATCTTCTCTTACCCACCAGCCGTGGATCTGGCCAGGGTTTTTCACCGGCAGTTTCACCGTGGCGAGCGGGCCGTCGGCCAGGCGCTGTGCATCGAGAATCACGAAATCAGTGCGGCCGCCTTCATTGGTGCGCGTGACCACGCCCACCAGATAACCTTCACCTTCGGCGGAGTCTTTCGACTTGGGCGCAAAGCAGCACTCGGCCAGGCTGGCACCGGGGCCGGCATCCCAGAAGTCCTGTTTGCCGGTCTGGTGGTCGAAGCGCACGTAGCAGGCATTGCCACGCTGGCCTGGTGGCGCAGTGAGCGAGTTGGAGCCAAGGAAACCATAGCGATAATGCTGGGTGTTGTAGCGGTCGTCCTGGCGCGGCAGTGCGCCCACCCACGGTGCCAGCTGCTCGATCTTGTAGTCCTTGACGGTCTTGCTGTTCATGTCGGCCGACAAGCGCGTGATATGACTGGTGCCGCGGACCGGATCCCATTTGGAACCGTCTTTCATCGGCATGAACGGGAACGGGTTCGACAGTGACATTTCCACATCGACATAGATCTTGCCCTTGTCGTCCCAGGCGCCCATGACGTGGGTGGCGCTGCGATGCGGGCCTTCAAACCAGCGCACATCCTTGCCGTTGCCATCGCGGCGGAATGCGCCGAAGAAGGTGGTGAGCTTGGGATCCCAGGACCAGTGAATGCCGCCCTTGGCCAACTGTTCCTTGTCCATCGCCATCGGAATCACATACAAAATGACGTAATTATCGGTGACCGCGAAATCATGCAGCATGCCGACATAAGGCACTTTCACCTTGGCTTCCCATATTTTCTTGCCGGCCGGGGTGATTTCAAACGCCGTAACGATGTCGCTGCCGAAACCTTCCGACTCATAACCAAAGGCCACGATGTTGCCGGTTTTCGAATCAATCTTCGGATGTGCGGTAAAGGTGGCGCTGTTGAGCTGGCCGTCGAATTTGTAGACCGGGTCCATCATCTCCAGTGTGTTGAGGTTGATGGCACTGGGCGGGCTGTCTTCCTTGAAACACAGCAGCATGTTCTTGTGGTTCATGATGTGGGTGTTGGCGGTGCTGCGGCTGAGGCCCTTGACGCTGGGATCATCGACCGACGGATTGCGATACATCGGGAACAGCGCCTTGCCGGCCTTGTCCTGTGCTTCCCAGCGCTGGTTGCGCACAAAGCGGGTCTTGTAATCAACGCGGCCGTTCTTGATGCGGAACATGCCGACGTGGCCTTCGCCATCAAACGGGATATTGCCCGGACGCAGCGGGTATTGCGCATCGGGACCAACGCGATAGAAGGCGCCGTTCAGATCGGAGGGGATCTTGCCGTCGATTTCGCAGTTGCGCACTTCGATTTCGGCTTTGAACGTGCGTGGGCCGGTGCCAGCAGCCGGCGGACCACCCGGAGGCGGACCTCCAGCACCAGCAGGTGGACCACCGGCAGGCGGTTGCGCCTGGGCAGGAGCCGTAGCGCCCAGTAGCGAGGCACCTACGCCGGCAGCGGCGACGCCGAGCGCGCCCCCGAGAAATCTGCGTCTGTCGTTGTTGTTTTCGTTATTGTTGTCGGACATGGGGGAGTTCTCCGCTGATGATTATGAATTGAAACAGGCGCCAATCCGGTCTGTCCCAGCTTCGCTGGCTAGTCTAGCACCGGCCCGGCCGCTTGCGCTGACCTGGATCATGCAAATAAGCCGCCGAACCCCCCGGACAAATGCAAAATTGTGTGGCTATAATCAGGCCAAGCTGGCCTTTACAGCTATCTACAACAAAAACGGCCGCCACGGCCTTCAGAGGAGCTAATACCATGTGTGATCAAGACACCCCGCAAGACTTTGCCGACCATGTAAACGCCAACCCGCTCAGCCGCCGTCATTTTGTGGCGCTGTCTGCCGGCTTGAGCATGGCCAACTTGCTGGCGCTGTTCCCGGCCGTTGCCGATGCCGCCGATGTCACCGAAAGCGAAGTGATGATAAAAACCCCCGATGGCAATGCCGACTGCTACTTCGTGCACCCTGCCCAGGGCGTCAGCGCCGCCGTAATCGTATGGCCCGACGTGCTCGGCCTGCGCCCGGCCTTCCGCGCAATGGGCAAGCGCCTGGCCGAAAACGGCTATGCCGTGTTGGTGGTGAATCCCTACTATCGCAAGAACAAAGCACCGGTAGTAGCCGATGGTGCGTCGTTCCAGGATACGAAAGTACGCGACGTAGTAATGCCGCTGCTGCAAATATTCCTGGGTGATGTACCCGGCATGCAGAGCGATGCCAAGGCTTATGTCGCCTGGCTCGATACACAAGCCGCCGTCGACAAGAAACGCAAGATCGGCACCACCGGCTACTGCATGGGTGGCCCACCGGTGTTGCGTACTGCCGGCGTGTCGGACCGCATTGGCGCCGGCGCCACCTTCCACGGTGCCGCGCTGGCCGCAGCCGATGCCAACAGCCCGCATCTGGCCATCGCTAAATCCAAGGCCGGCTTCCTGATCGCCATCGCCGACGGCGACGACAAGCAGGACCCGAAAGCCAAAGACATGCTGAAAGAAACCTTCGCCAAAAACGGCCAGAAAGCCACCGTCGAGGTTTACACCGGCTGCGCCCATGGCTGGACGGTGCCCGACTTCCCGGTGTATGACAAAGCCGGCGCCGAGAAAGCGTGGACGGCGATGCTCGACCTGTTTAAAACAAACCTGGCCTGATACTTCCTACATAACGAACCAACAACTTAAGGGGATGAACCATGTGTGATTTTGATACGCAAAAAGATGCCGACCAATTTCTGAAGTCGCAAACGATGAGCCGTCGTCATTTCGGCGCGGTGACTGCCGGTGTAAGCCTGGCGATGATGCTGCCCGCCGTGGCTAACGCGCAGGACGTAACTGAAAGCGAAGTAATGATCAAAACACCAGACGGCACTGCCGACTGTTATTTTGTGCATCCAAGCAAAGGCGCTTCTGCCGCTGTGCTGATCTGGCCCGACATCTTCGGCCTGCGCCCTGCGTTCCGTGCAATGGGCAAACGCCTGGCGCAAAGTGGCTACGCCGTGTTGGTTGTCAACCCGTTCTACCGTGGCGGCAAGGCGCCAGTGCTTAAAGAAGGTGTTGCCTTCAACGACCCCGACTTCCAGGCCAAAATCATGCCGCTGGCACAAGCACTCAATGCCACCACGCATGTAACCGATGCCAAAGCCTTTGTAGCCTGGCTGGATTCACAAGCGGCCGTCGATACCAAGAAAAAGATCGGCACCACTGGCTACTGCATGGGCGGCCCCATGGTGATGCGCACCGCTGCTGCACTGCCTGACCGCATCGGCGCTGCCGGCATCTTCCACGGCGGCAACGGTCTTGCCACCAAAGACGCCCTCAGCCCGCATCTGCTGATTCCGCAAATGAAAGCCAGCTTCCTGGTGGCCGTGGCTGACAACGACGACAAGCAAGACCCAACCGTGAAGGAAACCCTGAAAGCCGCCTTTGCCAAAGCCGGCCTTAAAAACGAAGTGGAAGTCTATGTAGGTGCACAGCACGGCTGGTGCCCGCCCGGTGGCGGCGCCTACAACGAAGCACTGGCTGAAAAAGCCTGGGCTCGCATGCTGGATATCTTCAAGCCTGCATTGGCTTGATGCGGTAAAACTGATCGATCAAAGGGGCCGTCTACACAAGGCCCCTTTGTTGTTTGGCCCGCCGCAAGCGGCAGAAACCAATGCCAATGCTATGAAAAAGAATAGATACGGATTATCGCGATACATACCCGAAGACATCGCATTAGAAGTGCGCAGACGATCGAAATTCGGCTGTGTTGTTTGTCGGTGTGCTGTGTATCAATACGAGCATATAGATCCTTCCTTTGCGCATGCGACCAAGCATGACCCAGAGAAAATATGTCTTTTATGTGGGGGATGTCACGACAAGGTAACCCGCAGAAGACTTTCAAAAGAAAGTGTCCAAGCTAAGTACTTGCAGGTTATGCAATCTAATGAAATACGTAGACCCTTCGAGGAACTCGACCTCGCGACGCAAAACATTAGCGTGAGCATGAGTACGGCAAAATTCGAGCACACTCAAAACTTAATACAAATTAACGGCCGTAAATTTCTTTCAATTACGCCACCAACTGAAGGCTCATCATTTCCTACTTTGAGTGGAATCTTTTGTGATCATAACGGTCAGGAAACGTTGAGAATTACTAACAACGTGTGGGAAGGCGCCATCAATGCGTGGGATATTCAAGTTGTATCAACACAAGTTTCCATTAGAACTGCCAATGGCCGTACTGCCCTTGAGTTTTTAATCGAACCGCCCGATAAAATAAAAATTAAAGAACTCAACATGTATTTTGAGAATTGCCATCTTATATGTAACAAAGACGGACTACTTGTTGGGCGAGCACGAGGCAAGCGACGTACATATATAGGCGTCGGCAACTTTGAGTGCGGCCACGCAAAGATTGGGGTAGATATAGATTCTTCTTTTAAAAATATTATGCCTCGAGGTCTCAAAATAACGGGCGGCGAAGGTGTTTCTCTTGAGGGTACCGGGATACGAATCGCTGTCGGCGCGGGCATGATGTATGTAAACGATATAAACGTCTGGACTCATCAGGAGTAAGGAATAGAAGGAAATGGTGGTCCGCCCCCATTACTCCACATGTGCTAATCGTGATGTTCGGAAGGCCATAGAGGATAATACACAGCAGCTACTATTCCAATCAGTCGAATAAGTCTTTGAGGTGCTTCCCGAGCGTGGCATAGCCATTCTTCGATTTGTGCCATTCAATAAAGACGCCAGCTAGATAAGGATTCTCAATGACTTCATTAGGGAAGAACCACAGGCCTCCACCGCTCACTCCTCGCAGACCAACACCGAACTCATGCAACTCCCCCTCTACATAAACCTTCTGATACTTAAAACCTAGGAAGTCAGTCGTATTCATGCCGTCAGCCTTGAAGTCCAACGCCTGGTCAATAGAGACAATTACTGAAAGGATGCCGGTACGCTTTGGTTCACCACGAGGGTTTACATCTCGCAGCTTATTCTGTGACACCGGGTAGCCTGCAAGGAAGTAATGGCCGCGCATCGCAGGGGCATACCCCCTTGAAATTTTTTCAAACGGAAAAAATGTAAGACCATCAAGCAACTTCGGAATCGGAAGAACCGCAAGGTCTAGCGCCGCAGTTGTATGGAAACGCCAATGCGTATTGTATGCTAGCGGCAGCAGGTACACGCTTCCGGGTGTATCAATGTCTCCGGTGCCGATAAATATCTCACGGCCCTCATTTCCGAGCAGACGTTTAATCGTGTGCTCTGCGGTGCATAGGTAGTATTTCCCATTTTTCTGAACCGCAATGCCTGTTCCCCACAAGTCCAACAGCCCAGGCCTATCGGACTCGGCAAGTATTGGAAACATATAATTACCGACTGATGTCAGGTACTCCTGCGCTCGCATGCGCAAATGTTCGTCTCTTGTGATAATCAGTCGTTCATCATCGTCGGTCATTTCCCGGCTTCCTAGGTTTCAAACTTCCAAAAAATAATTTGGGACCTACCACACTTTTCTAAGCTACTCTGGAAGTCAATCCTCTAGCGGGCGCCTTTGTTGTAAGCTCAATTCCCAGCGCCTTCATTACAGCCAAAGTCGTTTTCAATGTGGGGTTGCCGTTCTCGCTGAAGGAGCGGTAAAGCTGTTCCCGGGAAAGACCAGTTTGACCAGCAATCTGCGCCATACCCTTTGCACGAGCTACCACACCAAGCGCGTGCGCGATGTAGGCGGCATCGCTCGTTTTAAATGCTTCAGCCATGAAGATCGCAATGGCTTTGTGGGTGGTTAAATCCTCGGCAGGATCGTAAGCCGTCAGTTTTTTAGCCATGTCATTCACTCCATTCTTCAGCCAGCCGCAAGGCGGTTTTGTTTTGATGCCCTTCTTTTGCGAGCTTTTATCGCCACCACACAGCAGCACGATGATCGCGTCGCCTTTCTTCTGAAAGTAAACGCGGTATCCAGAACCATAGTGAATGCGTAACTCGCTAATCCCCTTGCCTACTGGCTCTACATCACCCGCCAATCCAAAAGCCAAGCGGTCGAGACGTGAGGCGATCAACGCGCGGGCGCGCTCGTCCTTGAGTCGATGCCTCCATTTCCTGAAGGTCTCGGTTTGCCTTAGTTCCATCCCGGACATGGCCACTGTAGTTTAAAGACTACTTTCAGTCAATATTGTGGCGAATTCGCCACAATTAAAACCGGGGCTGTAGACGGATTCCGTGGAATTGACGGGCTCCTGAATAATCTCAATTTGCATTGATTGCCTCCTCCTTGAATGGCAATCGCCAACATAGTACAGAAATCAGAATCTCGCAGTGTTAGTCTATTTGACACAATCAAGTGGTTAAGCGTGTGAATACGCATCTTCTTGATCCCGCTTGGTTACTTGTAAATTAAAAGGAGAGGAAGGGATGTTAAAATTGGTGATGGTTGTTTCAGGCATGATGCTGGCACTTATGTTGTCAGGCAAAGCCACGGCGGCAGCGTGTGACCGCACCTGTCTCTACGGATTCCTCGACGCCTATCTGGCGGCGATCGATGCGCGCAATCCCGCCAAACTGCCACTGGCGAAGGGAGTGCGCTTTACCGAAAACGGTGTCGAAATGAAATTTCCGGACGGTATGTGGAATTCAGTGGACGGGCGCGGCGATTACGACCTGCGCTTTGCCGATGAGAAAGAGGGCCAGGTGGGCATATACACCGTGGTCACGGAAAATGGCAACCCGTCCATCCTGGCCTTGCGCATGAAAGTGGTCGACGCCAGGATCACCGAGATCGAAACCATCATGGGCCGCTACGAAGAAGGTCGGGACTTTCCCAGCCCGTCTCCGCAAAAGCTCTATGTCCGGCCCATCCTCCATGACAAGGTGCCAGTAGAAATGCGCACCTCACGTGCCGCGATGATTGCGGCAGCCAACGGCTATTTCGATTCATTGCAACTCAATGACGGCACGCTGCATACCGTGTTTGACCCACGCTGCGACAGGATTGAGAACGGCGTTGAAACCACCAACAACCCGGAGCGCGCCAAAACAGTCAGCGCTTTCTATGCGCTGGGCTGCGAGCAACAGTTCAAACTGGGGCTGTATCGCTATGATGATCGTCTGCGGGCGCGGCGCTTCACGCTGGTGGATGAAGAACGCGGCTTGGTATTGACCTCCGGTTTCATCGACCATATCGGCAAGTTGCTGGAATTCAAACTGACCGACGGCACCACGCGCAAGACCAACTACCGCACGCCCCACACCTATGAGTTGATGGAACTGTTCAAAATCATAAACGGCAAAATTGCCCAGGTGGAGGCGGTATTCATCACCGTTCCCTACAACATGCAATCGCCCTGGGACAAGTAATGGGGAGGGGAGCGGACGGCAGGATGTGTTGATTACATCGAGCTGTTCTAGAACGGAAAGCCGCGCGGTTCCCGTTGAATTGAAATCCATTTCACT
Source organism: uncultured Gammaproteobacteria bacterium (assembly GCA_903853385.1). Taxonomy (GTDB): domain Bacteria; phylum Pseudomonadota; class Gammaproteobacteria; order Pseudomonadales; family Pseudohongiellaceae; genus CAILUG01. The sequence continues at coordinate 25,858 of CAINTJ010000142.1, forward strand.
GTCGTGAACTCCTCAAACACCCAGTCGCCGCCAAAGCGGCCACTGCCTGAGCATTTCTCACCACCGAAGGGCATGTGGGGTTCTTCGTTTACTGACTGATCGTTGACATGGATCATGCCAGTGTGGATCTGATGGGCCACAGCAAGGCCATGGTCGATGGAGCCGGAGAATACCGAACCACTCAAACCAAACGGCGTGCTGTTGGCAATGTCGATGGCTTGCTGCTCACTGTCGAAAGCTAATACCGGTGCTACCGGGCCGAAGATTTCGTTTTTCGCCACCGCCATGTCCTGGGTCACATTGGTGAGGATGTAGGGGTACACCAGATTCCCTTCGATCTTGCCTTGCAGTTCAATGGTGGCGCCTTCTTTAACACTCTGTTCGATCAGGGCCTTCACTTTTTCTGCCTGGACATGATTGATCAGTGGTCCGATAAAGGTATCGGGTTTCGCCGGATTGCCCACTTTCATCAGCTGCACCTTGGCTTTCAGCAAACGCACAAATTCCGGGTAAATTTTGCGATCCACTACCATGCGGTTTACCGACAGGCAGATTTGCCCCTGATGCAGGAAGCGACCAAAGGCCGCCGCAGAAGCGGCCTGATTTACATCGGCATCTCCCAGCACGATCATCACGTTGTTGCCACCCAGTTCCAGAATGGTTTTTTTCATGTGCTCGCTGGCGACCCTGCCCACATGCTGGCCGGCGCGCGTGGAACCGGTAAAAGAAATCAGGCGCGGGATGGGGTGCTCGATAAAGGCATCGCCCACCTCATTCAGATCGGCTACCACCATGTTCAATACGCCGGCGGGCAGACCGGCAGCGGCAAAGGCTGCCACCAGTATTGAGCCACCTGACAGCAGGCTCTGGCTGTCGGGTTTCAATACCACGGCATTGCCGGTGGCAATGGCAGCCGCCACTGAACGGGCCGACAGTACCAACGGAAAATTCCAGGGAGACACAACCCCCACTACACCGAGCGGCAGGTGCACTACGGTATTTTCCTTGCCCGGCAGGAAGGAAGCATGGGTGGTGGTGGCCATTTTGTCGGGAAACGACAGGCTGTGCGCCAGTGTGCCAATGGTGGCCATTACTTCAACCTGCGCCTTGGGGAAGGTGCTGCCGGTTTCGGCAATCAGCAACTGGATAAAAGCTTCCTGATTGGCGGCCAGATAGTCCATGGCTTTCTGGATAATGGCCCGCTTTTCTGCGGCAGGCACTTTAGCCCAGGCTGGCTGGGCTTTGCTGGCCGCTACATAAGCGGCATCAATGTCAGACTTGTCGGCCAGCCGGATCTGCGCCAGCACTTGCTGGTTGTAGGGGTTCACATCCTGGTAGACAGTTTTGCTGTGCCCTTCCACCCAGGCGCCATTGATATATTGCTTGCTCAGTTCTGAGTATTTCATGGGAGTGCTCGCTTCGTTAGTGAGTTTGGTTTTGCCGATGGATGCATCCATGTCACCGGCTCCTCAGGCGCTGCCGTCGCGCACCGATTCCAGGAATTCCCGCATCGTGCGGGCTGGCCGCCCGGTAATCTCGCGGTAATCGGCAGTCACGCGGTCGAATTCGCCAGCCTCGATTGCCAGCATTGTTCCCACCATGCTCATCGAAAGCTCCAGCGGCATGCCCCACTTCTTGTTGACGTAGTACGGCCAGTCGGCAGCCGCGACGGCCTGGTAGCGCACCGGCTTGCCGAATACCTCAGACATAAGTGCCGCGATCTCACCCATCGAGTAGGTGCGCTCCATGGTCTCGGAATACGTCCGCCCGGATGGCTCATCGCGCATCAAAACCTGCGCCGCCGAGATGCCGAGATCCGCCCGCGCCACGTAGGCGCAGCGGGCTTCACCGCCTGCTCTGGTCAAAACGCCGGTGGCGAGGGTTTCTTCTAGGTCGCCGATCAGCACATCGGCATAGAGGGCGTGTCGCAGAATGGTGAAGCCCAGACCGGAGGCGCGGATCGCCTGCTCAGTGGGCAAGTGCACGAGGCGGCTGTGCTCCACCTGCGGCGATTCCGCATTGAGGAAGCTGGGGTAGACAACATGGCGCACGCCCGCCGCGCGGGCTGCTTCCAGCGCAGTGGTATTTTGCCGCAGGCGCACGTCGTTGGTGTCGTAGGTGGGAATGAACAGCGCCTTGGCAATGCCCTGCAGTGCGCCACGCATCGATGCCGGATCGCCGAAATCGGCGTGACGCACGCTGACACCCTGTGCAGCCAGCTCGCGCGCGAAGTCAGAGTCCACGTTGCGTGTGCCGACCGCCAGCGAACCGGCCTGCCCTGCCGCCAGAATGGACTTGATGACCGCGCGGCCAAACTGCCCGTTTGCTCCAGATACGAAAATCATTGCGACTCCTCATTTTTTTCCGATTCTAGCACCCAAGTAACAATCAGGGACGTACCACAATTCGTAATAACGTGGACGTACCACCTTTTATATTAACAAGGACTTCCTGTCTTTTATGGCAAAATGAACTGCGCTCTGCCCATCACTGAGAATAATCAGCAATGCACGAAATCATCTGCCCCCACTGCAGCAAAGCCTTCAAGATCGACGAGGCCGGTTACGCCGACATTCTGAAACAGGTGCGCAACAGCGAGTTTGACCAGGCCTTGCACGAGCGGCTGGAACTGGCCGAGCAAGACAAGCGCAACGCCGTTGAGCTGGCGCAAACCCGGCTGGCCAGCGAAATACAGAAAACGGCCACTGCCAAGGATGTCGAGATACAGGCGCTGAAGGCCAAACTCGACGCAGCCGAGCTCGCGCGCACGCATGCGGTGACCGAGGCGCTGAACACGGTGGAAAAACAGCGTGACACGCTCGCGCATGAACTTGAACAGACCAAGCAAGACAAACAAGCTACTGCCCGGCTGGCCGAGGCAAAGCTCGAGAACGAACTGCACAAGGCAGCAGCGGCGAAGGAAGCAGATGTGCGCGCGCTGCAGTCCAAACTCGACGCCATTGAGCTGGCGCAGAAGCTCGCCATTACCGAGGCAGTCAGTGCAGTTGAGAAGGAGCGCGACGCCATGAAAAATGGCCTTGAGCGAGTAGAACTTGAGAAGCAACTGGCCGAGCAGTCGCTCAAGGACAAGTACGAGACCCAGCTCAAGGATCGCGATGACGCCATCGAGCGCCTGCGCGACATGAAGGCGCGCCTGTCAACCAAGATGGTGGGCGAAACCCTGGAGCAGCACTGCGAGATCGAGTTCAACCGCATCCGCGCCATGGCGTTTCCAAAGGCCTATTTCGAGAAGGACAACGACGCACGCAGCGGCAGCAAGGGCGACTACATCTTTCGCGACATGGATGACGCTGGCACCGAGATCGTGTCGATCATGTTCGAAATGAAGAACGAGAATGACCGCACTGCCACCAAGAACCGCAACGAGGATTTCCTGAAAGAGCTCGACAAGGATCGCAGCGAGAAAGGCTGCGAGTATGCGGTGCTGGTGTCGCTGCTGGAGCCCGACCATGAGCTTTACAACACTGGCATCGTCGACGTGTTCCACCGCTACCCGAAGATGTACGTGGTGCGGCCGCAGTTCTTTCTGCCCCTTATCACGCTGCTTCGCAATGCAGCGCTGAACTCGCTCAAATACAAGTCGGAGCTGGCGCTGGTCAGAGCGCAGAACATCGACATCACCCACTTCGAGACCGATCTCGACACCTTCAAAACCGCGTTCGCGCGAAACTATGACCTTGCTTCCAGGAACTTTGATACGGCAATAGTCGAGATCGACAAGTCGATTCTTCACCTGCAAAAGACCAAGGAGGCGCTGCTGGGCGCTGATCGCAACCTGCGGCTCGCCAACGACAAGGCGCAGGACGTGACGATCAAGAAGCTGACCAAGGGCAACCCGACCATGGCGACGAAGTTTGCCGAGCTTGAGAGCCAGGACCCTCGCGACGAGTGAAACAGGTGTAGGATTGCCGGATAACCGGAGCTCACACCATGACCGACTCATCAGCCTACACTCCACCCAAAGTCTGGAGCTGGGACCAACCCAGCGGCGGCACCTTCGCCAACATCAATCGTCCGGTGGCCAGCCCTACCCATGACAAGGAGTTGCCGGTGGGTCGCCACCCCCTGCAACTTTATTCACTGGGTACGCCCAATGGCGTGAAGGTCACCATCATGCTGGAGGAGTTGCTGGCGCTGGGCCATAGCGGCGCGGAATACGACGCGTGGTTTATCAACATTGGCAAAGGTGATCAGTTTGGCAGCGGCTTTGTTGACATCAATCCCAATGCCAAGATTCCGGCCATGCTCGATCGCAGCGGTGCAACCCCGATTCGTATTTTTGAATCCGGCGCCATCCTCATGCACCTCGCTGAAAAGTTCGGCGAGTTGCTGCCGCGCGAGGCGGGTGCGCGCGCCGAGTGTTTGAGTTGGCTGTTTTGGCAAATGGGCTCAGCACCGTTTGTTGGCGGCGGCTTTGGCCACTTCTATGCCTATGCGCCCACCAAAATCGAATACGCCATCAATCGCTATGCCATGGAAACCAAACGCCAGCTGGATGTACTCGATCGCCGCCTGGCAGAATCCGAATATGTGGCAGGCGATACCTACACACTCGCCGACATCGCCATATGGCCCTGGTACGGCATCGTCGCACAAGGCAAAGCCTATAATGCCGGCGAGTTTCTCAATGTGCAGGAATACACGCATCTGCAACGCTGGACGGCGATGATCGCGGCCAGGCCGGCAGTCAAACGTGGACGCATCGTCAACACCTCGCAAGGCGATGCGGCCACCGTATTGATCGAGCGGCATGCTGCGAGTGATTTCAATGGCAAGATTCTGGGATAAGCTTGCCAGCACGCATCAACAAGCCCCCCCATCCTGCCGCCCCACGGAGACCCTATGAATACGCAAGTCCTCGATCGCCTGGCCATCCGCGATCTCATTGAAAACTGGGCCCTGTGGCGCGATGCCGGTGACTGGGAACGCTTCGCCACGGTCTGGCACGATGACGGTGTGATGATGGCCACCTGGTTTCAGGGGCCGGCCACAGACTTCATCCGGGTAACGCAAGAGGGCTGGGCCAAGGGCGTCAGCATCCTGCATTTTCTGGGTGGCATGTCGATTGACCTCGCCGGCGATCGCGCCATCGTGCAAACCAAGATGACCATCTCGCAACGCGGCAATGTGCAGGAGGTGCCGTGCGACGTGGTTTGCACCGGGCGCTTCTATGACTTCGTCGAGAAGCGCGCAGGACGCTGGGGCGTGGTACTGCGCCAGCCCATCTATGAGAAGGATCGCATCGATCCCATTGATCCGGCGGCGCAACTGCAGCTGGATCAGGCGGCGCTGGCCAAATTCCCGACCGGCTACCGGCATCTGGCCTATATCCAGACCTTGATCGGCTACACGGTGAAGCTCGACATGCCGCAGTTAACCGGTGCTGAAGTGAACCGGCTCTATGCGCGTGGCCAAGCCTGGCTGGCTGGCGGCGCGCTGGACAAATAGATTGGCCGGTGCTGGTCGCCCCTTTGCCAGCACCGCCGAACTGGGCAGCATTCCGGACGGCAGCGTGATGGGGCTCAACCTGGCGCCCAATACGCTGGGCTTAGCCCTATTCTTCCAGAAACCTGTGGGCAACTTTGGCATCGCAGGCTTCGTCGGGGCCCGAAAGTTTCAGATCGGGGCGATGATCCCACAACATCGTGAAGGTAGCTGGCTTGTCTAGATACGTGGGGTCTTCCACGGTGGATTCGTAACTCAAGTGCAGGCGATCATCGGCAAGCTTCACACGTTCCACCGTGTGCTTGCTGGCGCTGGAGGGCATATTGGCGGCAAGGCCGGACGGATCGGGCGCATAGCCGATGGTGTCGATCACCAGCGTGTCGCCTTCCCACTTGCCGATGGCATGCCCGAACAGCGACGGCTTCACATTGGCAGGATGCGCGGCATTGATGTGCACCACACGCACGCCGATGTCACCCGAGTTGTCGAAGCGGAACACTACTTCTTTGTCGCTGACCTCGATGGCGCGCACTTCGTTGAGTATGGCCTGGAACGGGATCGGTTCAACGTAGCAGATGCCGTCGGCCGGCTTGCCTTTGGCCTGTGCAGCGCGCCCTGCGGCTGAGTACTGCCATTGCGCCATTTCCCTGAACATTCTATTCGTTGTTGCCAGCGAAGGCGCCCAATTGCCAGCCAGGCTCTTGGCTGGCGTCAGCGTGGGCGGGCGCTTGTTCTCGGCATAGATGGGATGCACCACCCCGTCGGCGGTCGTCACATCAAGACCACGCACGGTCTTGCCCGGCTCGCGATTGGGATTGGCACGTACCACCACCGGCTTGCCAACCTGCAAGTCCTCGCGCTGCAAACCATCTACTTGTGCCTGCTGAATCGAAAGCCCCTCCACCTGCACCATTTGCGACTTGCCGTCGGCGCCGGTGGTGTCCACGATCAGATACATGTGCGGGTTCTTCCAGTCGAGCCTTGCCAACTTGCCTTTGATCAGCACTTCTTGCGAGAGATCATAGGGTGCCTGGCTGTGGTGGGCAAAGGCAGAAGAACAGAGCAGTGCCGGGGCGGCAACGGCGAACAGGGCTACAGGCAGACGAATCATGATGGAGCCTCCGATGGGTGAGGAAAGCCAAGAATAGCCTATAACCAGTTGTTGGAGCCGCATTTTTTTGTTGGCTCGCAGCTGACTTTCCCTCAGATCAATGAAGGTGCGGATCTGATGTCGTTACTGTGGTTCTTTTCTCAGTCGAACGCCATGACAGTGTCCTGCTCACCAGGCTCGCAGTTGTCAGCCAGCGCGTCCCAGCCGTGGTGTATCACCATGTGTTGTTGGTTGTGGCAAAACTCCATGCGGGTGGCGTCGGGGAATGTGGTGTGAATGAAGGTTTCGATCGAAGCCGGCATGCTCACGCGGTAGCGCGCCTGCTTTACTGCTTCTTGTGGATGGTCATCACTGTGCACCCACTTCACGAAATGACTCGCCAGCATCAGCAAGGGGTTATGCACGCTGAATTCGCTGGGGCGGTAGCGCTGGTCCAGCAGCCAGCGCTGGGCTGAGGCGCGCGGGTCGGCGCTGTCGGCGGGGTCCGGCAACCTGCCCCACGCCGCGGCCAGCAGCTCGATCACCCACTGATTGCAGTTTTGGTAACGCACACTGAATGCATAGGCATTGGCACTGTACACCGGTGCCAGCAGGCTCAGCGCCTGCTGGTTGTCGAGCGCGGCTTGCTCGAGCTGGTCGGCCGCGGCCGCCGGCAAGAACACCACTGACACATAGCCCAGCTGCGGGTTGTCGGTGCCGAACACAAAGCCGGCCACGCCCTGGTCATACAGGCGCGGCCGCTGCTCGTCACAGGCGTAGTACAGCTGTCGCACTGCCCAGCGCGAAGCAGTATTGGCTTGCAGGCTGACGCCAGCGTGTGAATAGCGCTGACCGAAGCGGCGCAGGTCGAGGCCTGAACGCGACATAACCGCCACGCGTTGCCCGCTGTGCTCGAGCTCGGCCTTGACGAGCTCGGTCATGCGCAGCAACTGGCCATAAGGCTCCGCACTCGCCGGCTGCGGCTGGTCACAATAGCGCAGGCTGGCAGCGTGGGCGCAGGTTGCCACCCACAGGCTTGCCAGCACGGCCCAACACAACCTGTGGACAGTGAGCTTGCACACCAGGCCACGCATGCCAGCCTGCCTCACAGCGTGACCAGGTTGGTTTGCAATTCGCGGTACCAGTTGTCTGCCAGCACCAGAAAGAAAGCCTTGCCGGTATCGGCGTAGGCGAACTCGGTGCCATAGGGGCGGGCGCGCGCCGTGATTATCTGCCCGGCATGAAGCGGGTGCCTGGCCAGCGTGGGTGCCGGCACATAAAGCCACACCGTACTGTCGGCGCTGTTGTCGGCCACTGGTTGCAAGGTCATGCGCAGCAGGCCGGGACGTCCCGCGGCTTTGGCCACTTCAACGACTTTGTAGTCGCCCGCCGTGACGGTCTTGACCATGCTGTTGCTGGATTTGTCGATAGAACCGGACACGCTGCCCACCGATGCGGACAAGCCATCGACGGAAGTCGTTGACGCGGTCGAGCTGGCCAGCAGCGGCAACGACCAGGCACCAAATACAGCAGCCAGCACGATCCCACGAGAGTTGAAGGGATTCATTAAAGCCTCCTCGCTTTGGATGTCAGGTTGTAGCATAGCCACTGGCTGGCAAGGCGACAACCGTACAAGCCATTTGGCAAGTTTGCGTTGATTAGTACTTCATGCAATGGCAACTTGCCGCTGTGAGATGGCTCTACCCGCAGGCACCCCGATGATCCTCGTAGCAATTTTGTTGTTTATGCTGGCAGCAGCACTGGGGATCGCACTCGTGGTGCTGGGCCTGCATTACCGGCGCGGCTCGCTATTGCTGGCGGCCACCCATGCCGGCTGCGCCGTGCTGGGGCTGGTGGTGCTGTTGTGGCAGATAGTCCACGCCGCTACGCACAAGTTGTACAACCTGGCGGCCTTGCTGTTGGTGCTGGCGCTGCTGGGCGGGGCGGTGTTGCTGGCGCTGCGCATCAGCAAACGTGAATACCGTACGCCACCGCCGCTGCTTGTCGTCATTCTGCATGCCGCCATGGGTGTGTGCGCACTTTTGCTGCTGGTGGTGGGTTATTCGCAGGCCTGAATAATCGGGCTCGTCCCCGGCTCGTCGCATCCACCCAGCAAAATGGTGGTCCGTCCCCATTTCCCGGGTATGATCTGAACTCTGCTGACCACCACCACTACTCCCATGTGCGGCCGTTACGTCCCCCCTCCTCCCCGTGCCATGGATCGTATTTGGCACTTCGACCGCAAGCTGGATCGCGGCAGCTCGACGCCGTTGTACAACGTCGCGCCCACACGGCCGGTGCCGATCGTGCGGCGTGCCGACGATGGCGCGCTGGAATTGTGTAGCGCGCGCTGGGGCCTGATTCCACCGTGGTGGAAACTGCCATCGCCACCGTCGCTCACCTTCAATGCCCGCTCCGAAGAAGCGCGCAGCAAGCCCACCTGGCGCCAGAGTCTGCGCACACAACGCTGCCTGATGCCGGCGCAGGGCTGGTACGAATGGAACGAACACGAGCAGGTGCGCAACGAGCGTGGTCGCGAGGTGCACCAGCCCTACTACATTCAGTCCATCGACAGCGACCTCATCGCCTTCGCCGCGCTGTGGGCCGTGTGGCAGCCGCCAGAGGGCGAGCCGGTGCTGTCGTGTGCCTTGCTGTCAAAGCAAGCAGCACCGCTGATTGCCGGCATTCACCATCGCATGCCGGTGGTGCTGCAAGCGCGCGACTATGAACACTGGCTGGCCGCCGCCACACCACCGGCGGAGGTCGATGCGATGATCGCAGCTGCCTGCACCGGCTTTGCCGGGCATCGTGTCAGCACGCGCGTCAACAATGCCCGCAATGACGGGCCGGAATTGATCAAAGCAATTGCAGCAACTGCATAAAGCAGGATGTTCCGCAGTTTTCCGCTACACTGACACACCGGGACCTCACGCAATTCCCCTGCAACAATTCATGACATCACACAACGCTTATGCAATTTTTAATCAATAGCATTGCCCTCATTGCCCAGACGCTGTTAAGGCTCGTGCTGTTTGCGATGGCCGCCATATTTGCGCTGGTGTTGATGTGCTTCGCGTTGCTGGGTCTGGTGTTTGTATTCATCAAGGCAGTACTCACTGGCCGCAAACCCGAGCTGCTCACCACCTTTATACGATTCCGGCAAGCTTCGCAGCAGTTCAAACGCGGCGACATGCGCAACCGGCACTCAATGGGTAACGACTTCACTGCCACCGGCACAGTAATTGATGTGCAGGCCTTCGAAGTGCATGACGATCCAGCCTTGCCGCACAAGCCGGAAGACAAGGAGTCTGACAAGCAGAAGTCAGAGTCACCTTAAAACGGTGTAGATTGTTACCGCCGTGCCTTTTACCCAGATGGGAGTAGTGGTATCAAATACCAGGGTTGAATGGTGGGCCGACAGCGAACCGGAAACTGCCAGCAGGCAAAGTGCAAGCGGCCAGACTGTGATGCTCATGCGTTGCATCCGACTGCTCCGGCTCAGTTGGCTACGCCCAGTGCAGCCAGCACCAGCCGCGCCATTTCACTGTGTCCGTTGGCGGTGGGATGAAACGATGCACCTGAGCCGGCGGGTTTGGCGCCATTGACCCAGCGATTGACCGCATCCGCACAGGGGCCATGCCCGCTACTGCGCACATAGGGATCGGCAACCAGCACCGGCTGGCTGTTGGCAGCATTCACCAGGGCATTCTCCAGCTGCTGTCCCAGCGCAGCAAAATAGTTGGCATCGTCTGCAACAAGCCCCAGTTCCATGCAGCGTTGATCCTGCAGCGGGACGACCCGCGGATAAGGCACCAGCACAATGATCGCCTGTGGCGCCTTGGCCCGGATGGCTGCGAGCATGGCATCCAGTCTGGCCGGGAGCCGGCTGACCGCTTCGGCGATCCTGGCCTGGTCCAGTGTGCCCGCGCAGTGATCTGCCACTGCGGCCCCACCGCACTTGATCGTGGATGCGCTATAACTGATGTCATTGCCACCGATCGTGACAGTGACGAGCATGGTGTCACGGGTGAGCACCGCCATCTGTGGTGCGGCCTCTCCTTGCGGTGTATCGAGAATGTTGGCGGTAGTGGCACCGCTGCAACTCACATCAACAAGCTTGAGTCCCAGCGCAGCAGCGACAAGGTGGGGATAATTATGGTCCGAGCGTCCACAGCTTGGTTGTTGCGCAGGAATGCCGGGGCCGGCTGCAAACGAGCTGCCCAGCGAGACGTATTTGGCTCCATTGGTCAATGCCGCCGGCGTAGCGGCCAGCGCAATAGTCGCAGCTGCGATCCCGATCACAAAAACCCATGCGCCATGGACGCTGGCTGAGACCAATTTGCTTGTGCGCATGAATCCGCTCCTGTCGTACTTGCCTACTTCGCCAGCTGCTGCGTCACATACGCGGTAATGTCACGCAATTGCTCCGGGGTCAGACTCGCCGCCAGTGCCGGCATCTTGTTGCGGCCCTGATTGAGAATGGCCAGTACAAAATCCGCCGCTTTGGCTTTCTCCAGTGAAATGCCTCCGCCATGGCCGCCGCGGCCATCGTCGCCGTGACAGGAGGTGCAGATGCTGACATAACCAGCCTTGCCATCGACCAGATTGGCCGCGCCGGTCGCGGCGGCTTTACCGGGTGAGGCATTGGCACCGGGTGGCAGCGCCTCTCCCAGCTTGCCGTCCAGCGAGAACAACCACAGGCCGTCGCCACGCGGGCTTGGTTCGTGGCCACTGCCGCCGGAATAGGCCAGCACATATTGTTTGCCTTTGCTCTCAAACACAGTGACCGGTGCGGTCATGCCGGCACCTGTCTGAAACTGCCACAGGATTTCGCCGTCGTCACTGTTGAGCGCCACGAGGCGGCCATCATTGCGGCCCACAAATACCAGCCCGCCCGCCGTCACTGCCACGCCGCTGTTGCAGGTATCTTTCCAGTGTTTCTGCCACACCAGCTTGTTGGTGCGCAGATCCATCGCGGCGAAGATGCCCATGGTCTGCAACGGAAAGCCCAGATAGCCGCCACCCGTGTACAAGCCGCCGGGCTTGGGCCGCTCCTCACTGATGTCGTCAGCCTTGTAGACGAACGGTTTATCCTGGCCACAGATGTACATCACGCCCTTGGTAGGGTCGACGGCGCTGGGTGGCCAGTTGGCACCGCCACCAATGCCGGGCGTGATAACCACGGGCTCGGTCCAGAACGGCGTAAAGATGCGACCTTGATTCACCAGCTTGTGGCCTTCCGGCGCAATGGCGATTGCGTGCGGTACGAATGCATCGCCCACCGGAAACGGCTGGGTAGCAGCAGTAGCCTGACGCGGCTCCTGCATCACCGCTTTTTCGTCGATGCCGATCAGGGGTGTGCCGGTGACTCTATCCAGAATGTAAACGAAACCGGTTTTGCCGGCCTGCGCAATGCCTTTGCGCAGCACGCCATCTTTCTGGATGTCAAACAGGATGACCGGATTGGAAGCGTCGTAGTCCCACAGGTCGTGATGCACTTCCTGGAAGTGCCACTTGTACTTGCCGGTCTTCACATCCAGCGCAATGATCGACGACGTGAACAGGTTGTTGCCCGGCCGCACGTGGCCGTTTTCATCGGGGCCGGCGTTGCCGGTGGAGAAATACAGCAAGCCCAGCGCGGGATCGACTGCTGGCGTTTGCCAGACTGCGGCGCCGCCGTGCTGCCACAGCTCGTTGGCGGCAGTCCAGCTGTCGTGGCCCAATTCACCGGGACCGGGAATCGTGTAGAACGTCCACTTCAAGGCCCCATCGCTGGCACTGTAGGCCTTGATGCGACCGCGTATGCCCATCTCGCCACCGGCAAAGCCGATGATGACGAGGCCGTCGTAATACAGGGGTGCAGCCGTGATGGTATAGCCCTGCTGCCACTGCTCGGCTTGTATCGACCAGCGCGGCTTGCCGCTGTTGCGATCGAGCGCCACCAGTTTGCCGTCGAGCTGACCGACAAACACCGTGTCGGCACTCAGGCCGACGCCGCGGCTGGTCCAGCTGCAACAGATGGTGGTGATGCCGGGATCGAGCCTGGCCTGGTAGGTCCACAACATTTTGCCGCTGGCGAGCTCGATGGCAAACACATCGTCGTCACCCGACACCAGATAGGCCACGCCGTTGTCTACCAGTGGCTGCGCTTCGCCGGAATTTCGGGCGGCAGCACCGGAATTGAGGTGTATGCTCCACTCGGCCTTGAGCGTGGCAACATTGCCGCGATTGATCTGCTGCAGCGGTGAATAGCGCTGGTTGAAGAGATTGCCGCCGTTGGTGCGCCACGCGGTGGTGGGCAACGCAGTCAAGGCTGCGGGAGCGTAGGCCTCAGTTTGTGCAGATACCGGCAATGCAGCCGGCAACAGACAGGCAAGCGCAACAGACAGCAGCAGGCCGATTTTCATGTTCCCCTCCAGGCGATGGCCGCCCGGGCGACCGTTGTGTGGTGCGTTGCTTGTATTCTGCCTCATCAAGCTCACGGATGCAGGGAGCATAAAGCCACAGCCTGGTTAAGTCAGCCCAAAACTATTGAAGACAGCGCTTATTTATCCGGCTCCACAGGGTCGCACCCTCCATTTCGGATGCAAACTTCCAGATAAAGCTCAACCTTGCCGCATGGCTGCCGATACTGACAGTTGGAGGCACAATAAAAGAGTCATCCCATGCAACTGCAGCGAGCTATCACGATCATTGCCGCCGTCTGGTTCGCCCTGGCGGGTGAGCAGCACGCGCAGGCACAGACGCAAGCGGCAGCCACACCAGCGTCCGCCGGTTTTATCCAAAGGTCCAGCAAGTCTAGTGCCTTCATCAGAGCCGAACGTCGTGATGGCAAGGAGCTAATCAGTTTCAACGTGCGGCAGATGTCACTGCTGGCGGTACTCAAACCCCTGGCTGACCTGCTGGGCAATAATGCCAATGTTAAATTGTTGCAGATTTCTGCTGATCCCGATGGCGGGCTGCCGCAGCCGGCCCATCATCGGGCGAAATCCATCAGCGTGGGGGCTGATGACTTAGATGGAGCAGTGTCGGATCAATTGCGGATTGAGGATGACAGCGCACGTAACCGCCTGGTGAGTGCCAGGGCGGATGAACTCACCCTCACTGACGCACTGGCCGTGCTGGCCAAGGCCGCCCATTGCAGCATCGTCCGCCAGACTGACATTATTGTCATCACCAGGTGCGAATAGTCAGGACCGAACCCGGGGTTTGCGGTTCTTGCTAACATCGAGCTGTCTTACAAACCGGCGCAGCAACACGAGCACAACCAAATAACCCGATGAGCGGTTATATGTGCAGTCAAAGGAGAACTATGGCTAAACGGATTTCCCAGACTAAATGGCGCGTTATATGCTCGCTCACAGTCTCCGGCTTGCTGGGTGCCTGCACTACGACGCCACCCACCACTTGGTCCAAGCCGGGCGCCACGATTACCGTTTGGCAAGGACGGCAAGGTAGTAGTTTCGCATCGATGCTCCAGACATGCTCAGGCATGGATCCCGGATAAAGCATGGCTGGAAATATCGGCAATGCACAATAGCAAGCGGGTGCGGTTGAGACTGGTTCAGACTAACATTGGCTACATACTTTTTGGTATGGAAAAAAAACCGGGTTCAACCCGATATTCATGACGAGGGGGGGGATTGTGCTCCGCCCCCGAAATTGCGCGAGGATAACGATGTTGAAGTTGATGAAAGCATATTTACCGATGTGCATGTTGTTGGCTGCCGTTGCCGGCTGTCAGTCCATGCAGTGGAGTCGTGCCGACACAAGTGAGGCGCAACTGCAGGCGGACAGTCAAAACTGCCAGAACAAGGCCATGAGCACCAATCAGACTGCACGTCTGCAACCAAATACGCCTGATGGTGCAAAAAGCTCCATTGCGGCACAAACCGAATGGCAATCCTGCATGCGGCTGCTGGGTTATAGCGCCAAGGCCCGCAAATAATAAAACCAGACCGAGGCATTCATGCAGGACTGGATACCGGCACTGTTTCGGCATTGCATTAGCCTATAATCAGCAACCTTCTTTTCGATACCACAATGCCATGCGGATAGTACTTGCCCCAATGGAGGGGCTCGCCGACGTTCATCTTCGCCGCCTGCTCACTGTGCAGGGGGGATTCGACTGGGTGGTCTCGGAATTTTTACGGGTGGTAGATCGCCCCTATCCTGATCATGTGTTTCATACGCTGTGTCCTGAGCTGATGCAGGGCGGCCGCACCGCAGCGGGTACTCCGGTGCGCGTGCAGCTGCTGGGCAACCACCTGGAGTCGATGGCGATCAACGCCCAACGTGCCGTTGCCCTGGGGTCTTACGGCATTGACATCAATTTCGGCTGCCCCAGCAAGACGGTAAACCGCAGCATGGGCGGCGCGGTATTGCTGAAAGAGCCTGACACCTTGTATCGCGTGGTCAGCGCGGTACGCGCCGCCTTGCCCAAAACCGTGGTGGTATCAGCCAAGATGCGACTGGGCTTTGATGACACCGGACTCATGCTGGCAAACGCTGCTGCCATCGAAGCCGCCGGCGCCGACGAGCTTACTGTGCATGCCCGCACCCGGTTGCAGGGCTATGCTCCGCCGGCCCACTGGCATGAGCTGGGCAGGATTCGGGCTCACATCAGGATTCCGCTGATCGCCAACGGCGATATCTGTTCGATTGACGACTATCACCGTTGTGTTGCTGCTGCCGGCACCGTGGATGTGATGCTGGGGCGAGGCGCCATCAAGCTGCCAACGCTTGCCAACCAGATCCGCGCCAATCAGTCGACAGTCATGCCTTGGTCCACCATCACTGCCATGCTCAACAGTTTCTGGCATGAAATCAGCCAGGTGCTGCCGCCCAGGGATTGTGTGGGGCGCGTCAAGCAATGGGTAAACTATCTGCGCCAGCAGCACCCGGAAGCTGAAATGCTGTGGCGCACCATTCGCGAAGAAAAAAACTCGCACACCATGCAGGCGCTGCTGGCGGCGTCCATTCAATGAAGTCGCCTGAGTCGTTGTTAGCAGATACACAAATTGTTGCTGCCACTGTGCAATGGCTGGAGCGGGCTGTCATCGGCCTTAATCTGTGTCCGTTTGCGAAAGCGGTGCATGTAAAAAAGCAAATCCGTTACGTGGTGAGTGCTGCCACCAGTGCCGGGGAGTTGCGGGCTGATTTGCAGCGCGAACTGGAATTGCTGGCGCAAACACCTGCAGCGGAAATAGAGACCACACTGCTGATCCATCCCCGGGTATTTGACGATTTTCTCGACTACAACGATTTTCTGGCAGAAGCCGATGCAGTGCTGGCGGCACTGGAGCTGGTGCAGCAATTCCAGATTGCCAGCTTTCATCCGCGCTATCAATTTGCCGGAACGCAACCGGATGACATCGACAACTATACCAATCGCTCACCCTTCCCCATGCTGCATGTATTGCGTGAAGCCAGTGTGACGCAGGCCGTGCAGGCCTTCCCGGATGCGGCAAAGATATTTACCAAAAACATCGAAACCCTGCGTCGCCTCGGCCATGCCGGCTGGAAACTGCTGTAATCACTCGTTCAGCTCCGCTTCATCGGCTACGGCCATACCGGAGCTGTGTCGGCCGGCGCAACCTGCACGGAAGCACAGGCAACCGCATGGCTGCTGGCCCAGGGCAAGATAGATGCCCTCACCGATTTCATCTTCAATGCAGGAGTAAGCAAGTTCAGCACTGCAACCTTGCTGCGTCTGCTCAACCAGGGCGATTATGATGGGGCCGCCGCTGTTGTGTGCAGTGCGGCAAGCATGGCGCCGGTATCAGTTCCTGCTTAGCGGCTTGCCGTAAACCTCAATCCAGCCGATATCCGAAAAGCCGCCCTGCCCGTGACCACTGCCGGAGGTGAGGTCGACAAAGCCAACCTCGTCGACTTTGCTTAAATCAACCGCCGGCAGCAACAAGCCTTTGGTTGCTACAGTCCCGGCATCCAGCACCATCCAGCGCAGTTCGGCCAGGTAGAACTCAGTGGTGCGGTATTCATACGTGTAAGCATCAGCAAAATCGCCTACCAGCAATCTGCCGTCGGCCAGTTTCACCACCGGACGGATCGCGTGGAAGCCAGAGGTCTTGGCAAACCACTTGATGCGAGCCTTGCCGCTCAGGTCAGCAAAGCTGCTCTTGAGTTTCAGCGTCACTGCGCAAGCCGGAATGCACAGGCCAGTCCATACATGCGGCGTACCACCTTCGTTGTTCACTTCCGGCGTCTTGCCATAGACATTGAGTTCGAGGTCGGCATTGGTCACCACCGCCGCCGTCAACGGCACCGCGGGCGTGTCCTTCCAGGCTTCCTTGAACAAGAGTGGCAGCGGTGCAGGCGGTACTGGACGTGCAGGGGGCTGCGCCTGCACTACCGAAGCAAATACAACAGCTGCAATCAACCCGGACATAATACGATTCTTCACTGGCGTCTCCTTGAAGGCAAAGCTGGATGCTATTGGATGGCTTGCAAGTTATAAAGCACAAAGTTACAGCAAGCCCCTTATAAGTGCCCACTGAAAAATGTTCTGACCCTAGGCGGCAACAACACGGCGATTCCGCTTGGCTCACGCTACGCTTGGTTTGAACATTTGTTGCTTGATAAAGGCCCGCAGTGGGATGCAAGGCAAGGCCTGGCCAGGACTGACAACACAACTGCTCTGGTCTGGCGGGTCATATCATCCATTTGCTGTACGGCAGTTTGGCATCGACTACACTCACCGGCTTTGGCGGAGCAAGGTTATGGCAGTAGTTTTTTCCCGAAAGATCGATGGTGTGCGCTACGAAATCCGTAATGCCGGTCGCAGCTTGCGCTTGTACACCAATCGCGTTATGCACACCCAGTATCATCCCGAACACAAACTGACCCGCGGCGTATGGGACTTGCTGGCATTGCCGGCCCTGGCCTTGCCCCAGGCTAAGCGGGTGCTGCTGCTGGGTGTCGGGGGTGGTGCGGCCATTCACCTGTTGCGCCACTGGTGCCCGGGCGTCCACATCACTGGCGTGGAACTGAATCCGGTGCACCTGCAACTGGCCAAGCGTTTCTTTAGCCTCAAAGGTCGCGACCTCAAACTGGTGGAAGGCGATGCCCGCATCTATGTTGAACACTACCAGGACCCGCCGTTTGACCTGGTGATTGAAGACCTGTTTGGCGGTGACGGCGCCCCAGATCGCTCATTCGCCGCCGATCGTACCTGGTGCAATGCGCTCGGACGCCTGGTGAATGACCACGGCGCCCTCGTGATCAACACCTTGTCCCGCAAGCAATTGCGCGAAACCGCCTTTGTCAGCGACAAGAGTGTACGCAAACAGTGGGCTGCCAATTTCTGTTTGACCTTGCCGGCCTATGCCAACGCCGTAGGTGTCTATTATCGCCAGCCGGTGAGTTCGGCCCAATTACGCAGTGCGATCCGGGCAGACCCATCACGTCTGCGTCAAGAACGCTCCGGCCAATTGCGTTTCAAGGTAGAGTAGAAATTTAATAGCGGATTGCGTGATTGATGCTTGAGGAGAACTTGTATGGCCCAAGAAGGCAAAGAACCCTGGATGGACTATCTGGCACTGACCACAGTCATATTTGCGGTGTGTGCAACCTTGTCAACTTTCAAGGGCGGCGGCTATTCCACCAAAAGCGTGATCAGCCAGGAACAGGCCTCTGATCAATGGAATTTCTTCCAGGCCAAAAGCATCCGGGAAAGCCTGTATGTGATCCAGAAGGAAAATATCGAACTGCAGATCAACTCCATGGGCAAACCGGTTGATGAAGCACTGCTGGAAAAATACAAAGGTTCGCTGGAGCTTACCCAGAAAAATATCGACAAATACATAAGTCAAAAAGCCGAAATCGAAAAAGTGGCGAAGGCATTCGAACAAACCCGTGATGAAGCGCAAAAACACGGGCAACCCTTTGGCGTGGCGGTGATTTTCATGCAAATTTCCATTTTGTTGTCGTCAATTGCCGGTTTGTTCAAAAGCAAGAAAATCTGGCTGCTGGCTGTGCCGGTGGGCGGCATAGGTCTGGTGTATTTTGCCAACGGGTTTTTGCTGTTTATGTGATTGAATCAGCGCCTCCGGTCATCACCAGCGAGCAGCCCCGGCAATGAGCACAACCACCTACCCGCGTAGCCGTCATCATCTATTCTTCCTTGCCTATGCCTGGGTGCTGTTGCTCATCGTGCTGGCAGGCTTTGCTCCGTCCCTGTATTTGCGCTTTGCGTTTGACCAGCCGCCGCTGCTGCCTTATCTCTATCTGCACGGGGCATTTATCACCGGCTGGTTTGTATGGCTGCTAGTGCAGGCTGCGCTGATCAATAGCTGCAAGCCCTTGCTGCATCGACAACTGGGTTATGCAGGTGCCGCATATGGTGTGCTGGTGGTGATCGGCGGCTTGATGGCGAGTCTGGGACAGGTTTCCCATGACCTCAGCCAGGGCCTCACCTTTGACACCACCATTGAAGCCGCAGATCCGGATCTGGGCTCAGGCATCACCTATCTGGCCTTCATCAGCCACGAAGTGTGGATCAGTATTGCCGACCTGCTCTCATTTGCAATGCTGCTGGGCGCAGCGGTTTGGCTGCGCAGCCGCTTTGATATTCACAAACGGCTGATGTTGCTGGCCGCGCTGGTCATCGTCAATCCAGCTTTGGGGCGGCTGGCGCGACTGGAATTTTTTGGCGGCGAAGGTGGACCCTTTGTAAATTGCGCATTATTGGCGCTGCTGGCCGCCCTCCTGCTTTATGATTGGCTGACCTTGAAAAAGATTCACACAGCCACGCTGGCAGCCATCATCGTTTATGCACTGCTGCATATTGCAGCATCCTGGATTGGCGACAGCGACCTGGGCCTGCACTTTACCCACAGCCTGGGTCATGGAATATAATTTTACAAACGTGTGCAGGCGCAGCCATCTGTAGCTATCAATGGCAGGGAGAACAAGTTGTGGGTTTGAACAACAAATACATAAGCATTGCATTGACAACTATCATCGCCAGCCTGGTGATTTACCAGCTCCAGGCCCGAAACACTTATGAAGATGAAATTATCGCCCTCAAGCAATCGCAGACAACCGCACTGCAACTAAGCCAGGACACCATAGCGCAATTACAACTTACCATTGCCACTCTCAACCAGCAGTTGACTGCAGCCCGCAAGCAGCCAGCCGACAGCAATCACACCGCCGATGTGGCCGCTGCCAGTCCACCTGCCTCTGCCAACTCTCCTGTGCAAACTTTCCAGGACAGAATCAGAAACATGATGAACACCCCGGCCATTCAGCAGGCTACTTCAAAAATGATGGTCAACAACCTTTATGGTGATTTCATCAGAGGCTTGCATCTATCCGCTGCCGAAAAAGAATCACTGTCGCAAATACTGGCCAGTTCAATGAGCAAGAAAACCGATCTGGCCCTGCAATTGTCTGCCGGCAAGATCAACAAGGCCGACTATGACACAGCCATAAAAGAGGTGGATGGCAAACTGCGTGATTCACTGTCCGGCTATCTTTATCAGCAAGAGCTGATCGCGTTCGATCAATACGAAGCCACCCGGGAAATTCGCACCGCCACCAAAGCCCGGCAAGCCCAGGAATTGGCGCTGGAACGAGGCGCACCGGAACTCAACAAGGATTCCAGAAGTTACGTGGCCAGGGTGCTGCTGGAAGAAGCCAGAAAATCAGCGCAGACCAGCGGTGGAGCTGCCACCCCTCCGCAATCCATCCAAGATCTGTCCGGCATGATGGACGCCCGCAACCAGCAAATGGACACCGCCCTGCAACGAATAAAAACCGCAGGTGGTCTCGACAAGAATCAAATGTCAGCCGTTGAAGAATATATTAATCAACAAAAATCCATGGGTGACATGGCTGGTCAAATGATGACAACCCTTTTGAAGAAATAGATGAATTTCGCCGTAATCATGCAGGCCTGGGCACAGACCCTTGCCTGGACAAGCTCCCACCTGTTAGTGCCGGTATTAGCTGCAATGCAGGTGCTGGATGCCGTGGTTCTGGGTGCTGCACAGCGTGCTCCACAGCCAGTGTCATGTCAGTTGCCGGGCCGGCTGGCGGCCAGGCGATGTGGCTTTTGGCCCCGATTACGTGCCCATCCGGTCCGGGCAGGTGGATTTGTTTGCCATGGCATAGTCCAACCGTCATATTGCCGGCATGACTAGCCCCGCAGATTGAACCAGATGGCCGCTTGCAAACCCGTGTTCGAATCCATCAGCCTCTCATCAAATCCCGCTATGCGACTCCACAGCCAATATCCAAGCTGCCAGTTTGAAAGCCGGCGCACAACCAACGCAGTGTAAGCTTGCCTCGCACGCCCTTCACTGGCTAAATCAGGCAACATTAAAGAGGGGAAATGCCATGCTCAAATCCATAGTAAAAATATCGTTCATCATGATACTGGCAGCACCCCTGGCACTGGGCCAGCAACCGGTGCGCAGTGCCGATGCCAACAAGGCCGGCCAAAGCGTCTATGACACTGTGTGTGCCACCTGCCACGCCAAGCCGGCCGAGACCAAGGCGCCACCGATCGAGACCCTCAAAAAAATGGGGCCGCGTTCGATTTCCTATGCGCTCACCAATGGCAAGATGAAAGCGCAGGCTTCCCCGCTGAGTGCGAAAGACATCGATAATGTGGTGTCGTATCTGTCAGCCACGGCCGATGTCGACAACAGCTGGATCGCCTCCCACGCGTGCGCCGCCGATCACATGAAGGTCGACAGCGGCACCCCCACCATCGGCCAGTGGGGATTTGACTCGCACAACAACCGCCACCTGACTGCCAAGCAGGCCGGCCTCACCACCGCCAACATGGGCAAGCTGCAACTGGCGTGGGTGATGGCGTTTCCGCAAACCGCCAACATGCGCGCACAGCCGGTGGTGGTGGGCAACACCATGTATCTGTCCATCGTGGATTCCGGGCAGCTGTTTGCGCTCGACGTCGGTGGCGCTGCCCCCTGCGTGAAATGGGTTTATCAACATGATGTGCCGCTGCGTACCGCGCTCGGTTATCACACGCTGCCCAACGGTCGCCATGTATTGTTGTTTGCAGATGCTGCCATGCACGTGATGATGATGGATGCGGTGACTACTGAAGTGCTGTGGAGTGCCAACGTGAAAGTCACCAGCGTGTCGAACGTCACTGCCATGCCGGTGCTGTTCGAAAACAAGGTGTTTGTGCCGATTTCGTCGGGCGAGCTCAACATGGGTGCGGTGCCCGATTACGAATGCTGCAGCAGTCACGGTGCAGTGGTTGCTCTCAATGCCACAACTGGTGAGCGGCTGTGGGTTTATCACACCATGGAAGATGCGAAGAAGACCACGGTCAGCAAGGTCGGCACCCAGCAATACGGACCTTCCGGCGCACCGATCTGGACTGCCGCCGCCATCGATGAAAAACGCCATCTTATTTACGTGGGCACCGGTGAAAACACTTCTGCACCCGCCACCGATACCAGCGATGCAATTCTGGCGATCCACATGGAAGACGGCAAACTGGCGTGGAAATACCAGACCACTCCCAATGATATTTTCCTGACCGGCTGCATGAACCAGCCCGATGGCCCCAACTGCCCACCCCCCAGCAGTGTCAATAAGGATTGGGATTTCGGTGCCGGCATCATGCTGGCGAAGAAACCCGATGGCACTGAACTGGTACTGGGCGGCCAGAAAAACGGCGTGGTGTGGGCACTTAACCCCGACAACGGCAAACTGGTGTGGAACACCAAAGTCGGTGGCGGCGGCGCCATGGGCGGCATCCACTGGGGCATGGCCTATGACGGCCAGCGCGTGTTTGCCGCCAATAACATGTCGACTGGCCCCACTTCTGATGAAGTATCGCCAGGGCTCTATGCCCTCGACATCAACACCGGCAACATCGCGTGGAAATATTTGCACAAACCTGATTGCACTGGCACGCGTCAGCAGGAAATCAAAAGCTGCAACAGCAACTACGGCATGTCCGCCGCCACCTTGCTGGTGGATGGCGCGGTGGTGCAAGGCGCCACCGATGGCTTCCTCAAAGTGTTCGACAGCAAGAGCGGAGAACCGATTTTCACGTTTGATACCGCGCGTTCATTCCCGACCATCAACGGTGTGAAAGGTCATGGTGGTGCCATCGACAATGCCACGGTGGTCGCTGCCAACGGCATGCTGTTTGTGCAATCCGGCTATGGCTTGATGGGCGTGCCAGGCAATCTGCTGCTGGCCTTCAAACCGGCACCCTGACAACCGGCCCGATAACAGGAACTTCCAGCTCATGAAAATTGTAATCAGCGGCGCCTCCGGCGATCTTGGCCGCAAAATCACCGCGCTGCTTTTGCAACAAGTACCGGCCTCCGAACTGATTCTGCTTACCCGCCATCCCGCCAAACTGGCGGCAGCAACGGCTTTGGGGGCCGAAGTGCGCAAGGCTGACTTCGACGATGCGCCCGGACTTGAGCGTGCGCTGCGCGGCGGCGATGTAATGCTGCTGATCAGCACTCTGAGCATCGGCAAGCGCGTGCAGCAGCACACCACTGCCATCCATGCGGCCAAAGCAGCCGGCATCAAACATGTTGTTTACACCTCCAGCTGCGGCATCCAGCCGCAAACGCCGTCCATCTCGGGCAAAGAGCACTATGCCACTGAACATGTGCTGCAAAAAAGCGGTTTGCATTTCACTATCTTGCGCAATTCCTGGTATGCCGATGTGATTCCGCAACTGTTGATGCCGGCCGCCATCGCAATGGGCACCATCGGCTTCAGTACCGGCAATGGCATGGTGGCACCGGTAGCGAAAGCAGATTGCGCGCGCGCCGCTGCCAGTGTGCTCGCCAATTACCGGACCCACACCAACGCCATCTATGAAATCACCGGCCCGCAACTGTTCACTCTGGCCGACATGATTGCGCATTGCAGCACCGTGAGTCGCAAGCCCATCGTCTATCAAAACCTCAGCCACGCCGACAAACAGGCGATCTTCGATGCCATGGGCATCAGCCGTGATTACCAGGAAGGCATGATGAACGACACTACCAATGCCTGGGCCAGCGACGAAATGATCACCTACGAAATGGCAATCAAACAGGGCTTTTTCTCTATCTGCAGCCGTCATATCGAGATGATCACCGGCCAACCAGCGCTAAGCTTTGCCAAAGTGGTACAGCTGCACAGGGCCAGTTGGGACCAGCAGGAATAAAGACGACCAACGCAGGCAAGGGGGTGTGAGCTGCTTCAGGGGGAATGCCAATCTCCTGAAATCGTTGAGATATCAATAAAGTATTTTTTCTGTGAACTGGCTCACAGAATGACGCCTGTGAAAGCGCTCATGATTGAAAAATGTTAACTGTGTTTGCTGGAAAGCCGTACTCGGAGTGCAAATTAAAGATCCACAGGCATTGAAAGAATAATAGTCCAAGCCGGTCTGTTACCAACAGACGTGAGAAAAATTGGACCAAGCTAATTCGCCAGTTTCCGAGCAAAAGGAGCGCAGCCATGAGAACCACCACTCTTGGATTGATCGTATCTGGTTTGTTGCTAGCGGCATCCGCGACAGCACAAATCAATGCACCAAGCGAACTGCCGGCTGTGCGCTACGCTGCCAACACCGTCACTACTGCCAGCTTTGCCGTGGGGTTGACCCTCGACAGCGGCCTTACTTACACCGGCACCGCACAGGTTTCCGACAAGATTTCCATTATTGGCAAAGTGCGGCCGGAAGCAGCTCATGTGGGCCAGCTCGGCGATTTGTTTGTGGTGGATTTTGTCAACGGGACGTGGACGATGCGCAACCGCGATGGTATCTATGTACCCTGGAGCTTCCAGATTCCAGACTTGGTGCCATACAAGGAACAGGTGAGGCTGACCACAGACAACCAGGTGGATGTCTATACCGGCTCGCTGGGGATCAGTGGCAGTCACCGGATATATATCGGCTACAAACCGCAAGGCGGTCTTTTGTACTATACCCCCGCGCCAAAACTGCTCACCTTTACGCAAGTGAGCGCCACTGACCAGGCCTATAGTGCGTTCGTTTCCTCCATATCACCCAATATTGTGCAGAGCCGCTGTGTGCTGTGCCATGTGAAAGGCGGAGCGGCAGAGGCAGCCGGCGCTTATCATATTTTTCAAATACCACTGGCTACGTCACTGGAAACCAACTTCAAGATTTTCCAGAATCTGGTCTCCCTGCGTGGAGTCAACTACATTCTGACCAAAGTCAGCGGAGGCAACAGTCATGGTGGTGGCGTGCAGTTGACTGCCAACAGTGTTGACTACAAAGAGTTTCAGAATTTCCTGACCATGGTGGCACAGGACCAGCCTGCGATGGCGAACACTTCCAGCACTGGCATGTCGGATCCTTACGAGTCCAACCCCTACGGTTACGCGTATTAGCAAAAAGTTTTCCCGCACAAAACCATTGGGTCGCCACTACTGTGGATCAGAATGGAAAGCACGGCAGCCTGTTTCGCCAGCATGCTGAAACTGGATGCGGTGTTGACCAAGACGCAGGCAGCCCCTGACCCGTCAGGGGACAATAAAATCGAAATCGATATGGTGTGGCGCGGCGGCGTCGAAACCCGTGGTGAAACCAGTCACAGGTTTGGCGGCCGGCGTATATGCCAATCAGTTGCCCGTTGCCAGGCAGCGCCCAGCGCGAACATTGACGCCTCATCCAGGCGTGCACTGCTCAGCTGCAGACCAATCGGCAGTCCGGAAGCACTGAAGCCACACGGCAGCGAAATGGTCGGTATGCCATAGAGATTGAACGGCGCCGTGTTGCGGGTTGATTCTTCGGCAGTGTTGGCTTCCGCCAGTTGCGCGCCAGAGATCAGTTCCGGCAGGCCGGGGGCGGTAGGCGTTACCAGTACGTCGACATCCCTGAACACGGCGGCAATCTGGTTGCGCCCCACCTGCATGGCCTGCCGGGCGCGAATGTACTCTTCCACCGGCGTCTTGCCGGCTGCAAGAATGCGCTCGAGTGTGGATGCATGGTAGAAGTGGTGATTGGCCGGATCATCCAGCCAGGGCTTGTGCCACGCGTAGCTTTCGGCGAGCAGCGGCACGAAATTGCCGGGGTCAGGCAACTCCACATCGCGCATGGATCCAGTCAACTGTTGCAGCACGCGCAGCGCTTCCTGCATCGCATGATCGATGTCAGGTTGCAGGCGTTGGTAATAAGGGGTACGCGGTATGCCGATGCGCAGGCCGCGTACCGGTCGCTGCAGCATCTCGGCATAGCTAACCGCAGGCGCTTCGATGCTGGCGGGGTCGAGCGGATCGTAAGCGGCCATCTCGCGCAGCAATATCGCGCAATCGTCAATACCGCGCCCCAGCGGGCCGACATGATCGAGGGATTCCGCCACCGGGATGATGCCGCGGATGCTGCACAGCCCATGCGTGGCTTTGAGGCCGGACACGCCGCAATAAGCAGCCGGCAAGCGAATCGATGCCAGCGTGTCGGTACCCAGCGCCGCGCAGCACAGGCGCGCAGCGACCGCAGCAGCGGAGCCGCCGGAAGAACCGCCAGGAATGCGCGCGAGATTCCATGGATTGTGCACCGGCCCGGCACTCGAGATCGACGAAGTGCCACCGTAGGCGAATTCATGCATATTGAGTTTGCCGAGCAGGATTGCACCGCTGGCGGCCAGACGCGCCCACACCGGAGCATCATGCAACGGGACGCGCTGTGCCAGCATGGCGTTGGCGGCCGTGGTGGGAATGCCGGCGGTATCGATGTTGTCCTTGAGGCCGAGCGGAATGCCATGCAAGGGCCCGCGCCATTTGCCGCGGGCAAGTTCGTCGGTCAGTATGCGCGCCTGCTTCAGCGCGACTTCCGGCGTGACACGGATATAGGCATTAATGCTGTCCTGGTAGTGCCCGATGCGCTGCAGGTAAGCTTCGGTCAGTTCCAGTGGCGACAGTTCTCCTTTGCGTATCAGCGCCGAGGCTTGGGCCAGCCCTAGCGAGGTAGCATCGGTGCCAGGTTGCGCCAGCAACCGCCGCGCTTGCCACAAGAGCGGGCTGGCAGCGACCAGTCTGAGCATACTGCGGCGCGAATACATGGGAACAAGCCTCCGGATCGGGATCGGCACAGTGGAGAATAGGCTCTTGCCTGCTGATTTGTCACGCGGTCCCGGCTGGCACCGGCAATCTTGGCTGTCTGGTTCCGCGTGCCCATCCATATGTCGGAGCGGGCGTCATTCGGAGGGATTCGAACATCAGGGAGCGCCAAAATCGAAATCGATGTTGTCAGGGACGGCAACATCGAAACCCTTGGTGAAGCCAATCAGGCGGCCCAGCACCAGCACGGTGACCCAGAGCAGTATTGAAAGCCCAGCGGCCAGTTGCGCGGCGCGCGGTGGCGGTTCATTGCGATCCCAGCGCGCCACTCCGCGGTAAGTAACAAACTGGAACACTGCCATGTTAAGACCCGCCAGCACTATCGCCAGCATCTTGAAGCGGAAGGCGGTGTTGAACCAGTAGGTGGTGGCATTGGCCGAGAAAAACAGCGCACCGGATATTGCAGCACCGGCAAAGGCAGCCCAGGTCAGGTGCAGCAGCTCATCGGCAGTTCTGGTGACAGAGCGATGGCGGTCAAGCAGGCCCAGCAGGCGCAGATCGACCACCAGGATGGTGCCGAACACCAGGATGACACACAGCACATGCGCGGCATTGACCCAGGGCATCGCCAGCACGTTGGAGCGCATCCATTCGCCGAAGGCAGAGAATTCAATGGCGTGAATAAAGGACGGAGGCGTTCTCATAGTGCGCCGCCCCGCTGCAAAACAGCCGGCGACCAGCTGCCCCAAACCGAATCATCATAGGCAATGGTACGACCGAGAATGATGATGGCAACCCACAGCACCAGGGTGGCAACCGACGCCATGCGCATGCCACCTGACACCAGTGGCTCGCTGCCTGCCACGGCAACTTCGGCCCGCACACGGCGACCAAAGACTGCTGCACTGACGATGCCAATGGCCAACAGCAGCATCTTGAGCCGGAACGACAGTGCCATGAGTTCACGCACGGGCTCGCTGATGACCAGCAGCACGCCGGTTATTATCAGCACCACAATCCCGCCCCACAGGAACGGTGCGAAACGGCTCCAGGTCATTGCCAGCGGCTCATCGGTACGCGCACGACCCAGCACCCTGAGCGAGAGCATGAGAATGGAGACGAACACCACACCCACCATCAGAATGTGAAAACACTGCACCAGCGGTACTATCCAGCTGATGGTTTTAATGGATGTGCTTAATGACGTCGAGTCAATCGCTTTGGCGATTTCCAGCAGACTCATCCTTTACCTCATTTGGTTGGTGTGGGCAGCGTGCCCTGACCAAAAGCGGTACGGCCTTCCACTGCATCGCAGTGCTCACCCGGTTTGGGCGGCGTGGCCTTGCCATTGGCGCCAACCGGACACTTGAACAGCGGACCTTCCCGGAAACCGGAAGGGTCGCCGCTACGTTGCGGATGCACACCCACACTGAACACCGTACCCGGCTGGAAGGTGGACACGGAGATACCATCCTGGGCAGCGGCGGCGGAGCCGGCCATTTCCACGGCCCAGATCACCGGCTTGCCATCTTTGTCACGCTCGACGTTCTTGCGATCCGTGTTCATCGGCGCAAAGAAAATCTGCAGGTGGTTGGCATCGGGATTCACGCGTGTGACCACCCCGGTCAGTATCTGGGTCTTGGTCATGTCGTATGCGGCGAACGAATGATGTGCGTGCAGCAGCGGCGACGCGGCCAGGCCCACGATCAGCGCGGCTGCGCTGCCAATAGTCTTCAACATCAGTTTATTCTTGCTCATTTTTTGTCACCCTTCTTCGCAACTGGCTCGTCGAAATTGAACATATCTTCTTCTTTGGCAGTGTCGGGATCTTTCATCCCCTGCTCGAAATATTTTGCCCACGTCTTTGCCCATGGACGGCCGTACATGTCAGGCACTTCAAATTCAATCACCTGGCCGGGCGTGACCGGCGTCGCCTTGCCTTTGACTGCATAGATGTTCGGCACGCATTCAATGAACGCGTACGGATTGCCCTGGTCCATGCCGCCCAGGCGCGTCAGTGTACGCACGATGCGAATCGGTTCCACCAGCGATTCCGGATCATAGAAGATCGCCTCGTGGTTGAGCCCGGTCAGTTTGCCTTGGGCATCACGGTTCGGCGAATAGATCTCGAGGGTTTGCAGCTTGCTGGAAAACTCGAACTTGCCATGCACCATCCAGCCCTGCACGTTCGAGGTCCAGGTAATCAGCGTGTCCTTGTCCCAGAAACCGACGGTTTCGCCGTACCAGCGTGGCACGTCGGTGCCCAGACGCGGGGTCGCGCCGCTCATGTTGAACGTGCGGCCAACGTTGATGTTGGTGACAAAATTGCGCGCCACACCCGTGGAAATCTGCACCAGCTCGGGCGTCACAAGAATGTAGTGGGGATTGATGCCGGGCTGGATTGCCACCGGATCAAAACGACGCATGAAGCCTTCCGGCCAGCAATATTGCGAAGGCCATTGCGAGGCAGCATTGACGCCCTCCTGATACAGCAGCTCCACCATGCGTTTCTGGTACTCGGGTGTCAGCAGCGACAGGATGGTCGGGATCTGGTTGACGCGCATGCTGCCATACCAGTTCTGTCCGCCGAGTCCATAGCGGCCAGTCCAGTCGCCAGGCACGGTCGCATAGGTGTGCTGGGTGGGACCGCCGTGGGCTTTGGTCTCAGCCATCAGTGCTTCGTAATGGGCCTGTGCAGTTTTGAACGGATAGGGGCTCACGATGGCAGCACGCGGATAGTCACGATCGCAGAATCCCCAAGGTGCGTTCTTAGGATTGTCGCCAGCCAGTGCCGCGCCGTTGGCACCCCGCTGCGATTCAGCCGCATAGGGGCTGTTGCAACGGAAATAGCGCGGATCACTCCACAGTGCACGGTCCTGATAGAAATCCTTGGTGGTGAACAGATCAACCGGCAGCGGCTTGACGCCCGGAGGTGCCGCGCCATCATAGGAGCTGGCTGCGATTGCGGTGGCAACTCCCTGGGAACCCGCTACTGGCGGTTGTCCAGCCACTGGCGGCCGGCCCGCAGCCGGAGCTGCACCGGCGGCAGGTGGAGGTCCACCGGCACCAGGAGGACCGCCAGCACCCGGCGGTGGTCCTGCGAACAAACCCCGCATAGGCGCCGGACCAATCTGCCACAGGTCACGATCCATGAATTGTTTGACCGCTTCATCCTTCACCTGGGCAGGCTTGGCATTGGCTGGTGGCTGATTAAGGTCGGCGGCCAGCGGCCAGCCGCGCCCCACGCTCTGGGGTGCGGGATCAGCAGCCTGCAGGCCTGCTATTCCGGCGATGAGCAAGAGCCCAGAAGCCACTACCAGTTTCTTCGCAATTCGCATTTTCTGTCCCCTTGCACGGGTTTGTGCACCAGTCGCCTGGCACTCCCGTTGTTAACCAATCTTTACGATCTGTGTATATCGAATTAATGATGGTAGCCGCCACCCGTACCCAGTGCAACCGGCACCTGTATAACACAATCAACCGGCGTCACCACTGTTAGCGGCGCCCGTGAAGACCGGTGCAGGCGAAGCCACCATCAATATTATTTGCGCATTTCGCTGGTGTTGCTGCACAGGCATTGCGCTAGCGCAATGAGTCGAACCGGCTTTCCATGATAACTAGCTCACAGGGGAGGGAGCATGCGATTCACTATCAAAGGCATTGTTACGGGCCTGCTGTCCGGTACTGAGCGCCAATGACATGAGCATGGTGCCCGGAATCCGCACCGTTTCAAGGGCCAGCTACATGCTGGCCTTTTTAGTATCGGTATTGCCGGCGTCCGCTGCTGCCCACGTCAAATGGTTCGTGCCGTTGACCGAGCACATGCCGGCCGGCTTCCAGTGGTATGGCTGGACTGATCCGGCGGTGCTGGTGTGGTTGGCAATTGCTGCCGGCATGATCGCGACCTCGCTCTGCCTAGACCTGCGCCTGCCTGCGCCCCAGCTTGCCTCGCCACGCCTCCTGCATGCTCTGCAATGGGTGTTGCGCATCTTCACCGGGGGGTCCTTGCTGATGAGTGCACACAACGGGGTGATCATTGCTCCGCACTATCACTGGACTGGCTGGAGCGCCCCGCTGCTGGTGGTATTGGAAAACGCCGCCGGTTTACTGCTGATGACGTCGTGGGTGTTTGCCGCCAGCCTCATACTGCTGCTGCTGTATTGTGGCTGCGCGTTGCTGGTCGGTGCCGAGATCATCGAGTATCTCAACGTGGCGGGGGTTGCCGTCTACCTACTATGCCTGCACTACCCCACAGCCGCCATGCGCGCCCGCTTGCAGGCCAGCGCACTGCCACTGCTGCGCATCATGACCGGCCTGGCGCTGGTCACGCTCGGTTTCACCGAAAAACTGCTCAGGCCTGACTATGCAGAAACTTTCGTGCAAACCTATATGTGGAATTTCATGCAGACTCTGGGCTTCACCAACTACAGCGACCGCCTGTTTGTGTTGTCGGCCGGCACCATGGAAGTGGTATTCGGCATTATCTTGGTAATTGGCAGTACCACCCGCCTCAACATTCTGGTGGTCTCGCTGTTCATGCTGACTTCCAACCTCACCTTTCTGGTACAGGGCAATTATCACGAAGCGCTGACTGAAATCATCGGCCACTTGCCGATCATTGCGATTGCCATCGTGTGCCTGTTTCTGGGGGGCGGCCAGCGCTGGCAACTAAGCGCGCTGCTGCGGCGCCAGCCGTAATGGTTATTTCTCTTCCGGTGCGTTCTGGTTGGAAGTGCCGGCAAACAAGCGGCGACCATCACTGAGCGTCACTGCGCGGATGTTGCCGGTGGTACTGCCATTGCGCGCCTGCCAGCCATCCACCTTCAGCACCGTGCCGGCCGGCAAATCCTCTTTGCGCCAGCCACGACGGATCAAGCCGTTGGCAGCGCTGGTTTCCAGCGCCCAGTTGACGGTTTTGCCGGTGGCGTCGGTGACATCCAGATAAATCCAGCCGTGCGGATTCGACCACTTCATCTCCGTGACCTTGCCGGTGAGCGAGATCGGTTTGTCACCATCGTACTCGGCGGAAAAGGAGTGATGGGCCAATGTCACACCGCTGCTCAACAGGGTGGCAATAGTCAGCAATGACTTAAAGTAGGTATTCATAAATTCTGCTCCGGACAATTACTGTTTCGCATGTGCCCCACGATATTCATCACGCACATCCTTGAGATGCTGTAAATCATTGTTGTCTTCCAGACATGCCACTTCCAGCAATTCATCATCCATGCGATTGAGCGGCAACTCTATCGTCCATGGCCGTTTATAGGGAATCGGATCGCTGACGGTAGCACGGTAAATGATGCGGTCAGCACTCACCGGAGTAAATGTTTCCACGATGGTCTGCATGTGACTGAGCACATCGCCCACTTCATTGTGCCAGGCCTTGCCGTTGAAGTTGCGGCTATCGACTACCAGCGTATCACCCTCGAAATGACCGATGGAATCACCCTGCCACAGACGCAGGTTGTCAGGCAGGTGTTCACGCCGGTTGAGTGCAACCTCGCGCCAGGCCATGCGTTCATGCAAAAACACCAGCCGGTCCCGGGTCTGCACGATGTGGAAGGGAGACGGCACATAGAAAGAACGCGGAACGCCAGCGACAAAACAGTGGGCAGTGGGATCATCATAGCCCCGCTGCGGTTGCTCACGATTGGTGCGTTCCGCGCGCGCCCATTGCTGGTAAGGCAACATATGGTCGGCCGGATCTATCACCACACCGCGTGAATTCGGCGTCAGAAACCCACCCTTGGTACCCTCCAGTCCGTAGTTGGCACCGCCGCCATCAGTCAGAAAATAACCGTTCAAATCCGGGGTTCCGTCCGGCAGGCGCTTGATATCAGCCCCCACCTTGGGCAGTGGTGGCACTGCACTGGCCCTGGCATCAAAGGGTTCATTGCCGGCAGGGATTTTGGCCGGATACCAGTTGCGGTCGTCGCGCTCGAAGTCGCCATTGGCCTCTTCCTTTTCCGCCTGGCACTGGTTTTCCAGCAAGCGTGGTTGCTGATGCTGGCGCTTGAATTCGGCCTTGAGCAGCCAGGGCTTGCTGAACACTGCGGGATCAGTGACGGTGGCCTGATAAACTAGGGTATCGGCATCCCGCAATTGATAACGTTCGGTGATCTTCATGGCAGCGCTATGAAAATTGCCGGTACTGTCCAGCCAGCTGCGGTTGTTGAAATCCTTCACATCCACCACTAGGGCATCGCCTTGCCAATGGCCACGCGCATGCCCCATCCACGATTCAACCCCTTCATAACGCGACTTGCTGCCGCTGGTATAAATCAGCCGATAGACCTGCTGCCACTGGAAAGTAAGGGCCACTGCGGCATCGGTCTGGGTAATTTCAAAAGGCGAGTCCAGCAGCATCACGCGCGGAGTGCCGGGCAGCCAGCAGCGGCTCATCGGATCCATGCTGGCACGTGCGGCGAAATTGGCCTGCTGCTGCGCCAGCGCAGCCGGCAGATACGGCAGCGTACCCGCCAGCTTTGCAAGATCGGCACCGGCGCCGGCACTGACCTGCCAGATGCCTTGCAGATCCGGCTGGCCGGCGGCAGTACGCGGCAGGTTTTGCGCCTGCACTGTGCAGGCCAGACTTACAAAAAGCACCAACCAATAACGCAACATGGATTCACCTCAGCAACACTACCCTGAGCATATAGAGCGGGGCTGCGGGGGGCAACCACAGTGCGAGTGTTGAAAATTGTTTACACTTTTCAGACTGTTGCCACCGCGACCGGACAAGCCGCATGCAAGCAAGTCGTGCTCGCGGCGGCCCGAAGGCTGACAGCTGGAGAATGACCGATTTTTGTTTCTTATCAATCCCGCTCCACCCATTGAGTTTATGCTGTAAAAACTGTCAGTCCTCGTTCCCAACCACAATGGAGGTAGTCATGAAATTGCCAGCCATACTTTTTGCTATCGCAGCCATAGTCTCCACCCAGGCTTGTGTTGCTGCTGATGAACATGTGCATGGCGCTGCCGAGCAGGGCAAGGCCACAACCATGGCGCCCACCACCATGATGGGATTCATGGACCATGAACAGATGACAAAAATGCATGAACACATGGAACAAATGCAGGCCATGATGCAGGCAATAAAAAAAGAGAAGGATCCCGCCAAACGCAAGCAGCTGATGCAGAAGCATATGGACAACATGCAGGACAGCATGAAAATGATGGGAGGCGCCATGATGGGCACAACCAGCAAAGGCAACATGTCCACCATGTCGATGGATGAAAAAATGAATATGATGCAAAACCAGATGGATATGATGGGCATGATGATGCAGCAAATGCTGGAACATCATTCGCAGGATACTGAAACACACAAATAATGCCGGAAGCCAACAGCCTGATCGTGGTCGCCATGGGCATCAGCACCCATCAGGAGCCCGTGGTCTACATGCACAAGGATTGTCATATCTGCCGTTCGGAAGGTTTCAGCACCAATGCCCGCGTGCTGCTGGAGTCCAATACGGCCGAGCTGGTGGCAACGCTGAACATTGTCGAAAACAGCCTGTTGATGCACGGTTATATCGGGCTTTCCAATATAGCGCTGCATCAACTCGGCGTCAGCGCGGGGCAACTGGTCACCGTCAAACATGCGCCGGTGTTGACCTCGATGAGCCTGGTCAGAAAAAAAATCCACGGGCAACGCCTGACTGAACAGGAGCTTGACCTGGTCATGCAAGATGTCAGTTCGCATAAGTTCCGCGACATTGAAATTGCTGCTTTTCTGAGTGCCTGTGCCGGCAGCCGTCTCGACGTGGATGAAATCATCGGCCTCACCCGCGCCATGGTGGCCTGCGGCAAGCGGCTGCACTGGCCCGGGCATGAGCGCATCTTCGACAAGCATTGCATAGGCGGCCTGCCCGGCAATCGCACCACGCCGCTGGTGGTGGCCATCGCCAGTGCCGCCGGACTGGTCATACCCAAGACCTCGTCGCGCGCCATCACCTCACCCGCCGGCACCGCCGATACGCTGGAAACCCTGTTCCAGGTCGATTATTCACTGGCGGACATGGAGCGCATCGTGAATGCGGCTGGCGCCTGTCTGGTGTGGGGCGGCGCAGTTAGTCTGAGTCCGGCCGATGATCTGATGATCCGCATTGAGCGCGAGCTGGATCTTGATGGTGAGGGACAGCTGATCGCCTCGGTGCTGTCGAAAAAAATTGCTGCCGGCTCGACCCACGTCATCATTGATATTCCGGTGGGTGACACTGCCAAGATCCGCACGCATGCCGATGCAGATCGTCTGGAGCAATTATTCGTCAAAGTAGCCACTGCCTGCGGACTGCAAATACGCTGTCTGATTACTGATGGAAGCCGACCGGTTGGCAAGGGCATAGGCCCGGTGGAAGAAGCCAAGGATTTACTCGCGGTGCTGCACTGTGCCAGTGATGCACCGCCGGATTTGCGCGTAAAATCCTTGATGCTGGCCGCCAATCTGATCGACATGGCCGAGGCCTGCGGCCTGGACAGCGCCTTGGACAAAGCCACCCAAATTCTCGAAAGCGGCAAAGCCTGGCTGCAGTTTCAGCATATTGCTACTGCCCAGGGTGGCTTGCGAGAACTGCCTGAGGCACCTTATGCCGAAGTGGTGAAAGCCGGCCGCAGTGGCGTCATCACCGCCATTGATAATCGCCGCCTGGCCCGGCTCGCCAAACTCGCTGGCGCCCCCTTTGATGTCACTGCCGGGCTGCGCTTGCACGCCAATGTGGGCAGCAGGATTACAGCTGCTGACACACTGTTCACGCTGTACAGCGAAACCACCGGCGAACGCGACTATGCGCTGGAGTTTTATCGCAACAACACCAGCATGTTCACCATCGTGGCAACGCAATGAGCACGCAGTCAGCGCCAGTGCCGCTGCTGTTTTGCCTTGATGCACATCCGTTGCAGGCCACTCTGTGTGCCGGCCTGTGTGCTGAAACCGGCCTGGTGGAAACCCGCAAGTTTCCCGATGGCGAAAGCTGGTTGCGCATTGGGAGCGAAGTGGCCGGCCGCCAGTGCATTATCCTCGCCAACCTGGTGGACCCTGACGCCAGCTACCTGCCCTTGTGCTTCCTGAGCGCTACACTGCGGGAACTACAGGCCTACAGCGTAGGGTTGGTAGCGCCCTATCTGTGTTACATGCGTCAGGATAAACGTTTTGTCACCGGTGAAGCAGTCACCTCGCGCATTTTTGCGCAGCTGCTGTCACAGCAGGCGGACTGGCTGGTTACCGTCGATCCGCATTTGCATCGCTATCATGCACTGTCTGAAATTTATTCGATCCCCACCCGGGTTGTGCAGGCCGCACCGGCGTTGGCGCACTGGCTGCAAACCCAAACCAATCTATTGCTGGTTGGCCCAGATGCTGAGAGTGAACAATGGGTAGCAGCCATCGCCCAACACAGCGGCCATCCCTATGTAGTGGGCACAAAGCAGCGGCTGGGTGATCGTAAGGTAGTAGTGACTTTGCCGGAGTTAACGGCTTACCAACACTGCACCGCCGTCATTCTCGACGATGTGATTGCCAGCGGTCACACTGTGCTGCAGTGCATGCAGGCTTTGCAAGCCAGGGGCATTGAGCGCATCAGCTGCGGTTGCATACACGGTATTTTTGCCGACGCGATCGACCAAAGCTTGCTGGCGGGCGGCCTGCAGCAACTGGTTTCCACCAACACCGTTAGGCATGCCACCAACCAACTGGACGTAGCCGGCTTGCTGGTACCAGCCATCCGCGAATTTTTACCAAAAGCGCCAACGCAGGTCTGAACCACAAATCCCTGTCATTGCGTATTTTTCCGATGTGTTGTGCTTGTGGGCATATATAGCGCAAATCAAGCTGGATGAATTGCGCCGCCATTTTGGGGACGGGATCCGCATTGAATATCACTTCCTGCCCTGGTCGGATGCGCGCCCCAGCTGGTGTCAGGCCGCGCCACTCATGACTTACCGGGTTTCGTTAACCAATTTGATATGGATTTCCCTGGTAAGCGCTTCAATGCGCTCACTCAGAGTCTTGGTGATTTCGGTGAGCCTGGTATTTTGCTGCATCAGCTCCAACAATTGTGCCGTTTGCTGACTGGCAAACAACTCGCGCTGCTCACTGGCCGCGGCCAGGGCTTCCCGATGCAGAGCATCCGCTTCCGCATGCGCCTTGTCGCGATCCGCCTGTCGCGTTTGCGCCAGCAATATCAACGGCGCTGCATAAGCTGCCTGCAGACTGAACGCCAAATTCAGCAGAATGAACGGGTACAAGTCGAAACCGGCATAACCGAGCACGTTGATGGCTATCCAGACCACCACAATGACGGTTTGTGAGATCAGAAAAAACGGGGTGCCAAAGAATCTGGCAAAGGCTTCCGCCTTCAATGCAAACCAGTCATCACCAAATACCGAGAACATGTGGGTAAACGGCAGATGAAATCTGAAATGGTTACTATTATTTTCCGGTTCATTCTTCATGGTGATGCCCTGGAGCTCTACTCGATCAGTGAATCAGGTATTTCTGCAAAAATCGCGGCATGCAATGAGCAAAACCCTGCACTATCATTGCGGATCCACTCACCTTGGCATAGCCGGCGGCCAGATAACCGAGCGCCACCACTATGGTTAAGGCCCAGGTTATCCAGGTTATCTAGTTGCGGGTTTTGCTCATTGCATGCGTCTATTTTTTTGTTGGTGATGCACAAGGCAGTAGTGTATAGCTATTCCACCCAATCCTGGAATGATGAAACGATCCACCAGTCAATGAACTGCAACCCCGTGGTTTCCAGGTTACCGAATAATCGACTCTGACTCTAATATTCAGGTAGGATCAAATGCAGGATTACTGTCTCGATTGAGATTTGTTAACAGGAGAACTTGCATGAAACTACGTTTACTTTTGACTTTGGTCATGACGCTGGCGGTAAGTAGCTGCGGATACAACGATTTGCAAAGCCAGGATGAGGCGATCAATGCAACGTGGTCGGAAGTGCTAAACCAATACCAGCGCCGGGCAGATCTGGTGCCGAATCTGGTGGCAACGGTAAAAGGCTATGCCGAGCATGAAGCCGAAGTGCTGGAAGCAGTCACCAATGCCCGCGCCTCGGTGGGTGGCATCAAGGCCACGCCGGAACTGTTGAATGATCCCAAGGCCTTTGCAGAGTTCCAGCAAGCGCAGGCCGGTATGACCAGCGCGTTGTCGCGCTTGCTGGTGATATCCGAAAATTATCCGCAATTGAAAGCCGACCGCAACTTCCAGGATCTGTCGGCGCAACTGGAAGGTACCGAAAACCGCATCACAGTGGCACGCAAGCGTTATATCGAAGCCGTGCAAACCTACAACACCACGATACGCTCGTTCCCAAGCAATCTGACGGCCAAATATCTTGATATGAAAACCAAACCCAACTTCGCGGTGGAAAACGAAAAAGCCATCAGTGCTCCGCCCAAAGTGGATTTTTCCAAACCTGCACCAGCACCACAGCAGTAGTTTATCCACACTGTGATGCCAAACCTGCACCGCTGGACCCGTTATCTCCTGCTCTGCCTGATGCAGCTGGTGGCGGCGTTGCCTGCTGCCAATGCCGCCAGCAGTTCGCTGCAAGAGATTCCGCCACTGACCAGTCCCGTGATCGATATGACGGGCACGCTCACCGCCGGGCAACAGCAACAGCTTTCGCAAAAGCTCAGGTCGCTGCAGGACAAATACGGCGCGCAAATGCAGGTTTTGATCATTGCTTCATCGGCGCCGGAAGATGCCTTTAGCTATTCCATGCGCGCTGTTGAAAAATCGAAGCTGGGCACTGCCAAAGTCGACAATGGTTTGCTGTTGTTCATTGCCAAAAACGATCGCCGTTCGCAACTGCAGGTGGGCTATGGCCTGGAAGGCACCATTCCGGATGTGGTGGCAAGCCGCTTGCTGGACACGGTGATGGCACCCTACTTCAGGCAAGGCGATTTTTACGGTGGCATCAATGCGATGGTGGATGCAGCCTACCAGCGCATTGCCGGCGAAATTCCGCCAGGCCCGCCAGACCAGTCCAGTCGGAGCAACAATGACAATCAGCAGGGCATATCGGTGTTTGTCATCATCGTGCTGGGAATTGTATTTATAAAAATAATGCGGGCGGTGGCCGGCAACATTATTGCGCCGGTGGCAGGAGCGCCGCTGGTTTTCGCTTTTGTGTGGCTGGTGATTGGTTGGGCCTTGATGATGTCGGCGGGAATCGCCTTGCTGGTGCTGTTACTGGCGTGGTTACCCAACGACATCTGGTTTGCCTTGCTCGCTTCCACCCAACGCGGCCGATCCGGCACAGGCAACAGCTGGGGTGGCGGTGGTGGCGGCTTTGGTGGCGGCGGAGCCTCGGGACGCTGGTGATGAAACTATTGCGGCACCTGCAACGAATACTCAAGCATGCCCTGGTAATGCCCTGGCAAGTACGTCATGCGTTTTCCAAACCGGTATGCCAGGCCATTGAACACGCGATTGCCTCCTCGGAGCGGAGCAATCGCGCTGAAATCCGCTTTGTAGTGGAAGGCGCGCTGGACTGGCCGCAGCTGTGGCGCAATCTGGATGCGCGCACGCGGGCAGTGAACCTGTTTTCCGACTTGCGTATCTGGGACACCGAACACAATACCGGCATCCTGGTCTACGTGTTGTTTGCCGAGCAGCAACTGGAAATTGTGGCGGATCGCGGCATCAGCGCCCGCGTCGCGCCCCGGGAATGGGACAGCATCTGTGCTGGCATGACCAGGGCGTTCCAGGCTGGTCAATTCAAGCAAGGCAGCATTGAAGGATTAACCCGCATCACCGGCTTGCTGCATCACCACTTTCCCCAGGACGGCGCCCACAACCCGGAAGAGCTGTCCAATCAGGTGGTTATTTTATGAAATGGGGATCCACGCCGGTCTCGGCTGCATGCAAGCGCTCAATCACCTTGCGCATCAAGGTCGGCCCGCGGTCATGGCTGATCGACAGCACCGGCGCATTGGTGTGCAGATCAATATTGCGCTGCTGCGCTTCAATCATCACACGGTCTTCTTCAAAGGCCTGGTGAGCCAGCTGCCACAGGTTTTCGATTATTTGCGGATTGGCCGCATGCTCCTCGCTGCGCGGGCCCCAACAGAAGAAATAGCGGCTGGTATTGGCGGTGAGCGGCGTGACAGCCTGGGAGGTAAACGTGGCAGCAAACGGCTCGCGTTCGCCGGGTGTGCCCAGCTGTACGGCTTCGGCGGTGCCGGGTGCATAGCTGCCGGTGAACATCATCAGCACGCCCGGCACCAGAAAATCATAGGTCATGAATACATCCGAATACGGACGCTGCGGATCGTTGTGGCGGCTGGGCTGGTTGCGATTCCAGCGGCTGATACGGATGCCACGTTCCAGCAATTGCACGCGTGGTTGCAGCACGGCGGTGTCTTTGGTGCCGCGCGCGAAGCTGTTTTCATGCACGAAGGCGATGTGGGAAAAATCGGTGAGGTTGTCGTTCACCAACAAGTAGTTGGCCTGGTAGTCGAGATGGCCGCTGCGCATGTGGTAACGCGGATCATCCGGGCCGGTGGTGGACGGAATCAGCGCATGATCGGCCGAGGCTTGCTCGCCCATCCATACCCAGATCCAGCCATCGGCTTCCTGCACTTCATAGGTACGCACACAGAAGCGCTCGGGGATGTCGTCCTGGCCGGGAATTTCTATGCAGCGGCCAGTGCTGTCGTATTTGAGGCCGTGATACAGGCAGCGCACATCGTCACCTTCCAGACGCCCGCGCGACAGTGGCGCATGCCGATGGCAGCATTGATCAGCCAATGCCGCAAGCGTGCCATCGTGTTTGCGATAGATCAGCACCGGCTGGCCGATGATGGTGAGGCCATGCAGCTTGCCCACCGGCACTTCATGGCTCCACGCGGCCACATACCAGCAGTGGCGCAACAGGGGAACATGGGAACCTTTCAACAAATCCATTACTTCAGCCCCGGCTTTGGCCTGTGATTATTCAAGGAATCTGGCAGTGAGCCCGCCATAGGCATCAATACGGCGATCACGGAAGTACGGCCACATGCGGCGCAAACTCTCGGTACGGCTCAAGTCGAGATCAACCACAAGGGAGCCGCTGGTGCTGGCATCGGCTTGCGCCAGTATTTCGCCCTGCTGACCGACAATCATGCTGCCGCCCCAGAAGTTGATGCCACTGCCAGCGCCCGGTGCGGCTTCATGGCCCACCCGATTGGCGACCAACACTGGCAGATGATTGGCCACCGCATGCGCACGCTGAATGGTTTGCCAGGCACCTTGCTGACGCTGGTTTTCATCATGCTGTTCCTGCGGATCCCAACCGATCGCCGTCGGATAGAGCAGCACATCAGCACCAGCCAGCGCCATCAAACGCGCCGCTTCCGGATACCACTGGTCCCAGCAGATCAATACGCCCAGTTTGCCGACGCTGGTCTTGATCGGGGTGAAACCGCTCTGCCCATCAAGCCGGGTAGCATCACCGGGTGTGAAATAGAATTTTTCGTAGAAGGCCGGGTCATCCGGGATATGCATCTTGCGATAAGTGCCGGCCAGCGAGCCATCCTTGTCGAACACCAGTGCGGTGTTGTGGAAAATTCCCGGTGCGCGCTTCTCGAAAATGCCGCCCACCAACACACAGTTGTACTGCCTGGCCAGCGCTGACAAGCGCGCTGCGCTCGGGCCATCCAGCGGCTCGGCCAGATCGAACACAGCGGTGTCTTCGCTCTGACAGAAATAATGGGTGGTGTGCAGTTCCTGCAACAACACCAGTTCCGGCTGCTGTTGCTGACACACCAACTTCAGCAAACGCTCGCTCTCGGCCAGACTCTGGTTCTTGTCAGGCCAGGCTTGTTGTTGAATTACCGCAGCGCGGAGTTTGTTGTTTGGCATGAACTTCCACCGTTGTCGAAGAAGTCTGGGCAGCATGGGTTCCGGCGACCGTCTAAGGCCATGGATGGCCGCAGCGAGCCTACAGGGACGTATTCACGGCGTGTCGCAGGGGCCTGTGCTGCCCAGACTTCATACACTGAAATCAATTTAATAAAGTACCAACCGGCAACTGCATCGTAGCACAGTGCGGCCCGCCATATTGTTTGATAAGGTTGCTCCCCGGCACCGACACCAGCTTCTTGCCGGGGAAACAACGCTGCAACCCCGCCAGCGCCGCCGCGTCTTCGGCACAGCCAAACACCGGCACAATCACGCTGTTGTTGACGATCAGGAAATTCACATAACTGCCCGGCAGGCGCTTGCCGTCTTCATCAAATTGCGGCGCCGGAATTTCAATCGCCTGCAGCTGATAAGGCTGACCATTGGGCTGCCGCAGCGCTGCCACTTGCGCTTTCATCTTCTGCATCGGCTCAAAATGCACATCCGCTGCATTGGAGCAGGTGGCATAAGCGATGGTGTCGGGGCCACAGAAACGCACCAGGTTGTCAATATGGCTGTCGGTGTCGTCGCCCAGCAAGGCACCTTCGGTGATCCACAGCATGCGCTCGAGCCCGAGCTGTTCCAGCACGAATTTTTCCACCTGTGCCTTGGTGAAATCCTTGTTGCGATTGCTGTCAAGCAGGCAGTGGGCAGTGGTGAGCAAGGAGCCCTGGCCGTCGGTCTCGATGCTGCCGCCTTCCAGCTCGTACTGGATGGTCCTGAGCGGCGCGCGCCACTCACCCCAGATGTACTGGTTGATCTTGTTGTCGAGCCCGGCGTCGTATTTGTCGCCCCAGCCGTTGAACTGGAAATCGAGCAACTGCACTTTGCCATCCAGGCCCAGCGTCACCGGACCGTAGTCGCGACACCAGGTATCGTTATAGGGCGCGATCACAAAACGCGGCGCCTGCAGGCAGCGCCCGGCCAATTGCTGTGTAATGTGCTGTTGATGTACTGCGTCCTGACACAGGATGACGGGAGTGACTTCTGCCGCAATCGCCACTGCCAGCTCCACATAATCATGCTGGATGGCGGCCAGCCAGGGCAGCCAGTCAGTCTGCTCATGCGGCCACGCCAACAACACAGCTTGTTGCGGCGCCCATTCAGGCAACATGCTGAAACGATTGCTCATCACTTTTCCTTTCAAGTCCGGATCAGGCCCGGCAGGCGACTCGCCAGCGCCGGTGTAGGCGGCGCAGCTTATCCGAAAGGACAATTCAAGGCATCAGCAAACTGCTGCCAGTGGTCTTGCGTGCCTGCAAATCAAGGTGGGCCTGGGCAGCCTGCCCCAGCATATAACGCTGGTTGATGCTGATTTTGACCTTGCCGTTTTTAATCACCGCAAACACTTCATTGGCCACTTTGCGCAGCAACTCGGGGGAGCTCACAAAATCAAACAAGGTGGGGCGCGTCATATAGAGCGAGCCTTTCTGGGCCAACAGGCCGGGGCTGAACGGCGGCACCGGGCCGGAGGAGTTGCCATAGCTGACGAACAGACCGAACTTCTGCAGGCAGTCGAGCGAAGCCGGA
The DNA here is from genome assembly GCA_903853385.1 of uncultured Gammaproteobacteria bacterium. Lineage (GTDB taxonomy): Bacteria > Pseudomonadota > Gammaproteobacteria > Pseudomonadales > Pseudohongiellaceae > CAILUG01. The sequence continues at coordinate 68,904 of CAINTJ010000142.1, forward strand.
AAGGTATCTGCTCCGATCGAGTCATAGACCACGGGCACCATGACGCCTTTGGTAATGCGCTTTACTTCCTTTACGAAATCTTTTTCTTTGTAGTTGATCACATGCGAACAGCCATTGGCCTTGGCCAGTTTGGCTTTGGCGACCGAACTCACGGTGCCAATCACCGTTGCCCCCAGCGCGGCAGCCCATTGGCACAATATGAGGCCAACCCCGCCAGCGGCGGCATGGACCACAATGGTGTCGCCCGGCTTCACTTTGTAAACCTGCCGGATCAGATATTGCGCAGTCATGCCTTTGAGCATGATGGCAGCCGCCACTTCATCACTGATGCCTTTGGGCACTTTCACCAGGCGGGCAGCGGGCACATTCACCAGTTCGGCATAACAGCCGTGGCTGGCAGTGCCGGTAGCCACGCGCTCGCCGAGTGTGAATTTGCTGACGGCACTGCCGATTGCCACCACTACCCCACACATTTCCCCCCCGGGGATATGCGGCAAACTGACCGGATACAGACCACTGCGCTGATAGATGTCGATATAGTTGACGCCGGCCGCCTTGATGCGCACCTGCACTTCGTCTTTGGCTGGTGCCGCTACTGTTATATCCTGAAGCAGCAACACTTCGGGGCCACCGGTATGCTGCATCACGATCGCTCTACTCATGTTTTATCTCCAATCAATAGGCTCACTGCCCGTTATGCGGGATAATTGCGACCTGCATTTTACTTGCTAACTTAACCCCTGGCTTGCCCCGGACTCCTGAAGGACATGTACGTAACCGCCGACAGTAAAGATCGCCCCCGTTATCACTTGCTGAAGTCGCTGGATTACAGCCAGCGTGAAGCCGTGGCCTCGTCCACGATGACGTCGACCTGCGACAACTTCATGAACGCGTTCGCGCTGCATCTGGGTGCCACCAGCATCCAGATGGGTTTTCTTACCGCATTTCCGCAACTGATCGGCTCCCTGATGCAGCTGGTATCAGTGTGGCTTGGCACCTTTTTGACACGTCGGCTACTGGTATTATGCACAGCCATTTTGCAGGCATTATTGATGTTTGCGTTTGCTGCACTGGCGGTGGGGAAAGGCGACAATCTGGCCGCCGATTTGCTGTTACTGGTCATTGCCTATCAGTGTAGCTCCAACCTGATCCAGCCGCAGTGGCGTGCCTGGCTGGGCAGCATGGTGTCACAACATGAACGTGGCAAGTTTTTTGCCAGTCGCACGCGCTTGACGATGGCCACCTCGCTGGCGGTGTTTGTGGTGGGCGGCGTGGTGCTGACCCTGACCGACATCATCGGGCTAACGTGGATCGGGTTTTTGCTGCTGTTCATGACTGCCACTGTCGGTCGCGCCTGCTCCAGTTATTTCCTGTTCCACATGAACGATCCCTCCCCGCAGCCAGTGGTGCCGGTATCGACACAGTTCTACGCCACCTTCGGCATCGTGCGCGAAGCCTTCAAGGATCCCTGCTTCCGCAACTACAGCTATTTTGTCGCCGGCATGCAGGGTGCAGCCGCCGTGTCGGCACCATTTTTTGCGGTGTACATGCTGAAAGTGCTGAACTTCAGCTATTTCCAGTACAGCATGAATCTGGCAGCTTCGATCGCCATGCAATTTTTCATCTTGCGTTACTGGGGCAAACTCAGTGACAAGCATGGCAACCGCCACATCATGCTGATCTGCAGCGCTGCGCTGCCGCTGGTGCCGGTGCTGTGGCTGTTTTCTGCCAACTTCTACTATTTACTGCTGGTGCAACTGATCTCGGGACTGGCGTGGAGCGGCTTCAACCTGACCACCGCCAACTATCTCTATGACATACGCCCGCATCAGACCCATTTCGCCACTTATGCTGCGCTGCAGGCCGGAGTGACCGCGGTGCTGGTGTTCGCCGGCGGTCTGGCCGGCGGTTATCTGGCGGCATTCTCGGCGGTGCTGGTGAAGCTGACACCGTTCAGCCTGGGCGAAGGGCTGTTCATTGTGTTCGTGGCCAGCGGCATTGTGCGAGCCATGGTGCTGGCGTGGTTTATTCCACGCGCCGAAGAGCCGCGCATCCGCACCCACCCGCAGCTGTTTAAACTGCTGTACCGCATAGCCCGCTACAACTCCAACGGCGTGGTGCTGGACTGGCTGACGGTGGGAGAAAAAGACGGGGAGTGAATCTGTTTTTGTTGTAACTTCGTACAATAAGGATATTTGATTGCCAAGCTGGATCCATGCTTACCGCCAAACTCTCCTTGTATCACTGGTTGTTGCCGCCTGGCGCAGTCTCGCGGCTTTGCTTGCTGCTGTGCTGGCTGTTTACACCCATGGCTTTGGCTGCCACTGCCGAAGCCCCGGACTGGGTCGAAGTGGGACACGGCAGTTATAAACGCTTTTTCCTGCATGTGTACGATGTCAAGCTGGAAGCGCTGCAAACACACTTCCACTACCCTGACACCACCCCCTATGCACTCACACTGGTGTACCAACTTGATCTTGATGCTGATGTGCTGGTCGACAACACGCTGGCCGAGTGGAACAACCAGAAACTGGCGTGGCCAAAGCCCTGGCTCACCGCGTTAAAGCAATATCTGCCGGATATAAGCAAGGGCGACAGCTTGCGGCTGGAAGTGAAAGAAGACCACAGCGCCGTATTTTTTTACAACGCCAAAGCCATTGTGACATTTACTGATCAGGAATTCGTGCATGCCTTTGTCGGTATCTGGCTGAGCGAACACTCCAGCAACTCCAGTTTGCGCAATCAACTACTTGGGCCCAATAAATGAAAATGCTGATGATTATGCTGGCGCTATTACTCGGCAGTTGTGGCGTAGTGCAGGTGGAAGATTACAATCACAGCCAGCCGGCTCTGGATCTGCGCCAGTTCTTCGACGGCAACCTCAAGGCCTATGGCATGCTGCAGGATCGCAGCGGCCGCATGACCCGTCGCTTCTCTGCCACCCTGCATGGCAGCTGGCAGGGCGAAACCGGCACCCTGGTGGAACATTTTTCCTTTGATGATGGTGAACAGCAGGATCGCACCTGGATTCTGCAACACAAGGGCAACGGCCGCTTCAGCGGTACGGCCGGCGACGTCGTGGGCACCGCCGAGGGCAACAGCGGCGGCTCCGTGTTCCAGTGGCAGTACAGCCTGAATGTGCCCTGGCGCAGCAACACGCTGGAAGTGAATCTGAATGACTGGCTCTATCTGGTAGATGCACAGCACCTGCTCAACAAGACCACGCTGACCAAATTCGGCTTCCGTGTAGGCGAGTTGACACTGGTGATCGAGAAAATTTGACCATTGCCTCTGCTTTGCTGCATCTTGCGGTTTTCCCCAGCGGCAACCTCCCTCCATGAACGCCCAAGCCATACAGCTCGAAGTATTTGCCGATTATGTGTGCCCGTGGTGCTACCTCGGCAATGCCGTGGTGGAACAACTGCAAAAGCGCTTTGGGTTGCAGGTGAAGCGCTCGCCGTTTCCGCTGCACTCCTCCACTCCCCAGGAAGGCTTGTTGCTGAGTGAACTGCTGCGCGGGGTTGATCTCACCAGTGTGCACCAGCGACTCTATGCGCTGATGGATGAGCTCGGACTCGAATACGGCCCGCGTGACCGCACCTACAACAGCCGCCTCGCGCAGGAACTCGGGCTGTGGGCCGATACCCAAAGCGGCGGCGACCAACTGCACGCGCTGCTCTATCGCCGCTATTTCGTGCATAACGGCAATCTGGCCGAACCGGAAGTCTTGTTGACTACCGTCGCGGAAGCCGGTCTGGATGTGGCTGTAGCGAAAACCGTGCTGGCACAGCGCACGTTCCGTGATGCCTGTGATGAAGCCTGGGAACGCGCGCGTCGCTTCCAGATCACCGGGGTACCTACCTTTGCCGCTGGCGGCTATCAGTTCTCGGGCTTTCATCCACTGGCAGAAATGGAGGAGTTCATTCGTTTCCTGCAGGAAAAGACCAGCGCATGAAACTGGTGTCGTTCGATCCCATGCGCACGATCGGGTTTCCGGATGTCACCCAGCTGAAACCGACGCAGATGTATGAGCAAGCGGTTTTGCTGCACAGTGCCGACTGGGTGCTGTTCCCGGAATACTGGCAACTCAACACCTTGCAATATGCGTACAAGACTCGCGTATTTCCGAGTGAAGCCAGCTACCGCATCGGCCACAACAAGATCGAAATGACGCGCGCCTTCATGGCGGTGGCGCCGCATAACACTCCAGATACCTACATTCTTGCCAATACGCCTGGCAATGCCGAAGAGCTCTGGCACAGCATGCCGCAGCCATTCGTTGCCAAGCTGCCGAAGAGCTCGCAGGGCGAAGGCGTATGGCTGATCCAAACCCATAGTGACTGGCAGCAATATCTGGGCAAGACCGATGTGCTCTATGTGCAGGAATATCTGCCAATTGACCGCGACTTGCGCATCGTACTGGTCGGCGACACCATTCTGGCCGCCTACTGGCGCCTGCAATCGCCGTACAGTTTTCACAACAATCTGGCGCGTGGTGGCGAAGCCGAGTTCAGCCCGGCCCCGCAGGCAGCTCTCGACCTGGTGCTGCAGGTTTCCCGGGCGCTGGCTATCAACCATGCCGGTTTTGATGTGGCAATGGTGGGTGAACGACCCTATTTGTTCGAACTCAACCGCCTGTTTGGCAACAGAGGCATTGAGGGTGGCGATGCCCGGGTAAATGCGGCAATACTGGAGTATCTTGTTCAGCAACCACAATGAATCACGACTTTTGTCATGAAAATCAGAAAATTCAATTACAAGAAACAATTGCATGAACTGCAGGTGGAACTGGTCAAACTGCAACGGCATATCATCAGCAACAATGCGCGTATCCTGATCCTGTTTGAAGGCAGGGATGCCGCCGGCAAGGATGGCCTGATCAAGCGGATTACCGAGCATTTAAGTCCGCGTGAAACACGTGTGGTGGCACTGGGCAAACCCACTGATATGGAAAACCACTCGTGGTATTTTGAACGCTACGTCGCCCATCTGCCGGCGGATGCCGAGATGGTGCTGTTCAACCGCAGTTGGTACAACCGCGCCGGCGTGGAAAAAGTCATGGGCTTTTGTACCCCCGCCGAATATGAAACCTTCATGGCAACCGTGAATGATTTTGAGCATTTGCTGATCAAGTCCGGGGTTATTCTGCTCAAGTACTATCTGGATATCAGCCGTACTGAACAAACCCAACGCCTGGCCGAGCGGCGCAAAGACCCGCTAACCCAGTGGAAAATCAGTCCGCTTGACAAAATTGCGCTCAAACACTGGAAAGACTACTCCGCCGCCCGTGATGAAATGTTCGTGCGTACGCACACCGAACAATCACCCTGGATCATTGTAAAAGCCGACAACAAGGAACTGACCAGACTCAATGTGATCCGGGACATTTTGCACAGGGTGGAGAGACCGGATAAAAAGAAGCGTATTGAGCACGCCGACCGCAATATTGTTTATTTGTACGGGTCTGCCTGCGTTTAACAGTCAGGATCGTATTCATTGACTACCATCAATCACCTGGCTGCCGGCATCGATTAATCTGTACAGACCAGATTGCAAACAGGAGCCACCCATGACCATAGAGAAACACGACCTGATCCATGAATTCCCGGAATACAAAGACAAGATCCACACCCTGAAGATGAACAATGCCCATTTCGCCCGGCTGTTCACCGCCTATCACGAAGTGGCGCATGAGGTGCACAGCATTGAAACCGGTGCCGTCAATACCTCCGACGACCATCTGGAAATGCGCAAGAAAGAACGGTTGAACCTGAAAGACCAGCTCTTTCACATGCTGACCCAGGCCTGAGTCAGCGGCTATCAGTACAGTTCCGCTTACAAAGCTCGCCCCAGGTAATGTTGCAACGCAGCGTTCACCTGGGGGGCCAGCACTCCCACTTCCACTTCAATGCCCGCCGCGCGCAACATGGCAATGCCGCGACCATTGTTGCGGGGGTCGGGATCCAGCATGCCGACACACACTTTGCTGATGCCGGCCTTGATCAAGGCCTTGGCGCACGAGGGCGTGCGACCATGAAAGGAACACGGCTCCAAAGTCACATAGACCGTCACATCCGTCGCATCGCCGCCCAGCAGTTGCAAGGCCATTGCTTCTGCATGCGGCGCGCCGGGCACATTGGTGTGGCCGCTCGCCACCACTGCACCGTTGCGCACCAGCAAACAACCTACCGGGGGATTGTCTTCACACAGCGGCACCGCCTTGCGACCTTCCGCCAACGCCAGCTGCATGAAATGTTCGGCTACCGTGCTCATTGCTGTCTATAACCCTACTGCTACCACTTGCACAGCCATCATGTCGGCTGTCCACACCGCGCCTTCGGGGAAGGCCAGACCTGAAATGACATCGGCATAGGTATTGGGAGCCAATGCCGGCAAGGCCACGCGGCGCTGCTGGATCTGGCCATTGATCAGCACCTGGAACTGTACTTCCACTGCCCGCATTGCCACCGGGCTGCGATTGCTGACCTTGGCCAGCACGCGGCCACGCTTGTCAGCATAAACTTCGGCTTGCGCATAAATAGCCGGATTATCCTGCACGTCCAGCCGGGCAAAGGCGGCTGTAGCTTCTTGTCCAACCAGACCTTTGGCTAGCGAAGCCTGCTGGAAGTAGCGCTTGGCGTCGACGCGGTTGCCATCAGTCAGTGCCAGCTTGCCCAGCTCGTTCATCGCCATTGCCGTGGGCAGCAGTTTGGTACTGCGCTCCAGATCCTGGCGCGCCAGTACAGTCTGGTTGAGCCGGGCATGCGCCACGCCACGACCCAGATAATAATCGTAATAATTGCCATCATGCTTGATTGCCTCGTTGTAACTGGCGAGCGCGTCATTGTAATGCTGCTGATAAACCAGAATGTCACCCTTGAGGCCATGAAAGCGGGCTTCTTCCGGCACCTGCTTGATGGCTGAGTCAAGCTTGGTCAGCGCCATCTGATAATCTTTTTTGGCGATGGCCTTCTCTGCTTCGTCAAAGGCTTTGTAGGCCGGCTTGGTCTTGTTCAATCTGGCGATGGCCTGCCGGAAACGCGCTTCCCCCACTTCCAGATCCCGACCCTGCAGTGAGGGCATCAAGGCTTCTACTTGCTTCCGGTTGTTATCGACCCGCTCCTGCGAGGGCGGATGCGAAGCAAACAGGCCCTCCATCCAGCCGCTCTTTTTGTCTTCGAACAAGGCTACAAAGGTTTCCTGCAAGCTAATGGCCGCATGGGGGTCGTAGCCGGCACGCACCATGTATTCGATGCCATATTGATCTGCTTCACGTTCGGCATCGCGGCCATGGTTCATGGTAACCAGCTGCGCACCCAGCATGGCCCCGCCCAGCACAAAGTCGCTGTATCTGGAAGTTTTATCGTTGGCAGCAACCGCAACAGCACCCAGCACCATGGCGCCTTGCATCAAGGTGCCGCGCGTCATCGCCTGCGCCCCGTGTCCGATGGCAGCATGGCTCACTTCATGGCCAAGCACGGCCGCCAGTTCGGCCTCATTGTTGAGTTCATACAACAGGCCGCGATTGACGGCAATCTTGCCACCTGGCAAGGCCCAGGCATTGGGCACGCCGTTGTTGAGTACCACGAATTCGTAGTTGAACTTGCGATCACTCACCGCCGCCAGTCGCTTGCCGACCTGACTGACGTAGGCAGTCAACTCAGGATCGACCTGATAGGTGCCGCCCTGCCCTTGCTGCGACGGCACATACTGCTCGGCACCGATTTTGCGTTCCTCCGCTTCCGAAACCAGCGATAATTCGCTACGGCCGGTGACCGGATTGACGACACAGCCCGCCAGCAGGGCAAGCGTGGCAATGGCAGCCACTGCGGCCAGCACTGATCTGAAGTGTTGCACCTTGGCACTCTCCTGCTTGGCCTGTTGGAACAAGGTGGCATTCTAGAGGTGTTCGGCATGCCGAGAAACACCTGTAGTCCCGAATTAATCCAGCATTAAGGAATAACTTTCATGCAATTTATCAAGGCTTGTGTGTTTGGGCTTGCCAGCCTCACCGCCGCCGGCGCGCTGGCGCAGGATGCGGTGCAGCTGATTGATGACAACGGCCAGTCGCCACAACTGAGCGAGCTTGACCGGCTATATATCGCCACCAGGCTCGAGCAACTCGACCTGGCCCAGTGCCAGACTCGCCTGCTCAACAAACAACCACGCGTGGTCTATCGTCAACTCACGCTGCAGCACAACGGCCAGAACCTGCACATCAACGTGGCCGACGATGTGATGCGCACCCGCAACCTGGTGATCTACACCGAAAGCGGCAAGGAATGGCGCGAATATTATGCCTGCCCGCAAGATCCGCTGTTGCCGGCGCTGGCGATCATTGCTACTGCCAAAGTCAGTGGCCAGGAAATCGGCAGCAATGATATCCGCCAGAAAGTGCTGGCTCGCCATACCCAGCTCTCAAGTCATGAACCCACCGAGCTGATGATCCGCACCGACAGCAATAATCCCAGCCATCCGTATCTGGATTTCACGCTGTCGCTGAAACATCCGCTGTTCGCCAATTGGGAGATGCTGGAACAACTGCAGGCAAAAGGCGCCGATGTGATGGAAGCGCTGATTCCCGGCGACCAGGAATATCTGGTGCAGCCTTATCTGGCTTTTACTGGCCGCTTTTCCCAGTACATAGGTACGCGCCAGTCCTCTCCCGTGATGGAGCGCCGCTTCAATCCCTCACTGTTCTACCGCATCTGGTCTTCGGATGACGCGTGGTTTGATGCGGGGCTGGCACATGAGTCCAATGGCCAGCGCATCAATACGCAAGAGGCGCTTGCGCGTGAACAGCTGGACTATGTGGCGCGCGGCGAAGATGCCCAGTTTGCGCGCGACGCACTCAGCCGCGGCTGGGATTACTCCTTCATCGATTGGCAGCGCTCATGGAACAGCCAGTGGCAAACCCATTTGCAGCTGCGGCACTACCTCAGCGACGGTCCGTTGCAAGGCAAGAGCGAGGAATACAACCTCTGGGAAGATGGCGGCCGGCAAGCCAGACCACGCAGTGCTTACGATGGAGTGAGCATCAGCCTGCAATACAATTTCAATCGCAGCCGCTGCTTTGTCGGCACCGCCTTTGTATGTTTCAACAAGCTGGATGTGAAGCAGGAAACCGGCTATTCCGGACTGTTCAAACACAACACCACCACCGTTGAATTCACTACCGACTTCTTCGGTTTGCCAGTGCAATTGTGGAGCCGTAATGGTTATGCCAGCGATCTGGTGGATTACTACCGCTATACCAAAAGCTGGGGGCTGGGGATTGAGTTGAGGACGCCGTGAAGGCTTGCCAGGGCAGGCAATTTACTATGCCTGCTCGCAGCGAATATTTTCAAATGTTATTGATGATCAGCGTCACACCTGCAACCGCTGTCAGTATCAACACCGCCCGGTTGAACCACAGCTGCGAAATCCATTCGAGAAATATTTTACCGGCAAACGCGCCCAGATAAATCAGCGGCGCCACCAGTAACAACGAGGGGAAATTGTGCCCATGGAATACATCCTGCCCGATAAAAATAGGCAATTTGGCCAGATTGGCAAACGCGAAGAACATGGTGGCGGTGCCAATAAAGGTACGCTTGTCGAGATTCAATACCAGAAAATAAATATTGAGGATGGGGCCGGCCGAATTGCTGATGGTAGTGGCTAGACCCGCCAACATCCCCGAGCTGGTACGTGCCACTTGCGGATTCGCCAACGCCCAGCGTGTCAGGCGCGGTCGCAAGGGTTCCAGCCCCACCAGCAGCAATACGAAAATACCGATGACCAGGCCCAGCGCGTGATTATCGAGTCCGCGCAACACCAAACCGCCAATGGCAATCCCCACTATCAACGGTACCAGCATACGGCTCAGCTCACGCCAGTTGGCCAGCCGCCAGTACAAATACACGGCAGCGGAATCGCCAATCAGAAACAGCGTAAGTGTGATGCCCAGCGCTTCGCGCGACGGAAACCACAGTGCCACAGTCGCCGACAACAACGGTCCCAGCGCCGGCATGCCGCCTTTGATAAAACCGGTGCATAGCGCCATCAAGGCCAGGAACAGCAGTGAATGGATATCGAGCAATGTCAAAGGGAGTTACTTCAACTGCTCTGGCATGCACCCAAATGGCTTGATCTCCAGATCCGAGGCTGCAAACTCCGCCTCACCCAGCGGAAAATCCCGCGTGAAAAACAGCGGATCATAGGTTTCGATTGCCAGCTTGATGCGATTGGAAGCCTTGTCGAACTGGATGCGCTCCACCGTGCGCAACGCATTCGAATGCAACTGGCCACGCATCGGCTGGCCTTTCACTTCCACAAACTGGTTGATTACACCGGGCCGGTAATGATCGGTTTCCACCACCAGAGTGTTGCCGTCAAAGTGACCGCGTGAATAACCAAGTATGGTTTCCGCCGTATTGGCGGGTGCGGCGGCTTCATTCATGTGCACAGTGCGTTTGATGTCCATCCACTCATGTGCGATGACAATATTCTTGCCGTCTTTGCGGATCGCCATCGGTGTGCCCGGTGCAAACCAGCCACGCCGGATCCCCACTGGCTCACAGCGGTAGGTCGGGTCCATCGTGAAAGGATCATATTTGGCCACTGCGGCTTTGCCGGCATCAGTGAGGAAATCCATCATGAACTGCGGACCGCTGGTGGGCCGGTTGGCGGGCGCCAGCAACCACACACCATAGAAGGAATCGCGCGGGGCAACTTTGGGCAATGCGGTCTGGTCTACTCGCGGCCCGTTGACGCTGAGTATGCGACCATCCGGGAAATATGCGGTGTCGAAGAAACATTCGTGCTCATCACGACGATGCTGGGATCCGGTGATACGCAATTCCGTGCCAGGCTTGAGCATGTCGGGCGTAATGCCGTTGCGGGTAAGCTGGGTGACGCCATGGGTTTCGCAGCGCCACTCGGCTGTGCGGCCATCCGCATCCTGCGCACGCATATGCAAATATGCATGCGGATTGCGTTGTTCAAATTCGGTGATGACGCCAGTCAGGTTGACCGGCTTGTTGATATCGAAGTGTGGCGCAAAACTGTGGTGGGCTTGCGCAACTCCCGTCATGCCCAACAATACCGCCAACGTGCTCACTTGCAGTTTCATGTTTCCCCCTGAACCTGTGTCCGACCTGAATCGCCGTGGTGTTTTTATATTGCCTAAACATAAGGGGCGGCACCCTGCGGCACAGCCCCCTGTTTTTTATTGTTTTGGTCCTGCAACTACTGCTTATTTTTTGGGTTTGGCATTCGCATAGCGACCGACATAGGCAGCTTTGCCGATGATCTTGCCTTCCATTGCTTTCATGACTTCAGCGCGGGTGGCGCCTTCTGGTAGACCCAGCTTGGCATTCAGTGCATAGAATTCCCACACATAGTGGTGGAAGCGATCCGGCAAAGGTGCGCCCGATCCCATGTAGGCAGCCTTGCCAGTGATGTTCTTGCCGTACACGCTGCCGGCGGGCAGTTTGCCTTCCGGAATTTGTGGTGAGGGAATGTCATAGGCTACCCAATGGGTAACGTCAGTACCATTCTTGTCAACAGCCACTTCAATGTCGTGCATGATGATGGCGTAGGCTACGGTTTCAGCCGGTGCACCAATGATCGTGAAGTCAGGTTGCACGTTGTCACCATGCGAAGTGAAACGCAGTGGCACTACCATGCCATCGGGAAACGCTTCGCTGCGTATTTGCATGTTGACGATATTCTGTGCCTGCACTTGCTGCACGGTGCCCACCAGAGCCACGAGGGCCAAGGCTATACCAGCTAGTTTTTTCATTTGTCACTCCTTGGTAACAGTGTGGAAAAATAATGGATGGAATTTGCGTCATCTACGACGGTGGCAGATAGTACTCGTGAGTGCACTACTGCTTCAATCGCAACGCTACTAATTCTCCCGGATGTCCGGTATCACCAATTGGCACCACGATATATTGCACGCCGTCAATCGCATATGTCATCGGCAAACCGGTTTGTTTGGCCGGCAATTCGAATTCACTGATGATGGCACCAGTAGCCTTGTCATGGGCGCGGAACTTGCGACCACCACCGGTTTGACCGCCATAGAGACCAGCACCTTCGCCGGCAAACAACAAGGTCTTTGTCACCAGCAAGGCGCCGCGGTCACCGTGGCCAGTACGTTCCTTGATTTCCACGCCTTTCAAGTGGGCGTTGTTCTTGATCTCGTCCGGCGTATCGGCATTGGCCATCATCCACTTGTGCTCACCGCTGTTCATGTCGATGGCAGTGATGCGGCCATAAGGCGGCTTGATCAGCGGCAGGCCGAACGGGCCTTCCATCACCAGGCCGCGTGAGGTCATCGCGTAATCGAAGTCCTTGTTCTTGGTATCCTTGCCAAGACCCACTTTCATTGGATGCGAAGTGGACGGGATGTAAAGCATGTTGGTGTCGGGATCAAACGCCACGCCCTGCCAGTTGGCGCCGCCGCCAAAACCTGGCATGAAGATGGTGCCGCCATTCTTCTCATCCACGATCGACGGTGGCGTGAACACCGGGCCGTAGGTGTAGCCCTTGAGAATGTTGAGCGCTTCGGCTTTCAGCTCCGGTGTGAAATCAATCAGATCATTTTCGGTGATGCCGAGGCGCTCAAACGGCAGTGGCTTGGTAGGGATCGGTTGCGTGGGTGACAGCTGCTCGCCCGGCACGCCGCTTTGCGGCACTGGTCGTTCCACAATCGGCCACACCGGCTCGCCGGTGACACGATTGAGTGTGTACACCATGCCCTGCTTGCTCACCTGGATCGCCGCCGGAATTTTTTTGCCGTTGACAGTCAGCTCGGCCAGTACCGGCCCGGTCGGCGGGTCATAGTCCCATACATCGTGATGCACGAGCTGGAAGTGCCAGATGCGTTTGCCGGTTTTCGCATCCAGCGCCACCAGCGTTTGCGAGAACAGATCGTTGCCTGGGCGATGTCCGCCATACATGTCACCAGTGGCTGCTTCCACCGGCACATAGACGATGCCGCGCTCGACATCGGCCGACATGGTCGACCACGCGCCAGCCGCACCGCTGTATTGCCAGCTGTTGTTGCGCCAGGTTTCCGTGCCGTATTCACCGGCTTGCGGAATTGTGTGGAAGGTCCACAACAATGCGCCAGTGTGCACATCGTAGCCACGGATGTTGCCGGCAATGCCTGACTTGGAGCCGGGTGAACCGCCGGACGGGAACGTGGCACCCACTACGATCACATCACCGACGATCGTTGCCGGCGAAGTGGCGCCGACTGGCGCTTTGTCCTTGTCGACCTCAAAGCGGTCATCGAGTTTTTCACGCAGATCCACCAGGCCGTTGTTGCCGAATTTGGGATCAGGGCGACCGGTGACAGCATCGAGGCTCACCATCTGGTAGCCCGGTGTCAGGTTGATCAGACGGGTGACACCATTGGCGCGCCACACCGACAAACCGCGTCCGGAATTCACACGCGGCCCACCGCGGCTGCCTTCATCAAGCCGGTACATCCACAGGTTTTCTCCGGTAACCGGGTCGATCGCCACTACATCACGACGACGACCGGCGGTGGTGTAGAGCACACCGTCGACCATCAGTGGTGTAGCTTCATAATTGAATTCCGGCTGCGGGCCGTGGTTGGTGCTGTACCAGCGCCAGGCAATTTCCAGATTGGCAACATTGCTCTTGTTGATATTGGCCAGCGGCGAATAGTGGGTGGAATGGGTATCGCCGTGATAACTCAGCCACTCGGCATTCACCACGCGCTGCGAGGTACTGGCACCATTCTGCAGAGAGGCGACACGCACGGGCTCCTGTGATTCTTCCAGTTTGATGGCCACCAGTTGTGCAGCATCAGCAGCCATGGCTTTCTGGCCAGCCGGCAAACCGTTCTGCTGCAGCATGAACGCAATCAGCGACGCATATTGCGTCGGTGAAAAACCGCCACGATTGTTGACCGGCATCGTGCTGGCCGTGATCTGCAACAACGCACCCAACGGTTGCCCGGCCCATTTTTTCCAGAAGCCGGCGCCCACCAACGCCGGCCCGGCTTCACCGCCACGCAGCGTGGCACCATGGCATTCGATGCAGGAACGGGTGTAGAGCGTGGCACCGGCCGCAGCTTGCTGGCTGCTATAGATGCCATCGAGGGTGGATGTTTGTGCAAAGGTGGCACTGGCCATTGCACACAGCAATGACACAGCCAGGCTGCGTACAGCGAAGTGATGAGACATGATTTCCCCTGAAACTGGCTAACTGTTGTTATTGGTCAGGCACCGATGATGTACCCGCCCGCCCGGCTGCTGCAAGCGCAAACACTGGAGCGGGATTCACCTCCATAATTTACCCATGATTTCACTGGTGAATCCGCAGCTTTGCTCATTGGCACCGACGCCGCTACACATTGCAGGCAAGTACTTCCATGCCCGCTGATGATGCAACCAAACATTCTGTGCTGACCAAGGCTGAACTCAAAGTAGTTCAGCCTTGCGCTTGAACAAGGGCTGGATCAAACGCCGCCACGCCAGTGACAAGCCGGTCCACACCAGCAACATGGCCGCTGCCGAAGCCAGCGCCGCCAGCGTTTGGCCCCAGATGCCCAATACTTCGCCGGTATGCAGGAAGCGGGCGATGCCGCGCAATTGCTGGGCTCTGGGCGTGTCGCTGAATTCGCGCACCTGCTTGATCTCACCGCTGCTGCGATCGAGCACCAAGGTATGGCGCAAATGGGCCTGCGCGCCATTGCCCTGATCGATCTCGATGCGCAGGCTTGTGTCAGCGGCAGCTGGCAAACTCAAGGTCACGCGTTGCCAACCAGCACTGCGGGCATCGGCCAAAGCCAACTGCAACAAGGCATCAATGGATTGCATGGGTGCTTGCAGCTCAGAGCCGGCGGCAGCTTGATTGGCACCATTGGGCCCACCAGCAAATGCTCCGCCAGGCCCACCCGGTGGCGCAGGAATCTCGGCCCCAAAGGCGCTATAAAGCAAATTGGCCGCCCACGGATAAGACATTACCGCCCCGCTGTAAACCACCGCCAACAGCGGTATCGCCATCCAGATGCCGAAGATGTGATGCCAGTGATAGTCGCGCACTTTACTGCTGCCATAATCGCTGCGCAGCCACAGACGCGCCTTGAACATGGCCTTTTTCATCAATGCCGGCAGCCATAAATACATGCCACTGAGCACCAGAAACAAAAACACCACGTTGGCGATATCCATCAGCTGACGGCCAGTGTTGCGCAGCTCACCCTGCAAATTCAGCCAGCGATGCACGCGCTCAACCGTTTCAAAAAATTCATTGAGCGCAGCTGATTGCAGCTGCATGGGCAGCGCAGTGTAGGGATCCAGATCAACGCTGGTGCGGCCCGCCCGCAGACTGACAGGGGCGCCGGCATTACTGCTTACCATGAGTGAGTTGGGATGCAGCTGCGGTTGTGACTGTCCCAGCGCCAGCAGCAACTGCTCCAGCGACATACGCGCAGTTTGTGCAGCCACCGGCACATAACGGCTTTGGGCAACCCAGTCTTTGACCTGGCGCTCGTAGGCCAGCAGCACACCGGTCAACGACATCACAAACACAAACAGGCCGGCCACCACCCCGGCTGACAGGTGGATCCAGAAAACAGTCTTGCGCAACATCAGTACATCATCCAAAACCAGAGTTGGCGTGAGTATAGCAAAGTAAGTCCTGGCATCGGCTCAAGCCGGGACGAAACGGTTTGGCCACCGAGCCGGGAACAGGCTGCGGCAGCAATTCAAACGACACCCGCTCCGGTGTTAGGCTTTTGGCAGTCGAGGGTCACCCAATAACCTGAAAAGGAGCTTTTTATGCATGCATTGCTGAAAGTGGTTGTGGTCTTGGTGCTGGCAGTTCAGTGGGGCTGCGCTGGCGCGGCGGAGACTGACCCGCCAACCGTGCAATTGGTTGACGCAACCCGGCACTTCACCCTGGAAGACACCCTTCGTCTGCATGTCCCGGGTCCGCACCAGATCCCCGTTATGAATGCCAAAGCCACCGGGGTGTGGCTGGTGATTGATGATGTGGTCATGCAGAGCCTGGGTGCACCGACGGCCGAGCTGGATGCCGCAGGTACCGGTCTGGTGCTGTCTTACCGGCTGTCGATGGATCCCACCAGCGATGACAGTCGCAATCAGTGGGAGCAATTGCTGGAAAAGCAGCACGGTGGTTACCAGATGACCTTGCCGCTCGCGCTGGCGATCGGGACTGCCGCAGCCTTGCCGGTGGCAGGCAATGGCATGCTGTTCCATGTAACCAGTCAGCACAAAGCGCTGATCCTACTGGGCATCAGCGGTGGCACCGGCCTGGGCGCTCTCGTCATCGGCAATGGCACCAAGGCCGCAGAAATCACTGCGCTCGAGCAAAAACTCAACACTTTCAGTGCGGACGACGTGGCCGGGCGCACCGCTGCCAATGCCCGCTTGCAGGTGCTGCGTGCACCTCCCACCGAGGTCTCCAAAGGTTTCTTCCACGACATCTGCGACGACGGCAACGGCATCGGCTTTCATCGGCTGCAAACGGTGATGTGGACCTTGATCCTCGGCTTCATCTTCATTGCGCATGTCACCAAGGTCATCTCCATGCCGGAATTCCCGGAGACCTTGCTGACCTTGATGGGAATCAGCAACTCGGTTTATCTGGGTTTCAAATTTCCGGAGAAAGCCTGAGGAGTTAACGCGTCCCGGGAGTCAGGCGAAAACCGACATAGATCGCCTGGCCCGGGGTACGGTAGCCGATGACTTCCTGGTATTGCGCATCAAGTGCATTTTCAATACGCGCAAACAATTGCAGCGTGTGGGTCAGCTGATAGTTGCCGCCCACATCAAGCACAGCAAAATTATCGAGCGGTACTACGTCAGTGAAGGTTTGATCAATTGCATCGCGCGAGCTGCGCATGAAGGCATGTAACAACCATCGCGGCTGCGGCTGCCACTGCAACCCTGCATTGATGAGTTGGCGGGGGCGGCGCAGCCGCTGCGCACCATCGGGGCGAGCTGTGTCGTTCCAGGTATAGTTGGCCTGCCAGGACCACGCGCGCGACAACGGCAGCGCAGCACTCAATTCAACACCGCGGGAAGTACTGCGACCAGGATCCTGCAAATAACCGCTGTAGTTGGCGAGATCGAACTCAATGGCATTGTCGACCTGTTGATCGAAATACACGGCTTCCAGTTTCAGGCCGGAAGCCGGCCAGTATTCAACGCCGGCCTCTGCGCCCTTGCTGCTTTCCTGTTGCAACTTCACCAATGAAGCTGGTGGATAGGACCAGGCACCACTGTTGTAGGCGATTTCATACGGGCTGGGAGCGCGGAAGCCGGTGCCAATACTGGCCTTGAATTTCAACTGGTTGGCGCTGGGCAACGGCACCAGATAAGCGGTGGTGAAGCGATAGCTGGTGTTGCTGCCAAAGTCATCATTGTCGTCATAGCGGGCGCCAGCGGTGACATACCAGGCGTCGGAAAACCGGGTGAGTGCTTCCGCGAAATAACCCTGATTACCGCGGAATTTTGCTTCCTGGCCGGCCCGCTCATAATCAGCACCAAACACCAGTTTGAGTCCTGGCACAGCCTGCACCGAGCCCAGATATTCCCAGCGCTGCAATTTGCCGGTGGTGGCAAACGCAGCAACACCGCCAGCGAAACTGGCGCGGTCAGTGTCGGTAATGGCATAGCTCACAGCATGCGAAACCCCGGTGTCGTGATAGGTCAGGCTGGCGCGTGAAGCGCTCTGGTCGTAAGTCGAATGGCAAGCATGCGTATAACTGAAATCGCTCAGATAGCAGCCATCAAAGTCGGTGTCGCCACTCACCTCGCGGTGCACCAGCTCCGCGCGCAAATGGTCGGTGAGATTGACACCGGCGCGGGCATGCAGCGTGGTGTTGCTGTAACCGTCACGGTCGCGCAGCACAGTGTCATCCGCGCGGCTGTTGAAACCACCAGTGGTGAACCCGGTAGCCGATACAAAGCCATCGACGCTCTCATTGCCGGCGCCGATATTGGCATTGAGCTGATGGGTGTCAAAACTGCCAGTCTGGGCTTCAAGGCTGCCATTCCAACCCTTGCCAGCCTGGCGGGAACTGATATTGAGGATGCCGCCCGCATCCGCGCCATAGCCAAGCCCTTGCGGCCCGCGCTGCACTTCGACCCGTTCAATACCGCTGCTGAGCAATTGATCCACCTGCGGTCCGATCTGCGGCAGACTGGGGTCGCTCAGCCGCATGCCGTCCATGATGACCAGCGTGCGATAACCTTCTTCGCCACGCATGCGCAGCGAAGCCGGCTGGCCGGCTCCGCCGTTGCTGCTGGCGGCCAGGGCGGGCAGCTGCCTGAGCACATCCTGCAAACTCAAATTGCCGTAGGCTTCGATAGCCTCGGCATCCAGCACCGTCACCGAAGTGCCGACCTGGCGCAGCGGCACTGGAATGCGATTGGGGGTGACAACCAGCTCTTCGATGGTTGGCTGGCTGGACTGCGCACTGGCTGACGAACTGGAACATGCAAAAGACAACAACAACAAAGCAAACTGCACTCGTGCTTCCCGCACGAAATATTTCCTAGGCATAGAGATCGTAGTCATCCGCCTCTTCGATGGTGACGGTGACCAGATCGCCCGGCTGCAAACCTTCCGGATATTGCAAATAGACCTTGCCGTCGATTTCGGGGGCATCCGCCATGCTGCGACCAATGGCTTCCTCATCATTGACTTCATCAACAATGACTTCGATTTCCTGGCCCACTTTGGCCTGCAAACGTGCGCTGCTGATGCGTTGCTGCACTTGCATGAAACGCTCGTAGCGTTGCTGTTTGACAGCTGCCGGCACCGGATCAGGCAGCTCGTTGGCTTTGGCACCATCGACAGCGGAATACTGGAAACAGCCGACTCGATCGAGCTGTGCTTCTTCAAGAAAATCGAGCAGTTCCTGGAATTCCGCTTCGGTCTCGCCGGGGAAGCCAACTATGAAAGTGCTGCGTATCGTCAGTTCCGGGCAGATTTCACGCCAGGCCTTGATGCGCGCCAGCGTGTTTTCGGTAGCCGCCGGTCGCTTCATCAATTTGAGGATGCGCTGGCTGGCATGCTGAAACGGTATGTCGAGATACGGCAGGATGCGACCTTCCGCCATCAGCGGAATGATGTTGTCGACATGCGGATAGGGATAAACATAGTGCAAGCGTACCCACACACCCAGATGCGCGAGCGCTTCACACAGACCCTGCATGTTGCCTTTCACCGGTTGTCCATTCCAGAAACCGGTGCGGTATTTGAGATCGACGCCATAGGCACTGGTGTCTTGCGAAATTATCAACAGCTCCTGCACACCGGCTGCCACTAGACGCTCGGCTTCGACCAAAACTTCTTCCACTGGCCGGCTCACCAGATCACCACGCAGCGACGGAATAATGCAGAACGAACAGCGATGATTACAGCCTTCGGAAATTTTCAGATAAGCATAATGACGCGGCGTGAGCTTGATGCCTTGCGGCGGCACCAGATCGATCAGCGGGTTGTGGGTACTAAGAATCGGCTTGGGAATCACCTGATGTACTGCATTCACTACTTCTTCATAGGCTTGCGGGCCGGTGACGCTCAGCACTTGTGGATGCACACGCGTGATTTCTTCGGCATTTTTACCCATGCAACCGGTGACAATGACGCGGCCGTTTTTTTGCACGGCTTCGCCGATGGCGTCGAGCGATTCTTTCTTGGCGCTGTCGATAAAACCGCAGGTGTTGACGACTACGACGTCGGCTCCTTCATAGCTGGAGACAATGTCATAGCCTTCGAGCTTGAGCTGGGTGAGGATGCGTTCGGAATCGACCAGCGCCTTGGGGCACCCGAGTGAAACGAAACCGACTTTTTTGCTGCCTGACTCTTTACCGCTGTTCATGGGCTTTTCCGATCCGGTATCTTTGCGTGATGACTCACTTGTTCAAATTGATGTTGGCGTTGGCGACCTGCTGGTTCAGTTCGCTGGCGCTGGCGCATGTCGGCCTTGCCATGACCGTTCCCGACCACGATGCGGTGCTCGAGCATATTCCGACGCAAATACAGTTCAGGTTCGGCAGCGAAGTCACCCTTACCAACCTGCGGCTTGAATTCACCAGCGGCCCGCGCAAGGGTGAACGACTCAACCTGCGCCTGCCCCGCAACAGCATCGGTCAATCCATTGCTTTTGGCACTGACATCGCAGTCGAGCTGCCGATAATCGAAGCCGCCACCTACCAGGTCTGGTATCAGGCCATCTCGATCGATGGCCACGTACTGGTCGATGATTTCAGCTTTACTGTAAGCAATGGTGGCAAGTAACAACGGCTGCAGCGCTCGCAGCAGTCAAGCCAGAACTGCGCCAATAGCTCGCAACCAGCACCAGCGCCGCTCATGACAAGTCAGCCGTTGACTCCGGCCAGCATCGCCTGTCGCTGCGCTTCCAGCTCGGCCGGCAGTTTGTCACCGAATTCCACGAACAGTTTGACCTGGTCTTCGAATTCGCGGCGACTGTTGTCGATGTCGATGCTCATCAGCTGCTCGAATGTAGCCTTGTCGTAGGCCATGCCGTTCCAGGAAATGTCATCGTAGTGTGGCACGGTGCCGAACACGGTGTCATGGCCTTGCACAGCACCATTGACGCGTTTGACGACCCACTGCAACACGCGCATGTTCTGGCCAAAGCCTGGCCACAGCCACTTGCCTTCGGAAGTCTTGCGGAACCAGTTCACGCGGAAAATTTTCGGCGGATTGGTGACACGTTGTTCCATGCTCAGCCAGTGCTTCCAGTAATCGCCCATGTTGTAGCCGCAGAACGGCAACATCGCCATTGGATCGCGACGAATGGCGGCCTGATTGTCGGCGGCAGCCGTGGCTTCGGAACCCAAAGTGGCGCCCATGTAAACGCCATGGGCCCAGCTGCGGCTCTGATAGACCAGCGGGAAGGTGGTGCTCAAGCGGCCACCGAACAGGAAAGCGCTGATTGGCACGCCCTGCGGATTTTCCCATTCCGGGTCGATGCTCGGACATTGGCTGGCGGGTGCCGTGAAGCGGGCATTCGGATGCGCAGCCGGAGTCGGGCTGGCAGGCGTCCAGTCCTTGCCTTTCCAGTCGATCAGGTGTGTTGGCAAGTCATTGGTCATGCCTTCCCACCAGACGTCGCCGTCATCAGTGAGTGCCACGTTGGTAAAGATGGTGTTCTTGACCATGGTGCGCATCGCAGCCGGGTTGGAATCCATGGAGGTACCGGGCGCCACGCCAAAGAAGCCTGCTTCCGGATTGATTGCATACAGGCGGCCGTCGGCACCGGGTTTGATCCAGGCAATGTCGTCACCCACGGTCCACACTTTCCAGCCCTCGAAACCCTGCGGCGGAATCAGCATGGCGAGGTTGGTCTTGCCGCAAGCGCTCGGGAACGCGCCGGTGACATAGGTCTTGTTGCCCTGCGGATCTTCCACACCCACGATCATCATGTGCTCGGCCATCCAGCCTTCATCACGCGCCATCACCGAGGCGATGCGCAGTGCTACACACTTCTTGCCCAGCAGCGCGTTGCCGCCGTAGCCGGAGCCATAGGAGATGATTTCGCGTGCTTCCGGGAAATGCACGATGTAACGGTTTTCCGGATCGCAGGGCCACGCCACGTCCTGGCGGCCATCCTTGAGCGGATAGCCAATGGAGTGCAGGCATTTGATAAAGGGTTTGTTGCCCAGCACATCCAGCACCCTGGAGCCGATGCGGGCCATGATACGCATGCTCACCACCACATAAGGGGAATCGGTAAGCTGCACGCCGATCTGGGCGATGTCAGAACCGAGCGGGCCCATGCTGAACGGTATTACGTACAAGGTACGGCCAGTCATGCAACCGGCGAACAGCTTCTTGAGACTCTGGCGCATCGCCGCCGGTTCATCCCAGTTGTTGGTGGGGCCGGCATCTTCCTGTTTTTCCGAGCAGATGAAAGTGCGGTCTTCCACACGGGCAACATCACGCACATCGGAACGGGCCAGAAAACAGCCGGGACGCAGTGCAGGATTCAATTTGATAAAGGTGCCGGCCACAACCAGCTCCTGGCACAAACGGTCGTATTCGGCCTGGGTGCCGTCGCACCAGTAGACGGAGGCGGCTTGGGTCAGTTCTGCGATTTCCTTGACCCAGGTTATAAGGGTGGTGTTGGTGGTCTTGGGAGACTCCATAGTGTCATTAACTCCAGAGGCTAAATGAATCCGGGGGGACGACTTTCCCTGCAGAGGCTAAAGGGTTAGCCCGGGTGACAAGTTTCAGGGAGGGTCATACAAATTAGTCGGCTATTCTAGTATGAAAGTGACCTGTTTTCACAGGCGGGTTTGTCTGTCCGCATGGATTCTGCGTGGATTACGCATAAACTGTGCACGCGGTGTTCTCAAGGCTTTGAGCCTGGGCGGCCTCAGTGGTACATTGCGCCGCCTTTTTCATCTGACTGTCGGCCTTGACTGATACGACAGTCCCCAAGACCCGGATTCATTATGAAGACATACAAAATTGCGCTGCTCGATGGCGACGGTATCGGCCCTGAAATCATGGTGGAAGCCGTCAAGATCATGAAGCTGGTGGCCGAACGCAACCACATCAATTTCGAACTCACCCACACCCCGTTCGGTGCCAGCGCCTGGTTCCAGTGCGGCAGCTCATTTCCGGATGCCACCAAGCTGGTCTGCGACGAGGCCGACGCCATCCTGAAAGGTCCGATCGGCCTCAGCCATGAAGAATCCAAAAAAATTCCGGTCGACCAGCAGCCCGAGCGTGGTGCCCTGCTGCCGTTGCGTCGTCGCTACAACACCTACGCCAATTTCCGCCCGGTGTTTCTGCCGAAAGGTCTCGCACATTTCTCGCCGCTCAAACCCGAGATCATCGGCGATGGCATCGACATCATGATCATCCGCGAACTGGTGGGTGGTCTCTATTTCGGCAAGAAGGAAACCGGCATCAATGCTGCCGGCAAACGCTATGTCAACGAAATGCTGGAATACGACGAAGACCAGATTCGTGCCATTCTCAAAGTCGGATTCGAAACGGCGATGAAACGCAAGAAAGTGCTGCACAACATCCACAAATCCAACGTGCTGAAGTCGAGCGTGTTGTGGAATGAAATCCTTGATGAAGTGCATAAGGATTATCCGCAGGTGAAAGTGGTGCAGATGCTGGTGGACGCCGCTGCCACCTACCTGTGCCTCAATCCCGGCCAGTTCGATGTGATGGTGATGGAGAACATGTTCGGCGACATCCTGTCGGACCAGGGCGGCGGCATCCTCGGCTCGCTCGGCCTGATGCCATCTGCCTGCATCGGCCCGGACAAGGCTTATTACGAGCCCTCACACGGTTCCGCACCCGACATCGCCGGCAAGAACATTGCCAATCCTTACTCGATGATCGGTTCGGTGGCGATGATGCTGGAATACAGCTTTGGCATGGACCAGGAAGCCAAAAACCTGTGGCAGGCCATGCAAAGCGTGTTTGCCAAAGGCTTTTCGACACCCGACCTGTCCAAACCTGGCAGTGGCGTGAAGATGATCAGCACTTCCGAGTTTGGCGATCTGGTAGCCAGCGAATTGCGCGCGATGCCGGTTCCGAACTGAACATCACCGTCAAAGCACTGCAGGAACCCAAGGTTGCCTGCAGCAACTGCCAGGCCTGCTGTTGCCGCCTGGAAGTGCTGCTGATCACTGATACCGGCGTACCCGACCAGTTCATCGATGTCGACCAGTGGGGCGGCCTCACCATGTTGCGACTCGACGATGGCTGGTGTGCGGCACTTGATCGCGACACCATGCTGTGTTCGATTTACGACAAGCGGCCGCTGATCTGCCGCGACTTTGCGATGGGCAGCGATGAATGTATTGCCGAACGGGAAGTCACTGGCTAGCTTGCGGTGAGCTCAACGAGACTCCAGAACATGCCAAAGCCTTTCAGTCAGGCCTGCGAAAACAACAAGCAATGCATCCTTGAACGCATCCGCACAGAATTTCCCGCCGGCAGCCTGGTGCTGGAAATTGGCTCCCTTACAGCCCAGCATCTCACTTTTTTCGCGCAGTCAATGCCCCAGGTGCATTGGCTTCCCAGCGATATACCGGAAAATTTGTCGACGGTAGTGGCGGGCCTCACTGACAACACGCTGGCCAATATCGGTGCACCGATCCCGCTGGATGTGTCGCAGCCAGACTGGCCCATTGCCGGGGTGGACGGCATATTCAGCGCCAATACGCTGCACATCATGCCTCATGCCCATGTTGAATTATTCTTTCAAGGCGTGCAGCGCACGCTGCGTCCGGGCGGCAAGCTGTGCGTCTATGGACCCTTCAAATACCACGGAGCCTTCACCACCCCCAGCAATGCCCGTTTCGATGAATGGCTGCAAGCACGCAATCCACGCAGTGGCGTGCGCGATTTCGAGCAGGTTGACGCCTGGGCCACGGCTGCCGGCCTGCATTTGCTGGCTGATCATGCCATGCCAACCAATAATCAGCTGCTGGTGTGGGAAATGGGTAAACGGCCACTGCCTAATTAGCCAGCCAGCACTCTGGCGGACAGGAATTATTGAACATCAATTCCGGCATGACGGAAGCAAGTCCCCTTTCAAAGACATGCTGATTTCGGCATAATGAAACAGAACGAAACGAAACAATAGGCTAGACTTCAAAGCTGTACCGTCCTTGAGTCCGCATGCAAAGTTCACTGATGTCGTCACCCTTGCGAGTGACCTGTTTTGCCGGCACCCGTCCGGAATGCCTGAAACTCGCCTCTCTGAGCATGGAAGCACAATCAGACCATCGCTTCGACCTGAATTTGGTATCGAGCGGTCAACATCCGCTTATGGTATCGGAGACGTTCGCGCATCTTGGATTACCAGTGCATGCAAGCTTGCCACCGGTACCGCCAGGGTCCCCGATTTCCAAATGTATTAGCCATCTGCGCCACCATGCCAAACAGTGGCTGGAGGCCAACCGCCCGGATATCGTGTTGGTGCAAGGGGATACTTCCACTGCCTATGCCTGTGCGCTGGCAGCCTTTGACTGTGGCTTGCCCCTGGCCCACCTGGAAGCCGGATTACGTACCAGCAACCCCATGCGGCCGTTCCCGGAGGAACCGTTCAGACGCCGCATAGCCAAGCTGACACGCTGGCATCTGGCCCCCACTTCCGACGCCGCCGCGCATTTGCGCCGCGAAGGTTTTACTGACGACTCCATTCACATGGTGGGCAACAGCATCGCTGATCTGTTGCGGCTGACACTCGAAAATCCGGTCAGTCATCAGATTCCCTGGCGCAGTCATGGCCGTCGCTTGCTGGTGATGACGCTACACCGTCGGGAAAATTACCAGAAGGGGCTGGCAAATGTGTGTTCAGCGTTGTTGCAATTGTTGGAACTTGAGCCC
The DNA here is from genome assembly GCA_903853385.1 of uncultured Gammaproteobacteria bacterium. Taxonomy (GTDB): domain Bacteria; phylum Pseudomonadota; class Gammaproteobacteria; order Pseudomonadales; family Pseudohongiellaceae; genus CAILUG01. The sequence continues at coordinate 94,293 of CAINTJ010000142.1, forward strand.
GAGCTGTGCGTGGTGTGTCCCACCCATCCCAACCCCCTGGTCAGCTCGCGCCTGCAGCAGTTACTGGGCGGGCATCCACGCATTCTGGTGATTCCTGCGCTGACCTATGGCCGCTTCATCCCGTTGTTGAAGGAAGCCTGCCTGGTGGTTACCGATTCCGGCGGCATCCAGGAAGAAGCGGCCTACATCGGCGTGCCAGTGCTGGTCGCACGCTCCGAAACCGAACGTCCCGAAGCCGCACGCTTTGGCGCAGTCCAGTTGACCGGCACCAATCCGGCGCTGCTATTGCAGGCCTGCCAGGCGTGGCTTGGCAGTGTTCGCCCAGTTCCTTGTGCCTTCGATGCCGATGCTCCGTTCGGTGATGGCAAAACCGCTGCCCGCGTGTTGTCGACGTTGTGGGCTTCCCGGCAAAGTATTCTGTGACCGAATTCATTCAAGCTGTAACAGCCAGTGCCGCTCGCATCAGGGACAAACTCTTGCATGGCCCGGCCCGGCAGCTCATGGGTGTGAATCAGGGTGCTGTGGCCGGCACTGTGCAGGCCGATGGTTCCGCACGCTATATTTATGGCGAAATCACCGGTTATTACCTGCATTGGCTGGCTTCATTACGGGATGCTCCGAAGGCCCCCGCCCAGGCGGCAGCAAATTGGCTACAAAACTATTTGCATAGTGCCGACATGCCGCTGACACGCATCTATCTGCAAGCGGCAGAACCGGATTGGCGCAACCAGGCCTTGTTTGCATTTGATCTGGCGATGATTGCTGGTGGTCTGACCAGAGCCAGCACAAGCAACCTGATCAGCTTGTCGCCGATACTGCTCGCGGATTTACAAAGCTGGTTGCTGCTGTTTGTTGGCGATGCAGGACTGAAGGTCTGCATTCCGCGCTCATCTGCAGCGCAACTGCCCCAGCGCTGGTCAACCCAGGGCGGCAGTTTCACTGCCAAAACTGCCAGCCGGATTTTGATGTTGCATGCACAATCCCCACTGGATGCCAGCTTGGCTGTTGCCTGCCAACAAGAGCTGCATGCACGAGCTACGCAGGCAGACAAGCTTGGCCTCGACATGATTCACCCGACCTTGTATGCGCTGGAAGGCTGTATGACCAGCGCGTCGGCCGACCATGAACAACTGGCGCGCTGGTTTGAACAGATCCTTGCCTTGCAGGCTGCAGACGGCAGCTTGCCGGAGTCCTTGCAAAACATGGACGTGCGTCGCACCGACATTATTGCCCAGGCCTTGCGCATGGCCATCTTCCTGGAGCGCTCACTGTCACAACCCGGGCGTTATCGCACAGCCTGCGATGGCTTTGCACAAGCGCTGCTGCCACGCATTCGTCAGGATGGCAGTATGGGTTTCTGCACAGACAACAAGCCGGAAGCCAACATCTGGTGCGCAATGTTTACCGAACAAGCCTTACGGCTGTATGCCGCCTATCTGCAGGATCAGCCTTTGCCGTTCGCAGTGGAAGCGCTGGTATGACCCGCAGAACCTTGCTGCAAAAACTTGGCGCCTGGTCACGCTTCATTCCGATGTTCATTGCCCTGAAAATTGCGGAACAGCGCAGTCTCGGCAAGCCGGTACGGCGCATGCTTGGACAGTGGGGAACCGGCGTGTCCGTGCTCATTCCTGAAAGTGGTACACCGGAATTACTGGGCAAGACACTGGCTCATGCCACTCGTGCAGTCGCAGTGCTGGCAGAGCCTGCCGAAATCATCGTGCAGGTCAACGGCGCCAATGCCTCTGTTTACCGCGACCTGCAACGTGACTATCCCGCGGTTATCTGGCGGTTCAGTGAAGCCGCACTCGGCTTCAATGGCGCCATCGAAGCCGGCTTGCATGCAGTCCGCTATCCAGCGGTCTATCTGCTCAACAGTGACATGTATCTGGCCGATGATGCCCTGCAACAGCTGCTGCCCTACCGGTCTACTGCTGCCTTTGCGCTCGCCTCACAAATTTTTTTCCCTGACCCGCTTCGCCGCCGGGAAGAAACCGGCTGGTCGGATTTTTATGTGCAGCACACCCGCACGGTGGTCTACGAAAAAATGCCGGATAATTCACCGGTCGCGCGCGCCAGCTTCTACGCCAGCGGCGGCTCCTCGCTGTATCGCACTGGTTTGCTAAAGGAATATGTACGCGATTCCCGCGGGTTTTCCCCATTTTACTGGGAAGATGCCGATTGGGGTGTTCGCGCCTGGGAAGAAGGACTCGAATGTATTTTTGTGCCGGCTTCCACAGCTGTCCATGAACACCGTGGCACCATCAGACGCCGCTACAGCGAGGCTGAAATCAACCGCATCCTTGATCGCAATGCCTTGCAATTCGAGCTGCGTCATCACTTTACGGATGTAAGCGGCCTTCGATCCATGGGGCATCTGGCGGCCCAGACTTCAGCAACCCGCAAGGAGCTTGGCACCCTCGACATTGCGCGTGGCGTGGCCCTGGTGCGAGGACGCAGTGATGCTGCCAAACGTAGCGGCTTCACCTTTGCCAATCTCGTGAACAAATACTATCTGCCCGGATGGCGCGCCGGATTGCCCACGGTGCTGTGGGTGACGCCGTTTGCGATTTTCCCGCCTGCGCACGGGGGTGCGCGTCGCATCACCGAGCTGGCCAAGCGTCTGAGCGATCGGGTTAACCTGATATTGCTTACCGATGAAATGAGCCTTTACCAGCAGTGTGATCCGCTGGAATTTGCCGCCTTCCGCTCCGTGCATCTGTTGCGGGGGCGCATTGATATGCCTGGCCAGGGTGTACAGGATCTGGCGACCCGCATGCGCGTGCATGCACCCGAAGCTCTGCGTTACCAGCTGCGTGAGTTGCAACAGCAATATCAGGTCGATCTGGTACAAGTGGAATTCATGGAAGCGAGCCGGCTGGTGGAAGAGCGGACCGGCAACACCCGCTTTGTGGCCTCACTGCACGATGTCTACCTTGATGGCGGGGAGCAGGACCCGATGCAGCTGGAGCTATTGCGCCGCTATGACGGCATCGTTGCCTTTTCGGAACAAGATGCACAGTGGTTAAGCGGACTGCCTGCGCATGTGATAAAAAATGGCGCGGTAGATCGTTATGCGTACAGTGTTGCTTCCAGCCCGGGCAAACAAGTGCTGTTCATGGGCCCGTTCCGCTACCAGCCCAATTACACAGGTATCATCGCCTTTCTCACCGAAGTGTGGCCAGGCTTGCTGGCTCGTCACCCGGATGCCGAATTGATCATACTGGGCGGACCCGAATCCTGCGAAATGCAATACAGACATCCATTACTGCGTCACAAGAGCGTGCAACTGGTCAGTGAATTTGTCGATCCGGCACCGCTGCTGGCGGCCTGCACACTCACCATCAATCCTCAGCAGGAAATCCGTGGCTCAGCACTGAAAATTGCCGAGGCCTTGCTGGCCCGCCGCATTTGCGTCAGCACTACCCAGGGCGCCCGCGGTTTCGACCGGATCGGTACAAGCGCACTGCGTATATGTGACAGCTGGGCAACCATGCTGGATGAACTGGACTGCTTGCTGGCAGAGCCGGATCGTCGCCATGCACTGGAACAAAGCTCAGAGGTGGTACGCGCCCAGTTGTCATGGGATGGCATGGCCAACCAACTGCTGGCCCTGTACCAGAGCCTGCTACCAGCCATAGCCATGCAGCGGAATTCGCCATGAGCCAGGAGTCCTACAACAAGATAGCCGCCGTCTACAGTACCGACATGGGGCAGAGCATGGCCTTTGATGATGTCGGCTATTACCGTCGGCTATGCAGCGAACGCGGGGGCCATACGCTCGAGTTGGGCTGTGGCACCGGTCGCATCCTGCTGCCCCTGCTGCAGAGTGGTATTGATATCGCCGGTGTGGATGAATCACCTGGCATGCTTGCCCAACTCCGGATCAATGCGAAAGCACTGAACCTGCATCCGTCCATCAGTTCAGGCTCGCTGACTTCATTCAGTTCCCCGCCCTGCCACACTGTACTGGCACCTTATTCGGTAGTTACCTATCTTGCCGATACCAGCCAACTCGCCGATTTTTTTCTAGCAGTCCGCCGGGTGCTGACCACGGACGGCATTCTGGTGCTGGACACTTTTATCCCGCGCCCGGTGTCCAGTTATACAGAGTTCAGGCTTGATTACCGCCGCGAACATGAAGGCGGGATTTTGCAGCGGGAAAAGCGCATCACAGTTGAGGCCGGCTGCAACCGCATAGAGCGGCGTTACAGTTTGCTGGAGTTGTCCGGTGTCGCAACCCGCACCTGGACCACAGTGGACGTTATCAGGCCATGGCAAGTCGCCGAGTTATTGCCACAGGCGACGGCGTGCGGGCTCACGTTAGTCGCACAGCATGGAAATTTCACCGGCACTGTGCATGCAGATGATCAGTTTGTACAACTGCATTGGCGGGCCACCGGCACCAGTTGATGCATGCCAGGGCCGGCCGTGATCACCACAGTGTTACCAGACCATGCTGCGGGTGACAAACCAGTAGAGCCCTTCCGCCACCAGGCAGGATGACGCTAGATCCGTGAACAGTGGCCGTGGAATCGCCAATTTGATACGGGCAAGACCCAGCGCAACCGCCAGTGCTGTCAACACCACCGTGACCTGGCCGATTTCAACGCCGACATTAAAGCCCACCAGCAGTTCCGCCAGCCGCTCTTTCGGCAGATGCATCTGCAACAGGTTGGCTGCAAAACCGAACCCATGAATAAGACCAAATACCAAGGTCATGATCAGCCGGATGCGTGAAGCATCACGGGCATGGCCGGTCAGCATCAGGTAACTGGCACCGAACAAACCTCCCCCGACCAGCAGCATTACCGGCAAGGTCACACCAAAGCCCAGCGCGCGACCCACCGCCATCAGAATCAGAATGCCACCGGTGCTTAACGCCACCCAGCCGGGCCTATGCGTGCTGTCGCCAATATTTTCTGCACCGATCATCGCAATGGTAAAGGCCACCAGTGCATCAATGTACTGGCCTTCCGGACGTAAAATACCGGTTACTGCCAACGCCAGCGTTATGCTGTGGCCGATGGTGAAACCGGTGATCACGACCAGTAAATCGCGCAAATTGCGGGAAATCAGCACCAGCCCCAGCATGAACGACATATGATCAATGCCGGTGAAGATGTGCATGATGCCCATCTCGATGTACTTGAAAAAACTGGCGCTGGCCAGATCACCTTCGCCCTCTTCCCCGTCGAGCGCAACGCTGCGATGTTCATCGGTCAGTAACTGCTCGGAAAATTCACCTGAACTTTTTTCAATCTGGGCAAAATTGGTATGGGTGCTGGCCAGTTCGTAAAACACGTCGGAATGAATGACCATGGCTTTTTCGCCCGGACATTCGAAACCAAATTCATAGCGGAAAAAACCGGTAATGGCTGATAGCGGGTGGGCAACTTCCTTCATCGTACATGCCTGCCCTTCTGCGCTGACTCCGATCTTGCTGGCAACATAAGCGCCAACTTCAGCGCTCGGCGGCACATCCTTGCCGGAAGCAGACAAGCGCTTGGCCTCAAGTTCAGGCACCGTGAACTGCACTTGCACCTGCTTGCCCTGCACCTGCCATGAACTCACACTTTCACTGAGCGTATGGGCAAAACCTGGCACTGCGACGATGCCCAGCAGGCAGGCAAGGACGATATTGAGCTTGCGTTTCAGAGAGCCACCCATGATCAGTTGGCTCCCGCAAAGTCTTCCGGCTTGTAATCGTCCTTGTAGTCATCTGCAATAAGAATGGTGGAGCGGGAGCGCAAAAAGCTCATGATGTTGTAGAGGACACGGGCTTTTTCACTGTTGCCGTAGATGCTTGGCAGCACCTGTCTGGCCTCTTCAAAACTTTGCTGCACAGGTTTGCTGTTACTGACAACCTGCACGACATGATAGCCATCCTCATCCATGACAGGGTCAGCGACCTGGCCACCCGCCATATTGCTGGCGACGGAAAATATCTTGTCGCCCAGATGGACTTTGGCAAGGTAATAAAACTCATCGGGATTGTAGCTTTCTTCGACCAGACCAAAACGCTTTTTGACATCGTCCAGCTTGGTGCCGGCACGCAGGGCCATTACCGCCTCGGTGGCCTTGGCGTTGTCGGCTTCCGGCAACACCAGATCATGTACATCCAGCTTGCCTTCGCTCATGAACTGGTCGCGATGTTTGTCGAAAAAATCGTGCAATTGCTGGTCAGTAGCCTTGCTGATGGCTGCATCGGCGGTGGCTTGCTGCTCAACAATGTTATAGAGCGCGGAACGGGTGTCCTGGTCGGTTTCGGCAAAGTCCAGTTCAAGTCCGCGCTGCACAAACAGCTCTTCCCTTAACATTTCATCGAGTACCCGCAAGCGGTCCTGCTTGCTGGTCTGCGCGAACGGGACGCCGGTTTCATTTTCCAGCTGGGAAATGAAATCGCTGCGCAGAATCGGGCGCCGGTTCACCAGCGCCAACACATCTTCCGGTACCTTGTTGGTGGTGGTGCCGCGTGCATTGAACAGGCCTATACCGCCCAGGACGAGGCCGGCCACTACACCGAAGGCATAGAGGGTCAGCGCACGGGTGTTGCTAACCTTGTCGGCTTGCAGAAAACCAGAGCTGTTGCCGGCATGCGCGGAATTGTCATTACTCATGTACAACCTCAAGGGAAGGAACTGCAGAAAGCATGGCAACAGCAAACCAGCAATCCGCTAGTGGCAGCTGCATTCGGGCGGGGATGATGGTAAAGGACATTTGGCGTTGAACAAGCCGTCAGGAGTTAGTGAACTGTTAACTTAACAAACTTAACCAACCACTCACTTGACCTTGCGTAACAATACCATCACCAGCGGCGTGTCCACACCGGAATATCAGTGCATTTCAGCCAATTGATAAATGCGATAACTGAGATAGTCATTGATGAGTTCGTGATCGGAACACTCTAGCATGAGACCGTTGCATTTGGCGGCCACGGCGCGGCCCGCACTGGCACCGGCATCCAAAGGCAAGCCGGCAAATGCCAGCAGCTGGGTTCCCAAATACGAAATATCGAGGGCAGACTTCGATAACAACTGGCCTTGCTCGCCGAAATTCGCACTCAACTGGTACTGGGTCAGGAATGGAATCTGTTTGTCGGATGCGTTGATGGCGACGTTGTCGCGCAGCAGTCGCTCCGGATGTTGGGTGAATTTCCAGGCGGCTTCGGGTTGATGATCCCCAAACCAGCCAACAATGCGCGGCCGCGGCGACTGCAACCATTGTTCGGCAAGGCGGACAAAGTCAGTGGAGGAATCGCGCATGCGTCCCAGATAATCTGCCAGCGCACCACCTTGCTGCTGCTCGGCCGCATGAAACCCGGCTGCCACTTGCACCATGCCATTACCGTGCGGCCCGTGATTGCGGACGGTCAAGGCAAATATGAATACCGGTCTGGTATCAGCCGGGTTTTGTGCCAACGCCAAGGCCTTGTCGAACACCATATGATCGTAGGTCAACTCCCAGTCTTTCGGCAATTTCAGATCGCTGGCAGCGTAAAACTCCTCGAAGCCATAGAAGCCATAGGCGGACTTTGCGCTCAGAAAATTACCTTCAGTAGGATAGAGGGCGATGGTTCGGTAACCCAATGCCCGCAGTTTTGCCGGCAGGGTAGTTTGCAAACGCGGCGCCAGTGAAACCGGCGCATAGGCACCGCTGTAGCCAAATACCCGCCAGTCGAAACCTGACATCAGCGCAAACTCCGACAGCCAGGTACCACCACCGCTGGAGTGAACCATCAAAGGTCCTTGTTGCGTGCGCAGCGCCAACGGCAAGGGATGCAACATGGCATTATCGCAATCGCTGGCCGCACACCCGCTGATCAAGGTCGGATCAAACGTGCTTTCTTCCAGGATCATAAAAATATCCGGCTGAATGCCCGCAAGCGCAGCTGTTGCTGACGGAGCGGGAACCTCAAAGCGGGTTTGCTGATGAAAGGCCGGCAGAGAGGCCTGCACGATGCGATTGTTGAAAAAGAAATTCAGCCGGTTGATCACGCCGGTGATGCGCTCCATTTCGTTCATGGTCTGATAGGCAGCATACATCTCATCCTGCATCACCTGGGCACGGATACCTTCGCCTGGCATCATGGTGGCCCCGATTGCCAACATCAGCGATACCGCTGCGGCCGTGATCCTGAACCGGTGCCCATGTGGCGCACTCACCATGAAATGCACAGGCCGCTCGTAGCGCAACCCGGCGACAACGCACAAGGCGAATCCCGCACCCACACCCAGCAGGGCCAGCCCCAGCAGCGGGTATTGAATGAATATATGGAAATTTTCGCGCGGGGCCAGCAGAAAGAATCGCACATCGGCCAGCGACATGGCCACGCCCAGATACGCCTGCTTTATCGCTGAACTCAGCACCACCAAAGCCAGCAAATACAGCGACAGCACACACGCCGTCCGCGGTCTTCGCAGCGCTGCAAACAGCGAACCGAAAATCACTAGTGTGGCAATAATGGCACTGGGGCTGGGGAAAATCATAGGGGATGGATGCTAGGTTCAAGCGCCAGACCAACCGATATCAACCGGATTGGTAACGCCATTAAGATTACATGAAGATTTCCCAACATGCATCAAGCGCCGGAATAGAAACTCCTGATGGCCGCCACGGTGGCGAGCACATCCGCCTTGTCGACATCCAGATGGGTGACCATGCGGATGGTGGTGCCAGGGTCTACCAGGATGCCATGGGAATGCAGATATTGGGTCAAAGCCTCGGCAGTACCTGCCTTGGGGACCATGTATACCATATTGGTTTGAACCCAGGCGGTATCAATAGTGACTGCATCTACTGTGCGCAAACCGGCCGCCAGCAATGCTGCATTGACGTGATCATCTGCCAACCTTGGCACGTTGTGTTCCAGGGCATATATACCGCCAGCGGCGATGATGCCCGCCTGCCGCATGCCGCCGCCCAGCATTTTACGCCAGCGCCGAGCTTGTTTGATCAGCTCCGCGCTGCCACACAACACCGAGCCGACTGGCGCACCCAGGCCTTTGGAAAGACACACCGACACAGTATCAAAGGGTTCGGCAATTACCTGCACATCAACACCGGTTTTCACGGCGGCATTGAAGATCCTGGCACCGTCGAGATGGCTGGCCAGCTTGTGTTCACGCGCCAGCCTGGCGGCGTCCTGCAGGTAGGCCAGCGGCAACACCCGGCCACTGAAGGTGTTTTCCAGACACAGCAAACGGGTGCGGGCAAAATGCACGTCATCCGGCTTGATGGCCGCCTGGATCAGGTCGAGTGCTATGGTGCCGTCTGCACTGACCGGCAGTGGTTGTGGCTGGATGCTGCCAAGCACGGCCGCACCGCCGCCTTCGTATTTGTAGGTATGGGCGTCCTGCCCCACCAGATATTCGTCGCCACGCTGGCAATGACACAACAAGGCCAGCAGGTTGGATTGGGTGCCGCTACTGACAAACAGGGCGGCTTGCTTGCCTAGCATGCGCGCCGCCAGTGTTTCCAGTTGTTGCACGGTAGGGTCATCGCCCCACACATCATCGCCGACGGCTGCCTGCGCCATCATCTGTCGCATGGCTGCCGAAGGACGCGTGACAGTATCGCTGCGCAAGTCAATCATGCGGACTTGCTCACAGCTCGGCATAAACAGCCATCGGACGCACTATTGTCAGCAGCTGCTCCAGGAAGGATTCGCGACTGGTGAATATCACGTTATGGCCGGCATCCGGAATCTCGATCAGGAGTTTGTCCGGCGCCTGCATCTGGTCGAAATACTCACGCACTACACTGGTGGTGGTCAGCAAATCGGCCTGGCCCTGGATGAGCACAATCGGGACCGAGAAGCGTGTGGCCAGTGCCGGCATGTCCTCTTTATCCATTGCCGCGCCCAGCAACCGGTAGGAAAACTCCTCACCGTCATCCAGATACTGCGGGAATTCCGGCATGGGCAGCTGCATCCAGGTTTGCTGATCTTCCTCGGTGGGCGGCAGCGCCGGTGGCTCCAACTCGCTTTCCCAGTGCTCTATCCGGTCGTACTCGCTTCTGCTGGGCCAGGGCGGAGGCCCCAGCGCACTTAACTCCTGCATTGCCTCTTCATTCGATATGGCCAATTCCAGCAACGTGGGATAGGCGGCTTCCAGCTGGCGTGGCAGATTGGTCACCTGGCCGGTACCTACATAGACCGAGAACAGTTGCGGCGCTGAGTCAATCATGTGGATGCCGAGAATCGAACCCCAGGAATGACCCAGCAACACCAGTTGTTGTTTGTGCAGATGGGCGAGCACGAACCGGCTTATTTCAATGCCATCTGCGGCGATCTGCTCGACTGACATCGTGTCAGCAATTGAGTCCCCATGCTTCTCGTAAGTCTTGCCTTCGCCGCGCTGGTCCCACATGACGACAGTGAAGTGGCGCTCCCACGAACGGAATATCGGAGTTTCCGGCATCGTGGACCCGCCCGGCCCGCCGTTCAGCCACAGCAGCACCGGATTGGCAAGGTTGTCACCCCTGATTTGCACCCACTGGTCAATGCCTCCGGCGCGCACATACATCGCCTCATGAATGCCCGTGACCACGGGCTCACCGGAGGTATTGCCGCCTACATCATCTTGCGCAATGGCAGACAACGGCAGATTGACCAGCATAAATACAGCGATGACTTGCAGAACCACCCAACGCACAGCTTGACCTCACCTTATTCAGGTTTGCAGATGAATTATTGAGCTTGCAGATGCAAGCGGGTATTTACCATACGTAATGTAGCGAGTACTGCGGCATAAACCTGGTTGGCATGCACACCACGCGTGCGCAGATTGCGCTCGTCGCCCACGGCGGCCCAGGTGATGGTGCATTCAGTAAGAGCACCCGGTTTGCCACCTTTCGGGATGCGCACACTGTAGTCAACCAGCTCAGGCATTACCAAGCCCAGGCCGGCCAGGATGCGGGTGAGCGCATCGATGAATGCATCATAACCGCCATTGCCAATGCCACTTTGCCGGTATTCAGTGCCATTGATCTCGACCTGCAAATCCACCTGCGACTGGGCATCAAGATTGCTGTGGATCTCACAGTCAAGCAAACGAATGTGCTGGTAATCATTGCTCTCCAGCACATCGGCGATGATGAAAGGCAGGTCGTCAGCCGTGATGGTTTCCTTGGAATCACCCAGACTAACGACACGTTGCAGCACTTTCTTTAGGTTGTCAGGTGACAGCGTAATGCCCAGTTCTTCGATATTTTTCAAGACCGAGGCTTTGCCGCTGAGTTTGCCGAGCGCATAGGTGCGCTTGCGGTCAAAACGTTCAGGGCTGAGCTGGGTTTCGTACAGCCCCCCTTTCACATCACCGTCGGCATGAATGCCTGCCGTTTGTGTGAACACATCAGCACCGAGGATCGGTTGGTTGGCAGCCACCCACTTGCCGGAGAAACGTTCCACCAACTTGCTGACTGCCGCCAGATGGGTTTCATCAATCGCGGTACGCACACCCATCTTGTCTTTCAGCACCACGGCGATCTCGGCCAGGGAAACGTTGCCTGCTCGCTCGCCCAGGCAGTTCATTGTGCAATGCAAGGTGCTGATGCCGGCTTCCACTGCCGCCATGCAGTTGGCAGTGGCAAGACCGTAATCATTGTGTGGATGAAAATCAAACTGCAGGTGCGGAAAACGACTGCGCATGTCGGACAGTGCACGATAAACCTCGGCCGGGCTCATTACGCCGAGCGTGTCCGGCATCATGAAATGCTGGATGCCACTGGTGCCGATCAGATCGAGCAAACCAAATACATAGCCCGGGTTATCCTTGTAACCGTTGGACCAATCCTCCAGATAGGCATTGACGCGCAAGCCGTGATCACGCGCGTACCGGACCGTCTGCATGATATCGGCGGCATGTTGCGGCAAGGTTTTGCCGAGCTGCTGTGTGCAGTGTTTTTCACTGCCTTTGGTGAGCAGATTGAGCACCTTGCCACCGGCCGCTACGATCCAGTCCACGCTGGGTTTGCCATCGACAAAGCCCAGTACTTCAACCTGTTGCAGATGGCCGTGCGCTGCTGCCCATTCGGTAATGGCTCTGACTCCGGCCTGTTCACCCGCCGATACCCGGGCCGAAGCCACTTCAATGCGATCAATTTTCAGCTGTTCGAGCAAGGCCTGGGCAATAGTGAGTTTTTCGCTGGCAGTGAAGGCCACGCCCTGGGTTTGTTCACCATCCCGCAGCGTGGTATCCATAAACGCCACATAGTCAGGCAGGAGCCTGGCCGGGTCGTTTTGATTGATGCCTGTGTTACTCAAAGGTGCTCTCCTGAAACTGCTGCCAATTCTCGCTGGTTTTTGCGCTGCCATAAACGAAAAAACCCGCTGGAGGGCGGGTTTCTACATCCTGACTGGATGCTGTTATCCGACCCGCAGACAAACCCCGGTAATAATATTGCCGGTAATCATGCGGGGGGCGAGCAGCAAGGTGTGTATATGCATGCGTGCAGTTTTGGCGATTTAAGGGCCTGAAGTCAAGCAAGCCTTGTCCTGGCTGTGTAAACTTGCACTTCTGTTCCTGCTTGTTTATCAGTGAGAAACCATGGTTATCGCCCCACTCTGGCGCCGGCTGGCCGCCATCATTTATGACACCGTGCTGTTGATCGGCATCTGGATCGTGGTCGGGTTTTTGGTGCTGCGGGCGTTTGGCATTGAACAGGCACGCACGATTGATGGCGAGGTGGTGGTATTGAATCCGCTATATCAATACACCTTGTTGGCCGCAATGCTGGGCAGCGCCTTCATGTTCTTCGGCTGGTTTTGGACCCACAGCGGCCAGACCCTGGGCATGCAAGCGTGGAAACTCAAGGTGCAGAACCGGGATGGCTCAGTCATCAGTTGGCGGCAGGTGGCGCTGCGTTTTGGGGTCGGTCCGCTGGCACTGGCACCGGTGGCACTTGGTTACTTGTGGATGCTGGTTGACCGCGAGCGCCGCACCTGGACCGATCTGGCATCGCATAGTGTCGTAGTTACCATCAGCAATTTCCCGGGAGCAACTTGAGACTCATGGCTGTCTCACTAGATAGCCCTTGTCTTGCAACTGCGCCAACAGGCCGTTGTCCCGGAACATTTCACCGATGGTGAGCACGGCGAACGTGGTCTTGTTGGAAGCCAGCGCCTTGTCGGCGGCGACCAGCCACTTTTGCTGGCTCTGCTTGATGACCTCCGTGATGAGTTGGCTTTCGCTGCTCGCCAGCATCACGCTCGTGCAAGCATCAGCTTCATCCCCCCGAAAAATTACCGTGCGAAAGTCGTCGACCCAGCCCTGGGCCCAGCTGTTGGCACGGCTGCGCATTGCTTCCAGCTCCGTTTCCATGCGCTGGATCTGCGATTCCACACAGGCCATCTCGCTCTCGGCCGGCAGGCTGTTGATCATGGTTTCCACCCGTTCGGCCAGTGTGCCGTAACCGCCTTCCAGCTTGACTTCCACTTGCGTGGTTGTGGTTTTGAGTCCGCGCTTTTTCGCAACCAGACGGTTGATTTTTTTCAGGATGCTGCTGTTCTGGGCCAAGCCGTTTTTCAACTGCACTTGCTGCACCAGCAACTGGCCAGCCGCTATCGGCCGGAACTGCTCGACATCCTTCTCACCGGGAAAATACTGGGCTTTTAACGCTTCAAAGCGCTGATACAACTCCGGCGGCATTACCGCCTGCAACGGCTTGTCATCCGGGTTACGCTGCAGCCGCTTGGCCAGCCGGTAGCCGCGGATGTAGTTGATAGGGTTGAGATACACCAGTGGAGAAACTTTTATATCGGCACCTGGCGGCTCCAGATATTCATCGGCTTTGGCTATCACGCCTTCTACCCGATCGGACTCCCAGATCATGTCCTTGGGTATGGGTGAAAGTGTGGCAAAAATCCACAACGCATTATCACCATTGCTGACCTTCCACATGGCCGGGCCAGGCAGCTTGCCGGTGACCAGGATTTGTTCCGGCGCCTCTTCGACCTGCACCTCCTGTGCCGAGACCACAAATGGCCACAACACTATCGCTGCCAACCCTATCGCCAACCTGTTCATGATTGCCCCCTTTGTTCATTATGGCTCACGGATGCTTTAACATCCCAGGCTCTTCAATTTCTCCGCTGCAGCATTACCGTGCCCACCAGCATGCACAACAGAATCGGCAGCAGAACCGCCAACAAGGGTGGCAAGTGATAGACCAGACTGAGGTTCTGCAACAACTTCTGGATTAACGTGAAGGCAAGGCCCAGGCAAATTGCACTGAACACCCGCAGCCCCATGCTAGCCGAACGCAAAGGGCCGAAAATAAACGATACCGCCACCAGCACCAGCACTGCTGTATTGAGTGGTTGCAAGACTTTGCGCCAGAACCCCAGAAAATAGGGAGCGGAATCCAGCCCTTGCTGCAGGAAACGCTGGGCAAAGCGCCACAGATCACTGATGGCCATGTTGGAAGGATCCACCACCAGCACTTGCAGGAGATCCGGCGTCAGATCCAGCTCCCACTCCCGTGTCGCGAATGCCTGGCGGGAATTAACCATGCCGGTATCCTGGTAAAAGAAATTGAATTCATTACCGTTCAACATCTGCCAGTTATGACGCTTGTCCTTGCCACTGACCGGACCCTGATAGACGGCTTGCTCGGCTTCGACTTGATGTACCAGCCGCTGCTGGTCATCGAATTCAAACAGCGTGACACCATGCAGGATGCCTTTGGTTTCGACGGTGTTGAAATGCACAAAGTCACTGCCATCACGCTGCCAATGCCCGTGCAACGACTGCCCTACCCGTACACCCAGCGACAGAATCTTGTCGACTTCTGCCTGGATTTCCAGTTGTGGTGCCACATATTCGCCGAGTGCCAGACCAACCACCATCACCAGCACAGCAGGTTTCATTACGGCCAGTGCGATCTGCCAGCGCGAATAGCCAGCTGCCTGCATGCCGACCAGTTCATTGGAGGCTGCCAGCGATCCCAATCCCGCCAGCGCACCTATCAAGGCGGAAGCCGGCAACAGTTCATAGAGATGGCGGGGAGCTATGTAAAGCACGTAGGACAAGGCCTGCACAATGCCATAGCCAAGCTGGGTGTTGCCGAGCTCCTCAATTGTGGCAAACAGCAGGTCAAGCCCGCCCAGCACACACAGCACCAGCAACATGGCGGCCATCACCTGGCGAGCGATATAGGAAGAAAGTCTAGACACGTGAGTCTCGCGAAAACGACAGCTTGCCGGAGAACAGCAACCCGCCGAGTACCAGGAACACAGCGTGCACCCACCATAGCCCCGGCAATGCCGGCAGCTTCGCATTCGCCACCGCATTGCGACTCAACAGCAACAAACCCAGGTAAACAATATAAAGCAAAATGCCGAGCGGCAGTCTGGCATAGCGCCCTTGTCGCGGGCTGACCCGGGCCAGTGGTACCGCGAACAAGGTCAGCACCAGCCCCGACAGGATCAAGGACAAACGCCATTGCAACTCAGCCTGATGGGCCGGCTGCGGCGAGGCCAGCAATTGGCTGGTAGTCAGGGTTTTTTCCTCAACATCCGGACTGATGCCGAGATTGCGCGGGGGCAACCGGATGCCAAGCTCATCAAACTGGGTCAGCGCATATTCATTTTCGGTGTTGAAGCCGGCCGTAATGGTGCCGTGACGGAACAACACGAACCGGGCACCATGTTCATCCTTGATCGGCACTGCCGATTCAGACTTGATTACACGATTGTTGGCAGCATCATGCATGAACACCTGCCGCATCTCGCCGTTATCCATCGCTTCCACATAGGTAGTGCGCTGGCTGCCGGTGATCGTCTGGAACAGCCCGGGGGCTATCAGGTCGAATTCACTCAGGTTCTGCTGAATCTCCAGCAACTGACTGACCTTGCGCGAGCCAAGCGGGGCCAGCTGCAAACTCAGACCGGCCACCATGACTGCCACTACGAGGGTTCCGACCATGATGATGCCGAGCAAACGCAACTGACTCATGCCACTGGCTATCAATACCGTCATTTCGCTGTCAGCATAGAGCCGGCCCAGCGCCAACAGGATGCCCAGCAACAGCGCCAGCGGCAGGATCAACTGCAGGAAGTCCGGCATCTTGTAGCCGATCACCTGCAGCAACAGATTCGGGTCCACTTCGCCTTTGGAGGCTTTGGCCAGATAGTTGAGCAAACGGCCCACCGCCACCACGATCACCAGAATCAAGCTGATGGCCATGGTGGACTGCAGAATCTGGCGACTGATGTAACGAGTGATGATCATGGCCGGCATTCTAGCGTAGAATTTTCCCCAAGATTTCATTAATGCACGCAAGGTAAATATTCCATGAACTTCACAATCAAAACCGGCAATGTCGTTACGCTCGCCACACCCGTACTGGTGCTGGGCCTGTTTGACGACGGCACCCTGCCGCCGCTCACGGCGGCAGTCGACATGGCAACCGGCAAAGCGCTGAGCCGCATCATCAAAGCCGGCGATATCAAGGGCAAAATCGGCGATGTGCTGTTGCTGCAGAAAATCGAAGGCTGCCGGGCCCAGCGCATCCTGCTGGTGGGCTGTGGCAAAGCCAGCGAGCTCGATGCCAAAAAATTCAGCAAAATCCTCAAACACACCGGTAGCGCGCTGCAAAAATACCAGCTGGCTGCGGCTACCGGCACGCTGGCGGCACTTGGCATCAAGGATGTCAGCATGGAACGCAAGGCCCAGTTGCTGGCGCAGAGCTTTGTCACCGGCCAGTACAAGTACCTGACCACCAAACCCAAGGCCAGCAAACAGTTCCAGCTGGACACCATCACCCTGCTGCTGGCTGATGCCAAGGAACGTGCCCCAGCCCAACGCGGCCTTGCTGCCGGCACCGCCATTGGCAAGGGCATGAATGTGGCGCGTGAACTTGGCAACCTGCCTGCCAATATCTGCACGCCCACTTATTTGAGCAAGCAGGCACTGCAGCTGGCCAAAAAACACAAGTTGCTGCAGACCCAGGTACTGAGTGAAGCGCAAATGAAACGGCTCGGCATGCATTCGTTGCTGTCGGTCGGCCATGGCAGCGCCCAGTCCTCAGCCCTGATTGTGATGCACTACTGCGGCGCTGCCGCCTCGGAAAAGCCGCGCATTTTGGTCGGCAAAGGCATCACTTTTGACACTGGCGGCATCAGTCTCAAGCCCGGCGGTGGCATGGATGAAATGAAATATGACATGTGCGGCGCCGCCAGCGTGATCGGCGTGATGCATGCGCTGTGTGAACTCAAACCGCACATGAACGTAATCGGCGTCATCGCCAGTGCCGAGAACATGCCCAGCGGCACTGCCACCAAACCCGGTGATGTAGTCACCAGCATGAGTGGCCAGACCATCGAGGTTCTCAATACGGATGCGGAAGGCCGGCTGGTGCTGTGCGATGCGCTCACTTATATCGAACGCTTCAAGCCGAAAGAGGTGATCGACATCGCCACCCTCACTGGCGCCTGCATTACTGCACTCGGCTCCGTCTGCAGCGGCCTGATGAGTACCGACGACAAATTTGCCGCCACACTTTATCAATGTGGCATCGACAGTCTGGATCTGGTCTGGCGCCTGCCGCTGTGGGAAGAATACCAGGAACAACTGCACAGCAACTTTGCCGACATCGCCAATATCGGCGGCCCCAAGGCCGGCACCATCACCGCCGCCTGTTTCCTGTCGCGCTTCACCAAGAAATATACCTGGGCGCATCTGGATATTGCCGGCACCGCCTGGCTGCAAGGCAAAGATAAGGGCGCCACCGGCCGGCCGGTGCCGATGCTGATGGAATACCTGCTCAAACACTGATGCCAAAAGTCAATTTCTACCTGCTTAAACACAACGGCGAGCAAGCGCGGCTGGCGCTGGCTTGCCGCCTGGCGGATCAACAGACCAGGGCAGGCCAACAGGTATTCATCATGGCTGATTCACCGGCAGCCGCGCGCGAGCTGGATCAGCTGCTGTGGAGTTTTACATCTGACAGTTTTGTGCCGCATGCTTTGGCCACAGATGCGCAGGCCTCACAGGCGCAGGTGGTGATTGGCCACACGCTGCCGGCGCTGGCGGGCAGCACCTGTGTGCTCAATCTGGGGGAAACACCGATCGACGATCACAGCGGTCTCACTGCGATAGCCGAATTCATCCTCAATGACGAGCAGGCCAAAGCTGACAGCCGGGTGCGCTGGCACCACTACAAGCAACTTGGTTTCGAACTGCAACTGCACCAGTTATAACACGGGTATAACACTGGCTCCGCCAGTTGCAGCAGCACATGGTTTTTTAGCAGCTTTACAGAAAGTTGTTGGGCCAGATCATCGTGCGCCACATATGCGACGCCGGTGAATCATCAAAACCCAGACCTTCCGGCGGCTGCCGGAAATTGCGGCCGACAAAATCGGTGAAATCGTCGGGGTTGTACTGCTTGGCGGTGTCAGCAAAGAAGTAATGGTCGTACAGGGTCACTAACCGCGCCGTCATGTACCACTGATGATTTTTGGCGAATTCGGCATCGCGCATGATGTACTCGGGCGGCTGGTAGTCGGCGCCGAAAAACTTGCGGTAGCTGGGCGGGTATTCATAGCCCACGGCCGGATCCGCGATATAGCGCAATGGCTGGTGGTACTTCACCGCCCAGGTCACTTCCTCGTTCACATAAGGCGCCACGATTTGCGCGCTCCAGTAACCATGATCGGGCCGGATCAAACAGCCATTGGAAATATCGTGCAGCAGACAGGCCATGGCGACGGTGTCATTCTGGCCATCGTCGATCGCGCGCTGGCAGGCACCCAGCAGGTGATTCACGGCAATCTTGTTGAAACGATACTTGAAGAAGTCGAGCAAGCTCGGCTTGTCCGGCATGCGTGGCAGCGCCGGATTGTCGCCCATCATGAACACGTGGTTGTCGTCCATGCGCGCCAGCATCGCATCTTCATCCCACTCATCCCCGGTACCGATGTTGCCCAGCGGTGAACGGGCAATCATGCGGGTACGGCCGGCTTGCGGCCAGGGTCGGTTGTTACTCATTGTGGTCGGCTCCTCTTGCTTCGATTGGTCTGGCATAGCGGCGCGCAATCCATGCACACACCATCAATTGCACCTGGTGAAAAATCATGATCGGCAGCAGGATCAGGCCGAGATCGGGCCCGGCAAACAGCACGCGCGCCATTGGCACGCCCTGCACCAGTGATTTCTTGGTACCGCAAAACACGATCACGGTTTCATCGTCACGGCTGAAACCAAGCTTGCGCGCGACGGTGGTGGTAAACAACAGCGCCAGTGCCAGCATCAGGCAGCACAGCGCGAACAGCACAGCGAAATCCGTCAATGGCAAGCGGGTCCAGATACCTTCGATCACGGCACCGGAAAAAGCGCTGTAGACCGCAATCAGAATGGTAGCGCGGTCGGTAATGGAAATCGTTGATTTATGTCTATACACAAAGTCACCGATCCACGGCCGCAGCAGGTGGCCGGCGATAAACGGCAGCAGAATCTGCAAGGCGACTTTGCCGATGCCTGATACCGCTATTGTGCCCCCCTGCGCGCCTGACAACAAACTGACCAGCAGCGGCGTCAACAACACGCCCAGCACCTGCGACGCTGATGCCGAGGCCACTGCTGCCGGCACATTACCTTTGGCAATTGACACAAACGCGATCGACGATTGCACAGTTGAAGGCAGCGCGCCGATATAAAGAATACCGGTCCACAGTGCGGGTGACAGCAAGCCCCCGAACAGTTTGGACAAACCCAGTCCCAGCAACGGAAACATCGCAAACGTGCAGGCGAGGACCAACAAATGCAGACGCCAATGCGTCAGGCCCGCAATCACCGAGCTGCGTGCCAGCTTGGCGCCGTGAAAGAAGAACAGCAGCACCACGGTAATATTGGACAGCCAGTCGACCACAACAGCGGCTTTGCCGCTGGCAGGTACAAAAGTAGCCAGTGCCAGCGAAGACAGCAGCGCCAGCATGAACGGATCAGGGAGGAATTTTTTCAGCACAACAGATACCTTGCAGACAAGGCGGCAAGATACTAACCGGCGGCGGGCGTTACAAGGGTGCAGAGCCACCCGCCGCCACGGCAATCACACTCACCCACGCTTGTCTGCCTTGATAAAATCCTGATAGCTCTGCGGTGTCCTGCCCAATAACTGTGCAAAAGCATGCATATCGCCGGTATTGCCGGCATTGAGCATGGTCAAGGTATCGGTGCACAACGGAGACAATGGCACAACATTGCCCAGCCTGGCGCAAAGCCTGATCAGCACGCCCGGCACTGGCAAATGCCAGGCCTGACCACGTCCTGACTGGGCGCGATAACTGTCGAGCATGCCGCGCATTGTGGTGGCCTGGGCACCGGCTGCATTCACTGATTGACTGTGCGCACGCTCATCGGCCAGCCAGCGACAAACGGCTTCAACCACATCGTCGATATGCACAGGCTGCAGTTGCTGAAAACCACCCATCGGCAAGAGATGCAGCGGCAAGGACGCCAGCAAACGAAACATGCGCGCACTGGCACCATCTTCGCCATAAATTACTGATGGACGCAAATTGAGCCAGCATAGTGATGGCGGCAACGCAAACAGCACCGCCTCGGATTCACGTCGGCGCTGGAAATACGGCGTCATCAGCAGACTTTCCACACCCAGTGCAGAGATGTTGATGATGCGTTTGACTCCGGCCTGCGCACAAGCCTTGAACAGGGCAGCCGGCGCTTGTGCCAGAATCTTTTGCATGGGCTGCGACCTGGAATCCCGCAAAACACCCACTGCATTGATGACAACATCCACACCCTGCAGTTTCGACAACCACTGCTGCGGTGTCAGATCATGCAAATAATCAATTGCCCGCTCATCAGGGTTGCGGGGAGTTCTCAGCGCCGGTATACAGTGATGCCCTGCCAGTTGCAGGCCAGCAAGCAAATGCCGACCAACAAAGCCATTGGCACCACAGACAAGTATATTCATAGACCTTCCCAATGAAATTCAGACAACAGCTTTTGATCTGATACGTGCAGTTCCTCCAATCAGCCCTCTCCAGACCACACTTACAAGCCCGGCTCAGGCTATAATCATCCTCTATTTTTGCTAAAGATCAGTTGTATTCCATGGACAAGACCTACGACCCCCACGCCATCGAAGCCCGCCACTACCAGCGCTGGGAACAACAAGGCTATTTCGCCCCGCAAGGGGAAGGCACGCCCTACTCCATCATGATTCCGCCGCCGAATGTGACCGGCAGCCTGCACATGGGCCACGGCTTCAACAACGCCATCATGGATGCGTTGATCCGCTATCACCGCATGCGCGGCCAGCCGACGCTGTGGCAGGCCGGTACCGATCATGCCGGCATCGCCACCCAGATGGTGGTGGAGCGGCAGCTGCAGGCCCAGGGCCAGAAGCGCGAAGAGCTCGGCCGTGATGCCTTTCTCAAAAAAGTGTGGGAATGGAAAGAAGAATCCGGCAACACCATCACCGGTCAGTTGCGCCGGCTGGGTTCGTCGATTGACTGGTCGCGCGAACGCTTCACGATGGACCCCGGTTTTTCCAAAGCGGTGGAAGAAGTGTTTATCCGCCTCTATGACGAAGGCTTGATCTATCGCGGCAATCGCCTGGTCAACTGGGACTGCAAGCTGCACACTGCTATCTCCGATTTGGAAGTGAACTCGGAAGAAGAGCCCGGCAGCTTCTGGTATTTCCGTTATCCGCTGTGCAACGGCGCTACTACAAAGGATGGCCTCAACTACATCACCATCGCCACCACACGTCCGGAAACCTTGCTGGGTGATACCGCGGTGGCGGTGAATCCTGATGATGAACGTTTCCAACACCTGATTGGCCAGCAGGTGGAGCTGCCACTGTGCAATCGCACGATTCCTATCATTGCCGACTCTTATGTTGACCCCGCCTTTGGTACCGGCTGCGTCAAGATCACCCCTGCCCATGATTTCAATGACTACGAAGTCGGCCAGCGTCACAAGTTGCCGCTCATCAATATCCTCACCAAAGACGGCACCATCAACGACAACGCTCCCGCTGCCTATCAAGGCCTCGACCGCTTCGATTGCCGCAAGCAACTGGTGCGCGACCTGGACTCGGCCGGCCTGCTGGAAAAAGTCGAACCCCACAAACTGAAAGTGCCGCGCGGCGATCGCACTGGCGTGATCGTGGAACCGTTTCTCACCAACCAGTGGTATGTGGCGATCAAGACTCTGGCTGAACCTGCCATCAAGGCGGTGGAAGACGGCAAGATCCAGTTCGTGCCGAAAAACTGGGAAAACACCTATTTTGCGTGGATGCGCGACATCCAGGACTGGTGCATCAGCCGCCAGCTGTGGTGGGGCCATCGCATTCCGGCGTGGTATGACGCCGACGGCAAGATCTATGTTGCCTCATCGGAAACAGAAGTACGCAGCAAATACCAGCTGCCTGCCGACTTGCAACTGACCCAGGACGAAGACGTGCTCGACACCTGGTTCTCGTCGGCGTTGTGGACCTTCGGCACGCTCGGCTGGCCCGAGCAAACGGCAGAACTCAAACGCTTCCACCCTACCGAC
The DNA here is from genome assembly GCA_903853385.1 of uncultured Gammaproteobacteria bacterium. Lineage (GTDB taxonomy): Bacteria > Pseudomonadota > Gammaproteobacteria > Pseudomonadales > Pseudohongiellaceae > CAILUG01. The sequence goes on from CAINTJ010000142.1 coordinate 116,816, forward strand.
GTACTGGTCACCGGCTTCGACATCATTTTCTTCTGGGTGGCGCGTATGATCATGATGACGCTGAAATTCACCGGCGAGATTCCGTTCAAGACGGTGTACATCCACGGCCTGATCCGCGACGCCGAAGGCCAGAAGATGTCGAAGTCGAAAGGCAACGTGCTCGACCCGATCGATTTGATCGACGGCATTGATCTGGAAACGCTGGTATCCAAACGCACCAGCGGCATGATGCAGCCGCAGCTGGCGCAGAAAGTGGAAAAAGCCACGCGCAAACAGTTCCCGGTCGGTATTCCCGCGCACGGCACCGATGCACTGCGCTACACCTATTACTCGCTGGCCAGCCTCGGCCGCGACATCAACTTCGACATGGGCCGCATGGATGGCTACCGCAACTTCTGCAACAAGATCTGGAATGCGGCGCGCTATGTGTTCATGAACACCGAAGAGCAAACCGTCACCAAACCTCTGGACACCAGCCACTACTCACGCGCTGATCTGTGGATACAAGCCCGCTTCCAGCACGCACTCGCCAAGGTCAATGACAGCATCGCCCAGTACCGGTTCGATCTGGTGTCGCAGGTGGTCTATGATTTCTTCTGGAATGAATACTGCGACTGGTATCTGGAATTGTCGAAGCCGGTGCTGTGGGACAAGAGCGCCAGCAACGAACAACTCAACGCCACCCGCTACACGCTGCTGAGCGTACTGGAACAAAGCCTGCGGCTGGCGCATCCGCTGATGCCGTTTATCACTGAGGAAATCTGGTTGGTGGCGGCACCCCAGCTTGGCATCAAGGGCGACACCATCATGTTGCAGCCTTATCCGACGCTGGATAAATCCGCCATCAACAGCGACGTTGAAAAAGAAATCGAATGGATGAAGTCAGTGATTCTGGCGCTGCGCAATATTCGGGGCGAACTGAATATTTCCCCTGCCAAAGCAATACCTGCGTGGTTCAGCAAAGGTAACGCGAACGACAAGGCACAACTCGAGAGCAACCAGCAGTTCCTCACCAAGCTGGCCAAACTGGAAAGCGTCACTTGGCTTGATGATCCCGCCAACGCAGCTGCTGCAGCGATGCAACTGGCCGGCGAAATGGAAATCCGCGTGCCGCTAGCGGGCTTCGTCGACATCAAAGCCGAACAAGCACGCCTCGCCAAGGAAATCGAAAAACTGCAGACTGACATCACCAAGCTGACTGCCCAGCTTGGCAATGAACGCTTTGTGGCCAATGCGCCGCCGGCGGTGGTTGCGAAAGAACGCGAACGCCTGGCCGGCAATCAAGCCGCCCTGGTGCAGTTGGCCACCCAGATGAAAAAGCTGGGCTAGCACCGCTCGCATCCTGGATGTGTGAGGTCAGCGAGAGTAATGGGGTACCGCGGCCCAATATCTTGCTGTCCCGCATCCGCACTGACCTAAGCACATACCGCTGTATCAACTGGTAGAGCGCCCCCCCGCATCCAACACCCTGATGGCCAAGAGCCGACTTTTTTGCAGCTGAAGTTTGCTCCTACCTCAGCATGTGTGCTGCCTGGCATTGATCAAGCCGTAGCCGAATTCGGACTGGATTCCCCGGCGAATTCCCCGCCCGGCAATCCGGCCATCAATACAATTTGTTACAAACCCGAAGTCCGGCGGAATGTAGCATTATTTATTCGAAACAATCATGTGAGGCACTGCCTCGCTCGCAGGCGAATTCCGCTTTCACTCCGGCAATCTCTGATGGCAGCAACATTTTCGTGCCCGCGATGATCGTTATTTTATATCGGCTCGAGCAAGGCAACACCCAGGCGGCTACCTATTCAAATCACTTCCTGGAGTTGATGTGACTTTCCCAAAGTCACTGTGGTCTCCGACACCAAAGACCAGTTTGACACCTTGATCAATTTGCATCCCTCCGGTGATGGAACCACTTACCGCCGACTCCACAGAATCATTGATTAGCTGGCTACCCTACAAAATATTCTAAAGGTAAATTGATTGAAATCATTCCTCATGATTTTACTGATGTCGGTTTCCGCGCATGCGCAGGAAATCTATATCTACAACGGCAATGGGGACGTACCTGTTGACCAGGTCAACTATGCGGCCTGGGACTGGAACCAGAAATTGGGGTCTACCTTGCATTACGCTGGCCCAGTGCATGTGGGCTACATTGAAAACGCCATCACAATCCGGGTAGGTAGTTGGACAGAGTGGAAAGCAGCTGCTTTCCCAGCCAACACTCTCGGAGTGGCCAACCAGTCTCACGGCACATCTGGCTGCGAGATTGTTATAGCGCCTGCTCAAGCGTTTCTCTACGGCATCTCCCAAGATTTGATTGCCCATGAAATTGGGCATTGTGCAGGAGCGTGGGTGCATTCAAATGACACCTTTGACACCATGTTCAATGTGAGCCAAGCCAATGGCATCACCCAAAATGATGCAGCTCTGGTGATTAAAAGCCCTACATGGCCTGCAGCGAATGCCCCATCTCTATGCCATGCCACCATGAATGCGACAGGTAAATTGCTGATACCGGAGATCTCCGGGTACGAAGGGCATCTGCAGTACATCGGGAACGTAAATGGCATTCACACTTGGAAGCCAGTACTGATATCGCATTACAACGGGCAAACCTGTCCCGGCAACAAGCTGCTCCCCGATGGCACCGTCACCCTCAATGAAGTCAGGTATTACGGTACCGGCAACTTTTCTGTAGTGCTCCACTCAGCGAAGGGTCTGTGGGAACTTGTCGCGGCACATGAAATATCAATTAAAAACGCACCCGCATCGATACGTCAAAAACAGGGATACATGCTGACGGCGTCGCCCACAAGCTCATCACCTCCGCTACACTACCGGATCATGCCGTAGTAGCGAGGCTGGGCATTGGATTCGGCACTTAAGCCCGCGACATGTATTTGCCGGTGCTGGTGCTGACCTTGACGATTTCACCCTGCGCCAGATATTCCGGCACCTGCACTTCCAGCCCGGTGCTCAACTTGGCCGGCTTGCTGCGACTGGTGGCAGAAGCTCCGCGCATCTCCGGCACGGTTTCAATGATCTCCAGCGCCACGGTAGATGGCAGGATCAAGGTCAACAACTTGCCATCCATCATCAGGCCATAAATACCTTCCAGGCCCTCGGTGATGTAGTTCTGGAACTCTGCCATCTCGGCATTGGGAATTTCGTATTGCGAAAAATCCTCGCTGTTCATAAACACCCAGTTTTCGCCATCCTGATACGAATACTGCACTGGCACTTTTTCGCAATCGGCTTCCTTGAGCATGTCGTCACCCTTGTAGGTTTCGTCCAGCTTCTGGCCGCTTTGCATGTTGTTGTAGCGGATCTTGTAGAGAGTGGCAGCACCCCGCGCCGAAGGGCTTTTCACTTCAATTTGTTTGACGATATGGGGTATGCCGGCAAGGTCGATGACCATGCCGTTTTTCAGTTCGCTGGCTCTGAGCATAGGGGCTCCGGAAGGAAGGTGGGTACTGCAAAGCAGCGAATTGTACACAGGAACCGCCTCTTGCTGCTGCAACAGTGGCAAGTCAGGAAGGGCTTGGGCTAGTATTGCCGGGTCAGCGTATTACTGCGTCGCACTCTTGCAGGCTGGCCGAACAATACAAAAATAATTATTAGAAACAGGTCCATCCATGAACATCAAATCTACTCTGGCCGTGCTTGGTCCGGCCGTCGTGTTTGCGCTGGTTGCAGAACCACTCAAGCTGACCGAGCTGTTATCCCCCTCTCTGCTGGTGCTGGCGGTGGCATTGTTGTCATCGACAACCACCGTGCTGCTGCGCAACTTCAAAATGCCCACCCGGCAACCCCGCCCTGCTGCATCCGGCAAAGCCACGAGCTCAACCGCCAGCAACAAGGAAACCGGCCTGGTAAAATGGTTCAATGCCAGCAAGGGTTTTGGCTTCATCACCCGCGGCAATGGCGAGGAAATATTCGTGCATTTCCGCTCCATCGTGGGCCAGCGCGCGCTGCGTGACGGTCAGCGTGTGGAATTTTCGGTAACCACCGGCAGCAAAGGCTTGCAGGCGGAAGACGTGGTCGCGCTCAAATAAGGGCAGCGGCCGGACCGGGAACCAGACCAGGGCTGATTATTAATAGTGCGGTGGCTTCTCGTCCTTGGCGGAGCCACTGTGCTCAACCCGGTCATCCAGCTCCCCGAACTTTTCACTCAACAACCTGAGTTCCACCCGCAGCACATCAATCTGCTGTTGCTGGCTGATCAGCGCCTCGTTGAGCTGCTCGATGGTGTGCTCCTGGAATGCCACTTGCGATTCCAGCGCCACCAGCGCTTCGCCGGTTCCATTGCTCATAGTTCAGCCCATAGCCGCAACAAGTTGTGATAGACGCCGGCCAGTTCGGTGGCAGGGCCGACAGCAGTATTGTCATTACCAGTACCGGCTAACTGCTGGATCGCCCGGTCCAGGTCATAGAGCAATTTGCGTTTGTGGTCCTCGCGCACCATGCTCTGGATCCAGAAGAACGAGGCCAGTCGCTGCCCGCGGGTAACCGGCTTGACTTGGTGCACACTGGTGCCGGGGTAGAGCACCATATCGCCTGCCGCCAGCTTCACTTCGTGCGGACCATAGCTGTCATCGATTACGAGTTCACCACCGTCATAGCTGGCCGGATCCGACAGAAATAGCGTGGCTGACAGATCAGTACGAATCCGGTGCATGCTACCGGCCACCGGACGAATCGCTCCGTCCACGTGACGGCCGTAAGTATTGCCACCCTCGTAGCAATTGAACAGAGGCGGCAGGATTTTCAGGGGTAGTGCCGCGGCAGTGAACATCGAATTACGCTGCAGCGAGCGCATGATGACTTCCCCCAATTGCTTGCCAAGAGGGTGCTCATCCGGCAATTGCTGGTTGCGCTTGACTTGCTGCGACAGATAGCCGGCACTGCCGCGCCCGTCAGACCATTCCACTGCTGCCAGTTGCTGGTGGAATTCCTGCAACTGCGCAGCATTGAGCACAGACGGTATCTGGATCAGCATGAATTCCTCAATAATCCAGGTTGATGGCCAACACCGAAGCGAAGCCGGCTCCCGGCACCACATGGAATGGATGTAATTGATCGTAATAAAATTTGTCGGTGACGTTAGTGAGGCTGAGTTGGACAGTCAAGCTGCTGTTCACCCGGTATTTGCCCATGGCATCAAAGGCCCAGTAACCCGGCACCGAATTGATGGGAGATACATTGCGCGCCAGTCTTTGCCCCACATAACGTGCCCCGCTGCCAATTTCAAACTTTGCTGAAATTGCATAATCCAGCCACATCGAGAAATTGTGGCGGGCCACATTGACCATAGCACGTCCAAGATTGTCCAGACCTGGCGCAGTTTTGGCCTCTTCGCTGTCGAGAAAAGTATAACCACCATTCACTGCCAGGCCTGGCGCGATCGAACCTGAGAGGGTCAGAGAAAAGCCATCCACTTTCTGTTCGCCGGCAAGCGCATTGAAGCCCGGATTGCCTGGATCAGGCACGCGTGCATTGGTTTTGACAATTTCAAACATGGCGGCATCGATCTGCAGGCCGTTTTCTACATTCCATTTGCCACCCAGCTCGATGCTGCGATTCTGTTCGGGCTTCAGAAATGCATTACTGATGCCGAAGTTGCGTGCGTTGGCGATAAACGACAGACCTTCAGCGGATGGATTGAAGGAAGTGGCCCAACCGAGGTAGTAGGTACTGGCCTCGACGGGCTTGTACACCAGTGCAGCACGATAGCTCATCTGGATATCCTTGCGCAGGATTTGCTCGGTGCCACTGGTCACACCTGCCACATCAAAGCGGTCTGCCACATAGTTGGTGGCGAAACGGTCCCAGCGGGCACCCAGCACTGCTTGCCAATTGCTGTTGAACTTAAGCGTATCCAGCACATAAGCGGCCAGACTGTCACTGTCGGTATTGGCGCGTGCGCGCACTTGCATAAGAGTGGCTGAAAATGGCTGCAAAGACGGGTTCAACAAGGAAGTCCCAGGCACCCCCACCCCCAGCCGCATCACAGGGCTGGAGCTTTCCGACGACATTTCCACTCCGCTTACCAAAGCGTGTTGCACGGGGCCGGTAGCGAAAGCCGCCACCAGCGCCACCTGCTCCTGCAACATGGCTTCCGCACTGTCACCATTAAAGACATTGCGGTTGATGTAGATGCTGGCGAGTGGAGTCGTTGCAGTGACGCCAGCAGGAATCAGCGGCTCGGTAATGCGACTGTGTCGCTCATAGTCAGACTGTCGCACATCGACACTCAACTTCAGCCTGGGTGAAAACTCGTGCTGCAGATGCACATTGGCGATATCGGTATCAGTATTGAGATAATCCGTATCAAAACCATAGAAATTGTTGCGTGCCACCGGCGCAGGCTGGCCCAGCAACCACGGCAAACCATAGTCAGGAATGCTGTCATCCTTCTGCTTGAGATAATTGAGACTTAACAAAGTGGCATCACCCAGATCGAGGGCAAGTGAAGGGGCAATGCCGTAATGGCTGCTTTCTGTTACATCGCGGTCCGGCACTCCACTTTGGTGTTTCACCAGGTTGAGCCTGACGCCACCATGTTCACCCAGTGCCTCCAAAGGCTGGTTGAGGTCGGCAGTAACCCGCCGGGTATCGGCTGAGCCCAGGTTCAGGTGCAATCTCTCAAATGCATCAGGCTTGGGCTGCTTGCTCGACTGGTTGATGACGCCACCGGTGGAGCCGCGCCCAAACACCATCGACGACGGGCCTTGCAATACTTCCAGCGTTTCCAGGTTAAACGGATCCCGCGCATAGCTGCCGTAATCCCGCATGCCATCGAGAAACATGTCATTTCGGGAGTTGAAACCGCGGATGGTGGGGTTGTTGCCCTGCCAGGTGAACTCACCAGCCCCGAGCGTGATGCCGGGCACGTTGCGCAGTGCATCATTCAGCGACATCACGCCACGATCCTGCAGCAATTGTTCACTAAGTGCGCTGATGGATTGGGGGGTGTTCTGCAACGATTCTGTCAATTTGCCTATGCTGCTATTCTCGACCTGGTAGAAAGACTGCCTCGTTTCCTCAACTACAATTTCTTCAACTGTACTGGCTGCCCAGCTCAGCTTTGCCGGCAGCAGGCCGGTACTGACCATGAGGACTTGGCTGATACATTGGGCAAGCAAGGCAGTTCTTGAAGGGCAGGACGTCTTCCTACTGGCTGTCATTAATGCAAATCCTGGTTACAAGCGAATTGGTTGCAATTATAGCGTACTGCTCAAGCCTTTGCCGGCCCAGCCGTAATAACCAGTATTGCTGTGCATTTCATTTGTGAATTCTTTATGTACTCAGCCTTGTGGATCTTCCCGCTGATCCCAACATACTGCATAGTTTGCCTATGGTTCCCAAGGTAGTAATGATGTTGCAAAGGCCCCGTTCCATGTCCGTTTCTGCCCAACAACCCGCGCTGCGCTGGCTCAATCTCGCTGTACTGTGTTTGCCGGTGCTGGTCACTGCCACACTGGTGCCGTGGTATGGCCTTGCCCATGGCTATGATGCTGTCGAATGGCTGTGGTTTGTGGCCTTGATGAGCTACTGCGAAATGTCGATAACCGCCGGATATCACAGATTATGGTCGCACAGTTCCTACAAAGCGCATCCGCTGCTGCGAATCCTGTTCGCGCTGGGTGGTGCGTTTGCTCTGCAGAACGATTGCATCACCTGGGCTTCTGATCACCGCCGCCACCATTTGCATGCAGACGACAACGACCAGGACCCTTACAGTGCCGGCCGCGGTTTCTGGTACTCCCATTTCGGCTGGATGCTGCGCGACTACCCGGCCACGCGCGTGGATCTGCGCAATGCCAAAGATCTGCTCAAGGATCCGGTCCTGCTCTGGCAGCGGCGCCATTATCTGGCTTTGTTGCTGGCCATGAACATCGGCTTGCCGGTGGTGATCGGGCTGGTGCACCACGATGTCGCCGGTTGCTTGCTGCTGCTGGGATTCCTGCGTTTGGTAATGAGTCAGCAATTCACTTATCTGATCAACTCCGCGGCCCATTTGTGGGGCAAACGCACCTACGACCCCAATCAAACCGCACGTGATAACTGGTTCATCGCCCTGTTTACCTATGGCGAGGGCTATCATAATTATCACCATACGTTTGCGTGGGACTATCGCAACGGGGTGCGCTGGTATCACTACGATCCCACCAAATGGCTGATCAAGGTGATGCAGTGGTGTCGCTTGGCCTCCGACCTGCGCCAGTGTTCAAGCTATCGTATAGAAATGACCCGGGTGGCTGTGCAATTCCGCCAGGCGCTGCAGCAATGCGAGCAGTTGAACGAAGCCTCGCGCTGGCGGGAAAAAATTGAGTCCGAATATCACCAGCTGGTGAGCTCACTGGAGCAATGGACCGAAGTGCAACAAGCCTGGTACCAGGCCAAATCACAAGCCCTCAGCCACGAATTGCAGCAGGACATTGCCGGGATCAAACAACGTTACCAGCAACTGAAACAGGACATGCAGCAGCAGCGAGCAACCTGGCAGCAGCTGCTGGCACATGTTCGCACTGTGCAGCTAACCCCGCTTTCCAGCTGAGAAGCGGGGCCACACCACTGCGACTATTGCTGTGATGGTTTGCGCGTACGCGGATCAACTTCGCCCAGCTCCGGATACCACAGTTTGCGATTGTCGCGTGACTCATTGAACACCTTGCGGCTCTTGAACAGCCATTTGCCTTTACGCTTGACCAGTTCGTCGGCATAGTGGCCCATGTACAGGAACTGGATATCGCCTTGCGGGGTTTTGTTGGTCATCGCAAACCAGTAGGCGGTGGATTTGGCGGTGTCACCTTTTACATCGATGACATGATTGATGATCTGGTGCCGGGTACGCTGGCGCCAGGTGGCATCTTTGGGCACTGCCTCATAGTGGCCACCGCCAAAACCGGACATCGCCTTGCGTATTGCGTCCTTGCCCTTTTCAACACCAAGCACCCACTCCAACACGCCATCATCGGCCCAGGTGGACATCACGGTTTCAATATCACCTGCATCCACTGCTACCATGTAACGGTTGGACGTATTTTCGATTTCGGCGCGGTCGTCGGCATAGCCGGCCCACGCCACTGTAGCCAGCAACGCCGACAGCCCCAGCAATATCTTGCCAATAAGTTTGCTCATGTCATTTCCCCTCAAAGATGGATTGTTTTAATAATCAACTGAACCAGTGCTTCCTCAAAAACTCTTCTTCGCTCAAACCCGCCCGATAGGCGCGGGTGCTGTGATTACCTGCCGGCGCCGTGTAACGCCCGGCGTGACCGCTCAAATCAATGAAAGACAATTGCTGATGCACCGCGCGTGCCGCGTAATGCACCGGACTGAATGACGCTGACGGACCTGCCAGCGTCACAGCCGGCAATGGCGCAATCACCACCGCCACCGACACGCCCCCCAGAAACTGGCGACGACTCAGCTTGCTCATGACTGCACCCTGCCCTTGTAAGGCGGCATGGGCTTGTCAGTAAGCGGCAGTTCCTGGGCGGAATACCAGCGCGCATGCACTTGCGGTGTCATGCGGAATGGCAGGATCACCCGCGCCTGTTCCTGCATGGTAAGCGCATCAACAATCACCAGTTCGGTGCGCATTTCTGCATAATTACTGGCAGTACCGATGAGCCAGCCATCGCCTTCCGGTGCGGTGGCGCTGCGCGGAATGAAGCTCAACTCCTGCAGGTTATGCACATCGCCAACAAAATACTTGAGCCACTGTCCATTGCTGAGGTCATAACGGAAATAGGTATTAACCACGCGGTTGTTGGCACCTGCGCGTGCCGCATCATAGGGCTTGGTGGGGTCGGCCATCATTGAGTAAACATATTTGTACGGCAGTGACAGGAATCGATCATCAACGCGGGCAAGGTCGACCACATCCTGCGGGTCCAGAATCTTTTCCTGGTAAGTATCAGCCTTCGAACTCATGTCAAAGGTGAGGCGACGCAGCGTGTGCTGCGCCAGCTTGGGCGACCACGGTGAGCCATCCACCGACGGAAAGAACGGGAAGGGATTGCCGTCACTGATCGGCGCATCCACGATGACCTTGTCGCCTTCATCATAGGCGTTGATCGTATGCATGACGCTGCTGGTCGGTCCCTTGAACCAGCGCACGTCCTTGCCATCGCCATCGCGGCGCAGGATGCCCCAATAGGTGGGCTTGGTCTGGTCCCAGGCCCAGTGCAAGTGGCCGGCCTTGAGGCGCTCGATGCTGGTCACATAACCATAGACCGGAAAAATCAGGTATTTCTGCGTCAGCACCATGTCGTGCAGGGTGCTGACATACGGCACCTTGATGCGAATTTCATGCTTGACCTTGCCCTTGGGTGACACCGTATAGATCCACAGGTCGTCGGTGCACAGGCCAGTGGCTTCATAACCGTAGCAGATCATGTCACCGGTGACCGGATCGACTTTCGGGTGGGCGGAAAATGTTTGCGCCTTGTAAGCGCCATTGAAATTCCATGGCCCCAGCGTTTCCAGTGTGTTGGGGTCCATTTCGAAAGGCTGCGCATCTTCCTTGAGTGCATAGAGTTTGCCGTGATGGGCAATTGGTGCGGTGTTCATCACGGTGCCCAGATAGGGTTTGTCGAGGTGCTGCACCGAGGGATCGTGCGTGAACGGATTGCGATAGACGCCATACAACTGTTTGCGGGCTGCCAGATTGTTGAGGAAGCGCGGTGTCTTGATCCAGCGCGCCTTGAAATCCACGATGCCGTTCTTGAAGCGGAAGCTGCTAATGAATCCATCAATGGAGAAAGGACTGTCGTCTTCACGGATCGGAGGATAAAAATATTCGCCACCCACCCGGTAGAAAGCCCCATCCAGCTCCCTGGGAATCACTCCTTCCACTTCGCAGTCGTAAACATCGGCTTCGTAGCGCAGCGGCGCGAAGTAACCTGATGCCGGGCCCCCTTTGGTGAAATCGACCATGTTTTACCTGCTCTGTGCTGATAGCTCGTGGCCACAGAATATGCCAGTGCTCACGGCCTTGTCCATTAATGGTACCAGGAGTAACTTCCCACCCGGGTTCCTGCAATCCCTATAACAAGACGGGCGGTAACCGTTGCCATTGACAACAATCCCCGCCAAGGAGAGCTTCATGTTTCGCAAACTGCTATTGCTGTGTTCCTTTACCACTCTCACGGCTGGCGCTGCCCTCGCCCAGCCGGTCGGGTGTGACAAGGCCTGTCTGGAAAAAATCGCCGACCAGTATCGCGCGGCCTATGTAGCCCACAATGCCAAGGCGCTGCCGCTGGCTGACAAGGTGCGCTTCAGCGAGAACTTTGTGGAGATGCCATTCCCCGATGCCACCTGGGACACGGTGACGCAGGAGCTGGGACCGGCGCAAACCTTGTCGGATCCCGTCACCGGCAATATCGGCATCTACACCGCGATCATGCAAAATGACACGCCTGGCTTTTTGGTCATCCGCCTGCACGTCACCAATAACCGCCTCGACGAGATCGAGCACATCATTTCCACCAAACGCAATCTCAGCAGTCCGCCCACACCGATTGGTGATCACACCAAATATGTGCATGATCCGGTGATCAACGAAGTGGTGCCGGTGGAACGCCGCCTGGCGCGTGAGCAAATCACTGCCCATGCCCAGGGCTACTTCAACACACTCGAACACAACAACGGCGAAATACGCGGCACCTGCTTTGCCGCTGGCGCCATCCGTCGTGAAAACGGCCTCCTGTTCACTGACATCGAAGGCGGTTTCAAATCCGGCCGTTATCTGTTCAACAACAAGGTACGGCGCTGGCCGGTGCTGGTGGACGAGGCACGCGGCGTAGTGATGGCGCGCGGCTTCATCGACCACAAGGGCGTGCTCGACGACTACAAACTGACCGATGGCACGCCCCAGAAGTCAGTGTTCCGCGAGCCGCAGACCTGGGGCTTTCTGGAAATGTTCAAGATCAAGGACAACTGCATTGCCTCGGTGGTGGCCACATTTGTGCAATCACCTTACAACATGAATTCGCCGTGGAATCCGCGATGAACGAGCCCTATGCAGAAATCGATCCACCCCGTGCCGGCATCGATGCAACCCCAGGCCCGCTGCTGCTGGTGTTCGGCAGTAACGGCTGCGGTATTTGTCGCGGTACCCAGCCCTTATTGGTGGCTGCCATGGCCGGCCAGGATTGGCTGGAGCACCTGAAGATCCAGGATGGGCCGGGGCTCAAGCTGGGCCGCAGCTTCAGGGTGAAGTTATGGCCAACCCTGATCTTCATGCAGGACGGCAAGGAAGTGGCGCGCGTGGTGCGACCGGATTCGGTGGCGGCCATCACTGAGGCAATGGCACTGCTCAGGGCAGCTTGATGGCGTCGTCACTAATGATGAGCTGGCGGGTTTTGTAGAGCTTGCCAATGGCTCGCTTGAAATTCTTCTTGCTGGCCTTGAACAACCGGAAAATTTCCTCGGGTGAACTTTTGTCCGACAACTGCGCCACGCCGCCCTTGCTGCGCAGGTGGCGCATGATCTGCTCTTCCAGCTCGCTGCGGCTTTCCTCATCCAGCATGGTGATCGACAGATCGATCTTGCCATCCGGTCGCACGGTCTTGACCCAGCCCTTCAGATAGTCGCCTATGCGTAACGGGTTGGAGATTTCCGAAAAATAAATCAGCCCGATGTAACGGTCATCAATCACGGCTTTGTAGCCCAGCTCGGTTTCCGCCACGATCTCCAGTTCCACCGGCTGTCGTGCCTGCAAGGCCCCGGGGGCCGGGACTTCAAAATCATCATCATGTACTGACATAAAACATAGTCCACCAGGCCGCCAGCCCGGGAAAGTTGGCAAATTAGCCAAGGCTGCATGTTAGCTTGCAACGTACTGTCACTTCGAGCGGAATTGCGATGAAATTAACGCGAAGCGCGTGGCCGCACGGTATCATTGACCGACCGGCTCACTAAAGCAGCCCCCAGGACCCACACCATGAACACTTTGCTAGAACCTCTCGATGATGCCGAACTGGCCGAGCTCGACCTATTCCTGCTTGAGCGGCTGGGCGAAGAAGATGAAGACCATGAAGACCATGAAGACGATCCCGGCGTGTTTTCGATTTCCGGACTGGACGGTTTCCTGGCGGCACTGGTCAGTGGGCCGGTGCTGGTGGAACCGTCGCAATGGATGGCCGCAGTGTGGGGCGACTATGAACCGGAATGGGAAAGCGAATCGGATTTCGAGCGGGTGATGGCCCTGATCATGCGCCACCTCAACACGCTCGCCTCAACGCTGAAGGAAGCACCGGCAGAATACCAGCCACTGTTCCTGGACGGCGAAGAAGACGGCGAAGCGTTTGTGGTGGTCGACGACTGGTGCGAAGGTTATGTGCGTGCGCTGGCATTGACCACCGCCCAATGGCAGGCCGGTGGAGCTGAAGTGGAACGCTTGCTGGCTCCCATTGTTGCGTTCAGCAGTGCGACTGACTGGCAGGCCTACGAACTCAATGAAGTTGAACTTGATCACCTCAGCGATTTGATCGCGCCCAACGTGCGGGAAATCCATGGTTACTGGTTGCAGCAGCGCGAAGCCGCGCCAGCTGCCAAAAAATCACCCTGGGACACTGCGCGCAAAAGATAGGCGATCACAAAGGCAGTTTTGAACAACAGCACCGGGAGCAACCGAGTTGCCGCGCAAATGTGACCAGCCCGCCGGCAAAGCGGCGGGCTGATACTGGTTCAGTTGACGGCTTTATCCAATGCTTCCTGCCGTTTCTGTTCGATCAGTTCCAGCAAGGGATCTTGCGGACTTTCCAGCTGCTGCGGCAGCCTTTCCAGTTGTTTCTCTGCGTTTTCCAGCTGTTGTTTTTGCATATCCATTGTACGTTTGGCGGCCAGGGCCTGCTCGTAAACCGAGCTGAGCTGCGTGGGCAGCGCTGGCACCAGCGCTTGTTTGCCGGCTTCCACTTGTTCTGAAATGAGCTCGGGCACGCCGTCTTTGACCAGCAGCACTGCCATCTGGTTGGTGTCGGCGTTCCACACCATGCCGGCTGAATCAACCATAGTTTTCACCGCGGCAAGTTCGGGTGGTGCATAGTGTGACACCACATAAAACAGCGCCCCTTCCTGCTGGATCTGCCTCGCAGTAGCCAGCAGTTTCATCGTGGGTTCGTACTTGTCGCCCAACAGGGCGGTCATGCGCTCCTTGACAAGCGGGGCTTCAAAAAAGTTGATGTCGTTGGGATCGAAGCCAACCAGGGGCTTGATAAACGCCCACATCAATTTGCTCTGGAGTTGATTGCCAATAATCAACGAGGGCACGCAGCCCGCCAGCAGCAGGCTGCATGCCAGCAAGATCGCTATTTTGGGAAAACGCATCAACTGTCTCAATCAACCCGGGAAGACCCGCTAGTTTAGGGGAAGTGGGAGGCCACAGCCACGTTGGCAGCGTCGGCCATGCAAATCGCCGGCACCCTGTTAAAATCCTGTATTTCCCTGTGCCGGCCAGACTCCATGTCAAATGCGTTGAAATATATTGCTGCCTACCCGGTCGAGCTGCAGCAGCAGGTGCAGAAGCTGATCGATGAGCACCGGCTTGGGGAATTCCTGCACTCCAAATATCCGTCCCAGCACCGCGTCGCCAACGACGGTGATCTGCGCGACTATGCGATGGCACTGAAAAACCAGTATCTGAAAAAATCCGAGCCACTGAGCAAGATCATTTACGACAACCGCATTCACGTTATCAATAATGCGCTGGGCCTGCACACCTATGCTTCACGCGTGCAGGGCGACAAACTCAAACGCAAGAACGAGATGCGTATCAGTTCCATCTTCATAAAGGCCCCGGAAGCCTTGCTGCGCATGATCGTGGTGCATGAGCTGGCGCACCTGAAGGAAAAAGAGCACAACAAGGATTTTTACAAATTGTGTGAACACATGCTGCCGCAATATCACCAGCTGGAGTTTGATGCACGACTGTTTCTGACCCTGCAGGAGCTGGAAAGCTAGCCCTTGTTCAGCGTGGCAGCCGATCAAGCGAGCATCTGGCCAACACGGTGATAACAGCAAAGACCAGGCGCATGCATCATGACTCATGCGTGTTATCGCCGGCAGGATACCTGCTTGCCCAACGCCGCCAGCATTGATCCGGCCACAACTGTCAGTGCGCCAATATAGGCCAGCGCATTCAAATCACTGCTGGCGAAATGCTCAGGCAAGACCCGCACGGCAATTTGCATGGTGAGGATGGTAAATACCGGTGCCAGCGCAATTACTGCACTGACTTTCGCTGCCTGCCACACCCGCATGGCTTCGGTAAAGGCGCCATAACCCAGCACCATATTGAGACAACAGAACAGCAGTGCGCCGTACTGGAACAACGAGAGCTGCAGCAGCGCCAGCGGCGAGATGAATACCAGCAACAGCACGGTGCCGGCCGCGTAAATCAGAAAAGTAAGCTGGATGGAACTCAGTGTTTGCAACAGTTGTTTCTGCACCAGGCCATAGACAGTCCACGACAATCCTGCTGCCAGCATGCTGAGCACACCCAATGTTTCGCCCGTCATCGCACTGAATAAACTCGCCAGCTTCTGGTTGAAGAACAGGCCCAATCCCAGCATCAACAGCAAAGCACCGGCCCACTCCAGCGGTGCCATGCGTTCGCCGTTTAACCAGACGCTGCCGAACAGCAGCAAAATGGGGGCGATTTGGATGATGGTCTGGGTGGCTTCCGGATTAAGCAGATCAAGCCCGAGCAGATACAGCAGAAAATTGCCGAGCAAGCCCAGCACCGCGACCAGCAACAGCCAGCGCCGACCCGGATCCAGCAACTGCAGTTTAGGCAACTGCTTGCGCTGGAACAGAAACAAGCCCACGCACACGGTTGCAAATGCAAACCGCGCCCAGGTAATGCTGACTACATCAAGCTTGCCCAGCACCAGTACCATCGCCACCGGCAGCATTCCCCACATCACGGCCGTGAGCAATGAAAACCACAATCCAGGCCCGGCGCGCATGCTGTGATACTCCTTCGAATCAGCTGCAGCCCTAGGGATAGCTGTACAACTGTTTGCCTGCTTTGAAATCTGCGTACGAAGTGTGGCCAGCCTGGATCACTACAGCGGCCGCCGGCTCCTTCCTGCGAGCCAGGAACGCTGCCATGTGCGGACGGCCGGCACTGCGGGCTACCACCCGCGTTGCACTGAGGTCGGCCACATGTACGCGATAGTAATCCAGCACTTCCTGCTGGGTGACGCTGGCTACTGCATCGGCCATTTTCAGACCTGAATCGGCGGTAAATTCTTCGAGCAGGATATCGCTCCAGTAACGACTGCTGAGCGCATCCAGCTGATCAGGCACCTGCCGTAAATCGTTGAGGAAGCCAGACTTGATGGCATTGAATTGTTCAGGTGGCATATCAGCCAGTGTTTGCGCATAGGAGCTCAGGAAGGCATTGATGCGGGCTTCCAGCTCCAGCGGATCGGCCACCGGCGATTCAATGGTCAGTGCCAAGCCATTCACTTTCAACACCGGCATGGTGCCGGCATTCACGACATAACCCAGCTGTTGTTGCGTGCGCAAACTATCGAAAAACGGCGAGCCCATCATGGTGGCGAGCAGATTAACCAGCGCTCGTGCATGCCAGCTGTCATCCATCGCCTGCAGGTAGACCACGATGGCAGAGTCATCATGCGCAATCGCCATCTCCTGAATGATGCGAGTGTGCGGCGGCAGTTTCAGCACCGTACCAAAACCGGAAACCGGTGCGTTGGCAGAAGCATGCAAATAGCGGTTTACCAATGCCATCATGTCCCGGGCATCAGCTTCGTCAGCATTGCCGTGATAAAGCGCATCCAGCCGCAGCGATGACAACATGGCAGGGACGAAGGCTTTCACGTCATCAAAGCCGATACTTTGTACTTCGGCAATATTCTCTTCATTGGACCAGTACGGATTCACCACCAGTGCCTGCACTTCTCCGAACAGGCGCATATAAGGTGTTTGCAACTCGGCATTTTGCCAGCTGCGAATCATCTCGGTCTTGATGATGTTGAAACGTTCCGGCTGGAAATCAGCAGCAGTCAGCGTCTTCAGCAAGGTTTCCAGCAACTGGGCCTGTTTGTCACTGTAGCCACTGAGCGCGAGCGTGAATCCGCGACTGCGGGCACCAATGCCGAAATCGGCACCGGCCAGATTGGCGGGATAGGCATAGGCACTTAACCGGTCATTGACCAGCGACACGACGAAATTGGCCAGCAAGGAATTGCGTAGCGAATTCTGGAACAGGGGCGTCATCGCATAGACAAAGAAATTGGAACGTGGTGTAAAAAACTGGTTGTCCTGTTTGAACCACAACCTGACGCCATCGCCTTCGACCAGCAAGCGGGGCTTGTCTGTCACATTGGCAGTGGCAGCCGGCAACTTTGCACCTTGCAGCGGTTTAACAGCGAGATGCTCCGGGATGAACGGATTCGGTTTGTTGGTAGCAAGCGCTGACTGATGGGGATACTGGTGCCAGCTGGCAATGCGGTCAGCCCCGATCTGCTGCGTGGAATATTTGGCTGCATACCAGGGTTCGATCTTGTCAGTGGGCACACCGCGTGCCGAAATTGTCATCAGCATGTTGTCAGGGCGCATAAAGTCCAGCACGCTATGGATGAGCCTGGGATCAAAATTGCGATAGAAATAATTGGATGTGATCAGATCCTGCAACGGATAGAACTGCATGCGTTCCGACATGCCGGTGACCAGACCCTCGGCGCCACCCGGCTCCTGATACTGGAAGGCCAGCGCAGACATGGTGGCAAATTCCTTGTACTGCCATTCAGCCACACCCTTCTGGCTGATGAGGTCGATGAACTGGAACAGCAAGGCCGTGATCTCGTCGACATGCTGCAAACCTGCCTGGGTGAGCGATATGTTGACGTCAAACAGATTGATGTTGTCGGCAGCAAACCCGCCCCCGGCACTCAAGGCATTGGCCCAGCCGAGATCGCGCAACACTTTCAGCAAACTGCCCTCGCCTTCGTGACCCAGCATGTTGGCGAGGTAATCCACCGGCCGTTCGCGATAACGCAAACGCATGTCCGGGATCGGGAAGGAATAGCTCAAGGCTCTGGCATCACGCACCGGTTCAATATTGAGCTGCAACGGCAAAGCACCCGCTACAAACATCGGCTCTTTGCTGGACGGCTTGCTGCGATGCTTGTTCACCACTGCGCTGAAATGGGTGCGCACCCATTGTTCGAGCTGGTCAAGATTTTCCTTGCCGAGCACTGCTACTGACATCAGGTTGGCAGAATAGTAATGGTCATAATGCGCCAGCAAGGCATCGCGCAGGGTTACGCCACCATGATCCTGCAAGGTTTCCAGACTTCCCACCGAGAAACCTGCCATCGGATGCCGCGGATTCAACACAGCCCGCATTACTGCCTGACTGCGCCGTCCGTCATCCTGCAACCCGCTCTGGTATTCTGAATTCACTGCGTTGCGCTCACGGTTCACATATTCAGCCGTAAAAGTGGGCGCAATGAAAAACTGCGAGAAGCGGTCGAGTGCGGGCTCCAGATAATCAGCATCAATCTCGAAATAGAAATTGGTGTTCTCGTAGGCAGTAAAGGCATTCTGGCTGCCACCATGGGAAGTGATGAAGCCCTGGTATTCCTCTGATTGCGGATATTTGGCAGTACCCAGGAACAACATGTGTTCGAGAAAATGTGCCAGGCCCCTGAACGCCGCAGGATCACTGTTGGAACCCGCCGCCACATTGACCGAAGCTGCGGCGCGGTCAGCCGAAGCATCCGAGACCAGTAACACCTTCATGCCGTTGTCGAGCACCAAAGCCCGATAGTCGCGCTTGTCGTTGGGACTTTTCTCAACAGAACTGGCGCCACGCTGGACCACAAACATGCTGTTGCCAACAGCAAGTACAGCAAATACAAACAAGGCAGCCAGCGTACCGCGTGTGCGGGACTGGAAATTCAGGAATGAAGACATGCTTGAAAACAACGGAAGTTGAGCGGGACCAGCACCATAGCAAATGAGTCTGTCACTGGTACAGGCCCAAAGTTGCCGGGCTCAAAACAGTTTCAGCGGCGGTTCATCCAGCGCTGCCAGTTGTTCGCGCAGCTCCAGAATGTGACCGGACCAATAACGCGCGGTATTGAACCAGGGGAAGCTGTGCGGAAAGGCCGGATCATCCCAGCGCCGCGCCAGCCAGGCGGCGTAATGCATCACTCGCAAGGTTCGTAACGATTCGATCAGCGCCAGTTCACCCGGGTGGAAATCATAAAAGGTGGCATAGCCATCGATCAGCTCGGACAACTGGCCCTGTTGCTGGTCACGCTCGCCCGAGAGCAGCATCCACAGGTCCTGGACCGCAGGCCCGGTCTGGCAGTCATCGAAATCCACCAGCAGCGGGCCCTCGCGCCACAGTATATTGCCCGGGTGGCAGTCACCATGCAGTCGCAACGTGGCGACTTCGCTGTAATCGTCCATGAGCTGATCGATGCGCTCCAGCAGATCACGGGTCAAGGTCTCATAAGCCCGGTGCAACTCCTCCGGAATAAAGTCGTGTTCCAGCAAAAAGTGACAACTGGCTACTCCAAAGTGGTCAATGCTCAGTTCAGACCTGTGCACAAACGGCCGCAGACTGCCGATGCTGTGCAATTTGCCCAGCGTTTGGCCGACCGCATGCAGCGTGTCGTAATCGAGCTCTGGCAAACGCCCGCCCCGTCTTGGAAATACCGTGAACAGGTAGGGGGCACACACATGGATACTTTGGCCTGCCTCATTGCGCACCGGGGCCACCACCGGCAATTCGGCGGCTACCAGCTCATCGAGAAAATCGTGTTCTTCCTGGATTTGCGCCTGGCTCCAGCGATTGGGCCGGTAGAATTTGACGACCACCGGTTCCGCTGACTCGATACCGACTTGATAAACGCGATTTTCGTAGCTGTTGAGCGCCAGCATGCGGCCATCGCAACAGAGTCCGGTGCTTTCAACTGCAGTGAGCACCAGGTCGGGGGTAAGCGCATTGAATGGTTGGAACTCAGTCATAATTTGGCTGATATGAACCACTCAGCGATCCGGTACGTAAGGAAGCATGAAAGTTTAAAGAATTTTCCACAAAAAGCGCCCTTTGTTTTTGTGGCTCATGATAAACTGACCCGTCAGTCATAATTCCTGGATGTCCTCATGTTCGCTTTGTCTCTTAATGCCAGAAAAGCTGCGGCCGGTTTGGCTGTGCTGGCATTTGTCACTGTACTCCCTGTTAGCGTGCTTTCCCCTGCTGCCCTGGCCCAGGATAAAGGCGGCGGCACCCTGAAAAGTGAAGCCAGCCTGACTGTAAATACCGGCAAAGCTGAAACCAGCCAATTCCGTCGTTTTCTGACCATCAACGGCACCATCAATGCCTGGCAGGATGTAGTGATCTCGCCCGAAGTAGGCGGCTATCGCGTGGAAGCCGTGCTGGTGGATGTGGGCGACGTGGTTGCAGCCGGTCAAGCGCTGGTGAAACTGTCGACTGCCTTGCTGCAAACTGATCTGGCCTCGAAGCAAGCTGCACTCGAACAAAGCCAGGCTGTGGTTCTCAATGCTGATCTGGCACTCAACCGCGCCAAGTCCCTCAACGAAAAGCAGTTGATGTCCACGGCCGACATTGATCGCCTGACCAGCGACGCCGTGAGTGCGCGCGCACGCGTGGATGCTGCCAAAGCCGATCTCGACGCCGCCAAGGTACGACTGCAATTTTCCACCATCAAGGCGCCGGATGCCGGCGTAATCACCACCCGCACCGTCACGGTGGGACAGCTGGCCCAGGTCGGTGGTGAAATGCTGCGCATGTTGCGGCAGGGCCGCGTCGAATGGCGCGGAGAAGTGCCTGAAACCAGTCTGCCTGCGTTGAAAGTGGGCCAGGTTGTGCTGGTTACCAGTGTCGATGGCAAGGACCATGCAGGCAAGATCCGGGTGGTTTCTCCCACGGTCAATCCCAGCTCCCATAACGGTCTGATCTATGTGGATCTGCCCGTTGATGAAGCCATGCGTCCCGGCATGTTCGCGCGCGGCAAAATCGAATATACCGCTGCTGAAGCCTTGCTGATTCCGCTGGCCAGTCTGGTCAGCAGTGACGGCTACAACTATGTGTTTGTGGTAGAAGCAGATCGCAAAGTGCACCGCCAGCTGATCAAGACCGGCGTGTTGCAGGGTAACAACATTGAAGTGGTTGAAGGTCTCAAACCGGGTGCCAACATCGTCACCACTGGTGCCGGCTTCCTGAAAGATGGCGATCTGGTGAACGTGGTGGAAGCAAGAGCGGAGACTCGCTGAGATGAATTTTGTAACCTGGTCCATCCGTAATCCCGTACCCGTCATCATGATGTTCATTGCATTGACGGTGGCCGGCATCATCAGCTTCCCCAAACTCGGCGTGCTGGACCGGCCCGATGTGGAATTTCCGGCGGTGGTAGTCACCGTCACATATCCGGGTGTAGCACCTACCCAAATGGAATCGGAAATCACCCGCAAAGTGGAAGATTCTCTGGCCACGCTGGCCGGTATTGAGGAAATGCGTTCGAGCGTCAGTGAAGGCGCCTCCACCACCACTATCCAATTTACTTTCGGCGTCAAGATCACTGAAAAGATGGATGAGGTTCGCGATGCGCTGACCCGCATCCGCTCCGAGCTGCCACAGGACGCCAATGAGCCGATCATCTCCCGTAATACCACGGCCGGTGGCGCCATCGTGACCTGGAGTGTTGCCTCCGACAAAATGACCGACACCGAATTGTCGTGGTTCGTCGATCTGGAGCTGGCCAAATCATTGACGGCAGTACCGGGCGTTGGACGTTTCACGCGTGTAGGCGGGGTTGATCGTGAAATCCGCGTTGATCTTGATCCAGACCGCATTGCAGCCATGCGCACAACTGCAGCAGATGTGTCCCGCCAGCTCAAACGCATCGAGTCGGAATTTCCGGGTGGCGAAGCCCGTTTGGGCGGACTGGCACAAACCGTACGCACCACCGGCCTGATCAAATCGGTACAGGAACTGAAAGAATTGCCGATCCTGCTGCCTGATGGCCGCCGGGTACGCCTGGATACACTCGCTGAAGTGCGCGACCAGGCCAGCGAAAAATCGCAAATGGCGCTGCTCGATGGCAAGCCGGTAGTTGGCTTTGAAGTCGTGCGTGCCTGGGGTGCCAGCGCACTGGATGTGGCCAAAAATGCGCGTAGCGTGGTCGCCAAGCTGAAAACCCAATATCCGGACGTCAAGTTTGCCGAGGTCAACAATACCGTTGAATACGTGCAAACATCCTTTGATGCCTCGATGGAAATGCTGATCGAAGGTGCCATTCTGGCGGTACTGGTTGTGTGGGTGTTCCTGCGTGACTGGCGCGCTACTGTAATTTCCGCAGCGGCCTTGCCACTGTCGATCATTCCGACCTTCTGGGTGATCTACCTGTTTGGCTACACCCTCAACATCCTGACCCTGGTGGCGCTCACGCTGGTGGTGGGGATCCTGGTGGATGATGCGATTGTGGAAGTCGAGAACATAGTGCGGCATTTGCGCATGGGCAAAAAACCACGGCAAGCGGCGATGGATGCTGCGA
This sequence comes from uncultured Gammaproteobacteria bacterium, assembly GCA_903853385.1. Taxonomy (GTDB): domain Bacteria; phylum Pseudomonadota; class Gammaproteobacteria; order Pseudomonadales; family Pseudohongiellaceae; genus CAILUG01. Next base: position 139,390 of record CAINTJ010000142.1, read on the forward strand.
TAGAGATCGGCCTGGCCGTAGTTGCCACCACACTGACCATTTGCGCGGTGTTCATTCCGGTAGCTTTCATGGGCAGCATTGCCGGAGAATTTTTCCGCCCGTTCGGCTTCACGGTAACGATTGCTGTGCTGTTTTCACTGCTGGTGGCGCGCATGCTCACCCCCATGATGGCAGCTTATTTGCTCAAGCCGCACAAGCACGAAGAAAAGGAAAGCAACTGGATCAAGTGGTATCTGGTGAAAGTACGCTGGGTATTACAGCACCGCGGCAAGGTGGTGCTGGTATCCAGCGTGGTATTGGTCCTGATGTTGTCACTGTTCCGGTTGTTGCCCACCGGTTTCGCGCCAGCTGGCAACAATGGTTATACCCAAATGTCGGTGGAATTGCCGCCCGGCACGCGCATTGAAGAAACCTTGCGGGTGAGTGAAGAAGCCCGCCGCATCATCGCCGCCATGCCGGAAGTCCAAAGCGTGTACACCACGATCGGCAACAGCAGATCAGGTGACGGCATGCGCAGCAGCGGTTCAGCCGGGGCAGTTCGCAACGCCAGCCTAACCATCCAGCTGAACAATCCCAAAGGCATTACTGGCCTGCAACAGGATTTCGAACGCAAGGCTACCACTGCAGTACGAGCCATTGCCGGCGCGAAGGTACAATTCTCCGGTGGTGGCGGCGACCGCTTCCAGTTGACTCTGGTGGGTTCCAATTCCGATTTGCTGAGTCTGGCCGCCAACAATGTTGAAAAAGAAATGCGCAATATCGAAGGCCTGGGTGCCGTCAACAGCAGCGCGGCGCTCAAGAAACCTGAAATCGTAATCCATCCGGATGCGGAACGTGCAGCAGCCATGGGCGTCACCACCGATGCGATCAGCCAGGTGACGCGCGTTGCCACTTCCGGCGATATCAGCAACAGTCTCGCCAAGTTCAACCTTGACAGCCGCCAGATACCGATTCGCGTGCAGCTCAACGACGCGGCCCGCTCTGACATTGACCGCATCAGCCAGCTCACCGTGCAAGGCACCGCCGGCCCGGTGGCATTGGTCAACGTTGCGGATATCAGCCTCGGTTCAGGACCCGCGGAAATCACCCGCGTCAATCGCAGCCGCAATATCACCCTCAGCGCCAACCTCAATGGCTTGCCGCTGGGTGATATTCTGAAGCAGATAGAAACTTCATCGGCCATACGCAATCTGCCGGAAGGCGTGCAGTCAATGCGCACCGGTGATTCCAAGTTCATTCAGGAAATCTTCGGGCGCTTTGCCACTGCCATGATCATCGGTATTTTTGCGATTTATGCAGTACTGGTGATTCTTTTCCACAAGTTTGTACAGCCGTTGACGATTCTGTCGGCTTTGCCGCCATCAGCGGCGGGTGCAATCGTGGCACTGTTGATCGGCGGCTACGGCCTGGCCATCAATTCGCTGATTGGCCTGTTGATGCTGATGGGGATCGTGACCAAGAACTCCATCCTGCTGGTGGAATACGCGATCATGGCGCAACGTGACCATGGCTTGCCAC
>CAINTJ010000143.1 GCA_903853385.1 uncultured Gammaproteobacteria bacterium
AGCATTTCCTTGATCTCGGTTTCAGAAGCACCATCAAACACATTGGTGCCCATTGGCACGCCATTTCTGAGATTTTTGGCCAACTCGATAATTTCGCCGTCAGTCAGCTTATCAAGCGGTTCTTTGCGTTTGGCATTGCCGATTCCGTTATAAATCTTGTCCAGAAACTTGCGCAGATCGGCAACCCTGGATTTTTCAGTTTGGTACTCCTTGAGCATGGTGTTGATTTTCTCGCCGAGCCCAACTGAAGCTGCACCCAGGTGGGTTTCAAGAATCTGCCCTACGTTCATGCGTGAAGGCACGCCGAGGGGATTCAAAACGATATCTACCGGATTGCCTTTTTCGTCATAAGGCATGTCTTCAACCGGCATGATGACCGAGACAACCCCTTTGTTACCGTGACGGCCGGCCATTTTGTCACCGGGCTGAATACGGCGTTTGATCGCCAAATACACCTTCACTATTTTCAGTACACCTGGAGCAAGGTTGTCGCCTTGAGTGATTTTGCGTTTCTTGTCTGCAAAATATTCATCAAGCATGGCCTTTCTTTCGGTCAGCTGTGCACCGGCCTTTTCCAGCTGCTCACTCAATTTGTCATCGATCAGACGCAGCTTGAACCACTCTTCATGCTTCAGCGTGTCCAGATACTCTTCAGTAAGCAGATCGCCTTTCTTCAGCTTGGGACCGCCAGCAACGGGCTGACCCAGCAAAGCCTTGTGCAAACGTGCAAACGTCGCAGTTTCAACGATCCTGTATTCGTCATCGATATCCTTGTGAACCTTGGCCAACTGCATGGCTTCGATTTCCAATGCGCGCTGGTCTTTTTCCAGACCATCACGTGTGAAGACCTGTACATCAATAACAGTCCCTTTGGCACTGGTTGGTACGCGTAACGAGGTATCTTTCACATCTGAGGCTTTTTCTCCGAAAATGGCGCGTAGCAGTTTTTCTTCCGGCGTAAGCTGGGTTTCACCTTTGGGTGTGACCTTGCCCACCAGAATATCGCCAGCGTCTACTTCAGCGCCGATGTGAACAATGCCGGACTCATCCAGTCTGGCCAAAGCACTCTCACCAACGTTCGGGATATCGGCAGTTATTTCTTCAGCACCCAACTTGGTATCGCGGGCAATACAGGTCAGCTCCTGAATATGAATGGATGTAAACCTGTCTTCCTTTACTACGCGTTCGGATATAAGAATCGAATCTTCGAAGTTATAGCCATTCCAGGGCATGAATGCGATGCGCATGTTTTGGCCCAGCGCCAGTTCTCCCAAATCAACTGACGGACCATCTGCAAGAATGTCTTTCTGGGAAACAATATCCCCCATCTTCACCAAGGGACGCTGGTTGATACAGGTGTTCTGGTTGGATCGGGTGTATTTGGTCAAATTATAGATATCAACGCCGGCTTCACCGGTTTCGGTTTCTTCGTCATTTACACGTACGATGATTCGGCTGGCATCAACATAGTCAACAACGCCGCCGCGACGGGCAACAACACAAACGCCTGAATCCTGCGCAACAATACGCTCCATGCCAGTACCAACCAGCGGCTTTTCCGCAATCAGAGTCGGCACAGCCTGCCTTTGCATGTTGGATCCCATCAAGGCGCGGTTAGCATCATCATGCTCAAGGAAAGGAATCAGCGAAGCAGCAACTGACACAACCTGCTGTGGGGAAACATCCATGAATTGCACTTGCTCGCGCGGCATCATGGTAAATTCGTTCATATGACGAACTTCGATCAAGTCCTGGGTCAACTTGCCTTTGGAATCGACTGGCGAGGAAGCCTGTGCAATGACATAGCCACTTTCTTCGATTGCAGACAAGTACAGCACTTCATCTTTAACCATGCTGTCAACCACCTTGCGTACAGGACTTTCGATAAATCCATATTCATTTGTACGGGCATAGGTAGCCAGCGAGTTGATCAATCCAATATTCGGACCTTCAGGGGTTTCGATTGGACATACGCGGCCATAATGGGTTGGATGAACGTCACGAACTTCAAAGCCAGCGCGTTCGCGGGTAAGACCGCCAGGCCCCAAAGCAGAAATACGACGCTTGTGCGTCACTTCCGATAATGGATTGTTTTGATCCATGAACTGGGACAACTGGGATGAGCCGAAAAACTCCTTGATAGCAGCCGCAACCGGTTTGGCATTGATCATATCCTGCGGCATAAGACCTTCGCTGTCCGCCATTGACAGCCTTTCTTTCACTGCTCTTTCTACTCGCACCAACCCTACACGGAACTGGTTTTCTGCCATCTCGCCTACACTGCGGATACGACGGTTGCCCAAATGGTCAATATCATCAACCACACCATAGCCGTTGCGGATGTCAACCAGGGTTTTGATCACATCCACAATGTCATCACGACTTAATACACCATCACCAACCGAACTTTCGCGGCCAAGTCGGCGATTGAATTTCATACGACCTACACTGGAGAGATCATAACGTTCAAGCGAGAAGAACAAGTTGCCGAACAGATTTTCTGCAGACTCTTTTGTGGGTGGCTCACCAGGGCGCATCATGCGATAGATTTCAACCAGCGCATCCATACGTGTTTGTGTGGAATCGATTCTCAATGTGTCGGAGATGAACGGGCCACAGTCCAGATCATTGGTATAAATGGTCTTGAATTCCTTCAAACCCATTTTGGCGAAGGCGGTCAGCATTTCTTGCGTAACTTCTGCATTACAGCCGTATTTTATTTCGCCGGTTTCCTTGTCAACAATATCGGTTGCCAGCGCATTGCCAATGACAAATTCACCAGGCACTTCAAGCTTCACAAGCTTGGCTTTTTCCATGTCGCGGATGTGACGATTGGTAATACGTACGCCGGATTTTACAATTTCAGTATCGCCACTCTTGATGCTGAAGTTCAGAACCTGTCCGCGCAAACGCGCAGGCACAAGTTCAACTGAAATATTGCCCAGCTTGTCTATGCTGTAACTGTTGTTGTCATAAAACATCTCCAGGATATCCCGGGTGCTATAACTGAGTGCACGCAACAAAACTGTCGCGGGAAGTTTGCGTCTGCGGTCAATTCGCACATAGACCATGTCCTTGGGATCAAATTCCACATCCAGCCAGGAACCGCGATAGGGGATGATCCTGGCCGAATACAGCAATTTGCCCGAGCTGTGGGTCTTGCCTTTGTCATGATCAAAGAACACGCCAGGTGAGCGATGCAATTGGGATACGACCACACGCTCGGTACCGTTGATTACGAACGTACCGCTGTCGGTCATGAGCGGAATTTCGCCCATGTAAACTTCCTGCTCCTTGATATCTTTGATTACTTTGGCTGTGGATTCTTTTTCGTAAATAATCAGGCGAACTTTTACTCGCAGCGATACGGCATAAGTAGCGCCTCTGAGAATACATTCACTTACATCGAATTCTGGTTTGCCGAGACGGTAGGACACGTACTCAAGCAGGGCTTTTCCGGAGTAACTTACAATGGGGAAAATTGATTTGAAGGCTGCATGCAAGCCTCTTTCCTGTCGTTCTTCAGGTTTGGTTTCAACCTGAGTGAACTCCTTATAGGAGTTGATCTGGATTTCCAGTAGGTAAGGGATATTCATGGCGCTTTTCAGCTTGCCAAAATCTTTCCGGATACGTTTTTTCTCAGTGTATGTATATGCCATCTGCTAATCCTGATAATCGTGTTTCCGATTCCGCTACCCGACCGCGAACCTAATCCCGGGTAACACCAACATCACTTACTTAAATCGCCGCGAGTACACCCGGCAATTTTGGACAATCATTCTTTCTTTCATGCTTTACTGTGCCGTCAGCACAGAAAGGCGAAGCCCCGTTAAGGGCTTCACCTTTTAAGGCCTTACTTTGAGTAGACTTATTTCAATTCTACTTTTGCACCAGCTTCTTCCAATTTGGCTTTCATGGAAGCTGCATCTGCTTTGTTCACGCCATCTTTTACTGTTGATGGTGCGCCATCTACCAGGTCTTTGGCTTCTTTCAAGCCCAGACCGGTCAATTCGCGAACCACTTTGATCACATTTACTTTCTTCTCGCCAGAACTTGTCAGTACAACGGCAAATTCATCTTTTTCTTCAACGACTGCAGCAGCTGCTGCCGGTGCTGCAACTGCCACTGCGGCAGCGGCAGAAACGCCGAATTTGGTTTCCATTGCTGATACAAGCTCAACAACTTCCATTACGGTCAGGCTAGCAATACCTTCGAGGATCTCATCTTTAGACAGAGCCATTACTCTTATCTCCTAATCAATATTAATGTGGATTTACAAACAATGTTTCAAACAGAAATCATGCTGCTTGCTGTTTCTGGTCACGTACTGCAGCCACGCCACGAGTAACCTTGGTAGGCACTTCGTTGAGCGTTTGAGCAAGCTTGGTAACCGGAGCGAGCATAAGGCCCATGAGTATCGCAATAGCCCGATCGTAGGTCGGCAGGTTCGCCAACACATCAATCTGGTCTGCTGGCAACAACTTGCCACTCACTGCCAGTGCTTTGACTGAAAACTTGTCATGTTTCTTGGCAAACTCTTTCAGCACGCGTGCAGCGGCTCCAGGGTCTGATTGGGAAAATGCAAGCAATGTCGGACCTTTCAATGCTGGGCCAAGGCACTCGAATTCAGTACCGGCAACCGCTTTCTTGAGCAGGGTGTTTCTGACTACTCGCAGATACACACCGCTTTCTCTGGCGATTTTTCGCAAAGAAGTAAGTTCTGTCACAGCAATGCCACGGAAATCCGCGACCACTGCAGACAAAGCACCTTTAGCAGCTTCACTGACTTCAGAGACGATCTGTTGTTTGTCTTCAAGTCTAATAGCCACTAACTTAACTCCTGATTTGAATCGACGGATTAAAGTCGATTCGGATCTTGATCCCGCAGCATCTGGCAACTGCTGCAGGTCCTGTTCGGTGAGGCCTCGCCTGTCGGATCCGGAAATGCTCTTGTGAACAAGACTCCAAACCACAGCGGACTGGGTTACACCATCTGCGCAGGAAATTAAGGATGCTGTCCTGTCATGGATTGGTACAACCTGGTTTGCACCACGCTGCATTTTCACATAACGTTTTCAACAACCACCTGCGGTCTTTGACAGTCCTGCCATCTTTGCAGACAACAGCACCCCAAAGTCTTAGCAAGCCGCAAAGAAGCACCTCCTTCACAGCTAAATTCAGTCTACTAAACGCTTAAAGTAGATTGGTCCAGCAACAAGCCCGGCCCCATGGTGGAGGACAGAACTACTTTCTGGATGTAAATCCCTTTCGAAGTGGAAGGTTTGGCGCGCTTCAGATCTGAAAGCAGAGCTTCCAGGTTGCCTTTAATAGCATCGGCATTAAAGCCGACTTTGCCAATGCCACCGTGAATGATGCCATTTTTATCGGTACGAAAGCGTACCTGCCCAGCTTTGGCATTTTTAACTGCGTTTGCCACATCTGGAGTTACAGTGCCTACTTTCGGGTTAGGCATAAGGCCTTTGGGGCCAAGAATTGTGCCTAATTGCCCAACGACACGCATGGCATCCGGGCTCGCAATGACAACGTCAAAATCAATATTGCCGTCTTTGATGCTCTGAGCCAGATCATCAAAGCCAACTATGTCTGCACCTGCATCTTTGGCTTTCTGGGCGTTTGCACCCTGCGCAAATACAGCTACGCGTACGGTTTTGCCGGTGCCATGCGGCAAAGTTGTCGCGCCACGTACGTTTTGATCTGATTTTCTTGGATCAACGCCAAGATTAATCGCAACGTCGATGGACTCTTTGAATTTCTTGGAAGAAATTTCGCTCAGGAAAGAGAGCGCTTCTTCTACAGAATACGCTTTGCCTGGCTGCACTTTGCCAGCAATGAGTTTTGCTTTCTTGGATAATTTAGCCATTACACGACCCCTTCAGTTTCTATGCCCGCGCTTCTGGCACTTCCGGCCAAAGTTCTAACCGCGGCATCCATGCTGGCTGCCGTCAGGTCAGGCATTTTGACTTTAGCCACAGCTTCAAGCTGCTCTCTGGTCAATTTGCCAACTTTCTCACTGTTAGGACGACTGCTGCCTTTCGGAATGCCTGCTGCTTTTCTCAACAGAACCCCGGCAGGCGGAGTTTTCATGATGAAAGTAAAGCTACGGTCAGCATAGACCGTGATCACCACAGGGATTGGAAGCCCTACTTCAACGCCTTGTGTTTGTGCGTTAAAAGCTTTACAGAACTCCATGATATTGACGCCATGCTGGCCGAGTGCCGGGCCAACAGGTGGACTTGGATTGGCTTTACCGGCTGCCACTTGCAGCTTGATATAAGCCGTAATTTTCTTAGCCATTTCTCCTCCTTTGGGTGCAAACGTCTAACGAGGTTAGACTCCCCTGGCGCAAAGAACAGTGTTACTCTTCGCGACTTTGTTGATTACCTGTTCGAAAACAGGCGGGTTTTTAACAAATACCTCAATGCCAGCACTTACATCTACATCTACATCTACATCTACATCTACAACAAATTCTTTACCGTTAATGAAAACACTGAATCAATGATTTCACCTGCCCCAGCAAATCAACCTTTCTCTACTTGGGAAAACTCCAGCTCTACCGGGGTTGATCTGCCGAAAATCAATACCGCCACTCTTACGCGATTCTTTTCATAATTCACTTCTTCGACAGTACCTGTGAAATCATTGAATGGCCCATCGATCACACGAACCATCTCACCCGGTTCATAGACTGTTTTGTGAGCCGGTTTATCCACGGTCTCTTCCAGTCTGTTCAAAATTTCGTTTACTTCCCGCTGGTGGATAGGGGCAGGCTTGTCTGCTGTGCCACCTATGAATCCCATGACTCGGGGTGTTTCTTTTACCAAATGCCACGTTTCATCATTGAGCACCATCTGAATCAATACATAGCCTGGGAAAAATTTTCTTTCGCTGCGACGTTTCTGTCCGCCGCGCATCTCCAGAACTTCCTCGGTTGGGACCAGCACATCACCAAAGAGATCGCCCAAATTCGACAAGGCAATTCGCTCCTGAAGCGACTGCTTCACTTTGCGCTCAAAGCCTGAATAAGCGTGCAGTACATACCAGCGCTTATTATCTGTGCCTGTCGTCATAACTTGTTTATCCTTCGAAAATCCAGCTTGATTGGCCTTTGTCGCAGTGATGCAACATTAATACCATCGCCGCTTTCAAATGCCGGCCACTTAAAGACCCAATAATGCTTTTAACAACCAACTCAGCGCTGTATCGAGCAGATATAGAATTATTGCCAATATCAAAACAGCCGCCACGACTATCAACGTAGTATGGGTTGTTTCTTCCCTGGTGGGCCATACCACCTTGCGTATCTCGGTTTTCGCCTCAACACCCAATTCAACAAATGCACGGCCTTTGGAAGTTTGGGCTGCAATAAAGGCTGCAACCGCTGCCAAAACCACCAACCCGATGGTGCGATATACCCAAGAATAACCTGAAAGATAGCTATTCCCGTAAACACCGGCCGCAACCAACACCAACACAACGACCCACTTGAGCATATCGCCCGTAGTCTCTGTTGATTTCATTTTCTCTTTCATACGCTGCCTGATATGGCAGGCCAGGAGGGAATCGAACCCCCAACCTGCGGTTTTGGAGACCGCCGCTCTGCCAATTGAGCTACTGGCCTATCGACTCTTTGGTTCTATGTGTCAAAAAACCCTACTGACGACAAAGCCGGAGTCTCTTTGAGAGCTCCGGCTTGCGACAATTAATCAGTCTTACAGAATGATTTTGGCTACTACGCCAGCCCCTACCGTTCTGCCACCCTCACGGATTGCAAAACGCAGGCCTTCATCCATGGCTACCGGGCAAATCAACTCCACCACCATCTTGATGTTGTCGCCTGGCATTACCATTTCCACCCCTTCCGGCAGTGTCACAGTCCCGGTCACGTCCGTGGTACGGAAGTAGAACTGCGGACGGTAACCTTTGAAGAATGGCGTGTGACGGCCACCCTCTTCTTTGCTCAGAATGTAAACTTCTGACTCAAACTTGGTGTGCGGGGTGATCGCGCCTGGCTTCGACAGCACCTGGCCACGTTCAATCTCTTCTCGCTTGGTGCCACGCAGCAGTACTCCCACGTTTTCGCCTGCCCGACCTTCGTCCAGCAGCTTGCGGAACATCTCAACACCGGTGCAGACCGTTTTGGTGGTCGGCTTGATCCCTACGATCTCGATCTCTTCGCCAACTTTCACAATGCCGCGCTCTATGCGGCCAGTGACCACGGTGCCACGACCGGAAATGGAGAATACGTCTTCAATCGGCAGCAAAAACGGCTTTTCAATGTCGCGGATCGGATCCGGGATATAGCTGTCCAGGGTTTCCACCAGCTTGCGGACTGCCGAGGTGCCCATTTCGTTGTCATCTTTGCCTTGCAGCGCCATCAGCGCAGAGCCAATGATGATTGGAGTGTCGTCGCCCGGAAATTCGTACATCGACAACAGTTCGCGGATCTCCATTTCTACCAGCTCCAGCAACTCCTTGTCGTCCACCATGTCGGCTTTGTTCATGAATACCACAATGAACGGAACGCCTACCTGACGCGACAGCAGAATGTGCTCGCGTGTCTGCGGCATCGGGCCGTCAGCGGCGGAACATACCAGGATCGCACCGTCCATCTGCGCAGCACCCGTGATCATGTTTTTCACATAGTCAGCATGGCCAGGGCAGTCAACGTGGGCGTAATGACGCTTGGATGAGTCATATTCCACGTGCGAGGTATTGATCGTAATGCCGCGCTCACGCTCTTCCGGCGCATTGTCGATCTGATCAAAGTTACGGATTGTGCCGCCAAAGGCTTCTGCACAAACGCGCGTCAGCGCTGCAGTCAGGGTGGTTTTACCATGGTCAACGTGGCCAATTGTGCCAACGTTTACGTGGGTCTTCTTACGCTCAAACTTTTCCTTCGCCATTGGAGGCCTCCGACTTAAATCTTATTTAACAGAATAATTGTTTAGTGGTAATTGTAGAAATTGCTACCTGCCCTTGCCCCTATTGATGATTGTTTCAGCAATATTGCCCGGTACTTCCTGATATTTGGTGAACTCCATTGTGTAGGTCGCACGCCCCTGGGAAGCAGAGCGCAAATCTGTGGAATAGCCGAACATCTCGGCAAGCGGCACTTCCGCAGTCACAACCTTGGCACCCAAAAGGTCTTCCATTCCAAGCACGATGCCACGACGACGGTTAAGGTCGCCCATGATATCGCCCATGTAGTCTTCCGGGGTCACAACTTCTACTTTCATGATGGGTTCTAGCAGAGCCGGATCCGCCAACAGCACGCCTTTCTTAAGCGCCATGGAACCGGCGATCTTGAACGCCATTTCGTTGGAGTCCACATCATGATAGGACCCATCAAATATAGTGACCTTCATTGCCAGCAGCGGGTAACCAGCCAAACAGCCATTTTTCAACTGCTCTTGTACGCCCTTGTCTACTGCAGGGACAAATTCCCTGGGAACGGTACCACCCACAACTTCATTGACGAATTCGTATTCTGCATCTGCAGGCAATGGCTCAAGACGCAACCAGACATGTCCGTACTGTCCACGACCACCGGACTGCTTGACATGCTTGCCTTCTACTTCCACCTTCTTGCGAATGGTTTCTCGATAAGCCACTTGGGGTTTCCCAATGTTGGCTTCTACACCGAATTCCCGGCGCATACGATCTACGATAATTTCAAGGTGCAGCTCTCCCATGCCGGCTATGATGGTCTGCCCGGATTCTTCATCGGTATTTACCCTGAATGAAGGATCTTCTTGAGCCAGCTTACCCAGGGCAACGCCCATTTTTTCCTGGTCTGCCTTGGTTTTCGGTTCAACCGCCAAGGAAATAACCGGGTCGGGGAAATCCATCCTTTCCAGCGTGATGACATTGTCGATCGCACACAAAGTATCACCAGTCGTAATATCTTTGAGCCCAACAGCAGCTGCGATATCACCGGCCAGCACCTCTTTGATTTCTTCGCGGGTGTTGGCATGCATTTGCACCATCCGGCCCACACGCTCTCTGCGATCTTTCACCGGGTTGTAGACAGAATCACCTGATTTCAATGATCCGGAATAAACACGGAAAAAAGTCAGGGTGCCAACGAACGGATCTGTAGCAATTTTGAATGCAAGAGCAGAAAACGGCTCATTGTCATCGGCTTTGCGAACAGCCTTGGTTTCTTCATCGTCAAGAACACCTTCAATTGCCTTCACTTCAGTAGGAGAAGGCAAGTATTCGACAACGGCATCAAGCATTGCCTGCACACCCTTGTTCTTGAATGCCGAGCCACAAAGAACAGGAACAATTTCGCTACTCAGCGTGCGTGTACGCAAACCAGCCTTGATTTCCAGCTCAGTGAGTGAATGGCCATCCAGATATTTGTTCATGTACTCATCATTGGCTTCGGCAGCGGCTTCCACCAGATTTTCATGCCACTGCTGGCACTCTTCCTTCATATCATTCGGAATTTCAGCATATTGAAATGTAATACCCTGATCGTCCTCACTCCATTTGATCGATTTCATTTTGACCAGGTCTACCACGCCGCGGAACTCATCTTCAGCCCCGATCGCCAGCTGAATTGGGACTGGGTTGGCCTTGAGACGGTCCTTCATTTGCTTTACGACGCGCAAAAAATTGGCACCGGCACGGTCCATTTTGTTAACGAATACCAGGCGCGGAACTTCATATCGGTTGGCTTGACGCCATACAGTTTCAGTTTGCGGCTGCACGCCCGAACTGGCACACAGCACAACTACCGCACCATCCAGAACGCGCAGCGAGCGTTCTACTTCAATGGTGAAATCCACATGGCCAGGGGTGTCGATGATATTGACGCGATGCTCTTCAAACTGCTTGTCCATGCCCTTCCAGAAACAGGTAGTGGCAGCAGAAGTGATGGTGATACCCCGCTCCTGCTCCTGCTCCATCCAGTCCATGGTGGCAGCACCATCGTGCACTTCACCGATCTTGTGATTGACGCCCGTATAGAACAAGACCCGTTCCGTAGTCGTGGTTTTACCCGCGTCTACGTGCGCGCAAATACCAATATTCCGGTAGCGGTTGATGGGGGTCTTTCTGGCCACGGTAGAAAAGCTCTCAAAGTCCTAGCACAAATACTAGAAACGGTAATGCGAAAACGCACGGTTGGCTTCAGCCATGCGATGCACGTCTTCACGCTTCTTGACTGCACTACCGCGACCCTGGGAGGCATCCAGTATTTCGCCGGCAAGGCGAAGCGCCATTGATTTTTCGCCGCGGCCGCGCGCGTATTCAACCAACCAGCGCATTGACAATGCATTACGGCGCTCGGGGCGGACTTCTACTGGAACCTGGTAAGTGGCACCACCAACACGACGGGATTTAACTTCCACCATCGGGGCGATGTTTTCCAGGGCAGTTTCAAAAACTTTAAGCGGATCGGCATTGCCTTTTTCGATGATGGTATTCAGTGCACCATAAACGATTTTTTCAGCAACAGATTTTTTGCCGTCCTGCATGACGTGACTCATGAATTTGGCAAGGATGACGCTGCCGAATTTAGGATCAGGCAGTACGGCGCGTCGAGCGGGAACTCGTCTTCTAGGCATGGCACTCTCTCTTCAGGGTAATCCGGGATTGGCTAAGCAGCACCCGGCCTTACTGTTGTTAAAAGCTACAGTTGAAAACTGCGGTTAAAAACTACTCAGGATTTGGGGCGTTTGGCGCCGTATTTCGAACGGCCCTGACGGCGTGCAGATACACCGGACGTATCCAGCGATCCGCGCACAGTGTGATAACGCACACCTGGCAAATCTTTTACACGACCACCGCGAATCAGGATCACGGAATGCTCCTGCAGGTTATGTCCTTCGCCACCGATATATGAGGTGACTTCATAACCACTGGTCAGACGCACACGGCAAACCTTGCGAAGGGCCGAATTCGGCTTCTTCGGAGTCGTTGTGTATACGCGGGTACAAACTCCGCGACGCTGTGGACTACCCTGCAAGGCAGGAACGCCACTCTTTTCTGTCAGGCTTTTTCTCGGTTTACGAACCAACTGGTTTACAGTGGCCATTCAATTCTCCAAAAAACATATAACGAGGAGCTACACCCCTCAAATTTACAATCTTGGCGCGCCACATAGGGCCGAAAGGACGCGCATTTTAGGGAGCTAATCGACCACCGTCAATCACCAATGGTGATCGCGACACCGATTTCGCCCCCGAACTGCCCAGACTTACTCGCCGGCCACGCCGCCGGATTCAAAATCCATTTCAGCACTCAAAGCCTCACTCAAAGCTGCTTCGACTTCCCGTGCGGACGCCATTTCCTGATTACGACGGTTTTCGGACTGCTTGCGTCGATTTTCATGATAAGACAAACCGGTACCTGCAGGGATCAAGCGACCCACAACCACGTTTTCCTTCAGGCCCATCAGGTAGTCGCGTTTGCCAGTTACAGCCGCTTCAGTCAGCACCCTGGTAGTTTCCTGGAAGGAAGCTGCCGAGATGAAGGATTCAGTGGCAAGTGAGGCCTTGGTGATACCCAACAGCACTCTGTCAAATTTGATTTCCTGCTTGCTTGAAGCGCGCAGTTTTTTGTTTTCCATTACTACCCGGATGTGTTCAACCTGCTCGCCTTTGATAAAGCCGGAATCACCCATTTCCATGATCTCGGCTTTACGCAACATCTGCCGCACAATCACTTCAATATGCTTGTCGTTGATGCGCACACCCTGCAAGCGGTAAACGTCCTGTACTTCGTTCACGATATAACGGGCCAGGGATTCAACGCCTTTCAGACGCAGGATATCGTGCGGACTCGGCGGGCCATCGGAGACAACTTCACCTTTTTCAATAAATTCACCTTCAAACACGGTCATCTGGCGCCATTTGGGGATCAGCACCTCATAATGAGCACTGCCATCAAGCGGATTGACGCCATCGGCAGGTGTAATGATCAACCGGCGCTTGCCTTTGGTTTCTTTGCCAAAGCTGATAGTTCCGGAGATTTCGGCCAGAATGGCCGGCTCTTTCGGTTTGCGAGCTTCGAACAGATCGGCAACGCGCGGCAGACCACCGGTAATATCGCGCACCTTGGATCCTTCTTGCGGAATACGGGCAATCACATCGCCAATTTCCACTTTGCCACCATCAATAACCGCGACAATCGCCTTGGCGGGCAGGAAGTAGTGAGCCGGCGCATTTGAACCAGGCAAAGTCATGTATTTGCCTTTCGCATCCAGCAAAGTTACCGCCGGACGCAATTCTTTGCCTGCAGACGGGCGTTCGGAAACGTCCAACACCAGAATACTGGACAAACCAGTCACATCATCTGTTTGATGCTTGACGCTCAAGCCCTCATCCATCGCCTCAAAGGCAGCCTTGCCAGCCACTTCGGCTACGATTGGATGTGTATGCGGATCCCAGTTGGCTACTACCTGGCCTACTTTCACCTTGGCCTTGTCGGAACCATTGATGATGGAGCCATAGGGCAGTTTATAGCGCTCTTTTTCACGACCATGAACATCGTTTACTACCAGCTCGCCAGACCGCGACACTACAACCAGATTTCCGTTGGTTCGTTGCACAGTCTTCATGTTGCGCAGGTGAATAGTGCCTTCGGTTTTGACCTGCACACTGTCATTGGCAGTAGCACGTGAAGCCGCACCACCGATATGGAACGTACGCATGGTCAGCTGGGTACCTGGCTCACCGATTGATTGCGCAGCCACTACACCTACTGCTTCACCAATATTCGCCAAGTGTCCACGTGCAAGATCACGGCCATAGCAAAGACGGCAAATACCGGCCTCGGCAGCACAGGTAATTGGCGATCGCACCAGCACTTCGTCGATACCGTTGGTTTCCAGTTTTTCAACCAGCTTCTCGTCAATCAATGTGCCCGCTTCTATCAGGGTTTCATTGTCAGCATTGACAACATCGCGTGCGATAACCCGGCCCAGTACGCGTTCACCCAATGCAGCGATAATGTCGCCGCCCTGGATGATTGGCGCCAAGGTCAGACCTTCTTCAGTGCCGCAATCAAATTCCTTGATTACAAGATCTTGTGAGATATCCACAAGCCGGCGGGTCAGGTAACCGGAGTTGGCAGTCTTCAATGCCGTATCCGCCAGACCTTTACGCGCGCCGTGTGTCGAGATGAAGTACTGCAAAACACTCAGACCTTCGCGGAAGTTGGCGGTGATAGGCGTTTCAATGATCGAGCCATCCGGCTTGGCCATCAAACCACGCATACCTGCCAACTGACGGATCTGGGCTGCCGAACCCCTGGCACCCGAGTCAGAATAAATATAAACGGAGTTGAAAGACTCCTGTTGCACTTCCTTGCCTGACTTGTCGATTACGGATTCTTTCGACAACCCATCCATCATGGATTTTGCCACCAGATTGTTGGCGCGCGACCAGATATCGATAACCTTGTTGTATTTTTCACCCTGGGTTACCTGCCCAGCGCCGTATTGACCTTCAATTTCTGCAACTTCTGCTTCGGCCTGGGCGATGAGCTGGGCCTTCTCGATCGGGATTACAAAATCGTTTACACCGATGGATGAGCCAGAATATGTGGAGTAGCGATAGCCCATGTACATCAGCTGATCTGCAAATATTACAGTCTCTTTGAGGCCTACATTGCGATAACAAACGTTGATGATGTTGGAAATTTGCTTCTTGGTCATTTTGTGGTCGACCAGGGAGAAAGGCAGCCCCTGGGGTACGATCGTGAACAGGATAACCCGGCCGACCGTGGTATCCACCACTATCTGGTTGGGTGTCCTGTTGCCGCTTTCGTCCTGCAAAATTTCAGTCAGTCGCACCTTGATTTTTGCCTGGAGATGGGCGCTACCAGTACTGAAGGCGCGCATCACTTCATTGATGTTTGCAAAAACCATCCCTTCGCCTTTGGCGTTGATACGTTCGCGCGTCATGTAATACAAACCCAACACAACGTCCTGTGAGGGCACAATGATCGGCTCACCTGATGCAGGAGATAGAATATTGTTGGTGGACATCATCAGCGTGCGTGCTTCGAGCTGTGCTTCCAGCGTCAAAGGTATGTGCACTGCCATCTGGTCGCCGTCAAAGTCCGCGTTATAAGCAGCGCAAACCAGCGGGTGTAACTGAATGGCCTTGCCTTCAATCAATACAGGTTCGAACGCCTGGATACCTAGACGATGCAAGGTCGGTGCGCGGTTCAGCAGGATTGGATGTTCACGAATTACGTCGGCCAGAATATCCCAGACTTCCGCGGTTTCTTTCTCCACCATTTTTTTGGCGGCTTTGATAGTGGTTGCTATGCCGCGCAGAATCAGGCGCCCGAGTATGAACGGCTTGAACAACTCCAGAGCCATTTTCTTTGGCAAGCCCGCCTGATGCAGACGCAAGGTCGGACCGACCACAATTACAGATCGGCCGGAGTAATCCACGCGCTTGCCGAGCAGGTTCTGGCGGAAACGACCTTGCTTGCCTTTGATCATGTCGGCAAGGGATTTCAAAGGACGCTTGTTGGAACCGGTTATCGCACGACCACGACGACCGTTATCAAGCAGAGCATCAACAGCTTCCTGCAACATACGCTTTTCATTGCGAACGATAATGTCAGGGGCACTTAGATCCAGCAGTCGCTTGAGGCGGTTGTTACGGTTGATAACTCGACGGTAAAGATCGTTCAGATCGGATGTTGCAAAACGGCCACCATCAAGTGGCACCAGCGGACGCAGATCCGGCGGCAATACCGGCAACACTGTCAGAATCATCCACTCGGGTTTGTTGCCTGAGCTGATGAAGCCGTCCAGCAACTTGAGACGCTTGGACAGTTTTTTCAATTTGGTTTCGGAATTGGTATTGGGAATCTCTTCACGAATGGAAGCGGCTTCCGTATCAATATCCATGTCATGCATCAAATCCTGAACAGCTTCGGCCCCCATCTTGGCCTGGAATTCATCACCAAACTGTTCAAGCGCGGCATAGTACTCTTCGTCATTGAGCAACTGGCCGCGCTCAAGTGTAGTCATGCCGGGATCAGTAACCACAAATGATTCAAAATACAAAATGCGTTCAATATCACGCAAGGTCATGTCAAGAATAAGACCAATTCGGGATGGCAACGACTTGAGGAACCAGATGTGGGCAACCGGGCTTGCTAGCTCGATATGGCCCATGCGCACACGACGCTCCTTGGTCAGCGCGACTTCTACGCCGCATTTCTCACAGATCACGCCACGATGCTTGAGTCGTTTGTACTTGCCACACAAACATTCATAGTCTTTTACCGGTCCAAAAATCTTGGCGCAAAACAAGCCATCACGCTCAGGCTTGAATGTCCTGTAGTTGATGGTTTCAGGCTTCTTCACTTCACCAAACGACCAGGAACGGATCAATTGCGGGGAAGCAAGACCAATACGAATGGAGTCGAAGTCGTCAGACTGTTTTTGCGCTTTGTGGAAGGCTATCAAATCTTTCATTGTCGGTTCCGCCTTTGCAAATTTCTAATATTCAAATGTTGAAGAAAGTTTATGTACATCAAAACATTCTGTTCCCGATCAGAGATCAGTTATCAACATCCAGCTCCATATCTATCGCGAGTGAGCGGATTTCTTTCAGCAATACGTTGAAGGACTCCGGCATATAGGCTTCCATCCTGTCATCACCATCCACAATATTTTTGTACATTTTGGTACGTCCATTGACGTCATCCGATTTGACAGTGAGCATTTCCTGCAAGGTATAGGCTGCACCGTAAGCTTCCAGCGCCCACACCTCCATCTCACCAAAACGCTGTCCACCGAACTGGGCTTTACCACCCAGTGGCTGCTGGGTAACCAGCGAGTAGGAGCCGGTAGAGCGAGCATGCATCTTGTCATCAACCAGATGGTTCAGTTTAAGCATGTACATAACGCCTACAGTTACCTTGCGATCAAACTCCTGGCCGGTTCTGCCGTCGTAAAGGGACATTTGTCCGTCTTCACTCAGGCCGCCCAGTTTCAGCATTTCCTTGATCTCGGTTTCAGAAGCACCATCAAACACATTGGTGCCCATTGGCACGCCATTTCTGAGATTTTTGGCCAACTCGATAATTTCGCCGTCAGTCAGCTTATCAAGCGGTTCTTTGCGTTTGGCATTGCCG